>CANQPI010000005.1 GCA_947625725.1 uncultured Clostridia bacterium | reverse complement strand
TCCGACGGCAAAAATCACATAGAATAATATGATAAATCAATATTCAATGGAATAATAAAAACGTAAAATTTAATGGAATAATTTAGTCCATAAAAATTCAACGGAAAAATTAAAACGCAAAAGTTCAAATGTAATAATATATTAAATTATATATTAAATCATTATTAAAAGATGTTTGCAATGAAAATTAAAAAATTCTACAATGCGAAATAAATAAGTTTGTAATCACAAACGAGGCAAAACGTGGCGTAAGTCAACATTTACTCAAAAAACGGTAGACGTCGCTCAATATCGGACGCTTGGAGTAAAAAAGTATTATATGATCCTCAAACCGCACCGAGATCTCGGGGTCTACGGGACAAAAGTTCTCCCCAAAATGCAGTTCGGAGGTTTGCGACCGCAAAAATCGCGAAACGATTTCCGTCGCTTGCCACAACGGGTAACTGTGCAACGCCGTCGTTACGACAATGCCGTTTGCTTTCTTTTCCGCAAGGGACAGCAACCGCGCAAAAGACGGGCAATTGGAAACAAGCGTGCTTGCGCCGTCGGGGTCGAAAAAATTGCCTATTCTGATGGGTATGCCCCGTTCCTCGCAGGGGGCAACGGCGTCGGGGTGCAAAACTTCCGCACCGGCGCGGGACAAGAGCCTCATCTGACGGTAACTGAGCCCATCGACGGTGGCGACGTTGTGTACCTTGACGGGGTCGGCTACGCACACGCCCGATACGTCCGTCCAATTTTCGTAGAGGGCGGCTTCCGTCGCGGCGGCAACTATCGCACCGCTGACGTCCCCTCCTCCGCGCGAAAAAGTGCTCCGACCGTTTGCGCACCCGCCGTAAAAACCGCCCATTACCGTGCGCTTGCCACTGCAAAACGCCGCTTTCAAGCGCGAATATGTTTCGTCGCGCAACAACGCGCCGTCGCCGTCGAAACGGACGGTATCCGCCGCCTCGACATAGGTCGCTCCGAGAAATTTTGCCGCTAAACGCGCCGCAAGTTCCTCGCCCAGCGACGCGCAGTAGGCTCTGTCAAAGCGCAACGCGCGGCTGTGAGCGTCGGCAAGCAAAGCCTCCGCGTCCGTATCAATAGCGTTTGCCGTCGCCAAACGGCGGTATTTGTCCGCAAACGCCTGCCAAAACGTTTCGTCGCCGCTGTCAAAGTAGTTTAACAGCAGATCGGTCGCCTTGGTATCCTCCTTGAACTCGCGCCCGATTGCGCTTACCACCACCGCGCCGCAACCATTTGCGACAATGCTCTTGACATACTTCAAATTGCGCGGTGTGATTGCCGTGCCGCCGAACTTTGCAACGATCATGCTGTATTTTACTGAAACTTGTCGCAAAATATACAAAAAGAGCGCACCATTCCGCAAAGTTCGGGCGTGTACCGAACCTTTGCGCCCTTGCGGGGGCTGTCGGGGCGCGTCACTCCCCGACATATATTCCAAAATTCGCGCCGTGCAGGCGCACCATTGTTAGTCCGACCGCGGCGGCGACCTTTGTCGCACAGAATAATGTTGTACACTGTGCAAAAAAAATCGACTTTCGACGAGAAAGCCGATTTTTACTCTTAGTAAATTTTACCGTCGATTGCGCATGCGTTACGCAGTAGCAAGCAATCGACCGCCGCGCGTTTGGTCGGAAAAAATTACGCTGCGTATGCTATCAATATCACCGTCAGCACGGCGCAACCCAACGCCAACAGCAACAGCACAAAATAGTGCTTGAAGAAATGCGCGACTCTTTGAGATAAATTTGTTCCTTTTTTCTTTTTCATTGTCTGTTTTCTCCCCAAAGTCTTTCTTCGGCGCTTTCGTCCGCCAAGCCCATTGCGCACTCCAAGATGTCCTGCAACTGTCTGTTATCCAAATAGCGTTTGATCTTGCCGTCGTGCATGGAGGAAATAATGCCCGTTTCCTCGCTCACCACGATAGCGGTCGCGTCGGGGAACGCCGCCGACACTCCTATTGCCGCGCGGTGACGCGTTCCGAACTCGCGAGGAAGATTTTGCGCTTGCGTAAGCGGCAAATAACAACCCGCAGCCACCACTTTGTTTGCGGTGATGATCACCGCGCCGTCGTGAAGCGGCGTTTTGGGAAAGAATACCGTTTCCAACAGTTCGGCGGTGATTTCGGAATTGATACGTATGCCGGAATCCAAAATTTCGTCCGACATGTGGTCCGCAAGTACTATCAACGCGCCCGTATCCGTTTTGGAAAGGCGCAAACACGCCTTGATAATTTCGTTGACGGACTTGGACAGATCCTCGCTGCCGTAGTGATCGGCAAGATTTTCGCGAAAATACTTGCGTTTGAGCGACAGACGGAAAATGTGACGGTTGATGTCCTGAATGAACAGCAACAGCCCGAGCGCAGCCAAAATTATCAAAGCGAACCAAACGTAATAGCGAATTTCTTTTGACCCGATAAGGAACGACAAGCCGAACAGTACAACGACCACGCCCACAACAATGTAGGTGTACAGTTGCAAATTACGCTTTTTTGCGTAGTAGAAAAACATATAGAATATGAACGTAGCCACCACGACAAAGAGCGCTCTCGTCACCAAAGTGGGTACGTCCGCATTGAAAAAGTTGTTTCTGAGAAATTCCAGCATTAGTTCACCTATCGAAACCGCACCGCCGCCAAGACAATGCGGATAAAAAACTATTTGTATATATAATAATACAATATTTCGAAAAAAAAATAAAGTATATCTCCGCAAATTTTTTGCTCAAATTTCAGAAATTTGGTTATAAAATGGTTAGTTTTTGCGAAACGCGGCGAGAGATTTGCCCTATCGGAACGCTCGTGCCGATTTTGAGGCGGTTCGATACGTCCGCAAGACAGTTCGGGCAAGGGCGGCGTATACGTCAAAACCAACGCCCAACCGCTCGAACAAAGCCCTTCCGAACAAAAAAAACGCCCTTTTTGCCGCCGCAATTTGCAAAGTTGATTTTGCCTCGGCATATAGTAAATCACGGAGGTAATTATGCAAAAATTGGCAATTGTCGGATACGGAAATTTGGGCAAAAGTCTGCAAAAACAGATAGAACGCGACGGCGAAATGGAACTTGTCGCCGTGTACTCGCGCAGAAACATAGCGCACCCGCTTGCTCGCCCCATGCGGGAGTTGGGGTGCAAAAACGACTTTGACGTCGCGTTGATAGCGTTGGGCAGTTACTGCGAGGTGGAGGCGTTTGCCGAGCCGCTGGTGCACATCAACACGGTGGATAGTTTTGATACCCACGTCAAGATAGCCGAGTACAAAGAGCGACTCGGCGCGCTCAAAAAGGACAGCCTTGCAGTTGTTTCGACGGGGTGGGACCCCGGACTACTATCCCTTGCGCGCGCGGTGTGGGGCATTGGCGCAAAGCGGGTGGCAACGCTGTGGGGCGAGGGCGTTTCGCAGGGACACAGCAACGCCGTGAGGGCTATCCCCGGGGTGCTTGACGCCGTGCAGTTTACCGTGCCGAAAGAGGACGCCGTGCAATCGATTGCCGAGGGCGTGACGGACGGGCGCAAACTGCACCGCCGCATTTGCTATGTGGCTTGCGTAGAGGGGGACAAAGCGCGCGTCGAAAAGGAGATTCGCACAATGCCCAACTACTTTGATGGGTACGACGTGGAAGTAAATTTTGTTTCGCCGCAGGAAGTGCGCGAGCAAAAATTGCGCACCTATCACCGCGGACAGACGATAGCGCTCGGCGAGGGGTTTGAGGCGAACTGCACCGTGACAATGGAAAGCAACACCGACTACACGGCAAAGATAATGCTTGCCTACGCGCAGGCTCTGCCGCAGTTGCTCGCCGACGGCTATCGCGGCGCAATGGACGTGCTGGACGTGCCGCTGAGATACCTCGCTTCCCGCGACGTACTGTAAATTACACCGACCAATCGCGAGTATTCGGTGAAAAAAGACTTCGTAAGTCCTTTGCCAATACGTCTTGGAGGCTTGTGTAAAATCGTCCCTGACGGGCTTGCGCTTGTTGAAGATTATTTTTCAGCGGACGCCCGCGCTCCCCACGTACAATGACCGTCCACCCTGCCACATTGATAGGGTACACGCCCGAATTTTGCGGAGTTAAGTTGCAATCTGTTGTGCATGTTTTGCGGAATGGTTTGCACCACAACATTTCTTACAGAACCCAAACAACTAAAAAAACGAATAATTATAAAAAACGACTTGAAATTAAGTTTTCAAGCCGTTTTTAATGTCAATTTGCATAAAAAATGTTTAACGCGACAGTACCTTTTTTTGAATTGTTTTTACGCCCCAACTTTTGACGTTATGACAAAAATTGAGAAAGTTTTTGTTGCGCCGTCGGACGAACCGCACCGCACATGCCGACAAATAAAGAATTAAAGATCCGAATACCTGTCTACCTGTACGCCCGCCTCGTGCAAAACGTCAATGGCAAACTCGTCGGGATAGCCCTCCTTGTACACCACGCGTTGTATGCCCGCGTTGACTATCAACTTGGCGCAAATCACGCAAGGTTGATGCGTGCAGTACAGCGTGGCTCCGTCCAAACTGACGCCTATGCGAGCGGCATTGACAATTGCGTTTTGCTCGGCGTGTACCGAGTAGCATTTTTCCAAATTTTGCCCGCTGGGAATGCCCAATTTGAGGCGCATGCACTCGCCCTTTTCCTTGCAACTGCGAACGCCCTCGGGCGCGCCGTTGTAGCCTGTACACAGGATACGCTTGTCGCGCACGATAACCGCGCCTACCTGTCGGTCCTCCTTGAAACAGCTGGACCAAAGAGCCACCTGCTCGGTCAACTCCATAAAACGTTTGTCCCACTTGTTCATAACTCGATAATTCCGTTTGTTGATTTTGCTTGATTTGCGGTCGGCAATCGGGCGGGCGCGTCCTCGCAAAAGGAACGCGGCTCGTCGAATTTGACCGTAATTGTTTGCGTTATCAATACTTCTGTTTGCGGATCTGTCCGTTGACTTTGTGAATAGTTATTGTTCCTTCTTGCCTTCCAAGAAGGAGAAACTCACATCAAACAGGTATCAATACTTCTGTTTGCGGATCTGTCCGTTGACCTTGTGAATGGTTATTGTTCCTTCTTGATTCTTTGCCTTTTCCTTGGCAAAAGCGATAGCCTGCGCTTGCGTGTCAAACAATTTGAGCGGTTTTGCGCCCTTGGAAAGTTTGACTTGCCATTTGCCGTCCGCGCGGAGAGAAATGTGGTAATTTTTGGGGCGTTTGCGATCGGCTGCCTCTTTTTCCGCGTCCTTTTCTTCCTGAGCGGCTTCTTCTTCGGTGGCGGGTTCTTCGTCCTCGTCGGGTTCTTCGTCTTCTTCTTCCGTGACGGTCACGTCGTCCTGCGCGGCAGGTTGTTCCTGCGCGGGTTGTTCGGCAGCGGGCTGTTCCTCGGCAGGTTGGGCTGAGGGTTGCTCGTCGGCGGGTTGCTCATCCTGCGCGACTTCCGTAACGGACGCGGGTTGAGTTTCGGCTACGGGCACTTCGCTGTTTTGGCGAGCCTTTTTGCGCGCGACCACCGCGATAATAACGATAACGGCAATTACAAGTATGATTGCAATCAAAACAAGCAAATGCCATACCAATACGTCAAACGATCCGATAGGAAACAATGTTTTTTCCAAAAATTGCATAGTAGATCTCCTTTTGTATGTATTACAGTGATAGTATATCATTTCAAATTGAAAATAACAATACTTTGAAATTACTTTTTGAAAAATTTGTCAACTTTTTTGGCACAGACCGCCCCTTGCGATTGCACCCTTTTGCAAAAAATTTGCGCCTCCGTCGCAAAAATTTGACATTCGTCAAAA
The DNA here is from genome assembly GCA_947625725.1 of uncultured Clostridia bacterium. GTDB lineage: Bacteria > Bacillota > Clostridia > Christensenellales > CAG-314 > Fimimonas. The sequence continues at coordinate 87,020 of CANQPI010000005.1, read as the reverse complement.
AAAGAAAATATTTTAGCAATCAATTGTGTTGACAAAATAAAAATGTGTAGTATAATATAGTTAGCAGTCGGGGGTTTAGACTGCTAAAATATCGAAAAAATTAAATTTGGAGGCAAATAAATGACACTTAAACCGCTTTTTGACAAAGTTGTGGTCAAGCAACCCAAAGAAAAGGAACAAACCGTGGGCGGAATTTTTCTGCCGAGCGCGGCCCAGGAAAAACAGGAAATAGCCGTCGTCGTCGCTGTGGGCGAGGGCGGCGTCGTAGACGGAAAGGACATCAAAATGGTCGTTTCCGTCGGAGATAAGGTGCTGTACAGCAAGTATGCGGGCAGCACGTTCAAGATCGACGGCGAAGAAGTTACCGTCATCAAACAAAGCGATATTTTGGCAATTGTGGAGGATTAGAAAATGGCAAAACAAATCAAATACGGCGAGGAAGCCAGAAAATCTCTTGAAAACGGCGTAAATCAACTTGCCGATACGGTAAAAATCACGCTCGGTCCCAAGGGAAGAAACGTCATCTTGGAAAAGAAATACGGCACGCCGCTTGTCATCAACGACGGCGTTACGATCGCAAAGGAAATCGAACTGAAAGACCCGTTTGAAAACATGGGAGCGCAAATCATCAAGGAAGCGTCCACCAAAACAAACGACGTTGTGGGCGACGGCACCACCACCGCGGCGGTACTTGCGCAAGCGATCATTCGCGAGGGCAACAAAAACGTTGCCGCAGGCGCAAACCCCATCATTTTGCGCAAGGGTATCGACAAAGCCGTTGACGTCTGCGTAGAAAAACTCAGACAAATTTCCACCCCCGTAGAGGGCAAACAGTCGATAGCGCAGGTGGCAAGCATTTCCGCCGCGGACGACACTATCGGTCAACTGATCAGCGACGCTATGGAAAAAGTGGGCAACGACGGCGTTATCACCGTTGAGGAAAGCAAAACAATGAAAACCGAACTCAACGTGGTAGAAGGTATGCAATTCGACCGCGGCTACGCCAGCCCCTACATGGCTACCGACCCCGACAAAATGGTCGCCGAGTTGGACAGCCCGTATATCCTTATCACGGACAAAAAAATCAGTACCATTCAGGAAATTTTGCCCCTGTTGGAACAGGTGGTAAAAATGGGCGCAAAACTGCTCATCATTGCAGAGGACGTCGAGGGCGAGGCTCTTACCACTTTGATACTCAACAAACTGCGCGGCAGTTTTATCTGCGTGGCGGTAAAAGCCCCCGGTTTTGGCGACAGGCGCAAGGAAATGCTCCAAGACATCGCTATCCTTACGGGCGGAACGGTAATTACCGAAGAAGTCGGGTTGGAACTTAAAAACGCCTCCGTCGATATGCTGGGCAGAGCGCGTCAGGTAAAAGTGGACAAGGACAACACCATTATCGTAGAGGGCGCGGGCAGCGAGGTTGCCATACAACAACGCATAGCGCAGATCCGCGCGCAAATGGCGGACACCACCAGCGACTACGACCGCGAAAAATATCAGGAACGCCTTGCAAAACTTGCGGGCGGCGTGGCTCAAATCAACGTGGGCGCGGCTACCGAAGTGGAAATGAAAGAACGCAAAATGCGCATCGAGGACGCTTTGAACGCAACGCGTGCCGCGGTTGAAGAAGGTATCGTTGCGGGCGGCGGCGTTGCACTGCTGGCGGCTATCCCCGACGTTGACAAACTGATAAAGACCCTCGGCGGCGACGAAAAGACGGGCGCGCAAATCGTTCGCAAAGCGTTGGAAGCGCCCATCAAGCAAATTGCCGAAAACGCGGGCGTAAACGGCGGCGTGATCGTGGAGAACGTCCTTTCCAGACACAGCCAAAACTACGGCTACGACGCGTTGACGGGAACTTACGGCGATATGATCTCCAAGGGAATACTCGACCCCACCAAAGTTACCCGCTCCGCACTGCAAAACGCCGCAAGCGTTGCAGGTACGTTGCTCACCACCGAGTCTATCGTGTGCGACATCCCCGAGCCTCCCGCACCTGTTGCGCCTAACCCCGGCGGAGATATGTATTGATAGGCGACGAGGCGAGGGATACTTCGCCGCCGCTCGCCGCGGTGGCAAGTTGAATTTGCCGACAATACCAAACTTTACACGACCAAACCTTTACACAAAAACAGTGACTTGCAACAAAGCCACTGTTTTTTTGTGAGTTGAGCCGAAAAGTTTGCTTTGCGGCGTTCGACTAGCCGCGCTAATCTACTTTCACCATTCTGTATCCGATCCCGACATGCGTCTGAATGTATTCTTGCGCGCCCTGTTCGTTTTCCAATTTTTTGCGGAGCGTCGCCATGTACACTCTCAACGACGCCACGTCGTTATCCCAACTACTGCCCCACACGTTTTGCGTGATATATGTGTGCGTCAGCACCTTGCCGACGTTTTTGGCAAGCAAACACAGCAGTTTGAATTCGATAGGCGTCAAGTGCAACTCGCTATCTCCCAGATAGGCGCAACTTGCCGAAAAATCTATGCGCAAGTTTCCGTTTACAAACACCGCCGATCTATCGGGGTTTGCGACCGCGTTAAGCCTGCGGCGCATCACGCGCAAGCGCGCCAACAATTCCGCCACGGAAAAAGGCTTGGTTATGTAGTCGTCTGCGCCTGCGTCCAATGCCGCGATCTTGTCATTGTCCTCGCTACGCGCGCTGATAACTACTATCGGCATTTCCGACCACGTGCGCACGCGCTCTATCACCTGCACGCCGTCGATGTCGGGCAAGCCCAGATCCAACAATATTATGTCGGGATTGTGCGTTGCAGCCGCCGCTATCGCCGACATGCCGTTTTCCGCCGTGATATACTTGTAGTCGTTGGTTTTGAGCGTTGTTGTGATCAAATTGCGGACGGAAGAATCGTCCTCTACTACCAAAACAAGATTTTTTGTCATATTTGTCACCTAGTCCGGTATGGTAAAACTAAACACCGCGCCGCTCGGAACATTGTCCGTAACGACAATGTCGCCGCCGTGCGCCTTGACTATCGATTTGCAAAGCGCCAATCCCAAACCCAAACTGCGTCTGCCGTCCGCGACGGTGTTGTCGCCCGTGTAAAACATGTCAAACACTTTTTCTTTTAGGTCGTCGGGTATGCCTTTGCCGTTGTCCGCAACGGAAAAAGTCACCCCATCTTGCGATTTTTCGGCGGAAACGACCAACTCGCTGCCAATCGGAGTGTACTTCAACGCGTTGTCCAAAAGGTTTACCAACACCTGTACGAACAACTTGGTATCCACCTTTACAAGCAGAGGAGCGTCGGGCAAATTCTTTACTATTTTGTATCCTGCGCTACGACGGCGAAGTCGGCGCACCGCTTCGTCTATCAACTCGTCGGCAAGTTCGCACGTGAGATTGAGTTTGACTTCGCTGTTGAGGCGAGTGACGGACAGCAAATTTTCCACCAAGCCGTACAGCCACATCGAGTCATCGTAGATGTCGCGGAAAAGTTGTTTGAGCGTTTCGTCGTCCAACTTGTCGTAGGAATTGAGCAAACAGTCGGCATTGCCTGCGATCGAAGTAAGCGGAGTACGCAGGTCGTGAGAAATGGATCTGAGCATGTTTGCGCGCAACTGTTCCTGCCTTGCCCTGACGGAAGCGTGTTCCTTTTCCTCACGGGCATTTACGTTGTCAATTGCCAAGGCGCACTCGCCCACTATGGATCGAATGACGCTCATTTCCAACGAATCCAACTTTTTGTCGCCTACACGTACTCCCACCGCGCCGTAAACGCGACCGTCAATCGACACGGAAAAATAGACTGCTCCGTCCTGTTGCAACCCGTCGCAGGCGTTGTTATCGGTCAAAGCCAACGCGTCAACTACAAACGGCGCGTCGTCGCCCGTATCCGATTTGAAAACTTCCAAGGAAGTTTTGCCGTTATCGACCGTGTAGACGGCTACGTTTCGGTCGGTAAGTCTGACCAACTGTTCAGCCGCAGTTGCCAACAGTTTGTTTTTGTCCGTTTGTTGTTGCAACAGCCTGTCGGTATCGAACAATACCTTGGTGCGATATGCGGATTGCGCAGATTTCTTTGCGGTGTACTGCATGCGATGCGCCACCGCGCCCATTATCAGCGAAGCGCAAAGCATCACCGCAAAGGTCACATAAGTACCTACGTCGTTGACTCGCAAAGAGTAATAGGGCTCGACAAACAGCAAATTGAACACAAGCACGCCCACCACCGAACTTGCCACGTTGCAAAAATAGTTTTGCGTAAATACCGCGGTAACAAGCACGCTCAGCACAAATATCGTAATTATGTTGGCTTCCGTCAAGTTGAGATACTTGAAGATCATTCCCACTCCCGTAGCCGCCGCAAGAACGGATACGGTAACAAGCAGATCTTTCCAAGTGGGCAAAATACTCTCGCTTGCCTTGCGCGAGTATTTTGTTTCGGCGGCGCGATCGGGAATGATATGCACCTCGATATCGGGGGCAATAGCCGTCAGTTGTTCCGTGAGCGGTTTGCTGCCGAAAAACTTGCGCTTCATGCTGCTGCGCCCCAGCACCACTTTGGTCACATGGGACAAACGGGCGAATTCGGCGATCTGAAAACCGACGTCGTCGCCGTAAACCGTCGTGACGCTTGCGCCCAATTTTTCGGACAGAGCGATGTTGCGTTCCAGACGCGCCCTGTCCTCGTCAGACATTTTTGCCGCGGAGGGCGTGCTTACGTACAACGCAATGAACCCTGCGCGATAGGCTTGCGCCATGTTTGCGGCGGTTTCGATTATGTGCGCATTGGAAGGTGACGCCGAAAGGCACACCAAAATCAGTTCCTGTCTGCTGTTCATAGTGCATTTATAATAGCATAATTATCTGTCGATGGCAAATTTATTTGTCGTTATTCTTTTTGCGCGAACATTTGCGTTTGTTTGTTTTGTTGCGACGCAAAAACCTTTCGTACTTGCCTACCAAAAAATATCCGCCGACGCACAATGCAACCAACATCGGAACAAGTACAAGAGCCACTGTCATCGTTAAATTCCTCGCTCAAAACCGAAAACACTTGTGCAACAAGCGATATTCGCCCAACACAAGCAACGTCGATCCCTCCGAAAGGCGCGTATCGGGAGTTATTTCGACGTTGAGTACGTCGTTTTGTTTGACGCCCATTATGTTAAGATTAAACTTGCGCCTTACGTCCAATTCGCCGACGGTCTTGCCTATCCACGCCTTGGGGATATTTACCTCCACCATAGCGTGATTGTCGTCCAACTCGATATAGTCCAAAATGTTGTCCAACCCGTAGCGGATAGCCGTCCACTTTGCCATTTGCCTTTCGGGATAGACCACTTCGTTTGCGCCCGCCAACAACAAAAATTTTTCCTGCGCGTCGTTTGCCGCCCGAGATACAATAAATTTTGCGCCCAATTCTTTGAGCAGAGAGGTCGTTTCCAACGAACTTTGAAAATTGTCGCTGATGGCTACCACGCATAGATCGAAATTACGCACGCCCAATCCTTTGAGGAAATCTTCGTTGGTACTGTTGCCTATTTGCGCGCGCAACACGTAAGGAAGCGTTTCGTTTATGCGTTCCTCGTTTGCGTCCACTGCCATTACCTGACAACCCAAAGCGTTGAGTTCCTTGGCTACGTGCTTGCCGAATCTTCCCAAACCTATCAAAAGTACAGTTTTCATATTTGCTCCTTTTATCCAATGGAAATGTTTGCTTGCGGCAATTTGGATACGTTTTTGTTGCCGTCGGACAAAACGGCGTACAGCAAAGTCAAGCCGCCGACTCTGCCGACAAACATCAACAACATTAGTACGATCTGCGAGGCAATGCCCAAATTCGGCGTTATTCCGACAGACAGCCCCACGGTGCCTATCGCCGAAGCCGATTCGAACAGACAATCGCCGAGAGGCAATCCCTCAACAAGGCTGATGACCGCACCGCCCACCGAAAACAAAAACAGGTACATCAATAACAATGCGCTCGCCCTCTTGACGGCAGAGTCGTCCACGCGCCTGTGCAACAGATGAGCGTTGTTTTTGCGACGAAATACCGACAAGGCGTTTGCAAACAGCAAGGCGAAAGTAGTCGTCTTGACGCCGCCCGCCGTCGAACCGGGAGAGCCGCCCACCAACATCAACACCAACGTCAACGCTTTGCCCACGCCGCTTAGTTCGGAGATCTCCACCGTGTTGAAACCCGCCGTGCGAGGCGTGACCGCGGCAAACAGCGAAGCGAAAATACGTTCTCCGACGGGACGATCGCCAAACTCAGCAAAGAAGAAGTAAATTGCGGGCAACAACGTCAACAATGCGGAGGTGATCAGCACCACCTTTGTCTGCAAACTGTAACGTCCGAAGCGACATTTGCAATGAATTATATCGTAGACCGTCATAAAACCAATGCCGCCGACGAAAATCAAAAACATTACGGTGAGATTGAGCAACGGACTGCCGATATATGCGGTCATGGAAACAAATTGACTTCCTTCCGTACCCAAAACGTCAAATCCCGCGTTACAAAACGCCGAAACGGAATGGAAGATCGCATACCACACGCCCTTTGCGCCGAAACGCGGAACAAACTCGCCCATCAATGCGCATGCCCCGACCAACTCGGTAGCAAACGTTACGATCAATATGAAAATAGTAAAGCGTACTATACCGCCCATTTTGTGAACGGAGTTGGCTTCTTGCATGGCGGTTTTTTGAAACAAACTTATTTTTCCGCCGAAAAGCAACGTCAAAGCCGCCACCGCCGTTATTACGCCCAAGCCGCCTATTTGTATCAACAGCAAAATTACCGCCTGTCCGAAACCCGACCAATGCGTTGCGGTATCCACCACGACCAAACCTGTGACGCACACCGCCGAAACGGACGTGAACAAACATTGATCGTAGGGCGTTACCTCTCCCGAGCGAGAGGCAAAGGGCAAAACCAAAAGGATCGAGCCCAAAAGGATCAAAGCGATAAAACCGAGTATTATTACCTGAAACGGATTGAGATGATTTTTTTTGCGTCCCATTGACCGATACTCCCTTATACAATGTAATTGTAGCCCAAAAAAAGTAAAAATGGCATAAAAAACCCGATTGTAACATTAAGAAAGTATAAAAAAACGTCCTGCACGGACGTATTTTTTACACGCCAACAAACGCGACCGTTCCGCAAATAGTTCGAAAAATATTGCAATACGTTGAAAATAAACGTTAAAAAAAACAAAGTATAACCGTTGCACTCGAATACGCTTGCAAAGAATTTGCCGACTAAGCGGCAAACTACGAAAATGATTTTTTGAGTTTTATAAAATCACGGTAACAACGCACGTCAGAGGACAGCAGTCATACAAATCTCCCGTGCGCGCGTCAAATTTTCAAAACCGCCGTTCAAGCCGAGAGATGTCGTTGCAAGTGAACGAAAGAATGTCGAATAGGGACAAAATTAAATTGTTGATTATAAAAAATTTCTACCCCATGTCGGGATTTTAGTCAAAAAGCGAGAGAAACAAGCCAACCGACAATGCCGCACAACGCGCCCGCAAAGTACATCAACGCAAGTATCAAAAGGTTGCGTTTGAGTTGCTTTTTTTGTTTGAAAAGTATCGCCAGGGCAATTCCGCTGTTGGATACCAACCCAGCAAGCAAGGCGGGCAAGGTTATTAAGCCCTCGGCATACATTCCCGTCAAAATGACGCTGCTTGCGCAATTGGGAACAAGCCCGATAAGCGCGGTAAACAAACTCTGCGCCGCCCCCAGCGAAGCGGCAAATTGCGTCAGAGGTTGCTCAAAGTAGTACAAAAGCAAGCCGAAAACCGCGTTTACAACAAATATATATACAAAAATTTTGAGCGTGTGCAAAAGCGGATGTTTGACGAAATTCCAGAAGCCGCGCTTGTGTTCGCCGCCCATATCGTGGTGGCAACAACCCTGTTCGTCGTCCAATTCGTAGTCCGTTGCCAGCGTGCGCTTGTCAAACAAATTGATAACGTAACCGAGAACTATCGCATAGACGACCTTGACAAGCAACACAATCCACACCGCGGGAAGCGTCTTTGCGTTGGTGAGCATTATCGGCAGAGCCTCGTCGCTGGTAGCCACGAAAAAAGCCACTAGCGTACCCAATTTGAGGTAACGCTGGCAGTACAGATCCGCCGCCATAACGGAAAAACCGCATTGAGGAACAAGCCCCACACCGCTTGCCACCAATGTGGCGTATCGTCCGTTGAGGAGTTTTACCGTGCGCCGTTTTGCCTTGGAGTTGCTTTCGAGAAACTCGATCAGCAGATAGATCGCCAACAAAAATGGCGCGGCAATTGCGCTGTCTTTCAATGCGTCCAAAATTACATCAAACATATATTTCTGATTTTTTCCGACCAAACGCAAGTCGGTTCGGTCGACTTCGCAACCGACCCCTACGGGGCGCAAGTGCGCCGACTTGGTCGGACTACTAAGGAAGTCGCTACACGCGCCTTCATTTTCGGGTTCCCACGCAATGCGAGTGTCATTGCGTGGGAGGAGGCGCAACCGATTGTTAGCGGTACCGACTGCACGACAGTGTAGTTGGTGCTAACCAAAGCCGAGTTGCGCCGAAGTTTCGGCGGGGAGTCGCAACCCCGCCAACCCCCGCAAGGGCTGCAATCTCGGTTCACGCCCGTGATTGCAGACGGAATTTGAGTTTTCTCCGCTTGTGCGTTGTATCCACACGCCCTGCGCTCACTCAAATTCCTTGCTTTTATACTTTTTTTCCGACCAAACGCAAGTCGGTTCGGTTGACTTCGCAACCGACCCCTGCGGGGCGCAAGTGCGCCGACTTGGTCGGGCTACTAAGGAAGTCGCTACACGCGCCTTCATTTTCGGGTTCCCACGCAATGCGAGTGTCATTGCATGGGAGGAGGCGCAACCGACCCCTACGGGGCGCAAGTGCGCCGACGAGGGAGGGTACAACAACGGCGAAAATTTGCGAAGCGTTCCACCGCCTAGTCGTTCGACTTTTTTATCAATCCAAGTTCGGCGCAAAGGTCTTCCAACGACAGGTCCGTGCGGGTCAATTCGCGCAGATCTATCACCTGCGAAGCGGCTTGCTCCACCCGCGTTATCGGATTGGAGTAACTGCCCATAGACATTGTGGTTTCGCTTGGGGTAACGTCCACCACGGCGCGCGCTTGTCGCCAGGCTTCTTCCTCGTTCAAAGGAGCGGCGGGCGCGGGTTCGTCGTGCAAGGCGACTTTTTCAAATTCGGCAAATGCGCTAGGCATTGCGACAGGGGGTTCGTCTTGCCGTTGCAACGAGGGTTGTTCCGCCCGACTCTGCCATTGCTCCCCGCCGAGAGAACTTTCGTTTGCAACGGGCGGCACATTGGTTTGTTCCCGAGTCGCGGCGTTGTTCTCGGCGTGTTGGCTAAGGGGCTGTTCCGTCGGGCGAGGTTTTGCCGCTTCCGCTTGGGTCTGTGGTTGCGCCGACGCTACTTGGGTCTGCGCCTGCGGTTGTTGAGCGAAGCGCGCAGTTTGTCGCGTTTGCGCGTCGGTTGCCGCCGCCTCCGCTATGTGCGCGGGCGCGCGTTCGTCCACTTCGCGCGCGACGTCCTTGCCCTCGTAGGAATTGATGATGTTTTCCAACTTGTTTTGCAAAACGTTGAATTGGCGCACTTCTTCGTCGGACAGCGAAGCGACAAGCGTCTTGGCATAGGCGCGCCACGTTGCATAGAATATCTTTGCGCGGCTAAGCGCCAGGTCGGAAAATCGCTCGGCGTCGAATTTGAGTTCCTGCGCAAGTTGTTGAGAGGCGATCAGCGACTTGGAAATTGCCTGTTCGTCCGTTTGATATTGCTTTACTTGCTGTCTTAGCGCGTAATTTTCGTCCGAAAGTTCGTCAATACGCTCCTTTTGGGCGGCGCGCAGTTGCTGTTCTTTCAATGCCGTTTCGGCGATGTACTTGTCCACCTGTTCGGGATCGTATCCGCGAAAAACCTTTTTGAATGTCATTTTGCCACCGTTTGACGTTCTTCCTGAATGAGCCTTTCTTTGAGCGAGTAGAGTTTGTCGGACAAGTCCACCTTGTAACTGTGCGGTTTGGAAAGGCGTTTGTACTCCTCCCAAAATCCGTCGAGGCTGTCGCGACAATCACGCTGCAACTCGTACACGTCCTTGCGCGGAAGCACGCGCTTGCCCTGCGCCACTGCTTCTACGTACAGTTCCTTGGCGTAGAAATTTGTCACTGTTTTCGACTTCCAACGCTCCGTCGGGTCGGTGATGGTAAGGGGGCGGGAGTCGTCGATAACCTCGTCCGCAAGCGCGATCACGTCGGCGATTGCTTTGTTTGTACCCTTGTCGAACAGACGGAAAACCGTTTTGACCCCGGGGTTGGTCATTTTGACGGGGTTGTCGCTGATTTTCATTTTGGGGTAGTCCGCGCCGCATACGCTCAGGTTGCTCAGTTTGTACACTCCGCCCAAACTAGGCGTGTTGTTGCTTGTGATCAACTTGGTGCCCACGCCGAAAATATCTATCTTTGCGCCCTGCTGTTTGAGGCTTTCCAACACGTATTCGTCAATATCCGAACTGGCAAAAATTTTGCAATCGTCGTGTCCTGCGGCGTCCAACATTTTGCGCGCTTCCTTGGATAGGTAAGCGAGGTCGCCGCTGTCCAAACGTATGCCGACAGGCTTGTATCCCTTGGCTTTGAGGTAGTCGAAAGTCTTGATGGCGTTGGGTACGCCGCTGCCCAGCGTGTCGTAGGTATCCACAAGCAACAAACAGTTATCGGGATAGGTGTCGGCATAAGCCTTGAACGCGTCCAACTCGGTAGGAAATGACATTACCCAACTGTGCGCATGCGTACCCTTGGGCGGCAAACCGAACATTTGGGCGCAAAGCACGTTGCTAGTAGAGGAACAACCGCCTATCACCGCAGCCCTCGCGCCATAGATCGCGGCGTCCGGACCTTGCGCGCGACGAAGTCCGAACTCCAACACGCTTGCGGGCGACGCCGCATAGCAAACGCGGCGGGCTTTGGTGGCGATCAACGTTTGATGATTGATTATATTTAGTATCGCCGCTTCTACCAATTGGGCTTGACATATCGGCGCAGTAACTATCAAAAGCGGCTCGTAGGGAAACACCACCGTTCCCTCGGGAACGGCGCGAATATTGCCCGTAAAGCGAAAATCGCGCAAATAATCGAGAAATTGCTCGCTGAAAGAGTGGGTAGAACGCAAATACTCGATGTCGTCCTCGTCGAAATGAAGATTTTCCACGTAATCTATTGCCTGTTCCAAACCTGCGGCAATGCAAAAATTGCTCTCCTCAAAAGGACGGAAAAACAAATCGAAAGTGGCTATCTCCTCCGTTTTGCCCAGATTGAAATAGCCGTACATCATTGTAAGTTCGTAAAAATCCGTCAAAAGTGTTAAATTTCGCATGTGTGATCGCCTCTTTACAAATTATTTGCGTTTGTCCGAATTGTCGTCCGTCGAACGCTCGGCGGAAGCGGCAGGCTCGTCCGAAGTTTCGGCGACAGTTTCGGCGGCTTGATCGGGCGCGCCGTTTGCCGTCGCCTTTTTCTTTCTTTTTGCGGAGTCGGGATCGACCCAAGGTTTGAGGTTCTCCACGCCGTAGTCAACGTAAACCTTTGGCGGGAACAAAAACAGCAAAAACGGGTTGAGTTTGGCTTGGTAGGCGTTGCCGCAGTCGCAAACGGCTTGGACGGCGTAATTTTTGTCGCCGCTTGCCTTGCCCAGCGACTTGAACGCGGGCAGAGCCTTTGTGACAAACACTCCCGCGGCAAATACAAAACATACGGCAAACAGCACGTAACCGTTGGCAATGTCGTCGATCACGCCCCACTTGATGAGGCTGAACAGACCGAAACACAACGCCGCCACCGATACCGCCATCCAACAGACGTAGGCGGTAAAATACTTTTGTTTGTCCGTTTGCCACCGCTCGACGGGAACGTGGCACTCGCGACACTCGGGACAGTACAGTTTTAGCCTGTCCCAAAGCGACCAAACGCCCAACGCGCAGTAAACGGCTCCCACCGTGGCGAAAAATCCCACGATAAACTCCGCTTGTCCGTAGTTATCCAGCGAACTAAGCGCAAACATCGCTATGCCAACGCCCAACAGCACGACGGACAGCGCAATGAGTATCCAACGCGACTTGGACATCTCGTCGTAGTCGGACTTGAACATCTTTTTGTACAGCGCATGCAACTGCTTGCGGTAAATTTTGGATAGCAAATACACGCCCATTATTATCGCAAACACCGATACCAATTGGCTTATCTTGATGTTTGTTTGCATTGTGCCTATGTACAAATACAAACTGTCGCTGCGCAGTCCCTCGATAATGAGGCGCACAATGCCGTAGTATATGCCGTAAAACGCCGTACACCAACCGAGTTTGTAGCGTTTGCTACGCGTCAAAATGAGTACGCAAACGAGAAAGCCCAACAACGTACACATGGATTCGTAGAAAAACGTTGCCTGATACCAACCGCCCACTTGGGGATTGACGCCCTCGAACCAACTGCCGTAGACGTTGTCTATCCACACCGCATAGCCGTTGAAACGCGCAAAAATGCCGTTTGTCGCGTGCGGAAGCGCGTCATATACGTTGGTGATGAGGTTGCCGTACGCCTCTTGATTGGCAAAGTTGCCCCACCGTCCGAAACTCTGCGCCATCATAACGCCGGGCAAAATGCTGTCGGTGATTATGCGGAAATCCTGCTTTTTGATCTTGCAAAGCACCCAAGCGGCGATATATCCGAAAATTACGCCGCCGTAGATGCCCAAACCGCCGTCGCGAATATCCCAAATCGTGGACCAATCGGACAACCGCCCCTCCCACGGGAAAATGTACACGTACAACCGCGCGCCGATAACGCCGAACGGAATGAGTACCAACGCGTAGATAGTAACGTCGTAGGGGTCGTAACCGCGTTTTTTGAAATAGAACGCGGCGACGACGATTGCCACCACCATGCCCGTGACGATACAAAGCGCGTACACGTAGATGGGAAAGTTGAACAACCATAACGCGGGGTTGCCGTAGTTTGTACCCGGACCGAAGCCGAACTTCATACCGCGCCACTCCGTAATTTTCAAAAGTAAATTTGTCAAAGCGATAACTCCTTTTGTGATGTAGGCGCGCCGATTGCAAAACGGGCGCGTCGCCGACTAGCGGTAGTATCGCGTTGCCGCAAATTTGCGTTGCAGATCCCGAGGGTTTGTCGGGCGCGCTTTTGCGCAAGGACAAGCGAGGCGCAACTACCGATATAATATTTGGTCTAATTATAATATTTTTAGGTGCGGCTGTCAAATGAAATACCGCCCTTGACAAAGCGTATTTGAAGCAACCCGAAAGGGAAAAATATTATTGATTTGCAGTTTAATTTGCAAATTGCCGACCAAAACGGGAAAAAACTATGAAAAAAATTCGTTTTTTGTTGAAATGAACACAAAACTATGCTACAATTACGACATACGAATGTGTCGCATAAACCCAATCGAACAAAAAGAGGTAACAAAGTGGTTGCCTCGAACTCGATAATTTTGCCCAAGCGGGAAATCGAATTGCAAAAAGGAGGTAAAAGATGAAATCGGTAAATGTTTTGAAATATCTGACGTTGGTTTTGGTGATTTTGCTTGCCGCAATGCTGGCGTTGCTGTTAGTTATACCCAACGCGAGCGGTGAGGAAAGCGACCAATCTTTGGCAATAGGCTTGACGGCGGTTTTCAGCGTGATAGTTTGGTTTGTGAGCGCGACCCCCACGGCATTGGCGTTGCTCGTAACGGACATTTGCCTGTTTGCGGTAAAAAAGAAGTACGGTGCGACAGTGGCAAGTTTGACCATTATGTGCGTCACCGCTCCCGTGTTGGCTGTTGACATGCTGTACTACGTGTCGTTGTGCATACTTACTCCCAAATGGTTGGCTGTTCCCCTCGTTACGATTGCGTTGTGGCTTGCGACGTTTGTCACCTGTTGCGTTGCCGTTAATCAACTGCGCAAAGCAAGAAAGCACGAACGCATGCAACAATCTCAAATCTCGTTCGAGTAAACGCGCACGATATTTTAGTCGGGTAAAATCTTTACAATTGCAAAGCACAACTAACTACTCAACGCTCCCTGCGAAAAACAAGTCGCAGGGAGTTTTTGTTGCAATTTTATGTCACTATTATATCGTATTTCAATACTATGTTTGGCATAGTATTATATATTTTAAGTATTTTCGCGGTACGAAAGGCAAAATAACGCAAAAAAGCCTCAGCCGTAGAAGCCGAGGCTAAGAAGCAAAGCGTCATTTATCCGTTGCATAACGTCGGGAGAAAGTTCGCCGATTTTTTCTTTAATTCTGCTTTTGTCTATCGTGCGGATCTGCTCCAACAGCACCACCGAATCCTTTGGCATGGGCGTAGCGTCATGACTCAATTCGATATGCGTGGGCAATTTGGCTTTGGTAAGGCGCGATGTAGTTGCCGCGGCTATCACCGTCGGACTGTATTTGTTTCCAACATCGTTTTGCAACACTACGATGGGACGTATGCCGCCCTGTTCGCTTCCCACAACGGGGTTGAGGTCCGCGTAGTAAATTTCTCCTCGTTTGATCACTGTTCGCGCTCCTTGTGTGTACGCGCGCTTTATCCCGACGTGCAAGCAGATATCAACCTGCTCTACTGTCATTGTATGTAACGTCAAGCGGGACGGTTACTGCAATGGGAAAAATTTTGTCGATTTTGCGGGGATATGTACGTGCGCGCTTTTTTGTTCCAAGTGTGCGCACAAAGGGCGAAAAATATACTATTTGACGACAAATTCGCCCCTAACCGCTGTGGCGATCAAGTCAGTTCGTCAAGGCGCGATTGCAGTTGTTGTTTCAAGTCGCGGAACTTGGCAAGTTTGGCGCGCTCATTCTCAACGAGTTGCGCGGGGGCTTTGGACAAAAATCCGACGTTGGCAAGTTTGCCCTCGGCGCGGGAAATTTCGTTTGTGACGTTTTCCAATTCCTTTGCAAGGCGTTCGATCTCCTTGTCCCTGTCCACCAAGTCGCCGAGAGGCACTTCGCAGGTCGCCGCACTGCCCACCGCTTTGACGGTCTTTTCCTGCGCGGGGGCGGCGGCAAACACAGCCTCCTCCAAATTGCACAACTTTACAAGGTACAAATCGCATTGTCGGATGCGCTCGTCCGTTGCGCTCACGTACAAACGGATACGCTTGCTCGGCGCAACGCCGTACTCACTGCGAATGTTGCGGATCTTGGTAACAAGTTCTTTGAGTTCCTCTACCAAATCGCGGTCGCTTGCAAAGTACAGCGATCCGTCAAACTCGGGGTAGCGTTCTATCATTATGCTCTCGCCGTGTTCGGGCATGGATTGGTAGATCTGCTCGGTAATGCAGGGCGCAAAGGGGTGCAAAAGTTTGAGAATTTTGTCCAGCACGTAGCACAGCACGGACAACGTGTCGCGGCGCGCGATCTCGTCGGTTCCGTACAGCACGGGCTTGGTCAACTCGATATACCAATCGCAAAACTCGCTCCACACAAAGTCGTACAGCGTTTGCGCCGCCATGCCGAGTTCGTATTTTTCCAACAGGTCGGTAATTTGCCTTGTCGCGTCGTTCAACTTGGTAAGTATCCATTTGTCGGCGAGGGTCAGTTTGCACTCCGCTATCGGCGCAAGGGTCTTGCCGTCGGCGTTCATAAGCACAAAGCGGCTGGCGTTCCACACCTTGTTCATAAAGTTGCGCGTGCCGTCTATCTTGTCCGGGGCAAAGCGTATATCCGAACCGTTGGCAACGCCGTTTATCAATGCAAAACGCAGCGTGTCCGTGCCGTACTTGTCGATAAACTCCACGGGGTCTACGCCGTTGCCGAGCGATTTGCTCATTTTGCGCCCTTGCTCGTCGCGCACGATACCGTGCATTAGCACGTGACGGAAAGGTACTTGTCCCGTGGCGTACAGCGAACTGAATATCATGCGAGCCACCCAGAAAAAGATTATATCGTAGCCGCAACTGAGTACCGACGTGGGGAAAAACGCCTTGAAATCATCGCTGTCGCGGTAGTAGCCCAGCGTGGAGAAGGGCCACAACGCGCTACTGAACCACGTATCCAACACGTCCTCGTCTTGGTGCAGACGCGCGCCGCCGCAGTTGGGGCAAACGGCGGGGTCGGTTTCCTCGCAGATCTCCGCGCCGCAATCGTCGCAGTACCACACGGGTATGCGGTGTCCCCACCAAAGTTGACGGGAAATGCACCAATCTTTGATGTTTTCCATCCAATTGAAGTATGTTTTTTCAAAACGCTCGGGGTGGAAAGTGATCTCGCCCTCTCTGACCGCCTTGATAGCGGGCTCGGCAAGGGGTTGCATTTTGACAAACCACTGACGGGACACTATCGGCTCCACCGTCGTGTGGCAACGGTAACAACTGCCCACGTTGTGCTTGTGCGGCTCGACCTTTTGCAAAATGCCCATTTCTTTGAGGCGGGCGACAATGCGTTTGCGCGCCTCGTAGCGGTCCAGCCCCGCAAACTCGCCTGCGTTTTCGTTCATTGTGCCGTCGTCGTTCATAACGCGAATGACGGGCAGGTTGTGCCTGACGCCCACTTCGAAGTCGTTGGGGTCGTGCGCGGGAGTGATCTTGACTACGCCCGTGCCGAACTCCATATCCACGTACTCGTCGGCAATGACGGGTATCTCGCGGTTGACAAAGGGTACGACAACCGTTTTGCCTACCAAGTGCGCGTAACGCTTGTCGTTGGGGTTGACGGCGACGGCTGTGTCGCCCAACATTGTTTCGGGACGGGTGGTGGCAAAGGTGACGGTCGTTTTGCCGTCGGGGGTCGTGTAACCGTAGTGCCAAAAATATCCGTCCTGCTCGGAGTACTCCACTTCCGCGTCGGACAGCGCGGTTTTGCACACGGGACACCAATTGATGATACGGTTGCCGCGGTAAATAAGTCCTTTTTTGTACATGGAAACAAATTGTTTGCGCACCGCTTCGCTGCACTTGTCGTCCATGGTAAAGGCAAGCCGCGACCAATCGCAACTGCTACCGAGTTTTTTGAGTTGCTCAACTATCCGACCGCCGTACTGCTCTTTCCACTGCCAGGCGCGTTGGAGAAACTTGTCGCGCCCGAGGTCGCGCTTGTCGATACCTTCCTTTTTGAGTTGCTCGACGATTTTGACCTCGGTGGCAATGCTGGCGTGATCGGTGCCCGGTAGCCACAGCGTGTTGAAGCCCTGCATGCGTTTGAAGCGCACAAGGGTATCCATTATCGCGTTGTCCAAGCCGTGACCTATGTGCAACTGCCCCGTGATGTTGGGCGGCGGGGAAACTATGGAAAAGTAGGGTTTGCCCACCTCCGCTTTGGGGGTAAAATAGCCCTGTTTCATCCAAAATGAGTACAGGCTTTGCTCAAATTCCGTTGGGTTGTAAGTTTTGTTCAGCATATATTTTTCCTTTGCTCGCAACGCGCCGAACAAGCGGGCGGTTGTGAGCCATATTGTAATGTCTGTATTGGGGGGGGAGAGCGAAGGAGTTTACAAGGTATTGCGCCGCGTATTCGCCGTCAAAAAAAGCCCTCGGCAAAGGAAAACCTTTACCAAGGGCGAAGTTACTCGCTGTACCACCTTGTTTCGACCTGCCGCAGTTGCGACAGATCCTTGTTGAGCCTGTAACGGGGCTGACCGAACAACGCTACTTTCGCCGGCGGCAGACCACCGCAACGCCGTTTTGCGCCGTCAACTCGACGCACTACATCCATGCCGCTTGCCTTGCGAAATTCTCACCAAGTTCGCTCTCTGTAAAGGTAGTCGGGCAGGACCTTGCGCCTTGTACGTTTTTATAATGTTATTGTATCACGCCGACAAAAAAAGAGCAAGCGATTGCACCGCTTGCTCCGAGAAAATTTTTTGTAATCGTTACTCTTGCGCCGATGTTGTGGCAATCATTCGCCATTTGCCTCGGTCGTCTTCGTACCGTTGCCGTCAGATCTTTTTCGAGAGGTCAGTTTCAACGCGACAACATCACCCTCCGCCAATTTTTGTTCGTCGTATTCGCAACCGAAACGTTTTCTTGCTTTGATCGTATCGTCCGCCAAAATAAAAACATTGTTAAACGAGAAGAGCGTTGCGAGTGGTAATACGCCGCATTGCGCTACAAACACAATAATCCACCTGATTTCAGATTCTATGGTAGAGCCAGCCTCCATTCCCAAAAGGAAAATAAATATTGATGTAACGAAAAGAGCGCAACAACTTACAACAAATATCCAACCGACCACCACCGATTTGCGCCAATTTCTGCGAAAAACATATATACATGCGCACAATCCCAAAGCAAATGCCACCGCGATTAAAACTGCAACGACAATCAAATAAATTATTGCTAATGTGGGATCCGCATGCCAATTTTCGTACACTTCTTTGTAAAAGTCCAATTCTTTATAATGACTTTGGAACTCCTCCAATGTGGAACATTTTACACCGGTTGCTTCCTTGACAAAATCCGCAAAGCCATCCGGATAACGCTGTTGCAGATATTCATCCACGCCCAAATTGTAGAGTTCTGTCAACGACCCGATATATTTATCGCTGACTTCTTTTCCGTTTGAGTATAAGTAAATGAAATCATTTCGAGATGACAACCAAGTTTTGAAATCCGGTTTGGAATCGCCCTCGTATGTTTCAATTTCCTCTTCATATTTAGCATGCAACGTCAGTGACTTTTCATAGTAGGACACTGTCTGCCCATAAATGCTAGAATAGGAGGTATTATCGTACCATATATCTTGAAGATTTTCAAATTCCTCTACGGTATAATCTTTTGTTCGGAAATCTGTTCGGAAAAATTTATCAAAATCACTGTAATACAATATGTTTTCCATATAACTGGGTATAGTTATCACAGAGCCGATCAAAATGAATATAATTGCAATTATGCACATAGCACCGCAACCGCGACGGCGTATAAAAGATCCCGTGTTGATACGCTGTTTAACAACACTCCTGCGTTCGTGCTTGTATGTACGGATCTTAGCAACTGCCTCTATGCGCTCTGCTCGTTTACGAGCGACTGCTTCTCGGTGTTCTGCTCGTTTACGAGCGACTGCTTCTCGATAATCTCTACGTTTCTTAGCGGCAGCCGCACGGCTTTGTTTGCAATGTTCCATCCATTCGTCAAAGCGTTTTTGGGCTTGCTCGCGTTCCTCGGGGGTAATCGTAGAAATATTAAGCAATTTGCACATCACGAGTGTGACGACATGCAACAGTAGGAATATCACGGTAAACGTAATAGTCACTGCGACAAAACTGCCTTTGGCTTCGCTCACTCCCTCGGCATAGACGTTGAACTTGACGGCTATGACGGACGTGCAAATAAGCACCGCGACATACAGCAATGCGCTTGCATAGTGCGCCAACCAACGAGGTAACGGCTTACTCTTGAATTGCAAAAAAGCAAGAACTCCCGCATACAGTACCGAGATGAGAGAGAACGAAAGCAAAGCCGCCGCGGCGGGCATTATCGCCGCAAGATCCTTGTCGGCACTCATTAACTCGGAGTTGAAAAAGCCGTACACACTTACGGTAGGTAATATAACTCCGTCACCTTTCATTACCGGTGCCGCCATAAAGGCAAGCAACAGCACCGCCCAAAACGCGAATATTGCAAAAGGTGCATAAAGTAATATCGTGCGCAAAATTTTGTTTTGCTTCCAATCAGATCGCGCTTGAATGGGAGCGGCTCTACCCGCCGAAGCAGTCAAATCCGTTTGATAAGGCATTTGTTTTAGCGCTTGATCGAAAAAACTATACCCACAGTTGTTACAGAATTTGATGTCCTCTTTCAAAGTTGCGCCGCACTTTGGACAGACCTTGGGAGATTGCGACGGAGCGCCGCACTCAGGGCAGAAATTTCCATCGAACTCCGCACCGCATTTGCTACATTTGTTCATAGTGTGTTTTCCTCCTGTGATAATTTTCGCACAAAAAAAGTGCCGTATCTACCGAAACGGCACTTGTAGATGCGTGTTTCGATAGTTACCACACTACTCTCAATATGCCAAACGAACACGTTGAAAGAAACACACTAATCTACCATGAGATAGAGTGTTCGAATGGCAAAAAAATATTAAGAGTAATGTGGTAGTTACATTGTACAACAACGCAAAAAATATGTCAAGATTGTAAAGCAATAACGACCAAAAAACGCAAACCGCTCGCCACAACATTACAAGCAAACGCGCAAAACAAAAAAAGACGGGGAAAATTCCCCGCCCTTGTAAAAGGTGCGCTAAGGGTGTTGCTCAAAAACACGCATTGATAGCCGTCGTCAATTTTGGCAATTTCCACCGAGAAGCGCATTTCGATGGTTTTTGCGTCTGTCGTCGGCATAGTCGCTCATCATGCACTCTTTGACAAGGGAGATATTGACTACGTCCAAAAAATCCATAGGCTTGATGACCCGATAGTAAAATTTGTCATCTACCAGATGAAATATGTACAACACATAAGCGACAAATTCCGAACAATAAAAGTATTTCGGCTTGGCACGACGTTTGCGGAAGCCGGCGAGCATCAAACCCTTGACATTGTATTTGTAGTCCGACTTGTGAGCGTACATATCCTCTACTTTGGCACGGATCTGTTGATATAGTTCCTCACTTACTTCCAACTCATATAGAGCGATACGCGTCTTTTTGTAACGCTTGAATGTGCCGTAATCGGGAGATTCCTTGACAAAGCCTCCCGGCAACACAAAACGCGGATTGAGCCTGCCGAAAGAATACAGAGATTTGAGATTCGGTTCGAAAGCAATGGACGCGTGATTATATGGGTCATGGGTGATCCTTTTTATGAATCGGGAAAGCAACGTTCCCGTCTGCGAAAGGACAATGTAAATTTTACTCATAGCGGATACCAGCCCCTGTCGGGGCGCTCGATTAATAAATTATAACATATATGGAGGAAAAAATCAAGCAATTTGCTAACTCCGCCACACTAACCGCCTGTTTAGTCTTTTTTGCGTTCTATGGAAGGCTTTGCGGGGCGCGATTGAAGCCTTTTTGCGAGCAATGCCCGAGGCACCGCGTCGAACGAACCGACTTGCGTTTGGTCGGAAATGAAAACAAATAGGGATTTGAGTGAGCGCAGGGCGTGTGGACACAACGCACAAGCGAAAACTCAAATCACATTTGTAAAAAACTGTTTTTTTCAAATAAACCAAAGAGGCAAAGATTGTAATATTTAGTCGGCTTTGACAGTCGAAACTCAACCACCGTCTGACGACGGTCCCCCTTCTCTTGCGTCCCCAAGAGAAGGCTTTTAATGCAGTCGCCGACGTTGTTTCCCATTATAATGGAAAACATTGTTTTGTTGTAACAGTTGCAAACTTTATTTCAAAACAAACAATTTCAATCAGAGTTCCGACATTGTTCACACAGGCGCGAGGGTGTTGTCCGAGTGACAATTGTATTTGGTCAAAAAAATAGGGATTTGAGTGAGCGCAGGGCGTGTGGACACAACGCACAAGCGGGCAAAACTCAAATCCCGTCTGCAATCGGCGACCAGAGCGTCGATTGCAGCCCTTGCGGGGGTTGGTGGGGTTGCAACTCCCCACCGAAACTTCGGCGCAACTCGGCTTTGGTTAGCACCAACTACACTGTCGTGCAGTCGGTACCGCTAACAATCGGTTGCGCCTCCTCCCACGCAATGACACTCGCATTGCGTGGGAACCCGAAAATGAAGGCGCGTGTAGCGACTTCCTTAGTAGCCCGACCAAGTCGGCGCACTTGCGCCCCGTAGGGGTCGGTCGCGCGGAGCGTTAGTAGACCGAACCGACTTGCGTTTGGTCGGAATGCCCGAGCGCCTAAATTATGCTAAACGTTACCTCTATGCTGTTGCGGTTCCAATCGTCCGCGTAAATACCGCCTGCGCCGTACAAAATGTAAAATGTGTCGGCAAGTTGAGAAATGGGTATCCTCTTGACAAACTCGTGCGCATAGAGGGTGGTATCAACGGTAAACACGCCGTGCTGAATACACTCGGTAAACAGCAACTCGTCGGAAAAGTTTTTGCCGAGGGTATCGTTGCTCAAAAACACGTATTGGTAGCCGTCCTCGATCTCGGCGATCTCCACCGAGAAACGCATTTCGACGGTTTTTGCGCCTATCGCCGCATAGTCGCTCAACGGCGCGCCCAACAATTTGGACAGTTGAACCTCGTCCATGTGTTGATTTGCCCTGCCGCTATCGGTGATGACGTAACTTGTGCTGTCGGAGAAAACGGTCTTTTGCAACAGCCAACGCGCGGTGGCGATTTGAGCGGCGTCGAAGTTCCAAGCCGTCAAGCCGAAGCCCTTGCCGTCGGTTATGCGTTCGCCGTCCACGTACCACCCGCCAAAGATGTATCCCTCGCGCGCGGGTACGGGCAAAGCAAAGTCGTCGCCGAATTTTACCGCTGCGCTTGTAGTTTTATCCAGCGCGCCCTGCGACGGATCGAGGTACACAACGTACTCGTTGCCCTCCCACTTGGCGACAAAGGTCATGCTTTTTTCAATAGGAATGTCCTTGTCGGTTTCGTATTGAACTCCGTCAAGATCCTGCCAGAACACAAATCCGTAACCCTTGCGTTCGGGAACGGTCAAACGGTAGGATTCGCCCTTTGCCACGTACGAAGTTTTCACCTCGCCAAAGCCGTTGTCCAGCCTTATGCGATAGGAACAATTGCGCACGTAAAAATCGGTATCGACAAGTACCTTTTCGTTCTCGAAAGGCTCGCCGCCCTTTTCGGTAGACCAAGCGGTGACGATCGTTCCGTCCGGCAAAGTTGCGGGAGCAATGCTGTCAAACCGCGTTTCCGCGTCCACCTTTGCAGTGCCCAGCAGTTGCGAGCCGTCCTCGTTGTAAAAGTTGACGGTTATTTCTTCGGGAGTGTATTGCGCAAACAAATTGACGTTGCGACCATCGGTAAAGGGAGCAAGCGAGTAGCCCTCCGCCGATACGTACTGCGTGCCGCCCTCGGTTCTGTCAAACAAACCGTTGAACTTGTAGCCCGTCTTGTGCGGAACGTCCACATACCAATCGTCGTTTTGGCGAACTTGCACCGAATTGCGCACTCCGTCCGCGAAATATGTTACCGTGTAGGTTTCGGCTCGGTCTTGCGCGGTCGTAGCGGATTTGCCCGCACCGCTTGCCGATTGCGCCGAGTTTGCCTCCAAAAGGTCGTTGTCGTAGGATGAGCAACCTGCCAAAATAAGCGTTGTTGCCGCTATCGCTACGAGAACAGCCAACAGAAATTTTTTAGACATTGCGTTACCTCCTTGGTGTGATCTAATGTTTTGAAAGCATTATCAATAATATTATATAACTTTCCTATTCGAATGTAAATTGTTTTGTAAATTTTTATCCAAATTTTACGCGGAATTTCGTCAAAAAACGGCTGTTTGCAACCGCTTGTAAACGCGCAAAAACGCAAGCCGACCGCTTTCGCGAATCGCAATCGGGCTTGGGCAGTTCCCGATACAAACCGACGGCGTTTTGCCGACGTACCAAACCGCGCAGGCGTAACATTTTCACAAAGAAAATAGTAGTATGCAATATACAACCAATGGAGGAAACTATCTTGAAAAAATTTGTAACTGTAATGCTTGCGCTGTTGCTTGTGGCAACCTGCGCGGTCGGTTTTGCCGCGTGCAAAACCAATGAAAACCTTGTAAGACTAAACGAAGTTACTCACAGTTTGTTCTACACGCCGCAGTATCTTGCAATGGCGTTGGGTTACTTTGAGGAGGAAGGTCTGGAAATAGAAGTCGTCAACGGCAGCGGCGCGAACAACGTGATGACCGCGCTGTTGACAAACGAAGCGGACATAGGCTTGATGGGTTGCGAAGCCAACATCTACGTCTACTTGGAGGGCAAAAAGGACTATCCGCACGTGATAGCGCAACTTACCAAGCGGGACGGGAGTTTTCTCGTTGCGCGCGAGGAAATGCCCGATTTCGACTACTCGCAAGTAAACGGCAAAACGGTGCTTATGGGGCGCAAAGGCGGCATGCCCGCAATGATATTGCAATATGTGTTGAACGGCAAGGGCTTTACCAACGGCGAAAACGTCACAATGGACTACTCTATCGAGTTCGGCGCGCTGGGTCCCGCCTTTGTCGGCAGCCAATCGACGGGCGGAACGGGCGACTTTGTGCCGCTGTTCGAACCGGCGGCAAGCCAACTTGTAAAGGAAGGGCGCGGCTACATTGTGTCCTCTATCGGCAAGGACAGCGGCGAGATCCCCTACACCTGCTACTCCGCCACCGACAAATTTTTGACTCAACACCCCGACAAAGTGGAGAAATTTTTACGCGCGGTGTGGAAAGGCACCGACTACGCGCTTACGCATCAACCGCGAGAAATAGCCGAACTTGTTGCGCCCTACTTTGAGGGAACGGGCGTCGATCTGCTGACGGAAGCCATCAAAAACTACCAAGAAGCCGACGTGTGGATGACCACTCCCGTAACGGACAAGGCGGCGTTTGAACGTATTCAGGACATCATGCAAAATGCCGACGAATTGAGCCGTCGCGTGAGTTACGACGACATTGTGGACAACTCCGTCGCAAGCAAGATCTGAAAAAAGTTGACCTTGCCCCAACGCAAGGCGGGCAAAGCGCGCATTTTGGGCAAAACGTTACTTTGCAAACGCACGGTACGCGCCAACTTGCGCCGCTCGCCCTCAAAACTAAACGCTAAAACCCGAAATGCAACTACAAAGGAACGGTAAAATGAAAGTACTCGAACTGAAAAACGTAAGCAAAGTGTTCTACTCCAAAACGCAGGAAACGCAAGCGGTATCCAATTTGAACTTTGACGTCAACGAAGGCGAGTTTGTGGCGATAATAGGTCCGTCCGGTTGCGGCAAAACCACCGTTCTGTCCTTGATAAGCAAGTTGATACAACCGACGAGCGGCGAGGTAAAACTGTACGGCGGCAGTAACGTGGGATACATGTTGCAACGCGATCAACTGTTTGAATGGCGTAACATAGAGCGCAACGTTCAACTCGGATTGGAAATACAACGCAAACTGACGGAGGAAAACAAACGGTACGTGGAGAACCTGCTCAAAAAGTACGGTCTGTGGGAATTTCGCAAGCACTATCCCGCCGAACTGTCGGGCGGTATGCGGCAACGCGCCGCGCTCATTCGCACGCTGGCGACCAACCCCGACCTGCTGTTGTTGGACGAACCTTTTTCGGCGTTGGACTTTCAAACCAGGCTGGACGTGTGCGACGACGTGTACGCCATTATTCGCTCGGAAAAAAAGACGGCGTTGCTCGTCACCCACGACATAAGCGAGGCAATTTCTCTCGCCGATAGGATCGTTGTGCTGACCGAACGCCCCGCCACAGTCAAAGCCATACACGAACCGCGTCTGAACCACATTGCGCAACCCTTGAAACGCCGCGAAAGCCCCGACTTTTCCAAGCAATTTGAGTTGTTGCACAAATACCTTCACGGAGAAACACAATGAAAAACAACTTTACCAAAGAGCATTTGCTGTACCTGAGAGGACAACGAGTACACAAAATACTCGTTCACACGGCGCGGATAGGAGTGTTGGTACTTCTGCTGGGGCTGTGGGAACTTGCGGCGCAACTCAATTGGATAGACAGTTTTATCACGAGTTGTCCGTCGCGCATCTGGAAAAAATTTATCGAACTTGTTGCCGCGGGCACGCTGTGGCACCACATGGGCGTATCCACCTACGAAACGCTTGCGGGTTTTGCCATTGGCACGGTTTTGGGATACTGTATCGCCGTTGTGCTGTGGTGGAACGTGTTTTTCAAAGAAACGTTCGAACCCTACCTGGTGGTACTGAACAGTTTGCCCAAGATCGCGCTCGGACCGATAATTATAATTTGGGCGGGTACGGGCAAAGCGTCGATAATCACCATGGCGGTGCTGATTTCCGTTGTGATAACGGCTATTACCATACTTAACGGCTTTGTGGCTACCGACAAGGAAAAAGCGCTGCTACTGCGCTCGATGGGCGCAAACCGTTTTCAGATATTTACCAAACTTGTTGCGCCCGCCAACGTCCCGACGCTGATGGCGACGCTCAAAATAAACGTCGGCATGGCGTGGATAGGCTCTATCATGGGCGAGTACCTTGTGTCCAAGGAAGGCTTGGGGTACTTGCTCGTGTACGGAAGCCAGGTGTTTCAACTCGATCTGGTGATGACTTGCACCGTTGTGCTGTGCGCCCTTGCGGGTTTGATGTACGGCGCGGTGGCATTGCTGGAAAAAATTGTAGTAAAACGCTTTTAACGGTGGCGTTCGGGTGCTTGCACACAAAACGGCTTCACTGCGCACTGCGTGCTTGTTGCAGATTGTTTTGTAGTGCAACACCCTCACGCCTGTGTGAATAAGGACGGAGCATTTTTGAAACTGCACTCACATATCCCTCGCAAAAAGGCTTCATTCGCGCCGCACACGATTTGGTAAAGACATTTTTCCACTTGTGTGCGGCGCTCATTGCAGATTTTTTTGCGAGGGACACACTCGCGCCTCGGTGAATAAGGACGGGGCATTTTTGAAACTGCTCGGGTGCTTGCACACAAAACGGCTTCACATTGTGCCTCGGACATTGCTCGAAAAACGGCTTCGCTTCAAACGCCACACATTTAGTTGGGAACAAAATCCACTTGTGTGGCGTTTTCGTTGCAGATTATTTTTCGAGCAAAACCCTCGGCACTCCCTAGGAACAAGGATAATGCTTGTTGCAGATTGTATAGGTATTCGGGTATTCCGTGTCAAACGGCTTCGCTTCGGGCTACGCCCTCGTTGCAGATTGTTTGTCACGAAACACCCTCATACCTTGGTGGAACAAGGTCGGAACTCTGATTAGAATTGTTTGTTTTGAGATAAAGTTTGCCGCTGTTACAACAAAACAGTGCTTTCCATTATAATGGGAAACACTGTTTCTTTTTATTTCCTCGAAGTTTTTCGTTTTAGCGTTTTTACACTTCTTTTCTGGTTTCAAGTTTTATTTTTAACATTATTATTTCACGAATATAGCATAAACTCAATACTATGCGTGTAATAGTATTCTAAAAAACGATAAATTTCTATATAATTCGATAAATTTTTCATTTATCCCACAATGTTATTACAAAAACCGACGTAACCGTTTCGGTTCGCCGTTATGCCTCATTCTATTCAATTCTCGGCGTTTTAGTCCTCTGTATTGCTTGGCACGGGAGCGCAAGCATTGATCTCGGTCGCATGAGTTTGCCCTATGTTATTTTGTTCTATTAGATATCCGTTGCCTCCCAAAGTTCTATCGACATTTTTGTCTAAAAACTACCGCAACCCACACTACTTTATGTTGATTTTTTCACATACGCAATTTGCCTTTCTCTGTGGCACGCCTTCATAGTCGCTACTCTCATTCCTAAAATATCAATCTGATTTTTCCCAATTTATTATATGCAACGATACACCTTCCGTAAAGAGAATATTTATCTCCTTCCGGAACAAAATAAGATGACATTTTCGTCGCTAAATTGCGTGCAGTTAAATATCTTATCGTTCTCGTGTGTTTCTGCCCGTTATTGTCTATATAACAGACTTTTAATTTATAAAATGCAAACAAGTACCTACTAACTTCTCCCTTGTACGGCCTATCATAACATTCTTGAATTTTTACATAGTAGAATACATTGCATTTCGTTAAATATGCCAACCGCAAAAATGATTTCCAACTCAATAAATACATCGCTGCTCTTATTACAAATGCAATGCCGGGAATAAATAACAGCAAGCCCAATACCAATAATATGTAAAATTCTTCGTCACTTACCGAGTATCTTAAACCGCCGTAAATACCCAAAAATAAACCCAATGCGCCAAATACTGCCCCTATAAAATAATAGTTCAGGTTTGGTAATTTGCTATTGTTTATTGTATCGGGATCAACAAGAGTACCGTCTAAATCTTTATATGCTTGCTCGTCGGTAATTGGTTGATATTTCATTGTAATACCTCTATCCTTATTTCGCTTGCAAATATGCGAATCAATCTGAACGAAGTTGCTCGAATGGCTTTCCGTATATGTCAATTTCCGTTGAATAACTTGTTCCGCATAATTCCATCAATTTTTGCTTACCGTAAGTATCTATTAAATAGTTGCAAAATGACGGCTATAAATTGATCCAATAATCAAAAGATTATTCGACCAAGTAATTTCTCTCACCAGCGGTGAGAGTTTTTCGTTGTCCTTGTAAGTTTCGTAAAACTGTTTCATTCGCCAAATGTTTTGCGAAGAAAGACCGCTTGCGGCAGGATACCTCTTTTGCAAATAATTCGCAAATGCCTTTACAACGCCTTTGCCCCACTCGGAAGACGCCGTTTTCTCGCTTATATACTGTCGATTTGCCAAAACATATCAATGGGTTCGGTATTTGCGGCTTTCATTGCCCGAAGTTTAGCCGTTTCGATAATTTTGACGATAGCATCAAAATCCTGTTCGAAATTCATAATTTCATCCGCCATTTTATGCTTTTCCTCGTTACTTACTTTTTTATTGTACCATAAAAACGGCATACGAATCAATATTAAACGCTCGAAATATTCAGATTTTCGACTCGATACAAGACTAAAAAGACGAAAAAAATTATCTAATAGATTGATATGAAAAATTTGGTAAAGTTGCTGTGCGACGTGGCGTGTTGCGTGGGCTGTTGCGTCGGCGTGGGATTTTTGAGCGGCAAAGAGGCGCAGGTGTTTTTCGGAAGTGCAAAAAACGTTGCGATATTCGCCGTCACGTTTGCCGCGGTCACGTTTGTACTGCGCGAGTTTTGCCGTATCAACGGTTGCTCCACCGTCGGCAAAATGTCCGCTACTCTCATAGGGAAAAAGTCGTTTTGGGGCGGCGCGGTCGTGGCGTTTTGTTCCTTTGTGTGCATTGTAACTTCGCTTGCGGGGGTAGAACAATGTTTTGCGGCGGCGATCGACAAATTGCCTCTGTACGCGGTTGCTACGGCGACCTTTGCCGCGTTGCTGTTGGGCAAAATGCGGTTGATAAAATTCATCAACGTGCTGTCCGTCGTCTGCGCGGCGATATTTATTTTTCTGCCCGGCAAAACCGCCGTTTGCGCCGCCGACGTTGCGCCCTACAAACCCGTTGCCTACGCTCTCTTTTCCGCTACGGTGTCGTTGGGAATGACGGCGAAACTTGCTTGCGAAAGCACCCTAAGGCAAAACGCGCTGTCCGCGACCGTATCCTCCGTCGTGATAGCCCTGTTGATGTACGCCATGCTCAAAACAAACGTTGCCCTGCCTGTCGCGCCGAATGTGCAGGGCGTATTTGCGACGGTCACGCTACTGCTTGCCGCCGTAACGGGTATTGTCGCCAACGCTATGCCCGTACTTGAACTGATTGAGGACGTTGTGGGGGACAGAGCGGTGAGTTGCGTGCTTATTTTCGGTTTGGCTATCGCTTTGTCAATGTTCGGGTTTGACTTCGCCGTAAAAATCGGTTACACCGCTGTCGCTTGCGTGGGGGCAGGGTTGACGGCGTTGGTTGTGGCAAAACTTGCGCCGAAACTGCGCAAAAACAAAAACAGAGAAACAGATGTTTTCAACTCACTCTGCAACAATGAGTAGCCACCCGAGTTTTCAGTGAACTGCTTCTGATGTCGAAACTCATCCACCGTCTGACGACGGTCCCCCTTCCCTTGCGTCCCCAAGGGAAGGCTTTTGGCAGTGCAAATGAAGCCCTTTTTACAAGGGATACCCGAGTACCACGTCGTTTATATCGTCTGCTTATGCAACCACGTCCGCTCTCGAAGGGGGACTATTTCACAGTGACGAACCTCGTTTCCCATTATAATGGAAAGCATTGTTTTTGTTAAAACAGTTGCAAACTTTATTTCAAAACAAACAATTCCAATCAGAGTTACAGCCTTGTTCCACAAAGGTGTGAGGGTGTTTCGTGACAAACAATCTGCAACACACTTGCCCTTGTAAAAGGGGCACTGAGGGTGTTGCACTACAAAACAATCTGCAACAAGCATTATCTGGGAAGTGCCGAGGGTGTTGCTCGAAAAATAATCTGCAACGAAAACGCCACACAAGTGGGTTTTGTTTCCCTACTAAATGTGTGGCGTTTGAAGCGAAGCCTTTTTTCGGGCAATACCCGAGCGCAAAACTTGCGTTTGGTCGGAAAGCCTAAAACACGCGCAACCGAGCGGCTACGCGTCATTTCTATTGTCGGAAAAAATTTTGAGATAGCGTGCGTACAAATCGAAGTCCTCTTCCGCAAAATAGCCCGACTCCGCGCTTTGCGGAAAAGTTTTGTAAGTCACAGCCAGCATTGCGTAAGCCAACTGCCTTGCGTCCACCGTTCCGTCGTCGGGCAAGTTGAGAGTTCGCACCAACTCGTCGAAGGACTTTTCCATTTTGCGGCAATCCACCCTGCGCAACGTGGCGCAAATGCCGAACGCCTGCAAAAATCTGTCGTCGAAACAAGTTGTCTTGGACAGATCCAAGCAGTAAAAACCGCTCAAAAGGTTGACAAGCGTTTTGCCCTTGTAGCCCAACTTCAACAGCCTGTACAAAAAGATCTTGTTGAGGCTTGTTTCCGGCAAAAAGGTGCAAAATTGTTTTTTCAGAAATTCGACGTAGGCGTCGCCGTCCGCAGGCGAAAGGGTCGCGACGATTTTTTCCAAAACGCCTAGTTGTTTGGAAAACACGTCGGAGTTGTTTTTGAGTATAGCCCCGATACAACCCTTTATCAGGCAATCGACGTAGACAAATTCGGTTTTGTTAACCGTTGCTCCCGACAGCGCGTTTTTCAGTCTGAAATGCGCCAGCGACGTCAATTGTTCGGGTACGTCGTAGCACCTGACGACGTTGTTGAAACCGACGGGGTTTTCCAACGGCAAACTCAATCCGCTGTTAAAGTACTCCAACAACAGTTTGCCTACGCTGTCCCACGGGGCGGCTTTGAGCAGTTCCAAAACGGCTTGGCGCGCCAAATTCAGTTCGCCGCAGTTGAAGAAAACTTCCGCGCACAGGCGCAAAGCCACGCAACCGGCGTCCAAAAAGTGAGAGTACAATATTTTGCAAAGTTGCAACGTAATTTCGCCGTAGCCCAAGGTATTTGCCGCGATCGTGATGTAATTCATCATATCTTCGTCGTTAATATCCTCGCCGTATGCAATGAGCCTCGACAAAACTTTTTCGATACAGCGCGCGTCGCCGTCGGAACGGAACAGCACTTCCGCCGCGATCCCCAAACTGTACATCGAGGCGTCGGGGTAATCGGCGAGTTTTTGCGCGTACTTGGCCGCCTCAGCCCATTTTTGTTGGGCAAAGCAGCACACCATTTGCATTGCCAAAGAGGGGGCGTCGTTTGTGTCGAAATTCAAAAACTGTTTTTGCAATTTCAGACCCTTGGCAAAATCGCCGCTCAAAAACGCGCTCTCCATGTTTTGCCGCACGCTGTTGATGTACTCGACGGAATTTATGTCGAAAAATCTGCTTTGATTGGACGGCGTATCCGTCAGCGCGGCGTAATCGTCCTCGTCGAAATAGTCCTCGTCGCTTTCGTCATCCGAGTCGTCCGTATCCCATTGATACGAACAAAGCAAACTTGGGTCGGCGGAGATACGGTTGTCTTTGCGCGAGCCGAAATCTTTGAGCGTTTTGCCCACGCAAGACGCCAAAACTTCGACGGATTTGCCCAGCGAAAGCAAATCGTCATAGCAATTGTGAGTAAGCCCGTATCGCGCGATAAGGTCGCGAAAACGTTCCAGCGCGTAGCCTATGTCGTTCAACTCGCACAAGCAACCTATCTGGTTGAGCATGCTTTCGTAACTGTCCACGCGCGCAAACATTGTAAGCGCGTCAAAGTACTCGTAGTCCTCCGCAAGGTGCATTGCGGCGGTAAATATTGCGTTGTCGTTGATGTTTATTTTCATTTTTTATCGGTGGTTTGTTTTTCAAACAATTTCAGTATCGCTTGCTTGTCGTAGACGTACTTGCGCCCGCAAAAGTGACAGCAAACTTCCAACTGTCCCATTTCCTCCGCGACGGAAAGCGCGTCCTCTTTGCCGAGGCTCTTTACAATGCGATCGATCTTGTACTTGTTGCAATTGCACTTGTACTCTACGTTGACGTTCTCGGTCACGATCAAATCGAACTCGCCGAAAAATCTGCGAATGACCTGCTCCGCCGTGCTTCCCTCAAATTGGTAACTCATCTCGTCCATAGCGTACATAATCGTTTCGACGCGATCCAAAACGTCCTCGGGACAGTCGGGCATTATCTGCACAAACACGCCGCCCGCCGAATTGCACTTTTGTTTGCGATCGAGTCCCACTCCCAACGTTACGCCGCATGCAATTTGCTCGCTGTCGGCAAAATAGTAGGCAAAGTCCTGCGCGATCTCGCCGCTGACAAGTTTGGATGTGCCCACGTAGGGCTGTTTGAGTCCAATGTCTTTTATCACGGTAAGTGTGCCGTCCTTGCCCACCGCGCCGCCAACGTCCAGGTGTCCGTCGGGTTTGAGTACGGTTTCGACGACGGGATTTTCGATATCTCCCTTGACGTGTCCGTCGCCGTCGGCGCACACGGTGATCTTGCCCAAAGGACCGCCGCCGTCCACAATAACGGTAAGGTAGTCCTCTTTGTTTTTGAATTCCTTTCCCATCAGCGCAGCCATTGTAAGCGTCCTGCCCATAGCCGCAGCCGCCACGGGGGAAAGATTGTGAATTTTTATCGCGCGATTGACTATATCCTTGCTTTCGATTGCCGAAACAATGACGGAATGTGCTACTATCGCTTTGGTAAGAACGGACATTTTTGTTGCCTCACTGAATTTTTTTTGCGTAAAAGGTTTGTCGCAAACCGTCGCAAGTCGGCTCTTTGCCGTAGTCGTCGGTGACGGCTTGCAAACAAAAACCTGCGGATACGAGCGCATTTTGAATGGACTCCGCCGTGTGAACGTACTGCACGTGACGTTCGTCGCTGCGACGGTACAAACCGTTTTCCTCGACAAAGAGCGTCAGATCCATTTCCACGCGATCGCCGCGAAAAGCGTTGCTCCAAAGCAGAGTTTCGCGTTCGCCGTCCCAAAAGAACACGTTGTCGCCCACCACGTCGCGCAGTTTGTGCGCAGTGGATACGTCAAACACAAAGGGCGCGCCCGACTTGACGGAAGCCGCTACCCTGCAAAAAAACGGTTGCAGTTGATTCGGTTTGAGATAATTTACGCCGTCGTTGACGCACACCGCCATGTCCGTCGCGTGCGGCAAAACAAGTTTGCGCATGTCCTGCAAAACAAACGTTGCGCGGCATTTTGCGCGCGCCGCGTTGAGCATTTCCGCGCTGGAATCCACTCCCAAAACGCGCAAGCCCATGTTGCTGAGCAACGCGGTCATCTTGCCCGTGCCGCAGGCTATATCGACGACTTCGCGCGCGCCGCACTGCTTTGCCACGTCATACAAATATTGCGACCAACGTGTGTAGTCGCAATCGTTTTGTGTAAATTTGTCGTAATAGTTTGCAATTACGGAATAACTGTTCATTGTAAATTACGATATTGTACCCGCGCCCGACGGTCGTTAACGGGCGGAGTCCCCCTCGGGGACGGTATCTTCGCCGTCTTGGGGTTGCTCGGGTTGTTGTTTTTTGGAATGTTTGGAGCGTTTTTTGCCCTTTTCTTCCGTAGAATCCGCTTTGTCGGCGGCATTTTCGGCAGGCAATTCGTCCGTAACTTCTTCCGTTTGAGTTTCCGCCTTGACTTGCTTTTTCTTTTTGATCTCGATGGGATGGAACAGCGCAAACGTTTTCATCATGTGCGTCTGCCACACAAAGGGGAAATACAGCCCACCGAACATTATCAGCAAAATACCCACCAACTGTTGGAACATAGTGCCGCCGAGCGCAACGTACAGCACAAAGGGAATGAGCGCGATAAGCATGTGTATAAGGTTGGGCCACACGTTGAGCCACAACAAACGCCACGCGTCGTCCATATTTTCGTAGACGGACTGTTTGTAAGTTACCGATACGGAACACAAAATCAGCAAATACATTGCGACAAACAACGCCGCTATGCCCAGCACTATCGCCAAAACAATTGCGAGCCACAACAAATCGAGTTGTTGACTGATGTAGATGAACATGATGTACAAGCCGTAGACCATGCCCGCAATTGACACGTTTGTCAAAAACGCGTACAGAATGTTGGCCTTGATACCCTTCCACATACTGCGGAATACGCCCACGGCGGAAAGTTTGCCCGTCCAGAACGCGTCGCGGATCACCGCAAACCCACCGGAGAACATGAACGTTATCAACAAAGACGAAAGCACCATCCACGCGCCCATGATGATGTTGTTGTTGCGTATTTGCAAAACGAGAAAATCGTTTACCGAAGCGATACCGTCGCCGAACGCCCACGCGCCCGTGGAAAATCCGAATCCGTTGTAGAGCGGAAGAGTGTGCTGTATGCTCGAAAGGTTGAAACTGTTCCAAAGTCCCACAACGAATATAGGCGCAATGAGAAAAAGCATCAAAAAGTTGTAGCCGAACATACGCCAGATGTTTTCGCGGTAGATCACCTTGAAAAACTTCCAGGTGGAAAGTCGGTTCAGACGTTTGGTAACGTGTTGATTGCGCTCATTGGACAATCTGATTTTGCCGTAATCCATAAAAAAAGTTCCTTTTGGGTTGGAGTTTGCTTTGTCACGACGTTTTGTTGCGCCGAAACGCATGCTATGACTAATACAGTATATCAAAATACAGAATATTTTTCAAGTATATTTAACAACAAAACCGCAATGTCGCCGCGCAGAAAAGCAAAATCACGCCGCCGTCGGCTGTTTTGCGCAGTCGGCAAAGCGTTTGGGACGTTTTTTTTCGTCAAACTTTGACCGCGTTCGACATATTATTTAGCAGTAAAGGAGTTTTATGAATACAATTGCAATTGTGGGCGCAACGGGGCTTGCGGGAGAAAAACTCGTGTATCTGCTTTCAACGCTACCCGACTCGCGGGTGAAACTGTTCGGCAACAGCGCGGTGAATACCAAGATACGCGTGGGCAAAATACATACCTCGGTGGAAAGTTGCGACAAACTGCTGTCCGACCCGCCCAAATACGCCATGTTTATGGCTCCCGAGGAAGTAGCCGCTTATTACGTGCCCAAACTGCTCAAAAAGGGCGTGACGGTGATAGACAACAGTTCGCGCTTTCGTCTGCGCAAAGACGTTCCTTTGATAGTCCCCTGCATAAACGGACAGGAAGCGCGCGGACATAACCTGATCGCCAACCCCAACTGCTCCACCATACAGGTGGCTATATGTCTGAACGCTCTCAAACCGCTCGATCCGACAAAGTTGACCGTCGTCACCTACCAGGCGGCAAGCGGCGCGGGCAGAGAGGGACTCAACGATCTGCTGGAACAGCGCAGTTACGGCAGGTTGCAAAGTTTTCGCCATCCTCTCAACGACAATATCATACCATGCATAGGAGAACTGCGCCCCGACGGAGTGACAAGCGAGGAACGCAAATTGACGGACGAAAGCCGAAAAATATTGCGTTTGCCGCGACTGAAAGTAAACGCCTTTTGCGCGAGAGTGCCCGTAACCGTTGGACACGGCGCATTTGTCAACGTGCAGTTCAAGGAGCGTTTCGATTTGAATACCGCGCGCACACTGCTCAAAAACGCGCCCAACGTTCTGCTGTTGGACGACGCCGAGTGCGGTCTGTACCCCATGCCGCTGACGGTGCGCAACACCAAGTACGTAGGTGTGGGACGTATAACGAAAGACCCGACGGCAAACGGACTGAATTTCTTTTGCGCGGCGGACAATCTTTTGCGCGGGGCGGCATACAACGCGTACGAAATTTTGCTGGACAAGATAAAGGAGAACGACGCATGCTTGTGACGGCGTTAGCCACTCCCTACCGCGAGGACAGGCTCGATTACCCGAGTTACGAAAGATCCGTCGCCCTCCAAGCGAAATATGCCGACGCGTTGCTTGCCGTCGGCACCACCGCCGAGGCGTTGCTGCTGACGGAATGTGAAAAAAAACTGCTTGTGAAAATCGCCAAAGCCATTGCTCCCCGTTTGCCTTTGTTCGTCGGCGCGGAATCGCCCTGCACCGCGTTCGCCGCCAAACAAGCCGAACAAGCGGCAACTTGGGGCGCGGACGGGTTGCTCGTCGCTCCGCCCGCATTTGTCAAATGCACGACGGAGGGGTTTGTGCGCCACGTGACGACCATCGCCGAACGAAGCGGTTTGCCCGTGATGTTGTACAACGCGCCGGGCAGGTGCGGTTACGTGCCGGAAATGCGTGCTTGGGAAAGTTTGTCGAATGTAGCGCCTTTCGTCAAAGACGCGGGCTCGGATCTGACTTTTACCGCGCGCCTCGCAAACAAAACGACGGTGCTTTGCGGCAACGAGATATTACTGACCGACGCGCTTCGACATGGCGCGAAAGGGGTCGTTTCGGTGGTATCCAACGTCGCTCCGCGCTTGGTAAAAAGCGTGCTTGACGGAACGTGCGACGAAAAAAGTCTGCAATTGTTTGAATCGCTTGCAAATTTGTCCATGTCGGAAGTAAACCCCATTGCAGTCAAATATATGCTGTTCAAAAAGGGAATTTTTGCCGATTACGCCGTGCGCTTGCCCTTGACGGCGGCGACGGAACAAACAAAAAAGCGCATAGACGCGCTTGCATGGGAGGAGATAGAGTGAAGATAGTTTTGTTCGGCGCAAAAGGTCGCGTCGGAAGCAGGGTGCGGGCGATAGCCGAACAACGGGGTCACACCGTTGTGCCTTTGGACAAGGAGGACTGCGCGGACGACGGCTTTGTCAATAACGCGGCGTTGGTCGGCGCGGACGTAGCGATAGATTTTTCGCTGTCGGAAGCCACTTCGAGGGTATGCGAGTTTTGCAAAAAATTTCGCTGTCCGTTGGTAAGCGGCGTTACGGGGCGCACTCCCGAACAGCAACAAATGCTGGACGAATTGGCAAAGAGCGTACCCACGTGCGTAAAATCCAACTTTTCCGTCGGGGTGCAAACGCTGACGAAATTGGTAAGCGAAGCGTGCAAATTACTGTACGATTGGGACTGCGAGATCGTGGAGATCCACCGCAAAGACAAGCGGGATTCGCCAAGCGGCACAGCCAAAAATCTGGCGGCGAGCGCGGCGCAAAGAAAAAATTTTTGCAACGTGACGGTACATTCGCTACGGTGCGGAAGCAACTTCGGACGGCATAGCGTTATATTTGCCACGCAGGGAGAAAGCCTCGAATTGACGCACCAAGCGGAAAATACCGATATTTTTGCCCGCGGAGCCGTGTTGGAAGCGGAAAAACTAGTTGGCTTTGCGCAAAATGTCGCCGACGGCAAGATCGTAGGGACAGTTGACGGTGATTAACTGTTTGACGCGGTTGCAAACGGCAAGCGGGTTGTTTTCGCCGTCGCGCGCGGAGGTTATTTCGAAACTCTTGCCGCTGTCGTCGTTGGCGGTCAAAACTTCCACGACGTCGCCCACGGCAAATTTGTTGCGTAGTTCCACCGTCACCGCGCCGTTGTGAATTTGGCGCACTACCGCGACGAATTTGTACTCCTCGCGCGCTTTGCTGTCGGGGTAGTACTGTCTTGTTTGTTCTTCGTCAAAGTAAAAACCCGTCGTATAGTCGCGGTGAGAGGCTTTGTTCAACTCCGCTTGCAAAGTTTGCTGGATATTCGCGTCGAACGTTCCCGCGGCGATCGCGTCCAACGCCCGACGGTAGGCGGCTACCACCGTCGCCACGTAAAAGGAGGACTTCATTCGCCCCTCTATCTTGAAACTGCTCACGCCCGCGTCGATCAACTCGGGCAAGTGGGACAGCATGTTCATATCCTTGGAATTGAATATGTAAGTGCCGCGCGTATCCTCCTCGACGGGCATCCAATCGTCGCGGCTTACCTCGCGCACCTGCCACGCCCAACGGCACGCTTGCACGCACTCTCCGCGATTGCCGTCGCGGTGACTGAGATAGTTGGACATCAAACATCTGCCGCTGTAACTGACGCACATTGCGCCGTGTACAAAACATTCCAACGGAACGTCGGGGCAAAATTCGGCAATGCGGCGAATGTCGCGCAGAGGTATCTCCCGCGCAAGCACCACTCGGCTCGCGCCGTGATTTGCCCAATGTCGGACGGCGTACATATTGGTCGTGTTTGCCTGAGTGGATATGTGTATCGGCAGCGAACTGTGCGCGCGGACGAAATCGAACACGCCCGCGTCGGAAACGATCACCGCGTCCGCGCCCGCATCCTCCAACATTTTGAGGTGATCCGCCAACTCGTCGAAATCGGCGTTGCTTGCAAAGATGTTGACGGTAACGTAAACTTTGGCGGAGGCTTGGTGCGCTATGCGCACGGCTTGGGCTATTTCCTCGTCGGTAAAGTTGTCTGCAAAAGCGCGCAGTCCGTACTTTTTGCCGGAAAGATACACCGCGTCCGCACCGAAATGCAACGCGGTGATCAGTTTTTCCATATTCCCCGCGGGAGCCAACAACTCCGTTTTGCGAGGTATTCCGTTTGTTTTGTCGGTTGTTTTCATAATTTTGTTTCAGTGATTTTTTTGAGCGAACGCCCTTTGTCGCTCCGTTTCGACATTCGGTTTGCGCCAAAACGTTTGGTCAATTACTTTGCCTCATAGTTCTCGAAAACCGCACATTTGTCCTCATTTTTGCGTAATTTTGTGCATTTTCGCTATATTATGTCTGTAATAGTAGTCTACAAATCGCCGTTTTTTGCGATTGTAGCGCGCTTGCGCGCTTTATAAAATGCCGAGGCGAACAACCAATCAACGGAGTTTTGTGGAAACCGTCACGCCGTCGCCGATACGGTACAACCGCGTTGAGTAACGGGGGTTGGCGGTCACGTCATCGAGAAAGGCGCGCATGTTGCGCGCGACGGTTATATGCTTGTGCCGTTTGTCGTCGGGGATATGCTCGACCAAGCCTTTGTACAACACGTTGTCGCACACCAATGTCCCTCCGACGGAGAGCAGATCCGTCAAATAGGGGAAAAATTTTTCGTACTGACCCTTCGGTCCGTCCAAAAACACAAAGTCGTACTCGCCCGTGAGCAGAGGAACGATCTCGCGAGCGTCGCCGACAAACACGTTGACGCGATCGGCAAAACCGTTTGCCGCAAAGTTTTGTTTGGCAAGTTCGGCGGAACGTTCGTCCATTTCGACGGTGTTGAGGACGGCTTGGGGGCTTGCGGACAGCATTACGATCCCGCTGTAACCTATGGCAGTGCCTATTTCCAATATTCGTTTGGGAAGTTTGGTTGCGACGGTATCGTAGAGCAATTGCCTTGCTTCGTCCGACATTACGGGAATGTAACGCTCGCGCGCGTAAATTTTCAGTTCTTCGAGAGCGGACATACGCGACGGATTACACTTCTATCACAACGGGCAACACTATCGGATTGCGTTTGAGCGTAACGCGAAAGTAGTGTCGAACCGTTTTCTGCACGGCGGATTTGATAACGGCGGGAGATTCCCTTTTGGAAAACGCCGCAATATCCTGCGTGACAAGTTTTTTGATTTCCTCGACGGTGGTAGTTGCGCCGTCCTGTTCGAAAAAGCACCCGCGGCTGACGATCTCAGGCGGGACAAGCAGTTTGCCCGTCTGTTTGCCGACAGTCAACACGCATACCAAGATACCGTCCTCCGCCAACGTCAGACGGTCGCGCAGTACGACGTTGCCCACGTCGCCCACGCCCAAGCCGTCCACCATGACGCTTCCGCTCGCCACCTGCCCCGTGACGGCAATGCTGTTGGGATCGACCTGCACCACGTCGCCGATTTCCGGTATGACGATATTGGACTTTTTGTGTTTGAGGTTTTCCACCAACATGGCGTGCTGTTTGAGATGACGGTATTCGCCGTGTACGGGTATGAAAAATTTGGGCTTTACCAACGTGTAGATAAGTTTGAGTTCTTCCTGACAGGCGTGTCCCGAAACGTGTACGGCGGACAGAGCCGAGTAAACGACGTTTGCGCCCAGACGATACAGTTTGTTTACTACGTTGTAGACATCTCTCTCGTTGCCCGGAATGGGATTGGCGGAAATGACTATCGTGTCGTTGGAGCCGACTTGCACCTTGTTAAATTCGCCGCTCGCCATGCGCGTGAGCGCGGACATAGGCTCGCCTTGACTGCCCGTGGAAAGTATCACCAACTTGCCGTCCTCGACGCCGTTTACCTTGTCGATATCCACAAACATATTGTTGTCGATACTGAGCGTGCCTACGCGCGCGGCAGTTTCGATGTACCTGTTCATTGACTTGCCCGAAAGGGCTATTTTGCGGCGGTACAGTTTGGCAAGTTCGATTATCATGCTCAAACGATCCACGTTGGAGGCAAAGGTGGCTATTATCAGCCGTCTGCCCTTTGCGTCGCGGAAGATCTGATTCATTGTTTCCTGCACGACCGATTCGCTCATTGTGTAACCGGGCTTTTCGACGTTGGTGGATTCGCTCATAAGCAACAGTACGCCCTGTTTGCCTATTTCCGCAATTCGGTTGAGGTTCATTATTTCGTTGCCCAAGGGCGTGTAGTCTATTTTGAAGTCGCCCGTGTGCAACACCGTTCCGACGGGCGTGCGCAAACATATAGCGACGCTGCCCGCCACCGAGTGAGAAACGTGAATGAACTCTGCGGTAAAACTACCCAGCGAAACGACGCTTCTGTCGGATACGGGCACAAAATTTACCCTGTCCATAACGTTGTGTTCGACAAGTTTGTTTTCGGCGAGGGCAAGCGTTAGTCTTGTGCCGTACACGTCCACCTTGCCGCCGAGTTTGTCCACTACGAAAGGCAACGCACCTATGTGATCCTCGTGTCCGTGAGTGAGCAGTATGCCCTTGATCTTGTCGCGATTTTCCGCAAGATAAGCGACGTCGGGTATCACCACGTCCACGCCCGGCATGTCGCTCCCGGGGAAGGACATTCCCGCGTCGATCACGACGATACTGTCGCCGTACTCGAACGCCGTCATATTTTTGCCTATTTCGCCGACGCCTCCGAGAAAAATGACCTTCAACTTGCCGCGAGGCTTGCCGTGTGCAAAACTTTGCTCGGCAGTAACTTTGCTCTTGCTCTGCCCGCTTTGCGGCTTTTTGCCGTCGTTCCGTTTTGTCGGGGGAGTCGTTTTGTTTGCTTGTTTGGATCTCGGAGCGGAGTTGCCCTTTGCGGGCGCGTCCTTTTTGAATTGTTTTTTCATTGTTACCTCTTTGGCACTCGCTCGTGCCGTATATTACCGATTGTTGCCTCAAACAAGGCGTCAAAGCCCCGTTTGGGCAGAAAAAGCGACAAGAAAAGAGTTGTTTTCTTCGTCGCCCATGAAAATTTTGCTATGTTACTTGCCGCGCTTTGCCAAACGCTCCTGTTTGCGATTGTAACGATCCGTACCCTCGATGTCCACCCGTTTGTAAAAGAACGGTCTGTTTTCCGCGCGGAAATACTCCACGATATTGACGCATTTGAGATAGAAAAACAGCACAAAACTGACCACCGATACCACTGCCGCCGAAACGATAGGCAAATCTATCGTCAGTATGCACGTCAAACCGACGGCAATGATTATGCAAATGACCGCAAGCGTTTTCCAAAACACGTGCCAAAAACGCAATATTGCCTTGGATATACCGCGCTTGAAAGCCCTCGCCGACGGCTGTTCGGAGTTGCAGACCGTTTCGGGCAGGCAAAAGGCAAACAAACTGAGTCGCACCGCATAGAACAGCACCGCAAGCACTGCCACGGGTATAACCGTCCACCAATTGAACGCCAACAAAAACAGCAGATAAAAGCCGATACAACCGCACACGATAAGTATATCCGCAGGTAAAGCCGATACCGTCTGCAACAAACCGAATACCCACGTCTGGCGTTGTTTTTTGATAACAAACCAAGTAAAGGGTCTTTCGGCGTTGCTGGTCATAAATTCGTCCAACTGACAGCAGACAGCCACGTCCGTCAGCGAAACCAACAAGCGGTAAACCACCAAGATCACGCAAAACAGAACGTAGGACATCGTTACCCCGCCGAAAGGAAGTTGCAACGAACCTATCGACGCGTGAAGATCGTTTATCAACTCGCCCAAGCGCGCCGCAAATTCGTCGCTGTTGAAAGAGGCGTCCACAATGGAATTGACCGTTTCCGAAATGAACTCGCCGAAATTGTTTTGCCTGAGTACCGTTGCCACGTCGTCCACCAGATCGCCGAAAACGAGGTATCCTAACGCAATGACGAGCGCCAAAAGCAAAATTTGGTACAATATCGATTTGAGCAAGACTTTCCAATTGTAGGCGGCAAGTTGCAAAGGTTTGATCATGACTGCCTCCTCAACCGAACATAATGCGACTTATGTCGCGGCGTTCGCCGCCCACGTCGTCGTAGTAATGCTTGTACGCAAAACAGGGCGCATAGGTAACGGCGAAGAAAAACGCCAACGTGTAGACGATCCAGACCACCGCGTCCAAACCGTAGAAATCCGCAATGTACGCCAATGCCAACACAGCGAGTCTTGTCAACGGGGCGACCGTCGCAAAACCCCACAAAAGACGCTTTTGAGGGAACATTATGCGCGCCGAGTAGGACATTGCC
Source organism: uncultured Clostridia bacterium (assembly GCA_947625725.1). GTDB lineage: Bacteria > Bacillota > Clostridia > Christensenellales > CAG-314 > Fimimonas. The sequence continues at coordinate 44,371 of CANQPI010000005.1, read as the reverse complement.
CTGTTGAAACGATAGTTTTCGCTGTATTTGAGCGGAAAGGACAGTATCAACAAACCCGTCACGTACACCCACAAGATATGTACCGCCAACAACAACGCAAGCGTGACGGAAATTATCGCCGTCACATTGCCCGCAAATTTGATCATGGCGGCAATCCCCACCACGACCAACGTGCATAGTTCGCGCGCCGCCAGCGAACACAACAGATACAACAGCATCATCGGATAGATACCGAATGCGCGCTTCATGGGCAAAGCGGGCATAAGTCCCATACGCATGTGCCTGTCTATCTTGACCACCGTCAAACTTGCGCAAAGTGGGAGCGTCGCCAAAGCGATCGCGTACACCCACCAAAACTTTCCGTAGCGCAACACGGTGACGTTGTCCAACAAAACGGCAAGATAGTTGTCCATGGAAAGTTTGCCGTTGACAAGTTGCGACAACACTTGTATCTCGCAGACGGGGTTGCTCAGCCAAAATGCAAACGCCAACAGCAACGCCATGGGCAGCGTTACGTAAAACAACCGTCCGAAATTACGGAACATATAGGCTACGGAAGATTTGCTTTGATACCTCATTGTTTTTTTGTCCGTTCGTGGTGATCGATAAACAAATTATACTATGAAATGAATATTTTATCAACTGTTTTGAGCCCAACAACTTGACCTGCGACAAAAAACGCCCGACGTCTGCGTCGGGCGAAAAAATTTTTTAGCGCGGAAGGCTAGGGCAACAAAGTGGCGTTGATCCAATCGGACAACGTGTAGTAGTAGTCGCCGAGAGAGTTGAGCAGAAAGGAGTCTATATTGATGATCGTTCTCGCTTCCTCGCGGCGAAGCGGCAACAGCGCGTCCTTGCAGAGAATATACTTTTCCCTTTGAATCAGGTTGTTGTAGCCCGTTTCGCCCAATTCGGAGTAGATCTTGGCATTGTCCAGCGCTCTGTCCTGCGCGGCGCGCAACGCCGATTCGTAGGCTTTCGCGCGGGAGGCTTGATACTTCTGCTCCTTTTCCTCCAACGAGTTGTTATACTTTTCGACGGAAACGCGGTCTTTTTGCTCGCTGTCGCAAAGTTTGCGATAGGCGACTTCCGTTCGGGCGGCTTTTTCCTCCTCCAATGCCGCGCAATTTTGATTGTACAACTCCTCTGCGTCCGTTTCTCTCCACGTAAGGCGTTCCTGCTCCGCGTCGAAAAGTTGCTTTTCGGCGACGATCCTATCCTTGCAACGCTGAGTCGCCAACTCCGTGTATTTGTTTGCCACGTTGGAAAAAACCAATCCGTGACTGACGACTTTGCGCATTATTTGCGCTTTTTCCTCCTCACATTCCGCGGTGACGGCTTGACAGCGTTTGTTCATATCGGAAATGATGTCGGTGCGTTCCAAAGAGAACTTTTTCATTTGAGCGTTGTAGGACTGCTCGATCGAACGCTGTTTGGAGAGTATCGCGGGAGCGACTTCCATTTCCGCAAGCGAGCGCAGTTCCTCCTCCGTTTTGGGAGTGAACTCCAACTTTTGCAAATTGAGCGACGGCGGCATGTCCAACTTGGGTTCTACCGTAGTCAGACTGTATTTTTCGTCCACCGTCAACAGTTTTTCTTTGAGTTGCCCGTAAAGTTCTTTCAGTTCGTTGTATCTTTCCACGGTGAGGGACATAGGCTAATCCTCCCCGTAGGCGTAGGCTTCCAGCCGAATCATGTCCAGATCGAAGCCGTCTTGGGATTGAATTTCCAACGAGAAATCCTCGCCGTATCCGTTTATCAATCGGCTTTGCGCCTTGTCCGAGCCGGGGAACGCGTACAAACGCTTGACGTTGTCGCTACACACCCACAAATCCAGATCGTTGCGACTGCGCACCACCGCCCTGCGCAAAAACTTTTTGTTCGACGTGCCGAAATCCAACTTGTCGATTACGACGGTGCTCAACGCCATATCTTCGATAAATTGGTAAATTTTGCCGTCGTACACTCCGTAAACGTCGTCGCTTTCGCTGTACAGGCTGTCAAAGCCGAATTCGAACGCGCCGACGACCTTTTGCCGCTCGACGTCCAACAGCAATGTCACGCAGTTGTGTTCGGAGTAATAACCCGCGCGCTTGCAGGATACGAGATAATGCCCCCTGAAAGCGCAAGCCGTCGCCCCGTCGAAATCCAAATCGACAATGTCCTCGAACAGGTTCGTCACCTTGTCGGAAATGACGGCTTTGAGTCCGTTGCGAGAGGCAAATACGACGCGCTCTCCCAACGGGACTACGCTTTCGCCCTGAACGCTGCCGACGTTTTGGGCAATGGGACGAAGTTTGGACTCTATCATGTCGCCGTCGGGTTCCAACAGGAAACACACGTCGCCCAAAGCGTAAAATTTGTTGCCCGAAACGGCTGCTCCCGCAAGGGCGGTGTCAATATCGAACTTGTAGGCGTGAACTACGTCGTCGTAAGAATCCGCCTCGCACACGCGGATCCAACCGTCGCCCTGACCTATCAGCCGTCCGCAACAGTTGACCACGTGACGGCAACCCATAACGTCCGTTTTCTCCGACGAGTCGAAACTCAAAGCGTAAGTGCCCGCGTTGTTGGAGGAAAATATCGCTTTTTCGTCGAAAAGCGTGCAATCTCCGCCGTCGAACGCGCGGTCTATCATCTTGACGGGACGGGGAGAAAGGTAGTAAACCCCGTCGGTTGCCAACACGTACAAATAGCCGCTGAAAGGATACTTGCACAGCACCTTGACGGCTTGCGGCTCGAAATCCACCTGTTTGAACCGTCCGAAACTCGCAAAACCGCGCTGTCTTTGCAAAACGTTGTGAGCGTGAAATTTGTGTTTTTCCACATTCAGTTCAACGTTCTGCTTGTAATACGTGCGCGGCGCGCCCTTCAAATGGCGAGCATAGAACATCACAACCACCCCCTTGCGGGCATACGCATGGAACTGCTCTTGCCGCACGTCGCTTGAATGGCGTTTTTGAAGCGTTCGTCCCACTGCTTTGCCTCCTGCCAATCGCCCAACGTCGTGTGATATTCACGCGCGACGCCGTAGGCGAGAATACGCGCAGTGATACGCGGCGAAGGCATTGTGACTTCGTCGTTCCAATCAACGTCGTCGGGCAACCGCGCATAACACATGTTGAAACTGCCGTCCTGCTTTACATACAGGCATTGCTCGCCATAACGAAAGGGAACGTTGCGCCCCTCGCCGTCCACCAAAGACACCACTCTGCACAACTTGTAGGGCGACAGATCCGCCTTGCCGTTTGCCGACGTTACCACCGTTTTGCACAAAGCCGACGCGTAATCTCGGTAGATCTCCTCGTAAACTTGGGCAAATCCCGCCAACAAGCGTTCCACACGGCTGTCGGAGGGCGTTTGCGGCAGAGAAAATGCGCTGCTCGGTATGTCCAAGTTGAGCAGTTCTCCGCAAATTTTTATCAATTGACTAAGTTTCATTTGACCTCCTGACATATCCGTTCGAAATGTCGCCGACCGCTCGGGAAACAAGTTGTTTTTCCAGCGAGGCGTTGTGCTTTTCCACCTCGTCGAACAGTTGTTTTGCCCGCTCCACCCGAGTGTAACGAGCGTACTCCACCGCGCGAGCGTCCAGCCCGTCAAAGGGCAACGCAAATTGAAATTCGCCGCGCGTATTGCGGACTTCGTAGCGGCGTTTGTCCGTGTTGAAGTACAGCACGTAATCGCCGTCTACGCTTTTGAGCCTGTCGGCTATGTCGAACAGATCGTTTGTTATACAAATAAGCGCCATATCGCCTCCAAAAAACAGCCGCAGAACGGTGGGCTTGCATAAAAATGCGTCTGCGCGCAAGCACGTTCTGCGGCAATCGTCGGAAAAAAGACTTACGCCTCGCTAATGCCCGAGATCATTGCCTGACCGATAGGTCTGTCGCAGATGAGGTCGGCATACTTGACAAGGGTCGCAGTGTAAACGGGTTTGTTGGGCACTTGCTTGATAATTCTGCCGTCGTCGCCCTCCAACCAACGCCAATCGCAAAGTTGGTGAAGATGGAAATCGGCTGTGTTGAGAATGTACATCGTTCCCGTGGGGACGAATCGGTCGCTGACGACGGGTATGCCGTTGTAACTGATCGCCTTGTAGCCTCCTTGCAAATTCATAACGTCGATATTGGTGCGGTTGGTGATGAGATAGTCCTGATACGCGCGCTTGACTCCGCCGCTACACACGATGAAATCCGCTTGCGAACCCGCGACTTCTTCCAAGGCGTCGATAGCCTTTTGAATAGTTACGTCGTTGAGGGTCGAAGCCGTCTTTTTGTAGGGAGTCAACCATTTGTTAGCGGCGCGGGTAAGTCCGTAGAGTTTGTCGGAATTGCCGAAAATCGCGCCCAATCCCGTGATTTCCCTGTTGTAACTGCCCTGCACGGTCAAAAAGTCGTCCGCAGTGACGGTACCCGTCAACGCCGCGCCCGAGAGAGTTACTTTGTTGCCCTCGCGGTCCACTTCCGTTATGCGGCGAGCGGTGACGACGGCGGTTTTGCCCGCGTTGCCTATCACGTCCACCACCATGCCTTCCATTACGTTTGCCACGCTGTCCACCGTGATCTCGTTGCCGCTGACCGCCGTGACGGTGCAAAGTTTGCCGCTTCCGTCGCCGTAGAGCATACGCCCGAAATTGAACTTGGAAGCGCGGATAAGCCCTTCCATTTCCGCTTGAAGCAGGTTGACGAACGCGCCGCTGCTGTCCGAACTTGCGCGAATGGCTTTGTCGGAAATTTCGATCGTGCCGTAGAGATTTTTCAAAGTAAGCACGAATTGCGCGTAGTTGTTGCCTGCGGGAGAGGGCAGTTCGCCGTCCTCCGTGCCTGCGCCAATACCTCCGTTGATGCCGAAGGGCGCAAGTTTGCGTATTTCCTTGCCCCACACGTCGCTCGAAGTTTGTTCGATACGGGCAAGCAACGGATTGACCGCCGTGTTGAGTTGCTCGGCTACCACGCCGAGATAGAGTGTTTTGAGTGCGTTGTCGGCACTTGTAAGTGTTACCATTGTTCGTTCGCTCCTAGTTAAAATATTTTTTTGCCAATTCCGACGCTTCTTTGAGTGTCTTGGGGCGAGTTGGCAACGCCATAGACACGTTTCCGCCCGCTGTCATTACGCGAGGCGGTTGGGGCGCAACGTCGGGATTTGCCTGTTCGTTGCTGTCGGCGCTTTGAACAGAGGGGACTGTAATCCCGTCATTTGCAACTGACTGCGCTGCTTCCCCTTGCGACGGTGACGGGAATTGATCGGTTTCGCCGCTTGTACCGTCGCTGTGACTCGCCCCCTTTGCCGACGTTTGATCGGACTCGATCTCCGCGTCGCCGACGGGGACGGTATCGTTTGTTTGAGATTGTATCTGTTTTTGTAAAGCCGAGAGTTGTTGGCACTTTTGAGTGAAACTTTTTTCCAATTCGGCGTAGCCTTTGAGCAACTCCTCGGCAGAGTTGAATTTGCCGTAATCCATAACGATCCTCCTTGTTTTTTTCGAATTTACGATTGGGCGAGATAGTTTTGCGATTTGCTAAGCCCTTGGCTCGTCTTTCTCGCTCGGTTTGAGAAACTTTTTGTGTTCCTCGATGTGCTTGATAACTTTGTCGCGGTAGGTTTTGTCCGCGTTGTCGATGTCGCAACCGATAACGTGCTTGACGTGCGTTTCGACGTGAACGGCGTGGTCGTCCACAGACAGAACTTCGGCGTGGTCTATATCCACGTTTTCTCGCTCGGCGCGCGCTATGTGCAACTGCGTTACGTCTTGCGCCGCCTCCCAATTGCCGAAACCCATCATAGAAAGCACCTTGGCTTTGGCTGTGGGGGACAAATTGCCGTTGCTGTCGGACAGCACGCCCGCGTTCAGCAGATCGAACAGCATGGTACGTCTGGTCGCGGGGCTGTCGGACAGTTCGTTTTCCGCTTCGAACACCACGTCGTCGGAGCCTATGTCGCTACCGCGAAAGTAAAACGTTTCGGCGTTGTTTTGACCGTCGGAAAAGCGCATAAGTTTGTCGCCGTTGACAAACTGCCGATACATTCGCAAGACAAACTCGGCTATGCGCTTGATGGCTTGCTTGACGCTGTCCACGCTGGCGGCAAGACGAATGTCGTCCTGCTCGGCAATGAGTTGCAACGCTACGCCGCTGGTCACGGTGGTAGGCGTTGTGCTGTTGCGCGCAAACTCCGATACGCCGCTGACGGTTATGAACTCTTTGAGCAATTGTTCCTCCTCGTAGGTGAACTCGTTGGGCAGACTGCCGCTGTCCATAAGCGCGGGTTTGTTTGCGCCCTGTCGGTACACCAAAATTTTGCCCGGAGAAAGTCCTTCTTCTTCCAAACTGTCGGTATCCACCGAGCCGTCCTCGACGGTAAGCACTCCCATTGCAAAACGGTTGAGAAATTCGTGCTTGCGGTTTTTGACGGCGTTGTAAGCGCGCTGAATGGGTATCACGCGCTCCACCATGCTCGTCCCCCAAAAACAACCGGGCTGATCCAACGAGATCTGCCGCACGAAAGGATAGGTGAATGCGCCGTCGTCGCCCAAACGGTAGGGCAACTCGCCGAAATACAACAGTTTGTCGCCCGCGACGATCTCCAACTTGCCGCGCGGATATTTGCTCGTGGGCTTGGTGTAACGTTCTATCACCAACACTTGGTCGTTTTTGGCTTCTTTGACTATGCTAGGCACTACCGAATTGTACCCCAAGCCGCCCACACTCTGCGCGCCGTCGATGGCAAACACCTTGACCGTTTCGCCCGCAATGTCCTCGCCCCAAATGTCTTTGACCTCGGCGGAACCGTACACTTTGGCGTGTATGAGAGAGGTACATTCCTCGATATTCGCCGTGACGTTGCTGTCGGGATAGATTTCGAACGGAGAGCAGACCGTTACGCGCGCTTCGTCCGCTTCGCTATCCCAACTCAATTTGTAAAAGGACGTGCCGCAGACCTCGCTCCAACCGACGGCGCGGGATACCGTTTCGTCCAAACGTAACTTTTCGCGCGCGCTTGCGAGTATTTTGGTGGAGAGTTTGGCGGAATTTACATCCGACTCCGAATTGGAAAAGGGACGGGCAATGGGCTGAGGACGAACGCGGCTCAAACGGGATATGCGAGTATCCACGATCGTCGCAATGTGATTGAAAACCTGCTTTTCCTGCCAGAAGTAGCACTTGTCCTCCTGCACTACTTCGCCGCGCGGCGAAATTCCGCAGTATTGGTTGCCCATGACGAAATTCATGTTAAGTTGCCAAGCGAGTTCGTAGGGACGGCGCATTTGCTGCCGCTCGGCGAAATCGCGCTTGACGTCTTGCACTATCTCGTCGGCGAATTGCCGAGAAAAGTTTTGCTCGCGATCCGTTTGCGGCTCGGCGTTCAGCCTTTTGTGAAAGTCCTTTGTTTCAGTCCTGCTCATGCGTCGCCTCCGCTTGCTCCATGCGACGTTTCAGCGCATTTTGCGGACTTTTGGGTACGGTGGCTTTGCGCCCGTCGCCGACAAGAACCGCAAGGCACTTGTCGCACACAAAGCATTTGCCGCCCCGTCCCTTGACGGCAAAGCAGTACTGCGCGTCGTTTTTGCAGTCGCGCACGTCGCATTTTGTTTTTGTTTCCGTTTTGATCAACATTGTTTGTATCTCCTTGTTTTGTTTTAGTCTTGGTCTGTCGTGTCGGGCGCGGAGTCGTTTACCATATCCAACAGTCGTATCAGACGAAGTTTTTCCGAATGAAGTTGCTCGTCCGTCATCTTGCCGACGTCCGCTTCGCCGTCGTCCATGGCAATGAGCGCCTTTATCGCGTTGATGTCCGGTTGCACGCATTTGGTGACGGTTTTGCTCCGCACCAACTTCTTTTCGCCGTCCACCACCGCGAACTCGTCGGTAGTTTCCTTGAATGTGTAACCTTTGGCTTTTTTGAGCAGTATTTTGTTGAGCAATTCCCTTGTGGTCGCGTTGTTTGTCACGGTTTGCCTCCGCGCATTTGGCGCATAAGTCTTTCCTTGTCCAATTGTACCCAGGTTTTTGCGGGAGGGTCGACATAACGCTCGTAAGCGTTGCACACATAGTAACGCAAGTCGTCCATTGCGTGGTCGTCACGCTTGACGGGCGCGTCGCCGCTCCCCCAAAAGTAGCCCTTTATCTCCCGCAACATGTTGACGCAACTGCTGAATATGTACAGTTTGGGTGGTCCCGAAAGGGGCTTTAACAACGACTTTACGCGGTTTATGCCCGTGTACAGTCCCTTGTCCACACGCGTGTTGACGGTGACGCCTTGCTCCGCAAACAACTCGGCGACGCTTCGCTGTCCGTTGAGCGTGTGTTGATTTGCCGCGCTGTCCATGAGAACGGACAGTCTGCCGAATCGGTCGCGCTTCCAACAAAGGCGGTCGCATATTTCTTTGATCTTTTGCGCGTGGTACGCCACGTCGCGCTTTGCCTCGTAGTGTTCGGCGATCACGTACACGCTTCCGTCGAAATCGCGTGCGTACCAATGCGCGCTGAGAGGATTGTTCAAGCCCGGATCGATCGAGATCTCGTCCTGCCACTCGCAGGGCACGTCAAAGGGTTCTACGACGTTGGCGTCGCCGAACTCGGGATAGACCAATCCGTTGGATTGCGTAAAACGCCCGTAACGGCGACTTTCCAACTGCTCGCTCGAAAGACATTCGCTGAGAGCCTGCACCTCGGCGGAGTTGAGATAGGGGTTGTCGCTCCACTCCATAAACTCATACCATACCTCTTGCGAGTTGTGTCGGTTGAGATAGATCTCGTCGTACACCCAGGTCAACCCTTTGAGCGGAGTCATTGTGCCGAACACATGACCGTTGCGATCCAAAACGCGCATTCGGCACTCCTCGTAGACGGGTTGGGGCGGTTCTTCGTCGAACCAAACGAAGTCGAGGCTCGTACCTTGAAATTTTTCTCTGCCCGCCTCGCAACTTTTGAAAGCGATTTTGGAAACGCCGCCGAACACGTTGTCAATGACTATGTAGTCGATAACGCCGAATTCGGGGCTGCTTTTCGAGCCGCTTTCCATGACGATCTCGCGTATCCAACTTTTGTCCAGATAGTACAGTATCTTTTGTTGGGCGACGTCGCGCTGTACCTGTTGAGATAGCGACACCACCCAGCAACTGACGTCGGGCTTGTTTGGGCGAAACGGATGTATGCCCCGCGCCAACCACACCGTTTCTACCGCGCCGCACTCCGTTTTGCCGCTGCGGTTGCCGCCGAATACCCAACGGTTGCGTTTCAGACAGCGGTGAAACGCCATCTGCTTGGCGTGTACCTTGCCCTTGTTGTAGCGCGCAAGAGGGCAGGCTTTGCGGCGTTGTTCTTCGCGCTCGATTTGCTTTATTCTTTGTATCAATTGTTGCATATATCTTCCTTTTTTTTTGACCCATATCGTCATTTTGCGCTTGTATTACGGCAAAACGCAACGTTAGCGTCCGACCCGCTATATTTGTGCAAACACCGCCCGTCGTTTTTTTTGGCGCGTTTTGACACGACCGCCCTGTAACGGTTTGCGCCGACGACTCTCAAAACGAGGTTAAACGTGAAGCGCGCATTGACCGAACGTCGCAAAGGGGCGCGTTCGCTTTCGAATGGATCGCGACGAAACAATTCGGACAGAGTTCGACGACTTGCGGGGCGGTAAGTGAGCGCGGAGTTTCCTCTCGGCGTCAATACAAGCCTCAATAATACACAACTCGGCAAAAACTTCGCCCGAGAGCGGATTATACTTGTGCTTGTTCAGCAAAAAGGAGTGGCGCAAAGTATGTTAAAGAAGTCGCTTATCGTATTGGCAATGTTGTTATCGGTTGTTTTGACGGCAATGACGCTGACCGCGGAGTTTGCGCATGCCGAGGGAGAAAGATGGGTGCGCGTGGTAGACGACGACGTTTTGCTCTACTCCTCTTACGACGGCAAAAAGCAGTTTTTCGTGTTGGAAAAATCCTACTATTTGCAGATCCTAGACGAAACGGACAATATGTACTTTGTGACCCTCATGCCCAACGAGGAGGACTTTCCCAAAATTACGGGGTACGTGTACAAAAACTCCGTCAAACTTTGCGACGTGCCGCCACTGACGCCCTACTACCCCACCGAAAAACTCACCGTTACGGGCGGTTCGGCGGCGATAAAATTGCTACCGCTCAATTCTTCCGAAACGATCCTTACCGCAATGAACACGCAAAAAATGAGTTACTACGGCAGGCTTGTAAGTTACGGCACAACTTGGTACTACGTCTACTTCGGCAAAGAATTCGGCTATGTGGAAAGTACGTCGGTAAGCAAACCAAACGTGCCGTTGCACCCCACGCCGCTACCGCAAAAACCGGTAAACGCCGCACCCTCCGACGAGGAAAAGCCCTCCGAACAGGACAAACAGGAAGGCGCGCCCGCTTCGGAAATTTTGCTCATAGTGTTTGTCGTCGTGCTGGCTGTCGGGTTGACTTTGGCTCTGTTTTTGCCCGGCAATATCAAAAAGAAAACTACCGTTTTCGAACAGGATATCTGACTCGTCGGTCGTTGGCTGTCAACTGTCCGATTGCGTCGCCGTAGTCGGCGACAAACACGCTTTCAGTCAAGCCGACCGCACGCAGTTTGTTCAAAAATATCTTGCGCGCGACAATCAGTTTGCGATAGACGGTGGACAGCGACACGTTGAACTTGGCGGCAAGTTCGCTTTTGTCCGCGCCTCGCGCATACACCGCCACCAGCAACGCCCTTTGTTTGCGAGGAACAAGCGACAACGCGTTGCCGACGTTGCGACACAGTTCCTCCAAACGTTCCGCGACGGAAGTCATTTCCCGTATCGCCGCTATTTGTCCCATAGTGCCGTCCCTCCAACGCGCGGAGTCGTAGGATCGCAATGCGATCAGTCTTGCGCTCCCGCGAAGTACCGAAGCGGATCTTTTTATCATCGAGTAATTCCGAAGCAACGTCAATTCGTAGTTCAAGTTGCTCACCTCCTTTTTTTCCGACTGTCGAGCAAAAGTTCTTCTAACCCGTTTGACCAACGGCAAACGCGCCTGTCAAGCCGCGCTCGCGATCAAATTGCCGCCGCCAAACGACAAGCAAACCTGCCAATTCATTGCCTACGTTCGTTTGCAATGTCGTTGCGAGCCGTTTTGCGACTTCGATTATTTTCGAACTTTTGTTCTAATCGTGTTTATCATACCACATCAAATATGACAACTGTTTGTCAGTATTTCAAAAATTATCTGTATTTTTTTTGAAATTTTTGCTTAATTTTTTTCGAAATTCCAAGTATAGGGAATTTATGCCTCCAAAACGCGCTCCGCAACGCGCCGATCGCCGAACGAAAAGGAACAACTCGATTCCGAGCGAAATTTGCGCAAACCGCTTTGCCCGCGCGCGAAAGGAAAGGACTTTTTTCAGACAAAACCGATTTGCGAAGTTAAAAACCGCATTGCAAATTTGTTTTGCTGCGTTTTGCGTAAGGTCAACGGTCGCAAGCGGTTTCGCCGCAGACTGTGTTCGACAAAGTAAAAAATTTGTAAATTAAATAATTTTGTTACAAATAATTGTCACAATTTGTTACAAACTGTTGTAAAATACAATATTTTTTGATATACTGTTAGATACAGTAAAATTCATTGGAGAAACTTCGACAAAATAACGTTTGAGGTGGATATGAAAAAAATTGCAATTTTTTGTGTATGTTTGGCATTGATCGTTGCGGCGTTGGCTTCCACCGTCGTTGCCGCCGCAGAACCTGCAAACACAAACGACATAATATATTTCCTTAATCCTACCGCCATAACGGTGATGGACGACTATCTGTTTGTCGCCGACAAGATCGAAGCGGGTCAAAGCGTAATTTTGTGCTTTGACATAAGCGGCGACGCGCCTGCGTACTGTTTCACGTCCAAAATAGAAGGCGAGATCGTCAATTTGTCCTCTGTGGACAAGAGCGAATACTTTGCCGACGACATTTTGAACGGCGGCAAAAGAGTGTACGCCATGTTCGACGACAAAGTGGTCGAATATCTGATGTTGGACAGTTCTTTGGCTACCGCCGCCACTTTTGACGTGAATGGCGCAATAGACTTTGTTTACGGCACGGAAACGGGCAACGGCAACGGCATGGGCGAGTACTACGCCACCGAAAACAACGTGCTGAGGCGTATTCCCGACGACGACGGCTTTATGAATTTGGGACTCGGCTCTCTGACAAGCGTTGCGGGTATCGCGTCGATAGACAAGTACGTCTACTGCGTGTACGAAACAAACGACAAACCCGTCGCTCAACGCTTTGACGGAGAAAAGTTAGGCGTGTTGCCCAACGATGTGTTCAACAACGAAAGCAGTTCTCCCGCCATTTCCAACGACGTTATGGGCGTGTTTGCCTACAACGACACGGCGTTGGGACTGTATTCCGAAAGCCGCATTTCCTACATCGACGTGGGCGCGGACAGTTGTACCGACGTGACATTGTTGGAACAGTACGACTCCGCCGAGGCGCATATTTTGGACGTGGAGTTGTTCGGCGACAAAGCGTACATTCTCAACGATCAAAACAAGGTGGAAATTTACTCCGACGCAAAGCCGCAGGGCGCGTGGAACAAGATCGCCACTATCGGCAGCGAAACCTACGAACGCCAAGTTCCCGACATCAAAACGGATTTTACGTCCTTTACGTTGGTAGAAAGCACCGGATACCCGAGCAATATAATTTTCAAAACGACTGACGAAACAAGCGTGGAAAATATCGTTAAAGACGCAAAAAGTTACATTGTGTTGGGATACGACGGCGATGACGAGTGCAAATACTACTACGTTTTGTACGGTGATAAATTCGGCTGGGTCAAAAAGAGCGACAACGCCACCGCGCCCGAAAACGACAGTACGTTGAGCGTGGTAAATACCAATTTGAGTTCCGACCCGTCGGTATCGCAAACGAAAACCAAGTTCAATACGCTCAACGCAGTGTACATTTCGCCGTTGCCCTGCGAACGTTACTTTACCGAAGAATATCGCAAGGAATTCAAACAGACCGCTTCGACCATGGCGGAAATAACCGTGTTGCAACGCTTTGAAGAAGGCGACACGGTGTGGTACTACGTGCAATACGACGGCGACAACTTCGGCTTTGTAAAACAGCAGGAAGTGGGACAGTTTTACGTAAAGCCCACCACACCGCCCACCACTGTGGTAGGCGATCGCAAAGCCAACACGTTGCTGTTCGGAACGGTATCCGTCTACGACAACGGCAACCCCGAAACTATGAATGAAAGCCACTTTGCCTACAACGAGCATACGGGCGAAAAACTCAGTTTGCGTTCGGGACAGCGCGTAACGGTGATCTCGGTGAAGGACGGCGTTGCCTTTGTGCAAATACCCTTTGACGACGGAACGTTTGCTTACGGATATGTGCACGACGGCAGTTTGATAAAAACCACCGCTTTGACTACCAACGCGACCGTCGGTTTGGTGTTGGTGGGCATTGCGATAATTTTGACGATAATATTGACCTCGGTGTTTGTGCGCAGACGCAAAAACAAAAAAGCGGCGACAAAACCCACCGCTAGCGACCCGTCGAATATCCAATAGTAAATAGCAAAAACACTCCTGCAAAAAACGGGAGTGTTTTGTATGTTGTCGCTAAACAAAATTTTTTAATGGAAGTCAATGATTTGCAATCACCAATAAAAACTTTTTTTATCTCCCTTTTTAAGCGGGTTTTTCGCTTGTTGTGGGTCTATTGGGGTAGAACTGCCAACAATTCCTATCCCGCTTCCCCTAAAAGCGAAAATCAGCCCGCTTTTGTGGTATATGAAAAGCGGTTACGTGAACGTGCAGACTTTATTTTCATTATTGGGCGCCCCCCCCCCGTTTTTACTACATTTTTATCACTTCTTATGATATACTTTACCTAATTACAATAAAAAAAGGTTTATCCTTCGATTGTAATGAAAAATTCTATGGAGGAACAACATGAAAAAGAAACTAATAATCGCCGTTTTGGTTTTGTGTTTGGCTGTGAACGTTGTTGCGCTTGCTGCGTGCAACATAAACGATGACGACAGATGCACCTGCACCCTTGCAGGCGATTGGATGCCCGGGGTGTTTTGCGTTCGCTTTGTCGACACTTCGGACGGCGGAATCTATGCCGACCTGTCGCAAGAACTCACTGAGGCAACCCGTCTACCGAAAGGCCCGATCGGCGTCAGAGTGGAATTGCAACCCGGCGCCATTATAGAAAACCTACAGGTGTACATAAACGGGCGCAGCATGCCCCTCGGCACTCTGCACGAAGATGAAATGTACTACCAATTCACTTACGAAATCACGGGCAACTTCGATCTTTCCTTTGGGGGAGAATCCGTCACCTATCGCCTTTCCCTACAACTTTTGCGCGACGGCGAAGAGTTTGAAGGCGACGTTGTGAACGCTGCCGAAGACGGCGAGGATTGGTATGAGATTGTCGCAACGGTGGAAGGCATTCCAAGCGGAAACATTTCAGGGTGTCTATCCGCTGAAAGCGACAACCCCGATGTGGCCGACGTCGAACCCCATGAGGCGGGAGAAGATTTCATCGCCTTTGTTGTGGTCATCGGAATGTCGGGCACGGCTCACATCACCTTTACTACGCGCACAAGTTCCAAAACAATTACCGTTGTGGTGGCACCGATGGCGCCTGTGCAGGTGGATTCGTTGTCCCTTTCCGCGACTCAAATGTATCTCTACAACGGTTGGGAGAATTTTGACACCTCCTTCAACGCCGAATTCACATGCGACGACGAACAAGGCGCGTGGAGAGCGTGTAAGGTGGAAGTCGGCGACCAATCGATAATCGACGTCGAATCCTACGTGGACTACTACAACCCCGATGAACATACGGGAAGACTGTACGTTTCGGTTACGCCCAAAAGCGCGGGTACGTCCGTCATCACCGTGATCGCGGGAGATAAAACGGCAACCTGCACCGTTACCGTTGCGGAAAAGCCGACGGAAGTGACGGGCAGCGCGGGATTGGAATTTTTGCAAGACTACACCGGACGCTGGTATGTGAGCGGCTGGGGCAGTTGTAACGACGAAAACGTTGTCATTCCCAACGTCCACAACGGCGAACGCGTCTACTACGTGTCTATGTCGAATTACACTAAAACCGCACGCAACATAGTTGTTTCCGAGGGAATAACTTCTCTTAGATCCGCCTTCCGCGGATGCAGCAATGTAACATCGATAACTCTGCCCGACAGTTTGACCGTTATCGACGGTTCTTCCTTCTACAACTGTGAGTCTTTGACGGAAATTAACATTCCCGAAGGCGTCACAAAGATAGGCTATCAAGCATTCTACGGCTGCGATCAACTCGACAATGTGGAAATTCCGCAAAGCGTCAAAGAAATCGGCAGTGAAGCCTTTGCTTTTTGCGAGAACTTGACCGAAATCCATCTGCCCGACGGTATCACCGAGATACCCTACGGATTGTTCCGCTATTGCAATTCTCTCAACAACGTGAACATTCCCGAAAGCGTTACGTCAATTGGCGAAAAAGCATTCTACGGCTGCTATCAACTCGACAACGTGAACATTCCCGAAAGCGTTACATCAATTGGAAGTTATGCGTTCGACGGTTGCGGATTTACGGAACTTTCCTTCTCGGATGACGTCGAATACGCAAACGGCGCCTTCTACGGCGTACGCGTAACAAGTATCCTATTCAAGGATATGGCGGATTTGCTCGACCGCTGGAATGTGTTTGTGAACGACGACTACCATAATGCGTCAATGCCCGACGGTTACAAAATCTACCTCGGGGCGAACAAAACTTTGCTTGAAAACGAAATCACCGTTTCCGCCGCAACAGTGCCTTGTGCTTTTTTGCGTGGTTACAGCGGCATTACGAAAGTGACTTTCGACGGCGTAACCGTAATAAGTCAAAACGCGTTTGCCGATTGCGACGACCTTGAAGAAATTGTGCTGGGCGACGTGCAACAGATCGAGAGCGAAGCCTTCTACAACTGCCGCGGTCTGAAAATTTATCTCTCCGCGCCCATTACTCTTGACGAAAACAGTTTCATGCAACAAAGCGTAACGGGCTACGAAATTCATTTTGACGACCTAAAAGTTTGGCTTGGATCGGATGGGTTGATTGTTTGGAACAGCGCAAAGCTCTACTTGCAAGAAACTCTGCTTGACGGCACGGTAACCATTCCCTCCGACGTGACAAAGGTGCCCGACTGCGCCTTCTTTGGCAACAACGACATAACCGAGTTCGTTTTGGAAGACGGCGTTGAAGAAATCGGCGCACAGGCGTTTTCCGACTGTTCGGTTCTTGCAACCATCACTTTGCCCGACAGCATTACTTCCATTGCGTCCAGCGCGCTCGACGACTGCCGTGAGTTGACGGAAATAAAATGTTCCTCCAATGTGGACGTAAGCGGATTGTCGCTTTACGGTTGTACCAATTTCAAAGGAACGCTCTCCGAGGACGGACGCTACTACGTGTTCGGCGGAAAGATTCGCAGTCTTGCGGACAACATGACCTACTTTATTGTACCCGAGAATTTGCAATTTGACGACCACGCCTTCGATAGCGTGCAATACACATTGAAATATATCTATGTGCCGAGAAATGCAAACCTCAGCAACGTAAATATCGGCGGTTGCAGAAATTTGATTGCAATCCTCAGCGAAGGACCAAGCGCTAACTTGCCGTCAAGCAACGCAAAGACCATTGCAAACCTCACCACGAAATGCACCGATGACGGTTGGGTTTACATTGCGTCAACAGGCTATCCTCTCCACACAGAGATAGAATACTACATCGGCGACGTTGACCAAGAGGGCAATGTCACCGTGCCCGCGAAAATCGAAAATGAAAATGTTACCCAAATGGGTCAAAGTTCTGATTACTTGCCGCTGTTTGCCGAGAACGACGCTATCCGCAAAATAACCTTCAATTCGACAAACATCACATTGGAAAGGAATGTGTTGTGCGATTTGCCCAATCTGGAAGAAATTGTCCTTTCCGGCAATGTGCAAAAATGGTTGGTTATGGCGCCCAAACAAACCGTTGATCTGTCCAACTGTCCCGAACTGACCAAAATAAGCGTTGAAGATGGCTACACCTACCAAGTGAACCGCATCAACAAAGTCGGCGATGACCCGCAAGACGAATCTTTGGGCAAGGTGGACATTTTGCAAGCGCTCAAAGATTCTCCCACCAACTGCTACACGTTTGTTGTAACCGTCAGCCTCGATTCTCACGGAGGAACGGACAAACCCATAGACACCGTTGTGGGACAAACGTTTGTGTGCAAGGATGTAACAAGCAGTTTGGCAATTTTCCCCGTTGATGACGTCAAAGCGGCATTACAAGGCAAAGAGTTGACGTTCGGCAGTGACTACAAAGGCACAATCTACCTGTACAGCGGCGACGGGGCTACACTTACTGACTTCACCTATACAGTTGACGGACAAACCGTTTCAATGAGTGTGACTGCCCAAGGACAAACCGCCACACTGACTGCCACCATTGAGGGTTCGCTGCTTAAAGTGACTTACATGAACACTTACACTATGATATTTGTCCTGAAATAACTTCGGACGTACTAACCCAACAAACCGCCGCTACACTGCGGCAAAAAACGACTTGGTTTTTCAGCCAAGCCGTTTTTTTTGCTCTATAATAAATGTTGGGGCGCCCTATCAAACGCCGAATCTACCAAGACAATTTTTTTCGTTTTCTCCGTAGATTTTGCGGAGAAGTTTGTGATAGTTCGGATTGTCGTCCAGATGTTTTTTCTTTGCGAGAACGACCCTCGCGGGAGAGTGCGGGAAGTCGCTCCGAAACGGGAATGTTTTTTGCATAGTCAACATGCCTCTCGATACTATGAGAGGCGTTTTTGCTCTCAAACCGACAATATGCCGCTATTGCAGATCGGACGCCGCTTGCTCCGCCGTCGGCGCGTCGGCAACGACGCTGATCTTGGAAACGGATACCTCGTAGGCGGTGCGCGTTACGACGGTGTCGTCGGGCAATTTCTTTTGGTAGTTGCGCGATTGCACTCTGCCCACCACGTTGATATGTTCGCCCACTTTGAGCGATCCCGCAAAACGGGCGTTTCGTCCCCAAACTATGCAGGGAATGTAGTCGCTTTTGTTGTACTGACGGTTGACGGCAAGCAAAACGTCGCAAATCTCGCGGTTGAAAGGAGTCGTTCGATAAATGGGCGTTTTGCAAACGTAGCCCGTCAACTCCAAAACGTTGGGATTGACGGTTTCGTCATACTCCAAAACATCTCGGACAAATACCGTAAGCATCAATTTGCTTTTGTCGCCGACGGTCTTGTTGTAACTGCGAAACTGTCCCGATACGGATACCGATGCGCCGTCGTGAAATTCGTCGGATAGCAAATGTTCGGATATGGAAATGGGCAAAAAGTCCTCCATACCGCTAAGACGTTTTACCGCGAGGATCACTTCGTAGAACTTTTCGCCGTAGACCTCGTGCGAAAACGTCGGTTCTCCCATTACCCTTCCGCAAAGGGTAACGCTGTTGTTCTGTAAAGAAGTCGTAGTCATATTCTACCTCTGTTGTGTTCTGAAAAACGTTTGTATTTCAAACGTCGGTTGCGACGGATTTTACCATTTTCAAAGCCGATTTGTCGGACAAGCGACAACCGTTGCACCGACAGCGTTCCTGATCTGCTTGCCGCTGTTGTCTACCGTGTAGTTGTCGCGATATATCAGTTGCCCTATCGGACAAAGTTGCAGCCCTTTGAGTTTGAGCGTTTCGAATATCACAGGCAACGCCTCCACAATGTGGTCGCTGTTGTTGTGACACAAGATGATGTCGCCGCTGTTAGCCTTTTGCACGCGAGTGGCGATTTCTTTTGCGGACAAGCCTTTCCAATCCAGACTGTCCACGCTCCACTGCACCGTGTACAAACCAAGCCCCTTGGCAACGGACAAAAGAGTGTTGTTGTAGTCGCCGAACGGCGGACGAAACAACTCGACGGGTTTGCCTGTGATCTCGAATATTTTTTTGGCGCTATCCGTAAGTTCCTTGCGACACTCCGCTTCCGTCAGTTTGCTCATTTGCGGGTGTGTGGCGCTGTGCGTGCCTATCTCGAATCCGCGAGCGGCGATTTCCGCTACCATTTCGGGATATTTGTCCACCCAAAACCCCACCAAAAAGAAGGTGGCTTTTACTCCGTAACTGTCGCAAACATCCATTATTTGCCGCGTTTTATCTGCGCCCCACGCCGCGTCGAAACTGATGGAAACATAGTTGTCATTTCTGTCAACGCAGTAAATGGGAACTTCTCTATTGTTGGCGTACACCTGCGCATAACCGCCCATGCCGCATACAAGCAACACGCACGTCAGCGTTACCGCCACGGCAATTACCGTCTGTTTCATCGTACTCCTTGTAAACAAGCCTTATCCGAGTACATACATATTGTACCACAGTTTATTCGCTCATAAAATGTTATTTTTTGTCGATTTTTTTTTGTTTTTGCCTAATTGTATGCCGCAATTTGTTTCAAAATGAGTTTTCGGGACAATTTGACCGCAACAAGCCGAAATTTTTGCCGAACAACGTCGATTCGGAGGCGAATGTTGAGGTCGAAAGCGCCGAAACGCTTTGACAAAAATGCTCGACCGTACAGTTTATGCCCAAGAAAACCTTTTTTTGCCTGACGGATCAAAACATTTGGCGTTGCAACTAAGAAACGAACTTGATTGAAAGGACGCCTTTTGCGCTTTGAGCAAAAATTATTTATAAAAATGATTGACAAACTGCGCCGCAGGTGGTAGGATATAAAAGCAATCAGATATTCCTCGTTAGCTCAGCGGCAGAGCATCCGGCTGTTAACCGGAGGGTCGTTGGTTCAAACCCAACACGGGGAGCCAATACGCACGGCTACACTGTGCGGTTGCAACAAAAGGAGTACGTCCGAAAGGCGCACTCCTTTTTGTTGTTTGTTTTGTTTGCCGTTGCGGTATTGCCTATTACACCAAAGTCAAAACTTCGCTGAGTTTGCGTATAGGATGGCGCGTTGCGGAATAGTTTGCCGCCGCGCCTATGCCGACGGTTACAAATCCGCCAGCGTTGCCTGCGTCTATGCCCGAAACGGCGTCCTCCACCACCAAACAGTCGCATGGCGACAGACAAAGAAGTTCCGCCGCTTTCAAAAATACTTCCGGATCGGGCTTGGTGCGAAGGATCATTTCGCCGTCCACTACCGCGTCGAAAAATTTTGTCAAGTCAAGTCGGCGCAAAATAAATTTGGTGTTTTTGCTGGACGAACCAACGGCGAGTTTTACGCCGAGTTTGTTCAATTCAATCAGCGTTTGCCGCACGTCGCTCTCGACGTCCGCGGGGGACATATCGCACAAAAGAGATTTGTAAATTTCGTTTTTGACGCGGCAAATCGCCGCCTTGCGCTCCGCAGGTAACGTTACGTTGTTTTGACGCAAAATAATTTCCAAACTCTGCTCGCGGCTGACTCCGCGCAGTTTGTCGTTTGTTTGTTCGTCAAAGGCTATACCCAAAGGTTCCACCGCTTGTTTCCAAGCCGCAAAGTGAAGTTTGTCGGTGAAACAAATCACGCCGTCCAGATCGAAAATTATTCCCTTGATCATATTTGTCCGTTCCTCCGTCAATTGTCAAAAAAACGTTTTTACCTCGCGCAAAAAATCGGGTTTGCACATTTTGCCGAATCCCTGCGTTGCCACCATCCAGGCGCCGCCGTTGGCAGCGGGGTGCGTTCCGCCGATATACACGTCGCCCGCCCACTGTTTGCCGCCGCCGTCGAGATCTATCCGCGCCGTTTGCAAAAACCATTTCCAAGCGTCGTCGGGGCGACCGACTCTGCATGCGGCAAGCGCATAGGCGGAAGCGGACAGCGAAGATCCATGCTCGGTGTAAGGCAAATAAAACTCGTAGTTGGCGGCGATCTGCTCCGCTGTGAAATACTGAGGCAATGTTACCGCAAGCATAACCACGTCCGCTTGCTTGATGACTCGCGTGGGGGTCGCGACTCCCGTTGTGCCGCCCCAATATTCTCTGGGATGAACAAGACGTTTGCGTACTTCGCTCACGGTGACGTCTTCGAGGTCGAAATAGCCGTCAAACTGTTCCATAACGCCCTGTTCGTTGCACTTGGGCAAATACAACTTGCCGACCCAATCGGCAAGCGCGGCGCAAATATTCGGTTCGAAACGGGACAATATTTCCTTTGTTGCGCTCGGATAACTTTCCCCAAACGAGCCGAACAACTCCAAAGTACGCTTGACGCAATGATATACCATATAGTTGGTGTAGGCATTGTTGTTGACGCGCTCGTGATATTCGTCCGGTCCGATCACATCCAACAATTCGAAACGCCCGCCGACGTGATCGTAATAACTGTAACTGTAATAAAATTCGGCTATCTGCAAAAGCGTGGTCAATCCGCCGTTCAACATGAGCGGCGCGTCCTGCGTTTGGTCGTAATAACGAAGTATGCCCAATGCCACGTCCGCCGAAATGTGTATTTGCTTGTCCTTGAAATAGGTGCGCACCGGGCGGTGAGTAAATACGTCCGTCACATTGAAATCCGAACAGGC
Source organism: uncultured Clostridia bacterium (assembly GCA_947625725.1). Taxonomy (GTDB): domain Bacteria; phylum Bacillota; class Clostridia; order Christensenellales; family CAG-314; genus Fimimonas. The sequence continues at coordinate 22,787 of CANQPI010000005.1, read as the reverse complement.
GTCATATCCGTCCTGACTTTCCCAAGCAAAAAACGCGCCCTTGTAACCGTAACTCTTTGCCTTGTCAAGCGCGCCGTCCAACGTGCGTATGCGGTATTCCACCAACCGTTTTGCGGATATGGGGTCGGTTTTTAGATAAAACGGTAGCAAAAACATCTCGGTATCCCAAAACACCGCGCCCTTGTAAGTTTGTCCCGACAAGCCGCGCGCGGCAATGGAACAGTCGCGTTTGGGAGCAAGCGTCAACAATTGATAAATACTGTAACGCAACGCAAATTGCGCCTCGTCCACACCGCTGCCCGCAAGTATTACGTCCGACTTGTCCCACAAGCGACGCCACGACTCGGCATTTTGCCGATACTCAGCGTCGTATGTCGAGTTGCAAATCGGCTGTTCGTCGCCGATCAAAATATTTGCGATACGATCCAGCGTGTAGGTTTGCCCCGCTTTCAAACAAACGCGAAAACGGGCAAACCCGTCCTCGAAAACGGGCTGTCGGGAAAAAGCGCAACTCACCTTGACCGAAACGCCCTTTTCCTGCGTGATACCCTCCGCGAAAAGCGCGTCGCCCTCGTCGCGTAAGGTGACGGAAGCAAAGTGCGGTCCGTTCAATTCCCACACGTCTACGTCTATCCCCGCGACAATATCGACAGTCACATCAACGTCGGCGACAAGTTCCAACCTGCTAGCCAGCACGCTTGTATTTGCCATACTGCAAAAACGTTCCGAACGCAACTGCAATGTGCCGCCGTCAATACGGAACAGCGTTTTGCGGCTAAACACCCCGCAGGAAATATCCAACGTTTGACTGTGCGCAACGACCCTGTCGCTCCAAGCGTTGAGAGGAACATCTCCCGCAAACAGTTTGAGGTACAACGGATTGAACGCATTGACCGTTTCGCGCCATTTGCCGCGAACGCCGTCGTACAGTCCCGCAATGTTGAGCCCTACGCAATGTTCGCGCCCCATTTCGTCCAACGTGCCGCGATAGCCGAATTTGCCGTTGCCTATCAAAAATTTGTTGCCGTTTGCAACCGTCTGTTCCGCGTCGAAACCGTTGCTGCAAAGCGTCATCTCGCGACTGTCAATTCGTTGCACACTTCCACCTCTTTGCCGTAAAGCACAAGCCGTATTTTGTCGGTCGATAGGAGTTTGAGTCGATCTTGCGTCAACTCCACCGTCAACTCGCTGCCGCAGTATGTCAAGCGAAAGCAAAGCCTTGTCCACTGCGGAGGTAACGCGGGGTTGAGAACCAATAACTCGCCGTCGCTACGCAAGCCGCCGAAACCGTAAACAATGTTCATCCAAGCGGCGGCAATGCTCGTCAGATGCAAACCTTCGCACGTGTTGCGGTTGTAGTCGTCCAGATCCAACCTTGTGGCAAAGCCGAAAAAGTCGGTCGCCTGTCGGCTAAGCCCCAACTCGCTTGCCAAAATAGAGTGTACGGACGGGGACAGCGACGACTCGTGTATGCAGCGCGGCTCGTAAAATTTGTAATTGGCAAACTTTTGCTCGGCGGTAAACTGCGACGAATACAAAAACATAAACATCAGCACATCGGGCTGTTTGATCATGTCGTTGCGATAAATTCGGTCGTAACTCCAATGCGAATAGAGGGGAAACTGTTCGGACGGTATGCTGTCTATATCTATGTGAGGCAATTCAAAGTAACCCCTGTGCTGTTCGAACAGTTTGGTATCGTTGTCGTAGAGTATCAACATTTTGTCGGCGCACCGTTCGAAATTATCAAGTTCGTCGGGCGTCAATCCCGTTTTTGCCGCGAGAGCATTGTATTCGCTATCGGAAAGAGAGCGTACCGCGCGCAAAGTGTACAAAAATGTTTGCTTTGCCATAAAGTTCGTGTACGTGTTGTGATTTACCATCATTTGAAATTCGTCGGGACCCATCACGGCATAGTAGCCGAAATATCTGTTGGCGGAATCCCACTGCCCTCGCGAAGCCAAAAAACGGCAAATTTCCACCAACATTTCGCAACCTTGATCCACCAAAAAGGCGCGGTCCTTGCACACGTTTACATAGTGGGCTATTCCGTACGCAACGCCTGTTGTGGGTTGAAGTTGCAAACTTGCGTGTTGCCACAACGTGCATGCCTCGTCGCCGTTGAGCGTTGCAACGGGATAGCAAGCGCCAACACAATCCAACTCGCGCGCGCGCTTTTTCGCCTGTTGCAACGTGTTGTAACGGTAAGCGAGCAAATATTTTGCCGCGGCGGGATTGTTGAACAGGTAGTAAGGCAGACAATAGGTTTCGCTATCCCAAAACGCGTGTCCGCTGTACGCCTCTCCCGTCAGTCCCTTTGCGCCCACGTTGTCGGTGGGATCTGCGCCGTGATAGGTTTGTTGCAACTGAAATATACAAAAACGTATGCCCTGTTGGTCGGCTTCGTCGCCGTCGATCTGTATGTCGGATCTGCTCCAAAACTTTTTCCAATAGTCGCGATTGCGTTTGCACGCGCAGTCGTAGCCCTCGGCGACCTGTTTTGCAAGTTCGTCGGAGGCAAATCGGAGCAATTCGTCGGCGTTGCCGCCGCGTTTCATGACGGCATTGACTATCAACCTGTCCGCGACGAACTTGCGCCCCGCGTCCAAACGAATACGCAAAGTGTTGCAAGCAAGCCTGTCGCCAAACGACAAGTACCACCGCCCCTTGCAATTGGCGGCGACATGCGATACGCTTGCGACAAGTTGCGAAGTCGTTTGAGTACGGCACACGATACCTGCGTTTTTGCGATCGATCGCAACTTGCCGCCAATGCGCGGGCTGTCCCCAATGCAACACGTCGAAGTTGGTCTTGAACACCAATTCCACATCCGCGTCGCGATCGGAGCAGACGGTAACGCGTTGGTAGGCTCGGTTGGGATACTCCATATCCAAAAAGCGTTCAAAGCCGAGTTCGACCCTCTTGCCGTCACGCTCCCAAACCAAATTGCGCGAAAGTACGCCGCTTTTCATGTCCAAAACGCGACGGTACTCGGAAATTTGCGCCTTTGCCTGGTCGAACATGACGCCGTCAACGCGCAACTCCATAGCGAAAAAGTCAACGCTGTTGACCATGTAATGCGAATGCTTGACTACGCCGAGATATTCGCCGCCCCTTTCCTCGTCGTACTCGTAAATGCCGTTGAAATAGTTGCCCCTGAGCGTGGGCGCGGTCGTACCCTCGTCGAGATAGCCCCTTGCGCCCATGTATTCGTTTGCAAGCGAAAAAACCGATTCCGCAACGCGGTTACGGTCGGGGTCGAAATGATCTTCCGCAATTTGCCACGGGCAAATCGTAAAATACTTTGTAGCCTGTTTTGCCATGTTAAACCTCGCTTTAGCAAAAAGCACAACACGCGACATTGCAACTGTGTTGTGCTTGGGCGGACAAGTGTGACGTCAGCCCTTGATACCGCTTGTTGCGCCCGTACCCATGATCTGCCGTTGAAAGATAGCAAACAGCGCGATCTGGGGCAAAATGGTGATAGCAACCGCGATCAAATACTTGTCTATACCGAAATCCGCCATGCTTGCCATTGTACTGCGCAAATTGTAAATGACCACCATCACCGTGTACAGGTTTTGATCCTGCAACAGCAAATAGGGCAACAGAAAGTCCGCCCACGCCGCGGTCATGGCGAAAATACTCACCACGCCCACAATGGGACGGGACAGCGGCAACACCACCGAAAAGAATACTCGCATGTTGCCCGCGCCGTCGATACGCGCCGACTCTATCAGCGATTGCGGTATGGTGTCAAAATAGTTTTTGAACATCATAAAGTAATAACTGTTTGCGCCGTACAGCAGACAAAGCGGTATAAACGTGGCGTAACCTTTGAGTCCGAGTTTGTTGATGTTGGCATACAACGGAACAAGGGAAGCCACCGCAGGTATCATATAACTTGCCATGATAAGCCCGTAGACGATCTTGTGTCCCTTGGGTTTGAGTATGGAAACGGCATAGGCGAGCAAACCGTTGAAAAACACGGCGCACACTATCGAACCCAACACCAAAATAAGCGTGTTGAGGAAGTATTTGCCGAAACCGACTACTTTCCACACTTCCACCACCTTGCGCAGGTCAATCGACTCGGGCCAAAAGGTAAAAGGCGCTTTGAACACGTCCTGCGCGTCTTTGAAACCTGCCAAAAACAGCCAAAGCACGGGAATGACCGCCGTCAACACCGCCGCAAAAAGAATCAACAAAATAACCGCATAGAGCAATTTGAAATACCATTTTTTGTACTCTATGCCCGTTATCAAGCCCTCTCTCTTGTACCGCAGACGGTATCTGAAAGGTATGCGATCGCCTTTGCGCAGTCTTTTGGTACGCAAAACCGCGACCGAACCCGCCGCAACGCGCTTGCGCAAAACAAGATACACTATCACGCCCAATTCCGCCAGCGCGACAAATCCCAATATAACGCCCGCCGTAATCGCCGCCGAACGGGAAAGACAAAGTAATGCCGTCATTGTTTTGTCCTCCTGCTCAACGCAAAGTACAAAATACTCAGCGCGCCGATTATCAATGCCAACATAACGCCCACCGCGGCTCCCGCGCCGGGATCGCGATCGATAAAGGTGTACTTGTAGCAAAGATACATCAACGATATGGAGGCGTTATCCGGTCCGCCCGCAGTCATTACCATTGGCTCGTAAAATACCTGAAATACGGAGATTATTTGCAACAAAAACAACAACCTTATCGTGGGACGGATAGAGGGCAAGGTTACGTTCTTGATACGGCTGAAAACGCCCGCGCCGTCCAACTTGGCTACTTCGTAGAGAGTGCTGTCCACCGTTTGTAATGCGGATAGATATATCAGCACCGTCCCGCCCGCGCCGCGCCAAGTCATTACAAGCACAATGACGGGTATGACCCATTTGCTGTTTGAAAGCACCGTTACGGGTCCCGCGCCGAACAAACTCAAAAATCCGTTGATCATAGAGCCGCTACTGCCCGACAGTATGTTGCTCCACATCAACACCACGGCAATACCGCTGATAATGTTGGGTATGTACATTCCCAAGCGGAAAAAGCCCTTGAAATGCACCGTTTCGGAAAGCAACAACCCCAAAAACAGCGGCAACAAAAAACCTATGACAATGGACCAAAACGCATACAAAAAAGTGTTCAGCACCGCTTTGCCGAACGCGGGATCTTGAAATACGCGCGAATAATTTTCAAAACCGACAAAAGATTGCCGTTCGAATCGTTTGATCTCGAAGAAGGAATAGGAAATGTTTTCTATCAACGGGACCCAAATAAAAAACGCAAAAAGCACAAGGGAGGGGAGCATTATCGCCCAACCTCCCCAATTGCGCTTGATAAAGCGTTTGAACTTTTGACCGAATGTGGTCGGAATTTTGGGTAAGTCCGCAATAGCGGCTTTGTATTTGTTCATATCACTTTACTTTGTCCAAAAACCTTTGTTGAAATTGACTGTTTTGCGTTTGCAACGCCGTCAGAGGATTGGATATGGCGGGATCTTTCAAAACGTTTTGTATGGCGTTGTCCAACAAGCCGTACAAGTCCTGACAGTAGTACGGTTCTTCATCGTGGCGCATTTCATAGATGGTATCGAAGAAATCTTTGAAATACTCGTAGTTGACGTTAATGTAGGAGGTTTCCATCTCGTTGGCAATGGTAAGGTAATCTTCGTTTTTCCACGCTTTGATGGTGGGCAAAATTGGCATACCCTTTTGACGAGCCACTTCAAAGCCTTTTCTCATTGCGGCAACGGCAATGTCGTCCGTTTCGGGACTGCGCCCGATGTATTTGAGAAAACGCAACGCGCCCTCTACCTGTTCGTCGGAGGCGTTGTCGGCAAAAACATAGGGCGTGCCGCCGAACAACGCGTGGCGACTGACTCCATCTCCCGTGGGCATGGGTACAAACGCAAAGTCGTCCTTGGGAAAGTTGTAACTTGTTATCGGGCTTGCAAGCGCGTCGTTGCCTACAAACGCCATCATAACCTCGCTGCTACCCACTTTGGCGGGCCAATCATTGTAGTTGAGGGAAGCCCCCGGATAGCACAAGCCCTCGTTTGCCAATTCCTTGATCCAAGTGAGCGCCTGCACCATTCCGTCGTCGGCAAGGTTTGCCGTCCATTTGCCGTTTTTCTGTACTTCGAGCGCGTCCGTGCCGAAGTTCCACCCCATGTTGGCAAGTTGCCAACCGCCCTGCTTGTTGGCGGAAAGGATAAGTATGCCGTAGGTGTTGGAAAGTTGATCCACCGCTTTGCGGCTGAGTTCCGTTATGTCTTGGAAAGTCGTCGGATACAACGGTTTGCCCTGCTCGTCGTACAGGTTGTAAGTTCCGTCGGGCTTTTTGTCTATTTCGCCCAACGAATAGAGCATTTCGAGATTTATGAACAATCCCATGCCGTAGCCGTCGCGCGGGATTCCGTACAGTTTGCCGTCCACCGTCAGTTGCGCGCGCATGGAGTCGTCGATCTTGTCCAACCAACCCAACTCCTCCACTTGCTCGGTGATGTCGCGAATGTAGCCCTCCTCGATGAGCATGGCAGGCTCGGTAAAGTAGGTTTGAAATATCGTCGGCAAATTGCCCGTGTTGCCCTTGGCGGCTACCGTTTCGGGGCTGTATTGATAGGGTTCGGCGACAATTTCGTACTGAGGATAGTCCGCCTCGAAAGCGGCTTTCCACTCCTCGTACATGGCAATGTCGCTCTTTTGCGAATTGTCGGGCCAAAATCCCACCGTGATCTTTATTTTGCCGTTATCCGGCTGACAAGCGCACAGCAATGCCGCCGCAATCGCCAAAACTATCGCAATGCAAAGCAGTTTTCTTTTCATAGATACCTCCGCGTAGCGCAATATTTCAAAATGCGCAGACTGCTACATATATAATTAAATTATATCTTGAAATTTATACGTATTCAATTCGTGTAATCTGCAAAATAGGTTGTAATACTGCACCGCCGCAAGACAAAAAAATAACCGCGCTCCCTCCACAAAGAAAAGCGCGGTCGATAGAAAAAACTGATTATGCAAGCAAATTTTCGTTTTGCATGGTTTGCCTGAGTTTGTCCAACGGTTCGGTAACTTTGGCGGCAACACGCCTTGCGACCAACGCCGCGGCAACGTCGCATACTACGTCAGCGGCAAGCAGTACGGCAAGCACAACGCCGCATTTTGAATAGAAACTTTTGAGCGAAAGGCAAAACACAAAGTCGCCGTCGCCCGCAAAAGATACGGTAAAATACAGATTGCGCAAACGATCGTCCTGCAAAAAGGGTTGGGAAACAACAGTCGCGGAGGGCGTAACGAGCGCAACCGCCGCGTCGTCAACTCCCGTTACGGACAGCACGTTTGCAAACAAACTGCGCGACAAAATGTCGGCGAACAAATAGCCTGCCGTTTGCTCACCGTCATATACCTTGCTTACGCAGGACACAACTCCCTGCGAAGCGTCGTAGGGCGCGGAATTGTAGACGGAGGGCAAATTCGACGTGCGCAACAATACGAAATAGGCTCTGTCGCTACGGAAAAAGTCGTCAAAGCGGTCGTCCTCCTGCAAACGGGACAGCGACGGCACGTCGCCGACGCCTGTCGAATAGAACACCTGCCCGTCAACGCCGTAGAGTACCGCTCCCGCCACGTCGGAAGAAGAATTGATGAGCGCGGTGAGCGCTCTGCTGACGTTTTCCGTGCGCCCCTCGGTCAAAGCCAGCACCACATCCGAACTTTGCGCCGTACTGCGGGTAAAATTGACGACGGAACCGAGATAGTTGTTGCCGTCCATTGCCGCCTGCCGAACGCTCCCCTCGGACATGCTGTTGTAGACGTTGTACAGGTTGCGCATTACCGCATAGCCGGATACGGCGGACAAAATCGCCGCAAACACAAACGCAAGCCAAAATATGCTGTTGAAAATTTGTTTGTAAAGTTTCTTAAACATTGCGTTTTTTTATCCTCACGGTGACGCAAGTACCTACGCCCTTTTGCGAGGCGACGGAAAGTCCGTAGCCCTCGCCGTATTCCAACTGTATGCGCTCGTTGACGTTGCGCAAGCCGTAACCGCCTATGCCGTCGCTGTTTTTCGTCCAAAGGTCCTGCGGCACGTCAAAGCCCACGCCGTCGTCGGATACGTAAAACAACACGTCGCCGTTTTCCTCGCGCACCTTGACGGTGACTGTACCCACGCCGTCTTTACCCAAAAATCCGTGTTTGATGCTGTTTTCGACAATGGGTTGCAAAATGAGTTTGAGGGTGATACAGTCGTTGAGCGCGGGATCGACGTCGCACACCAACTCCAAACTGTTGGGAAAACGCGCCTTTTGTATCTCCATAAAGTAGTAAATGAGATCCACCTCGTCCGCCACGGAAACAAACTTGTCGCCCTTGTGCAAACTCAATCGGAAAAAGCGCGCCAAGTCGATAACGAGTTTTTCTATTTCGGGTTGTTTTTTGATTTTTGCCATCCAGGCGATCGCGTCCAACGTGTTGTACAGAAAGTGTGGATTTATCTGCATTTGCAGACGGTCTATTTCCAACTTGCGCTGTACGTTCATATTCTCGTTGTTCTGTTCGATAAGGTCCTTCAACCTCAAAATCATCTGGTCGTAGGTATCTTTGAGCAATTGCAACTCGTCACCGTTGCCTATCAAAAAGTCGTGCGGAGCGTTGTTGTTGACGTCCACCTCGGTGATGTACTGCGACAGTTGATCGACGGGCTTTGCGGTGTGGCGCGCCACCGCCACGGCAAACACAATTACAAACGCAAGCACCGCCAACGCGATACCCGCAAGTACCAAACTGAAAATTATCAAATCGTGTTGCAACACGTTGTAGTACAGCACGCTGACAACGCTCCAACCCAATTCGTATTGGTCGGTGATGACGTGAGAGGCAACTATGCACCGCTGCCCGTTTATACGACGGTTTTGCACGCCCTCACGCAAACTGAACAAACGCTGTTCCAACACCGTTTCGCCCACGTGCGTCCCGTCGGAACGGGCAAGCAACGTGTAGTCGGAGTCGGAAAGGAACGTGTAGCCCAACTTGCTGTCGGTCGTGGCGAGCAAAGCGTTGAGTTCGCCGCAATCCAAATAGAACACCACGGCTCCGCTCAACGCGTTGACGCTGTTTTGCATACGTCTGCCTATCAACAAATATCCGTCGCGCAACAGGTGAGTATCCGCATAGATAAGCCTGTTGCCATCCTCGATAGATTGCGCAAAGGAATCGGTAGGCAAATCGAAATCCGTTTTGTACGCAAACCACCTTCCGTCCGTGTGCAAAGCGACGTTGACATAGCGACTGTCCAAAGAGGCGTCGGCGATCACTTCGCAAAACTGTTGTCGGGCGTCGCCGTCGCGCAGAGCCGTGGCAAAGTCGGCAAGATGTTCGGAACTCATCATGCGCGTGTAACCGTTGATCGCTTCTTCGAGAAGTCTTTTTATGCTTTCGCCCATTGCCGCCTGTCGGGACATAACGTTGTCGTTGACATACTGTTGAGTCGTGACGTTGGCGACCAACTGCACCACGCCCAACACCAAAGCGAATATCCCTACCAAAGCAAAGGCAAATATCGCGACGAATTTTTTAGAAAGAGTTGTTTTTTTCATGCTCGCGCTTTACATACTCGCTGGGAGTAACGCCTTCGATTTTTTTGAATACCTGACTGAAATACTTTACGTCGTAGTAGCCTACTTGCTCCGCTATCTCGTTGACGCGCCACTTGCCGGAAAGCAACATGCGCTTGGCGATAAACATGCGCAACTCGGTAAGACAGGTATTGAAAGTTTTGTTGAGGTTGTCTTTGAACAGGTGCATGAGGTAACTCTCGGATACGCCCAAGTGTTCCGCCACGTCGCGAACGCTCAAATTGACGTCGGAATAGTTTTCGGAAACGTATCGCAACGCCTGCACGACGTGCTGTTTGTAGACGGGCTTGTCCGCCTCGCGATGGGTGGCGACGGTACTCAACGCCACGTACAGTTTGTTGTTGGCAACGTACTTTGCCACGCCGTACGCCTTGGGGATACCGTCCAAATCTTCGAACACGCCGCTGACGCCTACCGACAAGGTATCTCCCGAATAGTCGTTGACGTACTGCACCAGACGATTTTCTATCTTGTCGAGGTTGACGTCCTCCACTATCAACCCGAAGTGATTGCCGAGAAAATATCTCAACACGCGGGCGGGAGCAAACATACGCTCCATTTCGTCCGCTATGCGCACAAGTTGACTGCGCACCGCCTGTTCGGACATTTCGCCAACGGGATTCAGCCTGCAAAACACCGTGACCCCGCCGTTCAACGGCAAGGCAATGCCGTAAGAGGCAAATTTGTCCGCAAGTTCATCCAACGGAACGTCGCCGTGAAGCAGATCGCAGGTGAGTTTTTCGCAAATGGTAGGCAAATCGGAACGCGCGCTTTGCAAAAACGCTCTGTTTTGCCTGTCGGCGATCAACTTGTTGCCCGCCTCCACAACCGCTTGCACGAGTTCGTTGTTGTCCAAAGGTTTGAGCAAATACCTATATACGCCCTTTTCCAAAGTACTCTTGGCGTAGTCGAATTCGTTGAAACCGGATAGCATTAGCACGATTCCGTCGTAGTTTTCCTCGTAGAGCGCAGCCACAAGTTGCACTCCGTCCATGACGGGCATTTTGACGTCGCTGATGATAACGTCGGGATGAAGGGCGTGGATCTTTTCCAAAGCGTCCATGCCGTTGACCGCTTCCGCCACAAGTTGAAAACCGAAACTTTGCCAATCAATGGTTTGGGACAGCCCCAAGCGTACAAGATATTCGTCGTCTACCGTGATAAGTTTGAGCATTGTTTTACACTCCGTTCGCTTTATTGTAACATATAGTGACAGGTTTTTCAAGCCCCAAATAGAAAAACCGAGCGGTCGCTCGGTTTTTCGTTAGGAGAAAAATATAATCGGCGATTAGCGGTTCTTCTTCTTCTTTTTCATTACAAAATACACTATCACGCCGATAATGACTACCGCCAAAATGACGATCAAAGCAATTGCCCAACTCGGGAAACCGCCCTCTTTGCCGTCAGCGGGGTTTGTGGGATCGGTAGATTGATTGCCCGCCGCGCTGACCGTGACTGTCTTGCTCGCAGTCGCTTTGTTGCCCGCTTCGTCCGTTGCAGTGACCGTTACGGTGTAAGTTCCCGCTTGATCGGGAGTGAACTTGTTGCCATTGACGGTAACATTGTTGCCCTCGCGCACAACGGTGACTTCGGTCGTTACGTTAGTCGAATAGTTGTCGCTTGCCGTGACGGTGACGGTAATAGCCTGACCGACCGTACCCGTTTGCGGTACTTCGAAAGCGTCGATAACGGGCTTGGAGTCGTCGTTTACGGGAATTGCGTCAATAATGTCCTCATAAGGTTTTTCTTTTGCAAATTTGAGGGACGTTATTTTGAGTACGTCACCCACTTGCGCAAAATCGTTGTGGAAATGAATATCCTTGACCGTTTCGGGCACACCGCTCTTGGCAAGGTCGATAACCAATGTTCTCTTGCCCGTTTCGTTGAGGTCGAACATATTGCCGTCTTTGTCCACAAAGGTACCCGCGGTGTTTTCTTCAAACCAAATGGTCGCATCGTCCAATCCAAGACGCAGTTTGGAAATGTTGCCTTCTACTTCGAGAATAGCATAGTCCATACCCGTGCGCGCCGCACCGCTCGCCCAACCGACATATTGATATCCTGTGGCGCTTGCGGTAACTTCCTTGCCCGCAAAGTCCTCGGCAAGCACTTCGTCGGTGGTATCGTAGTTGTACTCGTAATCCACGTACTGAACGGCTGTGATCGTATAAGTCACTTCCGCTTCGAGTTTTTCTGTGTGGAAATGCAGGTTTTGCGCCGCTCCGACGATACCTGATTGCGCATAGTCGATAATATAGGTCTGTTCCTCGGTGGTGATGTCGGGCAACTGTCTGCCGTACACGTCGTGCAATACGCCCGCAGAGTTTTCGCGGAACCACTTGGTAGCCTCTGTGCCGTAAAATTCAAAGCGAGCGGGGGCAAGGGTCGCGCCCTCGGTGGCTTTCATCGTAACTGCAATACCGTCGTGAACCTTGCCGTCCAGATCGAAACCTGTAACGTAAGCGTAGCCTGAACCCGCTTCCACGGTGACAACGCGATCTTCGGTAAGAATGTTGTCGGAAAGTTTCGCCTCGGGGACGATCTTGTCCGCATAGAAAATTTCGTCGATATACAACGTACCCGTGCCTGTGTAGTACAAATCGATACCGCTGATTTCCGTAACGCCGAATTGTACTTGCAAATCAGTCACCAAATAGCCGTAGCCGCTACTCGCAATGTAGGGAGTATTCTTGGCAAGAGTGCCTTGGGAGGCTTGCAAATCGTTGTACCAACCTTGACCTGTAACTTCGTCGGGCTCTGTCTTGACGACGCCGAAACGGAAGTTATCCAACGTGCCGCCTTGCAGTTTGTACTTGATGACGAGGTAACGTCTGCCCTCGGAGGCAACGTTTGAACGGATCTTGGCATTGGTGTAGTCCGTCGTCGGGTCGAATACGAGGTGTCCGTCGATGACGTGAACGCCCGTTTCTCCGCCGTAAGACAGAATGTACGCCAAATTGAACGCCGCGCCGTCCGCCGCGCCTTGATTGTAGTCGCCGCCGAATTTGTCATATTCGAAGTTGAATTGAGTCATGTAAGCAATGCTATCCGTATCCAAACGGGGTGCTTCTTCCAAGGCGGGAACTTCAAGATTGGTAAAGAACGCTTGGTAAACGTTGAGCGAGCCGCTCGTAACGTTGAATTGAACGCCGCGAATTGCAGTTTCGCCAAGACTAGCCAACGAAACGACTATATTTTGCGGTAGGTCGGTGACGGAGGGTACGGTCGTGCCTTCCAAATCGGTAAGTTCCGTCCAAGCCTTTGCCGTGCCGATCGTGCCGTCCGCTTTGACGGGAGCGACGGTAAATTGCGCGTCGCCGCTCAAAGACAGCACTATCGCCGAATAATTTTCGTCGGTGTTGTTGCTTGTGGCAACTTCGCTGGCAATCTGTTTGGTACTTGTTACGGCGTAGTGTCTGCCATAGGTGGTTGCCAAACCTGCCGCGCTTTGCGGCCAATATGCGTCGGTTATGTCGTCAAAGTTGTACAGTATGCTAGTGGTCGAACCCGTAAAACTGATCTTTTGAATGTCCAACTCGCCGCCCTTGGTACTGTCGGCAAACAGGTGGAAACCACTGATAGCAACGCCCGGGTCGCTGAAATTGGTGTTGTTCGCGTCGTGGAACACGATGTCGTCCCACTGACTGAAATCGAACGTCATGTCCGTCCAATCCTCGCCGATGTCGTTGCCGACGCTGAATTCCACAGGATAATTTTCCGTATCGGAAAGATCGATAATGGCGCATGCGGCATCACTGTCCGCGCCCTTCAAGCGCAAGCCCAATCTCAGATCGGCAACCTTGGTAACGGTACTGCGCACCGTCAACGTCAGGCTTGTGGGATTGGTGTCGCTTTCCATTTTGGCGTGACCCATCTTGAATATTGGATCCGTAACGGTGTTGGCTTGTCCCGCTTGCCACACTACGTGAGTGTACGCGGGCAACTTGTCCGTACCGGATGCGTCGTCCAACATTCTGTCAAAACGGTCGTCGAACTCTCTCGTTTGAGGAGTTGCCGCAGCCGTATCCGCAAAGGCGAATGCAGACAGCACCGTCAGCGAAACTATCAACACGGCGATCGCCACAATGCGCGCCACCGTGAGCTTCGTTTTTGTCATGATTGTTACCTCCGTAAAAAATTTTTTTTATTTATTTACTCTCCGTAGACATATAACTCGGAGATTTGTCCGCCGTAACCCGTGCTGTTGGAAGAAAACTCTATCTTGATGTAGCGCATTTCTATCGGCGTATCCAACACCAACGCCGCCATGTTGCCCGTCGCAGGGTCGAATGTGTACTTGGCTTTTGCCAACACGTCGAAGAACGTTTTGCCGTCTTTGCTTCCGTAAATCGCTATTTCCTGCTCGCGCGGTTCCCAAAGGAGAACGGGCGGCAAATGAATGTTGATATACTTGACAAAGTAGTCCTGTCCCATGTCCACGGTGAAGTGAGCGGGGAACACGCCCTTTTTCGTTTCGTAGTAGGTGGACGTATTGCCGTCCAAAATGTACCCTATGTCGTAGACGTCCTCGTGCGTGCTGCTGTCCACTATCGCTTTGCCCGTTACCAAACTCGGCGGGTAGAACTCCACTTCGCCCAATTCGTAAGTAAGCGGCGACATAAGATCGTTTTTGCGGAATATGCGCAACTGAATACCGTAGTAGTTGTCCGCCGCGATCTGTATGGTGGTAAAATTACTGCTTTGCGGCGTTATCGTGTAACTGACCGCGCCCTTGCCAAGACGTTTCCAATCCTGAACAACGTCGCCTTTGAGCGTTTTGACATAAATGGCTATCGTAAACTCGGATACAAGTTTGGAATCGGTGTTGCCGAACAACCTGATGAGTCCGATATTTTTGGGCGTGGAGCCGAAGTCGAAACTGAGCGCGACAAATTCGTTTTCCGTATCGCGCCAACCGTCCAACTGCCAAGTGCTTGTTCTGTCGCCGTCCGTCAATTTGTCCGTGCCGTGTTCCGCTACCGAGGACGCGTCTGCTTCGTTCCAAGGGGAAGTGGCTTTGTCGCCCGCGCCGTAGGTCGCGCTCACCGTTGCGCCGCCGATATCCGTTTTGACTCCCGCATAACTCGGCTCGACGTCAAGAATGGCAAAATCGGGTACGGTCACGCCCTGTTGACTGACGCTTTGCTTGTTAGTGCGCTCCACGTCGTCGTCGGCGAGTTGCAATTTGTAGGGATACGCTTTGAGCGCGCCGTAGCAGGTTTCACCCTCGACATAGGTGACATCGCTCGTGTACACGCCCGGTTGCAAGCCCATATCGGCAAGAGAGGTCACTTTTTTGCCGCGTATTTCCACATTGCTGATATGCACGCCGTCTATGTTGCTCTGCGCGCCCTCTCCGTACATGCGGCAAATAACAGAATCCGCCATGTTGAGTACTTTGACGTTGTCTATCGTTACGTTCTTGATCGCGCCGCGCGCACCGCCCGACTGCGTCCATTCGCTGTTGTAGGCGATGTTCATGTCGATCAGAAAGTCGTTGTCGCCGTCCAACTGGTTGTCGCCCAACATTTGCGCGTCCTCGATTGTGACGCTTTGGTAAGTGACGTTGGATATTTGCGCTTGGTCGGCGTTGTGCATAGATATTGCCGCTTTGTGGAAATTGTGCAATACGGTGATGTTTTTGAAAGTTATGTTCGTCATTGACGGACCGTAAGTTTCGTACCCCACCTCCATACTTTGAGCCAGATCCGTCCACACCGTCACTCCGTCGAAAGTAATGTCGGAGGTGGACTCGTTGTCTACGTTTTTGACTACCAAACTGTCGTCCCAACTGCGTACAAAACTGTTGGTGACTTTGACGTTTTGACAGGATTGCACCGAAATGCCGTCGCCGTTGGCGCGCGCGGTTATGATGTGCAAGTTGTCTATCGTAACGTTCTTGCACATATACAGCGTTACCGCCCAACCTGCGGGATCCAATATCGTTATATCGCGTATCGTCAAACCGTCTACATACTGCATTTCGATAGGCAAAGTAAACTCGTTTGCGCTCTGACGGTCGTACACCTCGCCCGAGATGATACCGTGACCGCGCACAGTGATGTTTTTGTAGTTGCCCGTGCGTATCTGCCCGTAAACTACCGCGCCGCCGTCGATATAGATGGATTGATTGTCGCCGCTGATGGGGATAGCGTCCGCCATCCACACGCCCGGACCGATATATAACGTGCCGTCGGGTACGTTGTCGGGATCGACGGGGTCGGTTTCTATGGGGTTGGCAAAGATGTGTATCGCGTTTTTGTATGCAAGATCGCTTGACGAAGTTTTGTACTCCACAACGTAATTGTCGGTGTAGTCCAATTCAAAAGAGATCTTGTTGCCGCTGACGGCGGGCTCTACTCCGTAGTCCAACGGACGAACGACAACGTCGGTCAAAACAGACGCGCCGTTGACGGTGATCTCCACATTGACCTTGCCCTCGAAGTCGAAAATCACTACGGGCGCAACGTCGTTCGAATAGGTGTAAGTAAAACTGCGCGCATGATTTACGCGGGTTTCGTAGACGAAAAGGTCTTCGCCCTCCACCTTGACGCCCACTTTGGACGAACTTGTAAGCAGTTCGGGCCCGTCGTAAGTTACCAACTTGGTTTCCGTTACCGTTCTCTCGGGCTCGGGTCTGCCGCTCACAACGGGCGCGGGCGGCGGTACGGGATCTTTGTCGCAAGCCGCAAACGTCAAGCACACGACCGCCAACAATGCCAAAATCAACAAATATATTTTTTTGGTATTCATGTTCACCTCGCAAACTTTGTGCATACTTTGCCATTTATACTTTGAGCAATAACATTATAAATATTTTCCGCCTCAAAAAAAAGTGAGCAGTACTGCAAAATAGTTTGCAAAACTGCTCACGAATATCGGGGATCGCGCGCTAAATAACCGTAACTTGCGCCGTATCGGTGTATTTCGCAAGTTGTTGAGCGGTCTTATCCGCGCGGAAAGGCACAATGTAGGGTTCGTCGCCCTGCTCCACGACTACGCTCGCATACTGATTTGCGGACAAATCGCCGTAATCGGAGGCGACCGATTTGCCTTTGATCCAGATATTTTTCAAAATTACGTTGTTTACGCGATGAACGCTCCCTCGGTAAGCGGGACGAGTATCCACGCATCCCTGTACGCTGATGGGCAAAATCAAATTGCCGTCCAACACGGTCAGATCGGCTACCGTTACTCCGTCTATACT
This sequence comes from uncultured Clostridia bacterium, assembly GCA_947625725.1. Classification (GTDB taxonomy): domain Bacteria; phylum Bacillota; class Clostridia; order Christensenellales; family CAG-314; genus Fimimonas. The sequence continues at coordinate 5,949 of CANQPI010000005.1, read as the reverse complement.
GCCGAGCGGCGTTACTTTGTGTTGATCCGACCAAGTGGCGCTGTACAAATTGGCAATTTCTATCAGTTGATTGTTGCTGCCCGCGTCGCCTCTGCCCATTTGCGCGTTCTCGACGGTGACGCCCTCAAACAGCACGTCGGTTATCGCCGCGTTGTTGCCGTTGTGAATACTGACTATCGGCTTGTGGTAATTGTGCAGTACCGTGATGTTTTTGAACGTGACGTGCGACAACTCCTCGCCTACCGTTTCGTAGCCTATTTCCATGCTTTGCGCCAGATCCGTCCACAATATGCAATCGGAAAAGGTGATGTTGCGCGTTGCGCCCTCTATGTTGCGGTTGGACCAATCGGGGTAATTTTTTACCACCAAACTATCGTCCCACGTGCGCACAAAGCAATCGGATACGTTTACGTCTTGACAAGACTGCAAGGAAATGCCGTCGCCGTTGCTACGCGAAGAAATTATTTTGATACCCTCTATCGCGCAATTTCGGTTGAAGTAAAAATTTACGCACCAACCTGCGGGGTCTAACACGGAAAAGTCTTTCAACGTGACGTTTGTACAGTAATTGAAATCCAACGGAACAGTCACCTGTCCCGTGGAGGCATTGCGTTCGAACGCCGATCCGTCGATAATGCCTCTGCCGCAGATGGTGACGTTTTGCGCATGGTCGGCGACAAAACGCGCCCGCACCACAGCGCCCTCCTCCAACACGACGGTCGCGCCGTCGCCGAGTACTATTTGATTGTTTGACGGTATCCTGTCGTCGTTTGCGGAGGTGTGCAGACCTTTTTGGAAAGTAATTACATTGCCCGAGTAGGCGGGCGGTTCCTCGAATGAGGATACGAACAAATGCACTGCTTTGTAACCGTCGGACGACGTCTGTCCCTCGGGGCAGGGCTCTACCACGTAGTTGCCGCTGCCGCTCAATGCAAAACGGACCGTGTTGCCCTCTGCCGTAACGCGGACGCCCGCGGAAAGAGGTCGAACCACGGAAGCCGACGTTACGGCAAAGGGAAAGGTCACTTTGACATTGACTTTGCCGTCCAACGCAAAGTATCCCGCGCCCGAGGCAATTCGGTTGGGGGCGTTTCCCTGCCAACGCTGGTTGGGATTGACCATTACGCGGTAAAGAGGCAACGGGGTATCTTCCAATGTCACCGTCACGTCTGTGTAGCGTTCCACTCCGTCGGGGACGGATACCGCTTGAACGCGACTTTGAGTCAAGTCGCCATCGGGCGGCGCGGGCGACGGGGCAGGATCGACGTTTGGGTCGCATGCCGCCAAAAGTATCGCTATTATCGGTATCAACAATACCGCAAGTATCGAAAATTTGTGTCTGTTCATGATAGTCCTTAGGAATGTGATGTTGAGCAGTCGTATCTGCCGAGCCGTTTCGGGCGCAAAGCGCGGTCGGCTACAAAAATAGATTTCCATTTTAAGTATAAGTTAAACGGCGATGGGTTTCAAGTAGTCCGTACTGCACACAAGGTGGATTTTCTGCTTCGAACTCGAAAAACGCAGTTACAAACCCCCTTTGAGTTACCGAACGACGGACCGCCGTCGCGCGCGAACAATCTTTATCCAAAAACAGACAAATATCTTCGATTTTTATAACAATTTGTGCAAATGAACAAAGTCGCTGCAAATTTTTTTATAATTTTTCGGCGGCGTTTCGGTTGATTTTATAATTTGTTAGTGGTAAAATATATAGATAAATATGTGTGCAACGTAACCGTTCCGCATCCAAACGGCGAGGTCGGTTGCGACGCGACCACAATTACGGAGATAATATGCAACAAATCGTAGCGCGCCTCAACGAGGCAAAAAAAAGCAAGGGAATGACTCTCAAAACGTTGGCGGAAGCAAGCGGATTGAGTCAGGGCACCGTCAACAAGATAATGAGCGGAGAATTGCAAAAAATAAAACCCGACAAATTGGCGACGCTCGCCAACGCGCTCGGCGTGTCCGTGGAATATTTGACGGGCAAACACGCCGCCGCAACAAAGTCCGACCGATATTTGGGTTTGGTAAAAATCGCCTGCATTTCGCCTGAGATAAAGGTGGCAAATTGCGCGTTCAACGTCCGACGGATAATTGCAGAAACGCGCCGCGCCGCCGCTCGCGGGGTAAAGATAGCGTTGTTTCCCGAACTGAGCATAACGGGCTACACTTGCGGAGATTTGTTTTTTCAAAACGTATTGCGCGCTTCGGCGATCTCGGGACTGACCGACATTTGCCGCGAACTTGCCGACGTTGACGCCGTTACCGTTGTGGGCTTGCCCCTTTGCGGCAACGACGGGCGACTGTACAACGTAGCCGCGGTTTGTTTTCGCGGAGAGGTGTTGGGTATTATTCCCAAAAAAAATCTGCCCAACTACAACGAATTTATGGAAAAACGCCATTTTTGCCCATACGACGGCGAAAATACCGTCGTCCGTTTGGCGGGCAAAGACATTCCGTTCGGCACAAAACTGCTGTTTGAAAACGCGCTCCACCCCGAAGTGCGTTTCGGCGTGGAGGTGTGCGAGGACGTGTGGGTGGCGGATTCGCCGTCGGTGAGCCACGCGTTTGCGGGCGCGAACGCGGTACTCAATTTGTCTGCGAGCAACGAAACCGTTGTCAAAGCCGACTACCGCAAAAAGATGTTGGAAATACAATCGGCAAAGTGCGGCGTTATATACGCTTACTGCTCGTCGGGTCCGTCGGAATCCACCACGTCAACCATTTTTGGGGCGCACAACCTGATATGCGAAAACGGCGAGTGTATCGCCGAATCGAAGCCATTCGGAGAGGGCTGCGCCGAAGTTTGCGCCGACTTTGATTTTATTCAAAACGAACGCGCGCGGCTGGATCACGGTCGCGCTCCCGCGGGCTATCAAAAGATAAATTTCCAATTGCCTCTCGACGGTCAAACGCGAACTTACAGCCCCGCTCCGTTTGTTCCGCAAGAACCGACGGCGCGCAACGAAGTGTGCGAACGTACCTTGACTATACTGTCCTACGGGCTGAAAAAACGCGTCGAACACACCCGCGCGAAAAAACTTGTTATCGGCATATCGGGCGGAAGCGATAGTACGTTGTCGCTGTTGGTGTGTCAACGCGCTCTCCGTTTGCTCCGTCGCCCCGCAAGCGACATTGTGGCGATCACAATGCCCTGCTTCGGCACAAGCAAACGCACGCTGGACAACTCTCTCGCGCTGATCCGATCGGTGGGCGCAGAATGTCGCGTCGTGGACATTTCCGCCGCCGTTACGCAACATCTCCAAGACATTGGGCACGATTTTACGCCCGACGTCGTCTACGAAAACGCACAGGCGCGCGAACGCACGCAAGTACTGATGGACGTTGCCAACTCTTGCGACGGGCTGGTGATAGGCACGGGCGACATGTCCGAGGCGGCTCTCGGTTGGTCTACTTTCAACGGCGATCAGATGAGTATGTACGCGGCAATAGCCTCCGTACCCAAAACGCTGGTCATAGCACTGCTCGGCTACTGCGAGGAAAACGCTCACGGCGAACTGAAACGAGTTTTGCACGACGTGATCGAAACGCCGATCAGCCCCGAATTGCTGCCCGCCGACCAAAGCGGAAATATCGCTCAAATTACCCAAAACGTCGTAGGTCCGTACGAGTTGCACGACTACTTTTTGTTTATGTCAATACGCAAAGGTTTCAACCCGTCCAAAGTATATGAGTTGGCAAAAATTTCCTTTGCGGGCAAATACGACAGCGCGACGATCGCAAAATGGTTGCACTTCTTTTTGCGGAGGTTTGTCGCTCAACAATACAAGCGCAGTTGCACGCCCGACAGCGTGAGGCTCGGCTCGGTAGATCTGTCCAAATACAGTTACCGTATGCCCTCCGACGCCGAAAGCGACGCGTGGCTTGCCGAATGGGACGACGAAACCGCCCCGTCCCAAAAAAGTGCGAGCAACAAAGCGCAAAGCGTTTTGCAAAAATCAAACGGCGCAACAAACCGAAGCGGCATTATCGGCGACACGGGAGAAAATTGACATGCGGATGCGACTGAAAAAACACCTCGAAGAACGTATCGCGGATTGCTCGGAATTGTTGCTTGCGCGAGAGGGCGACGGCTACTACCGTCTGTCGGAGGAGGAGAAACTCGCCTATCGCGTAAATTTGGAAGAAAAATTTTCCAACCGCGCCCCCGTTGTGTTGGAAATAGGCTGCGGCAAAGGCTCCTGGGCGTTACAAAGCGCCAAACTGCACCCCGAAAACAACTATCTGGCGGTGGAAAAACTGTCCAATGTGATCGTGGTAGCATGTGAGCGTGCCAAGTCGGAAAGTGTGACAAATCTCAAATTTTTGAACGTGCGCGCCGAAAACCTGGATAGGTACTTGCCGCCGCGCTCGGTCGCTCAAATCGTGTTGAATTTCAGTTGTCCTTTCCCCAAAAAGACCTACGCAAACCGCAGACTTACAAGCAAAAACTTTTTGAATATCTACAAAACTCTGCTTGTTGACGGCGGATACGTCGCACAAAAAACGGACAATCGCGAATTTTTCGAGTGGTCGGCGGAAAGTTTTGCCGCCAACGGTTTTGAAGTGTACGACGTCTGCTACGACTTGCCCGACGGCGAAAACAATGTGATTACCGAGTACGAATCTAAATTTCGCGCGCAAGGGTTGCCCATTTACTCGCTCAAAGCCAAACCCAAAAATACAAACGCCGAAACCGTTTGACGGCGTTGCAAGAGGTATCCGTATATGATGGAAAAAATTATATCCTATGTATTTTCGATAATAACTATTGTGGTGATAGCAATTTTGCCACCTTTTCGACAGGCGTTTCCCGGGCTGGATAACGACGTTTTCCGCAAAATTTTCCCCGGCAAAATGTCGTTTTTGTTCAGGATACCTATGGGCGACGTGCAAAAGGACGGCATAGCCCTACCGCTGTTTGTGGAGCAGTTGGTGTGGTATTTGCTTGCCCTTGTGATCTTTGCAATAGATTTGACGCTGTTGATAACCATTCCCGACGTGCTGTGGTACGCGCCTGTGTTTACCGCGGCAATGCTTGTGTTGCAAATTGCGGAACTGTTTGTATCCACCGCGCTCATCAAGCGCGCCCAACGTCGTCGCGGTTCAAAGATGTAGTTTGCCGTATACTCATGAAAGCAACGAGAACGACAGTTTGGGCGACAATGACGCGTCGAGATAGAGTTTGTTGCGAATTTCCTCAAAATAACTGCCAACACAAACGCAAAGGAGCGACCCAAGGCCGCTCCTTTGTAATAATCGGTGAATTATACTTTCAAGTGCAACACACGAAAAATTTTGAAATATGCCTCAACCTTGGTCCACCAAACCCCAAGTGTGTTGCAAACTCAACCTTGCTCCACCAAGGTATGAGGGTGTTTCGTGACAAACAATCTGCAACAAGCATTATCCTTGTTTCTGGGGAGTGCCGAGGGTGTTGCACTTCCAACCTTATTCCACCGAGGTATGAGGGCGTTTCGTGACAAACAATCTGCAACGAAAACATCACATAAATCTAAATGTCGAAACTCATCCACCGTCTGACGACGGTCCCCCTTCCCTTGCGTCCCCAAGGGAAGGCTTTCAATGCAGTCGGGTTGTTTCCCATTATAATGGAAAGCATTGTTTTGTTGGCATTGCGTTTACCACTTCCCCCTCTCGGAAGTGAAGCCATCTAACAGTTGCCGACTACGTTACGGTGCAAGTTGTCCCAATCAGAGTCCCGACCTTGTTCACACAGGCGCGAGGGTATTAAAAACTCAACCTTATTCCACCGAGGTATGAGGGTGTTTCGTGACAAACAATCTGCAACGAGGGCATAGCCCGAAGCGAAGCCGTTTGACACGGAATACCTGAGAGTCAATTATATTTGGTCGAAAAAAATAGGGATTTGAGTGAGCGCAGGGCGTGTGGACACAACGCACAAGCGGGCAAAACTCAAATCCC
>CANQPI010000004.1 GCA_947625725.1 uncultured Clostridia bacterium | reverse complement strand
GCCCTCAACCGAGCGAAACGCAGTGAAGCGAACGTCACGAGCGGTAGCGAGTATTAGCGAAATTGGATAGAGCGTTGTAAAATAATCGCAAAGTTTAATATGCGCCCTCAACCGAGCGAAACGCAGTGAAGCGAACGTCACGAGCGGTAGCGAGTATTAGCGAAATTGGATAGAGCGTTGGTCTACGGAACCAAAGTCAAATTGTCACAAATTAAATATGCGCCATTAGCTCAATTGGATAGAGCGTTGGTCTACGGAACCAAAGGTTAGGGATTCGAGCTCCTTATGGCGCGCCACGAAAGGCACCTTGCTTCGTCAAGGTGTCTTTTTTCGAATAGCGCGCCACAAGGAGATACTGAAATATATAACGGGATTGACACTGCGTGTAACAATCCCTGGGGACTCCGCCACGCTCCGTCCGCGCGCTCCAATGGCGCGCCAACAAAACGACTTGAATATTTTCGAGTCGTTTTTTCTATGTGATATGCGTCCTCAGCCGAACAACTAATAAATTTAGTTGTGACATACCAAAGGAAGTCGAGCGAAAAAGTCTTATTTACAAATTGACAAATATATTTATTAGATTGACAAATATATTTGATTGAATTTGGCTTGCGGACTTGATAAAATTATTCTGTCGAATATAGAGTAGGTTATTATAGCGGAAACACCTTTGTTTCGAATAATGCTTTTGGAGTAAAAGGGTTGACAAATTGGGCAACGAGTTTTACATACGATGAATATATTACATTGTGTGAAATGGGAGTGCAATAAACATGAAAAATAAAAAATGGATGGTATTATTGATCGCTATTTTGGTTGAGGTGGCAGGAGTTGTACACACGATAATCAGATATATGACGATATTCAATAATCAATATACGAGTTTCCCTGCGACAGTATCGTTATTGATCTTAATTCCGTATTCGATTTGTAGCGTCCTGTGTTTGATCGTGTGGGCAGTTATGAAACGAAAAGCAAATAGTAACAAATAGTAATCAACAGCAATACTTGTTTTTGCTCGGTAATTATGCTATAATTTAATCATGAACAAAAAACTCGAAGAAGCAAATACTTTGGGCGAACGGCTATACATTTTACGGGAAAACCACAATTTGTCGCAAGATGAATTGGCAGAGAAACTCAATGTTTCTCGTCAAACAATTTCAAACTGGGAAAACGATAAAGTAAAATTAGATGTAGTAAAAGCCACAGAGATATCTCGCATTTACGATATTAGTATGGACGAATTGCTTTTGGGTAGAGAAAGTGATACAAAGAAACCTCAATCGAAAAAAAGAAGTAGCATAAGATTAACTATAATGATTGTGTCTTTGATTATTTCTTTTCTCTTAATAATTGTGGGCATTATTTGTTTGGCAACAGCAAAAGGCGACGAAGCGTCATCTACAATTATAATGGGGAAATCAGTTATATGGTATATAGCGATTTTGGGCGGAGCAATAACTTGTAGTATCATATTGTTTTGTTTTTTTAAAAAAAAGTAAGAGTATCAATAGTGTTTACTCGAAAGGCGCCCCCCCCCCTCAGAAACGAGGTCGCTTTTTCATGCTCGAATAAAATATGCGCCCTCAGCCGAGCAACGAAGTTGCGAACGCCACGAGCGGTAGCGAGTATTAGCGAAATTGGATAGAGCGTTGGTCTACGGAACCAAAAGATTTGTGTCCGTAGCAGAGTACAAGTAAAGAAAATCTGCCAACCCACCCCCGCCCGCGATTCTAAATCGCGTGCCGCTTTGGCTACGAAAGTGCCACATGCACTTTCGCTTAACGCGTTGTGCCCTTGGTGGCAAGCCGCCGCTCCGTTCTCCCTCTCGGCGGGCTGTATAATGAAATCTTTGGCGTGATACCCGCCTTGATTTTAGTGGGGGCTTGTGGTATAATAACCGCGACAAACAGGAGTTGGGCTAAGAGATTATGTATTTTGAAGATATACCTTGTTATACGCAGTTCGAGGAAGTAGAACAAATCGTTACGAAAACAGTGCTGTCCGTCTGTGACACCGCCGAATTTTTGGGTAGCGATATTTACGGACTGAAAAATATTTACGATTTGTACGGCACACAATATGAAGATATCATTCCCGCCTTTCTGCATTGCCGTCATGAAGAAAACAACAACGGAATGAGGGGAACTCTGTTCCGCTTTCGACTGACCGAACCGCTCAAAAAACATATTCTCGACGAGAGCCTTACCTGTATGTTCGGGGGCGAACCGCCCTTGCTTGAAAATTTGGCTTTGTTTCAAGGGGAAAAGCGTCTTTTCTCCTGCGTTTCGCACGAGGTTTTTTCGCTGTATCACATGGCGGAAGTGGACGACGAACTCAAAGATACGGTATTGTCTGCCGTTAACGATACCCTAAAACAGATGCCCCTCTACGGACAAATGCAAAAAATTGCGTCAGGCATGAAAAACAAGGCAAAAGCCGATCTGAAAAAAGAAATTAGTATTCTCCACAACCTTTGTTGTTATGTCGACGAAGCGGTACACTACTATTTCTATATGGTGCCCTCACAGCCTTGTGACTTCCCGAAGTTTCGGCAGATTGCAAAAAACTATTTGACCGAAGATACGTATTCTGTTCTCGTTCCGCTGAACGATTTTGCCGACCTGCAACCTCTTCCCATACCAAAGACGTCGAACGAAGCGAGCGGTGGCAGAGAAAAATTCGCTCCGCCGTATTTTCAAAGCGAATATTACAAGCAAGTCGAGCGGGAACTGAGAATGTTGGAATACGTGATGGAATTATAATTGCACGGAAAGGAAAAAACGTGCGTAACACTACGAAAATACAAACTTATGTTTTTTCGGTAGCCGACGACGTGTATTTCCTCACAAACATCTCCTCGTACAATGCAAAACTCGTCGAGGTGCGTTATCGGTCGCGCGATTGCTCCATCAAAAAAACAAAAAGAACCGAGGCGTAATGCCGCGGTCCGTTTTGTCGTTGGGAAACATTTTGAGTGTGTGCAATCAAACCATCAGTTTTTGGGAAGGCGGTAGCCGCGAGCCGAATCTTGACAATCTGTTGACGATTGCGAGATATTTCGGCGTGAGCGTTGACGACTTGTTGACCGAATTGTAAATTGATATGAGCGGATCTGCCGCTCTTTTTTTACGTCAAAACAAAATATTATGCAACTAACTTTCGGACATCTCCGCATTTGCTTTTTTGCTAATATATGTTATAATAAACGAAGATCGAAAATTTTTGAGGGAGAAAGACGCTATGACCGACGAAAAAAATTGCATGACGTGCGAATACTATGGCGTGAGCGAAGAATATTGGCACGACCACTATCTTATACCGCAACACCACCTCTGCTTTTACCAATTGCCTTACACGCCCAAAGACATTGACCCGCACGGCTGTTGCGAACACTACAAACGCAAAGAGGACTCCAAATCCGAACGATAGATCGAGCCCGCCCGACGGATTTTTTTATCCAAGCCAACTCCGTCGTCAAATCCGAACCTTTTTTCTGCAAGCAACAAACGTCCGACAAACCCAAAAGTTTTCGGATGGCGTAATTTTACTTAAAACGACAGAAAAAAATGCGTATCAACCGTATACTCATTTTCTTTTAACTCTTTTTGTTTACATTGTGAGGGTGTTTGTTACCCGTCCTTAGTTCTACTGCCTTTTGATTTTTTTGAGAGTGTTTTAGGAGTATCTCAAATTGCTCCGCGTAGGTCTTTGCCGAAAGAAATTCGTTCAAATCGTCTAAGGTAAGCAATTCTTTTTCGTCTTTCATACGATTCCCCTTAAACCAAACTCGTCTTGTTGAGAATGACATTGCTGACCGCCCCAAGCCCCACGGCGAACAAGGGACCGCCGAGGACGCATAGCACGACATTGAACGCGCCGGAATTCAGCGGCGTCATCATGGGGATCATGGTGAACAGCAACATTCCTGCGGCAAGCGAGCCGAGAATGGAGAGCCAAAGTCTTTGTTTGCCAACAACTGCGAGCGTCAAAGCAATCGACACAAATACGAGCGCAAAGAACACTTTGCTTATCATACAGGCGACGATTCCTCCCGCAGTTGCGCCCACCGCAGCGACGTCAAAGGAAAGCCCCGCGATCCCGCCGCCGATCATTGCTCCCACGAAATAGAGAACAAACATCCCGACAGCCGCTACAAACAGCACGATTGTTTTGGAAAGGACGTAATCGAGTTTCTTCGAGCGCACCGTGAACAGGTTTTTGACATAGCCGCTACGAAAGTCCTCGCCCACGAACAGGCACACGAAGATTGCCGCAAGGAAGTACAGGAGATTGATGTTGCACATGCTTGTGAGATCCATAGCCATTGCGCCGCCCGCAGAGCCGATTGCCTGCCAGACGTTGGTAAATGTTTCAACCGTTTCTTCCACGCCTGTTTGCGGGTTCACAGTCGTCCCGCCCATAAAGGAAGTCATCACGAGGATAAGAATGGGAAGCGCAAGAGATACGCCGAGCATGATCCAAACGGTGGGCATAGTGAACATTCTGCGGAAGTCCACTTTGAGCATGGTTTTGAGGCGTTTTGAGAAGTTGTTGTTTTGTAGTTTCGCGTTCATGCTATCTGCCCTCCTGCATAAGATCGATATAGTATTCTTCAAGGTTGATTTTTGCCGTTCGGATTTCGCTCACGGCAATCCCGAAGTTTTCGAACAAGTACTTTGCGACATCTTCTGCCGTAGTTTTGCCGAAAACGCGCAACTCCCCGTGATCTTCGTCGTATTCTACCCGTCCGAAAGCCCGTTCCAAAATCGCCCGCGCCTTTTGCATATCGTCCGTTTTGAGGGCAACGAATGTCGGGCAGTTTGCGTTCAACTCCTCGGCGGTCATTTCACGAAGCATTTTGCCGCCGCGAATAATGCCGTAATGTGTGGCGATTTTTTCCAACTCGCCCAAAATATGAGAGGAAATGAGAACGGTCGTGCCGCGGCGGGAAAGGTTGGTCAGCATTTCCCGCATAATGCGCATTCCGTCGGCGTCCAACCCGTTGATCGGCTCGTCGAGTACGAGAAGCGCGGGGTTTCCGAGAAGCGCAAACGCTATTCCTATCCGCTGTTTCATACCGAGCGAGCAGTTTTTGAACTTGTTGCTCGCCGCGCCGTCCATACGCACGAGGTGCAAAACGCGCCGAATTTCTTGATCCTCGTTTTCGATACCGAGGTTGGCGGCTTGCAGTTTCATATTGTTCCAAACGCTGTAATTGGGGTAACAGCCGGGGGCTTCGATAAGAACGCCGATTTGCGAGCGAACGGTCTGATCCCGATAGTCTTTGCCCCAAAGTTTGATTTCGCCGCCGCTCGGTTGAATAAGTCCGCAAATGAGTTTTTCCGTCGTCGATTTGCCACTGCCGTTCTCGCCGATAAAGCCATAGATCGCGCCCTGCGGCACGGTCATATTCAAGCCGTCCACCGCGCGTTTTTCGCCGAATGTTTTAGTTAAATTTCTGATTTCGATTGCGTTCATAATCGTTTCTCCTTAATAAACGTCCCTACGGTACAAGATGACCGAGCCGAGAACGTTGTAGACGATTGCCCAAACGAGAGAGCAAGCAAGGCACACAAGGACGGACAGAAAGTCTGCCGAAAGGCAAGCGTACACCGACGAACCGTAAAGGAAGATGTTGAGCGCGGGCGTGTTGCCTACAAGCGCCGCCGCGCCAATGACGGGTATGCCCGTGCCGAGTACAAAGCAAAGGGCAATGGAAATGCCGAATTTTCTGCGGAAGATGACGTTGATAAAGGTGTACAGGCTTGCCCAACCCAGACTCATGATAATTTTGCCGAGGATCGCGCAAAGGAGAGAGCCCGCATTGATTGTGAACGGAAGTCCCGTCGCCGCTCCCGCTATCATACCGCCGATGAGGTATGTAACGCACATACACACCATGGAAAACGCGGAAACAAGGGTTTTGCTGAGCATGTAGTCCTCTTTCTTGGCGTGGGTGGTAAACAGTTGCTTTACGTACCCGCTACGATAATCGTGCCCGATAAAGATGGACACCATTATGCCGCCGAAGATAAAGACCATGTTCATATTGGCGTACTCGCCCATGTCGTGTATCACATACAGAGGTCTGTCTGCGGCGATTATCTGCCAAGCGTTGGAGAACATTCCCGCCGTTTCGCCCTCGCCGCCCATTGCTCCCATTGATACCAACGCGGGAATGAGCGCAGCAATGACGATAAATATGTAGAACAACGGCGTATGAAACAGACGGTAAAAGTCCACGCCCAACATTCCTTTCAATCTTTTGAAAAAACTCGGCTTTTCAAATTGCAATATTTTTGTATTTTCCATATCAAACGACCTCCCCGCTCATCAGAGAAACATAGTATTCTTCCAGCCCGATCTTGTGCTTTGTGAGTACGCTCGGAGCAAAGCCGTTTTGCATAAGGTAAGCCGAGAGCCTTGCCGCGTCGTTCACGTCGTAAACCCGAAGCACCCCCTCCTCGAACTTGACGTTGCAGTTGGCGTTCCGCAAAAGATTTGCCGTTGCTTGCAAGTTGCTCGTTTTGAGAGAAATATACACTTGCGAACGGCTGTCCATTTGCGAAGCGGCAATCTCCTTTATCATCTTTCCTTGACGAATAATGCCGTAATGGGTGGCGATTTTTTCTAACTCGCCGAGGATATGCGAGGAAATGAGAACGGTACAGCCGTAGTTATTGGTAATATCCACAAGTATCTCACGCATGAGTCGCATACCGTCGGTATCCAAGCCGTTGATAGGCTCGTCGAGAATGAGCAGCGCGGGATCACCGAGCAAAGCCATTGCAATGCCGATACGCTGTTTCATGCCGAGCGAACACTTCTTGAATTGCAATTTCGCGTTATCTTCCATGCGGACGATTTTCAATACACGCTGAATTTCGCCCGCCCTGTCTTTCAGCCCCAAATTGATCGCCTGCATCATAAGGTTGGCGTAGACGCTCGACGAGGGGAAACACCCCGCATTTTCAATTAGCGCGCCCACTCGCACTCTAACGCCCGCGTCGGTATAGGGTTTTCCGAACAGCGTGATATTGCCCTTGTCCGGCACGAGATGTCCGCAGATACACTTTTCGGTGGTCGATTTGCCGCTGCCGTTCTCTCCGATAAAGCCGTAGATAGCCCCTTGCGGCACGGTCATATTCAGCCCGTCGAGCGCGTACATTCCGCGGAAACTCTTTGTCAAATTTCTGATTTCGATTGCGTTCATAGCCGCCTCCTTGTTTTGATACTTCAATGATAAAACTTTCGGGGGAAAATCACCACAACATAAATCCCAAAAAATGTTGGTTTAAGAAAAGTTCCTTATAGAAGCGGGGCGAAGATTTTGACGAATGCGCGAATAAAACGCTGCCAAAGGTTCTGTTTGAACATTTCGCTGTGATATTCGATTGACTGTTCCTGCGTAGAGAGGAAGTCCTTTTCCATGTCTGCGATTGCCGCACATTTGTACATCCAAACACCGTTTTCAAAATGGTGGACGAGCGAACGATAGTCGAGATTGACCGTACCGACGATTGCCGCCTCGCCGTCCGCAGAATAGGTTTTAGCGTGAATAAAGCCCTTCTCATACTCGAAAATCTTTACGCCTGCCTCCATAAGGCGCGGATAGTAACTCCTTGTCATCAAAAAGATAAGTTTTTTGTCGGGAATATGCGGCGTAATGATCCGAACGTCCACGCCGCGGAGCGCGGTATTTTCGATTGCCGCGGTCAGTTCGTTGTCGATAATAAGATAGGGAGTCGTGATATACACATACTTTTTTGCGCCGTATAATAAATTCATGATCGCAGTTTTTGAAACCTGCCTGTCGTAAATGGGCTTGGGACCATCGCCGAACGGGATGCAGTAGCACTCGGCTTGCGTTTCGGACGTTATGTAATAGTCGAAAAAATTGTCCGTCGGATTTTTGACGTTCTGATTGTAGTCTATAAGGAACAGTCGCGTAAGTTCGTTGACCGCTTCGCCCTCCAAACGAATACCTACGTCCTTCCAATGTCCGTGCTTTACAATGCGGTTGATATACTCGTCTGCAAGGTTGACGCCGCCCGTGTAGCCCACGTTCCCGTCTATGACGGTGATTTTTCGGTGGCTTCGGTTGTTAAATTTGTTATTCGCCTGTCCGCCGAGTTTGGAGAACGGAACGCATTTTATTCCCGCCTTTGTAAGTTGTTTATAATAGTTGCCGGGGAGAGTCATCATGCACCCTATATCGTCGTAGACGACGCGTACTTCCACGCCCATCTTTGCCTTTTCTTTCAAGACATAAAGAATGGAATCCCAAAACAGCCCGCCCTCGATAATGAAGTATTCCATAAAGATAAACTTTTCGGCTTTCTTCAAATCTTTGATAAGCGCGGGGAACAGTTCGTCGCCGAGGTGGAAATATTTAATCGCCGCCCCGAAGTACAGGTGGGACGAGGAGAGGTTTGTGAGAGAAACCGCTTGTGAATACACTAGTTCGTCCCGCTGCTTTAAGGAGAGAAGTTCTGCCGAATCGTCTTTCCCCGTCCTTTCCGATTTTGCCCTTTCCACGTTTTTTTGCTGTTTGCGGTTGAGTTTTCGGCTGTAAAACATAAAGTAGAGCATGAACCCGATAATTGGGATAAGCAATACGAAAAACAACCACGGGAGTTTATAATCGGGGTTATCGTTTCGTGCGATAATGCTCACGGCAACGCCCACTTGCGTTGCGACGACGGCAAAATAAAAGTAGGGAACATAGATCGTGATAAGGCTGAGTACCGCGATCACGGCGGCGATTTCAAAGAATATAAGGAGAATGTTCAAGATATAACGGAGAGGAATATAGGATACGACCCTCTCCTTTTTTACTCCGTTCTCCATGACTTCGATCGTCTTTTTCAAAGTCTTATTCCCCAATTTGAATTATTTCTTGGAAATTTCCTTTACTACATGGCAGGGATTTCCGACCGCCACGACGTTTGCAGGAATATCCTTCGTGACGACCGAGCCCGCTCCAATCACGGCATTGTCGCCGATAGTTACGCCCGGCAAAACGGTCACATTCGCGCCCAGCCAAACGTTGTTTCCGATTTTGATGGGTTTGTCGTTGAATACGCCTTTCAGCCGCTCGGCGGGGTCAATGGAATGGTTGGTGCAAATAAGTTTGCAATCGGGACCTATCAGAGCGCAACTCCCGATGTCGATAAAATTGGTGTCGAGGAGGGTGCAATCGTAATTGATCATTGCCATTCCGTGAAAGCGTATATTCTTGCCGAAACTGCACCGAAACCCGTCCTCGATAAAGACGTATTGGTTATAGCCCGTCACGAGTTCCTTGATGATCTCAGTCCGTTTGGGATCGGACGGTTTGAGGGAGTGAAACTCATGGAGCATATCCTTGACTTTGCTTTGAAAAAGAAAAACTTCTTTGTCCCTGCGGTCGAATTGCTCGCCCGAAAGCGCCTTTTCAAGTTCGGTCATACTCATTCCTCCACTATCTGGACGGCGTACTTTTCGTCAAGTCCGCGCTCCTTCAAAAAGGTGTTGAACTCGGCGGCAAGCCGATCGGCGGAGTATTCGGCGGGTTTTGCGCCGTGGGTTACGCTGTGCGCACGGATATTCGCTTGCGTCTTTGCGTGAAGTTCGTCGAGTTTTCTTGCGGTGTCCGCGTTCGCATTTGCCGCGCCGCGCTTGATATTTTCGATGACGAGGCGGCATTTCGCCTTGAAGCCCTTGGTGTGCAAAAACTCTTTGAACTCTTTGTTTTCCTCGGAATTTTTCACGGCTTCGATGTTTGCCTTGTCCTGCGCGCGTTGGCGGCGGGCGTTTTCGCCCATTTGCTCGAACGCCACACTGAATTTTGCGACGATGCCTTTGGTGTGGCAAAATTCCTCGAATTGTTTGGTGATTTCTTCCTGACTGACTGCATAGTTCGCATTGTAGTTTTCCATTTTCTTTCTCCTTATTTCTATGATTTTTTGATTTTTTTGAGAGTGTTTTAGGAGTATCTCTAATTGCTCCGCGTAGGTCTTTGCCGACAGAAATTCGTTCAGATCGTCTATGACAAACGCTTCATCTTCATCTTTCATGTCGCCTCCTTGTTTGATACCTCGATTATAAATCTTGCGAGCGGCAAACACCACAACATAAATTCCGAAAAGTGTCGGTTTGTAAAAAGTTTTTTAGGTAAAAACGCACAAAGTCGATTTTATGTTTGTGTTTTGCGGGAGAATATGCTACAATCGAAAAAAGGAGTGAACTATGAACAAGTCAGAAGCAAAATTCCACAACACCGCCGTAAAAATGGACGACGCGCTCGTCGTCCTGCTCGAACAAAAAGATTTTGCGGATATTTCCATAATTGATATATGTCAAGAGGCTGGCGTAAACCGTTCCACCTTTTACGCGCACTACGAAAATTTGTACGATTTGCTCAAAGAAACGCAGGAACGCGCCGTAACGGAATTTTTCGAAACGCTCCACTCTACCGTTAATATTGCCGATATTTCCAAAATGTCGGCGGACGAACTTATCTTTATCTCCCCGCAGTACCTCGTGCCGTATTTGACGTTCATCAAAAAGAACAGACGACTTTATGAAGTGTACAACAATTCGGGCGCGTTTCAAATCGGAGAAATGGACAAACAACTCATCGAAAACATTTTTGTACCAATCTATGCGAAAAACGGCGTGACGGACAGGCTTGTAGTGGAATATATGTCCCACTACTTTATCAGTGGCGTGACCGCCATTACAATGGAATGGGTCAAGCGCGGATGCGAGGACGATATTATGTTCATCTGCGAAGTCATTTCCATTTGCGTGCGCCCCTCGATGAAAGTATCTGTGAATTAAAAGAAAATGAAGAAACTTCTCGAATTTTTCAAAAAGCCGCCGCTGTGGTTTTTGCTCATACTTGCCGTTGTCGGAATGGGCGCAACGGTGGGAGGAACGCTCATTCTCACGCAGGACAAATTGTTCCCCTATGTGATATGGGGGTACGTCTTGCTCGGCGTGATGGGCGTGACTGTCGGCTACTGCATTTTCGGCGTTATCAAGAAATTTCCCGATTGGAACGAACGAGTGTTGAAGTGGTCGGAGAACAAGCCGTTTTGGAACAGACTTTTCACCGAATACGGCTTCCGCACAATCTTGTTTTCCGTCGGATCGTTTGCGATAAACATTGCTTTTGCCGTCTATAACGGCTCGGTCGCCATTGTTATGCGCTCGATTTGGTTCGGCGCGCTTGCGACGTATTACATTTTGTTGATCGTACTACGCGGAATGGTCCTTGTCTACCATGTTTTTCGCAGAAAAGCCGTCAAGGCGGGACAAACGGAAAACATTACCTATTTGAAAGACGCGCGAATATACGGCATTTGCGGAAGTGTGTTGCTGTTGCTCCCCATTGCGCTTTCCTTTGCCATTTTGCAGATGGTACGAGCAAACGATTCCTTCGTCCACAAGGGCGTTACCATTTACGTCTACGCCATCTATGCCTTTTACAAAATTACCGCCTCGATTTACAATTTTGTCAAGACAAGGCGTTCGAACGAGATGACGGTGCGAGCGGCAAAAAACATCAACCTCGCCGACGCGATGGTTTCTATCCTCGCCTTGCAGACAGCAATGTTCAGAGAGTTTGACGCAACGGGCGATTACGTCAACGTCGCCGTCATGAACGCGACAACGGGAGGCGTTGTATGCGCTCTGACCGCGCTGATAGGCGTTTTTATGATAGTCATTGCGTTTCGAAAATCAAAAATAAAAAACTACGACAATTGTGAAAAATAACTTTGCCCATCGGCATGTCACGAACGACATAATTGCCAAACACGCGCAAAAAAGCGACTCGGACAAACCCGAGTCGCTTTTGTTATAGGTGCGGGGAGAACGTTAAAAAAAGGAGGAACGAAAGAACCCCGCCTCGGCGCAAACCGTTTGCGGCTAAAATTCCGCCGATTCGACGCTGTTGCCGTCGTTGAAATACAGTATGCCCAGCGTGTGCGCGCCGCAGTGACTTGCGATCGTTCCGCCGGCATGCGTTTCGAAGATGTTGACAAAGCCCGCTTCGGCGCACGCCTCTCGCGCGGCGGCGATCATTTCGGGCGTGGCTGTCGTGTAGGTGATGAACACGCAGTCAAGGTCGGGCGTGCCGAACTCATCCAACACGTCGTCGCAGTACTTGGATACCACTCTGCCCATACTGCCGAGATACTTTTTGTCCGCGGACATTTTGCCGTCCTTCATTACTATACGCGGGCGCAATTTGAGCAAATTAGCCCCCAGATACTGCAAACTGCTGCATCTGCCGCCCTTGTAAAGGTAATCCAACCGCTCTATCACAAAACTGACCTGCAACTTGGACGCGCGCTTTGTCAACAACTCGGCGATCACAGGCGCGGTCACGCCTTGCTCCGACAATTGATGAGCATAACGCACAAGCAAACCCATGCCCGTAGAAAGAGAAAGGCTGTCTACCACGTACACGTTGTCGAGTTGCGCGGCGGCACGCTTGGCGTTTTCCGTTGCGGTGGTTATGCCGCCGGAAAGAGATATATGCACCACCGCGTCGTACTCGCGGCGCAAATCGGTAAAATAGTCCAAAAACTCCTGCTCGTTGATCGCGGACGTTTTGGGCAAAACGTCGTTTTTGTCGGCGATGTCGAACAATTCTTCCGTGGAAATTTCGCCGTCGCAAAAACTTCTGTCGCCGATCTGTATGCGGTAGGGAATGACCTTTACATTGTACTGCGCTATCAACTCCGCGGACAAATCGCAAGTCGATTCGGTACTGATAACTATTTTTTTCATTTAGTGCACCTTGTCAATGTTGACATCTTTGTTTTTGTATGTTACTATTATATTCAAAATGATACATTTGTAACATTACACATTGTAGTACCACGGCAAAACGCTGTCAACAACAAAATAGAGTTATGATACAACGGGAGGCGAATTTGTCACATGAAAACCACAGTTAAAAATTCGATAAAACGCGCGTTACTCAAATTGCTTGCGGAAAAAGACTTCACAAGCATATCCGTATCCGAGTTGACGGAAAGCGCGGGAGTTTCGCGAATGTCCTTTTACCGCAATTTTCAAACGACGGACGACGTTTTGGACGACATTGCAAACGATATGTTTTACAATTTTTACTCCTTTGTGCGCCCCGTCATAGAGCAAAACACCGAGCGAAAGTGGCGCGAGTTTGTGTTCGAAACGGTTTGCATCTTTCAACGGGCGAGTAGCGAGTTCGGAATTTCGCTCAAAATGATGGAACAACGCCCCAACAGTAACCGCGGATTGATAATACTGCGCGTGGCGGAAAAAGTAACTCGGTTGGAAAGCACGTTTGTTGCCAATTCGACGAAAGAAATGTACGTCATTCACGGCAAGTTGAGTTTGATAAACAGCATTGCCGCCAAGTGGGTATCCGCAGGCATGCGCGAATCGCCCGAAGAAATAACCGCGCTGATAATGTCTTTGATAACAAAATTCTGACGTCGCACAGAGCCACAAAAAAATGGCTTGCATTTGTGTGCAAGCCGTTTTTTGTTACCCCATATAACAATTATTGTCGTTTGTCGTTCGTTGGAACGTCGGCAGTCAAAAGGGCAAATTCAGTCGATTTTTTTGCCGTCGGTGAAAGCGTTGCCGACCTTGTCGCCCAACACGCGGTAGTCATGCGCGGCAGAGTTGTAACTGATAATGTTTGCCTTGCCGATATCGAGATTGCCCTCGCTATCCAACACGCTTTCGTCCGCGCTGACGTTGACTATATCTCCGACAATAATGCCGTCCTCGTTTACGTGATTTAGTTTACACTCCAACGCAACGGGAAACTCCGTGATAAGCGGAGCGTGAACGCGCGCGGCTTTGTCCGTGTGCAGACCGGCATGCGCCAATTTGTCGGGCACGTCGTTGCCGGAAACGATCCCCACATAGTCCGCTTCCGTCACGTGCGCCGCGTCCGCAAAACTCACGGTAAATGCGCCGTCGCGCAAAATATTTTTAGTGGTGACGTGATCGTCGCTCAAACAGAGCATAATTTGATTGGTGTCGTAAATTCCGCCCCACGCCGCATTCATGGCGTTTGCGGAACCGTCGCTGTTGTAGGTTGCAATGATCAGTACGGGGCAGGGAAAAAGCCACGTCTTTTTGCCGAAATTTTTACGCATAGTACACTCCTTTTTTTATTTTTTTGTATATTATAGCACGCAACGCGCGTATTTTCAATACTATTTGATTGCATTGTATCCCATTTTCTTGCACAAAATACAAGTTTTTGTCACAGGCGCGGACTGTGTTGACAATCGTCGCGGATAAGCGTATAATATGAAAAAAATAACGGAAAGCGAGGTTAGAGTTATGAAACAAGCAATTCTTGTTGTAGATATGCTGAACGACTTTGTTACGGGCGCGTTGAAGTGCGACAGAGGACTTGCCATAGTACCGCAAACCGCAAAACTTTTGCGCGGCGCGCGTAAGGCGGGCGTGCCCGTGATCTTTTGCAACGACGCCCACTTAAAAGGCATAGACCACGAATTGAAACTGTGGGGAGATCACGCCATTGCCGGCACCAAAGGTGCGGAAGTCATACCCGAATTGGGTTTGTGCGACAGCGACTACGTTGTTCCCAAACGCCGTTACAGCGGGTTTTTCCACACCGACTTGGATCTGCTACTACGCGAACTCGGCGTAGACGCGGTGATAGTTTGCGGTTTGCACGCGCACATGTGCGTACGCCACACCTCGGCTGACGCATACCAATTGGGTTACGACGTGATCGTCGCCAAAGACGCCACGGACAGTTTTACTCAACAGGACTACGACTACGGCATCAAATATCTTGCGGACACCTACGGCGCAAGGATAACCGACGTTGATACGCTGCTTGCCGAGTGGCATGTGCTGTAATTTGATTCCAAGCGATTTCTCCCCGCAAGGGGAGAATTTTTTTGCAAAAACGCGCTTTTCCCCACAAAAAAAGATAGACGACGCAAGTCGTCTATCCGTGAGGAGGGTTTTGGTTAAAAAAACATATCGTAGTGGGTTCTTTCTTTCACAAAAAAACCTTTCGCTTTCTTTAACCTCACAAAGTATATCACCGAAAAGAGGCAATGTCAATACTCTGTGTAGCGAATTTGCAACACTATTTTTTCACCATTCAACGCTGAACCTCGATTGCGTTGGTAGGACATATCTCGGCGGCCTCGTACACCTTGTCGGGGTGATTTTCGGGATCGCCCACCGCGTCGGAAAATCCGTCCGAACCGATCTCAAACACTTCGGGGCAAACGTCCACGCACATTCCGCAACCGATACAATCGCTCTTTTTTACAAAAGTTTTCATAACTTCCTCCACTATTCGTTTTCTTTTATTGTAACCCAACAAAAGACAAAACAAACGCCGATTTGCTCATAACGAAGCGATATTTGACGAATATGCGCAACGCGCCTTTTTTGTCAACGCGGTTTTCAAAACTCTTGCAAACGGACGACGATTTTTGCCCGTTTTTCGCACCCATATTACAATTTTGAATACTTTTCTATCAGGTAATCCACGTAGTAATCGGGGTTGAAGTCCTCACCGGTAGCCAAGCGCAATATTTCGTCGGGATATTTGCTCGCACCGTATTTGTGAACATGTTCGCGCAGCCACCCGTTGATCTGTTCGGTAGTTCCGCCGCTCAAACTTGCCGCGACGTCGAAATCCTTGTTCATGCGCCGATACAACTGCGCGGCAATGGCACTGCCCAATGCGTAAGTGGGGAAATATCCGAAATTGCCGTACGCCCAATGCACGTCCTGCAACACGCCCATTGCGTCGTTGGGAGGAGTTATGCCGAAATATTCGGTAAATTTGGCGTTCCAATAGCGAGGCAGATCTTTGACCTGCAAGTCGCCGTCAATGAGTTTTTGCTCAATCTCGTAGCGCAGCATGATGTGCAAAGGATAGGTGAGTTCGTCCGCCTCCGTCCGCACAAAACTTGCTTGCGTGCGGTTGATATACGAAATAAAGTCCTGTGCGGTAACGCCGTCCAACTGCGGCGCAAAAGTCTGTTGCAACTTGGGAAAGTGAACTTTCCAGAAAGCGGAACTGCGCCCGATAATGTTTTCGTAAAAACGCGATTGACTTTCGTGCAGACCCAAACTTGCGCCGCCTCCGCACAGCGTTTGATTGAGAGCCTTGTCGCACTGACGTTCATAGATGGCGTGACCCGTTTCGTGAATTACCGAAAATACGGACGAAACAAGGTCGTCTTGGTAGTAATGAGTGGTAATGCGCACGTCGTCTGTGCCCATGCCGCTCGTAAAGGGATGTTCGCTCTCCTTCATAATGCCGAAATTGCGGTCAAAGCACATAACGTCGCGAATGTACTCGCAAAACTCGCGCTGTTTTTCCACGGCGAAACGCTGTTTTGTCCAATCGGGTATCGGTGCGGGACGCGCCGTTTTGTCCTTGACAAAGGGTACAAGTTTGGCGCGCAACACGTTGAAAAACAAATCGTACTTTGCCTGCGTATAATGAGGTTCGTAACTATCCAGCAACACGTCGTAGCCCTTGACGGTATCCGTCGCCAACCAAACGGTCAATTTTCGACAATATTCGACAATTTTTTCCAAGTAGGGACAAAACAAACCAAAATTGTTTGTTCTTTTTGCCTCGACATAGATGGGATAGGCTTTTGCAACAAGTTCGTTGTACGCAACGTATTCGTCCATAGGGATCTTTTTTGTGTCGTGTACCGACTTGTGCATGACCTCGATTTCGTGCGCAAGCACGTCGTCTAGTTCGGAGCGACGCTCGAACAACGAGTCCACGGCGCGTTCGAAGGCAGGATCTGTCGTCAAACGGTACTCCATTTCCGAAAGCGTCGCTTGATACGCGCTGTCCGCCGCAATACTGCCGGGAGCGGCGTCCGTTTGCGCGTCCCATTCGGTGAGAAAATTTACGTAACGAAACGCCAATATCTTTTTGCGTTGTTCCAAATAAAATTCCGTTTCTTTTTTCATTTCGAATTCCTCTCTTCGTCGGCTCGGACGTCGTCTTTTTCGGTTTGCTCCGCGGAAATCTCCCGCCCGTCGTCCGTCGTTTGCTGCGCGCCGAAATCGTCTTGGGGCGAAACGTTGCCGTCGGCAACAGCGGCAATCTTTTTGCGCTTGGCGACGCGGCGTTCCACCGCGGGCACAATAAATTTGAGCCCTACGATAATCGAACCCATTACCACCGCGTTGATCGCGATGAACAGGATAGAATATTTGTCAATGTCCACGTACATGGGCTTTTGATCCAATCCGCCGAACCAACTGTTGACCAATCCCAAAGCCCACGGGAACATCAAATAACACGCAACCGTGCCGATCGTGCCGATCGCGCCCACGACAAGGTTGTACCAATTGTAGGGGAAAAGCAATATCCACAACGCCACCACGCCCGTTGCGGTCATGGAGAACATTGCCACGGTCGTTATTTGTTCGGAAGTAAGTCGCAACAGGTCTTTGAATGCGTAGGTCATGGCAACGGACAAAAACATAGCCACGCCGCTAGGCAGAGTGCGTTTGAGCGTGTTGGGTATAAATTTACCTCGAATCAGTTCATGATTGGGTTTTAGCGCAAGCAAGAAAGAGCAAATTCCTATTACGAAAAACTCCATTGCGTACAGGTTTTGCGGCTCGAACGGATAAGTTTGCGATATGCACAAACACAAAATCGTTGCGAGAACGGTCATGGAAGTTTTCATCAAAAACAGCGACGAACTGTTTTGAATGTTGTTGACCACCTGACGTCCCTCCGCAACGACGCCCGGCAACGAACTGAATTTGTTGTCCATAAGCACCAGATTTGCAACCATCTTGGCTGCGTCGGTACCGCAACCGACGGATATGGCGCAATCGCTTTCGCGCATGGCGAGAATGTCGTTTACGCCGTCGCCCGTCATTCCCACTGTGCGGCCCGCCTTTTTGAGAGCGCGCACCAAAGTCGCCTTTTGCTCGGGACTGACGCGCCCGAACACGGTGTAACGCGTTGCGGCTTCCGCCACCTGTTCGTCCGTCATTCCCTCCAACGACACGAATTTGTCGGCGTTCGGCACGCCCACCGCTGCGGCGATCACCGAAACGGACAGGGGATTATCTCCCGAAATTATCTTGACGTCTACGTCGTTGTCGCAAAACCACTTGATTATTTCCGGCGCGTCCGAACGCACCGTATCCTGCAAAACGATCAATGCGATCGGCTCCAAAGAGTCGATTTCGCCGTTGGCAATAGGTTTGGAACTTCTGCCCACGGCAAGCACCCGCAAACCCTGCGCCAAAAAGCCGTTGCACTTTTCGGCAAACGACTTGGAAGTCTTTTTGAACATAAACTCCGCCGCACCCAGAGCGATTGCGCCCTTGCCGCGGATATTTGCCGCGCTGAACTTTCGCGCGGAGGAAAAGGGGATTGCGTCCGTTCCGTCTGACGGATCGACGTTTTTCAAATAGCGTTTCAACGCCTGCGCCGTCATGTTGTCGTCGCCCGTTGCGGAAATTACGCCCGCTATCATGCGCTCCAACTCGCCGACGGGCGTTTTGTCGAGAGGCACAATGCTCTGCACCGTCATACTGCCGTCGGTGATCGTTCCCGTTTTGTCAAGGCACAGCGTGTCTACGCGCGCGAGCATTTCGATACAGGGCAATTCGCGCACAAGCACTTTTTTGCGGGCGAGTTTCAAAGCGGCGACGGCAAGCGCGACGCTTGTCAAAAGCACCATTCCGCTTGGGACCATGCCTATCATGCTTCCGCTCATTGCTTTGATGGCTTCATGTATCATTTCCTTGACGGTCATCTCTTTGCCGAGATAAGTGACGACGTCGTTGTTCCAAAGCGCATTCCACATATTGACGTTGTTGCCCAACAGCGCGCGAACTTGATCGCTGCAAAAAAACGTGGCAATACCAAGCGGAAAAATTATTATCGATATAAATTTGATTATTCTCCTGATGCCTTTCATCAACTCGCTATCGGGAGTTTTGGCTTTTTTGACGCGAGAGGCAAGTTGTTCGACATAGTTGTCGCGCCCTACCTTGTCGCAACGGGCGGTACAATTGCCGCTCACGACGTAACTTCCGCTGAACAGCGCGTCGCCTTGCCGTTTTTTGACGGGTTCGCTCTCGCCCGTCAACATAGATTCGTTTACTTCGATTTCGCCGATAAGCAACTCTCCGTCACAGCAAATTTGTTTGCCCGCGCCGTACATTATTATGTCGTCCGCCACAATATCTCGAGTGGCAATAGTCACCTTTTCGCCGTTGCGGACCACATCCGCAGTTGGCTCGGAAACTATCGACAACTTTTCCACCGCGAGTTTGCTGCGAATTTCCTGAATGACGCCTATTGCGGTGTTGGCAACGATTATGACAATAAACATCATGTTGGAAACGCTGCCGCACAGCAACATCAAAATAAAAATTATAAAACCCAACAAATTGAAAAAGGTAAAAATGTTGGAAACGAAAATTTGCAAATAACTCTTGCCGACGCGTTTTTTTGTTCGGTTGACGAGTTTGGCTTGCTTGCGCAAGTTGACGTCCATATCGGTCAGACCCTCGTTGACGTCGGGCGTGTAGCGGATCAGCGTGCCTTGATTTTTTTTCATAACGCTCCTTCAACAATGAGGCTTCTGCCCGCGCAATTTGAGCGTAGGACAGGCATTAAGCGTGAGATCGGCAAATTCGCCGTTGAGATACTTGCGATAACCGCGAGAAGCGATCATCGCCGCATTGTCCCCGCACAAGGACAACTTGGGCAAGCACACCCTGAGCCCGCGGGACTCGAATTCTCTGAGGCGGGCGCGGAGATAGGTGTTTGCGCCGACGCCTCCCGCAACGGCTACCGTATGCGCGCCGTTACGACGAAGTTCTTCGGACAGTCTTTCTATTAGCCCGTCTATCGCCGCCTTGGTAAAACTCGCCGCAACGTCGGCTTTCGAAAGCGTTTCGCCCTTTTGCTCGGCGTTGTGCAACAAATTGATCACAGCCGTTTTCAGACCGCTGTAACTGAAATTGCCGTTGACGGTAACGACGGAATGGAACGGATAGACGGCGTTGCCCTGTTCGGCAAGTTTGTCTATCTGCGGACCGCCGGGGTAGGGCAGCCCCAACACGCGAGCGACCTTGTCAAACGCCTCGCCGACGGCGTCGTCAACGGTAGAACACACAACGTCATAGTTGTTGTAGTCCAAAACGTTTACTATCGCAGTGTGTCCTCCGCTGGTGAGCAGACAGGTGTAGGGCGGCTGCAAATCGGGATAGGTAAGATAATTTGCGCAGATGTGCCCCTCTATATGATTGACGGCGACAAGGGGTTTGCCCGTCGCCTGCGCAAGACCCTTGGCATAGGATACCCCCACAAGCAACGCGCCCACCAATCCCGCACCGTAGGTGACGGCAATGGCGTCCAACTCCCGCAAAGAAACGTCTGCTTGCGCAAGGGCGGTTTTTACCACTTTGTCCACCGCTTCCACATGGTTGCGGCTGGCAATTTCGGGAACTACTCCCCCGTAAAGACGGTGAATGTCTATTTGCGAAAGCACAACGTTGGACAATATTTCTCTTTCGTCCGCCACGACCGCGGCGGCTGTTTCGTCGCAGGAACTTTCTATTCCAAGCAATATCGTTTTGTTTGATTTCATCAGATAAAATAATATACTATGAAATTATATTTGTCAATTTGTTGTGTGTTTTGAGCCGTCAATTTTGTTGTTTCGACAAAAAAAGCGGTTCGATTCCCGCGAACTTTGTCAATCGGGATCCGAACCGCCTAAACGATAAAAATATTTACTTGTCCAGACCGTTCAACGCGGTTTGACGTTTGAGTTGCATATACAAATTGAGCGCAATGTTTTGGCGCGTATCGCCCACGTTCTGCGACCCGTCCAAACTGAAACGGAATTGGTCCATGCTAACATTGGCGATATTGAACGACGGTCTTGCCAAAGACGAATAATTGGCGCTGTAAGCGTTGTACATGGCGGTAAAGTTGGCTGTCGTAAACCACTCGCCGTCCAACACATTTTTCAGAGCCGCCGTGTACTTGTTGCGGTACGCGTCGATACCGCCGTCCAAAATCGTCTTGGTGTACAGCGGATTGACGCAATTCATATCCGTTCCGCGAGTCGTGTACGGAGAGTTTTCCGTCATGCCGTTCCACGGATTCCAATCGCGCGTAATGCCCAAACATCTGTCGTAGTCGTAGGGAATGAGATATGCCTTAAAGTTGCCGTTGTCGTCTTTCGGAGTAAAATAGATGTAGAAATTGTTTGCATGATTGCGAATACAATCGGGGTTGCCCGCAAGATAGTTGACCGCTTCGAATCGCACAAAGTAGTCCATATCCACCATCGATTCCAAATTTGTTTTGAAATTCGACGAATTTTTGTCGGCGGCAAGCATGTCCGCAAACTCATAGAGATAACTGTGATTGCTCCACTCCGGTTCGGTAGGATCGTCGTTTGTTTTGAGGTCGTAACTGAACGGCTCGGTTGCGCTTTCTATACCGCAGGTGCGGCTGTTGACATTGGTAAAATCGGCAGGGCCTTTGGCAGAATAGGTGCATTTGTACAAATCGCCGCCCTTGTGCGCTTTGTCGAAGTTGCGTTTGATAAATTGTTTGTCGATCAACTCGTACAATCCGCCTACGCCTATGCTCTGCATTGCGCCGCCCTGTTTGACGCAAAATTGCGAAAGCGTGATATGGGGTGCCAAAATTCCGTACGCTTGGAACATTCGGTTGGTGTAAATCTCGCGAATGTACGTTTGATCGTAGTTTTTGTTCCACTTGTAAAAGAACTTCTCCATTGTGGCGAAAGTACGGTCTTTGCGAAGTTTGCGCGCGGCTTTGCCCTCGTCCGTATCGCCCCAATCGTGATGCAGTTCGTTTGCCCAAGCGTCGCCCTCGTAGTCCTCGCCGTCGAAAGTTTCGCTGAGGTTAAAACGAAAATGCACAAGATTGTAGATTTCGCCGTTGTTGTTGACAAACTCCGCTCGCGACGTGTTGCCGCGCATGCGTATGCCCACTTCCTCGTAGTAGTAGGACCGTCCGTTGACGTAAATAGTGAGGTTGCACTTGCGATAAACGTCCGCCAACAAGGTGCTGCCGTTGTGATTTTTTAAGTAAACGTAAGCCTCGTTGAGTTTTTGCAACTCGTGAGCGGAAATGTCTATTTCTACCTTGACGGTCGTGGTTTCTTTCCACAAAGTGTAGTACAGTTCCTTTTCTTCGGCGGGATAATCCTTGTAAAAAGCGTCGTTTTGATAACTTTGCGCGTCGCCAAACTCGTACTCGGTAGGCGTGGGCGCAGGAC
Source organism: uncultured Clostridia bacterium (assembly GCA_947625725.1). Lineage (GTDB taxonomy): Bacteria > Bacillota > Clostridia > Christensenellales > CAG-314 > Fimimonas. The sequence continues at coordinate 70,776 of CANQPI010000004.1, read as the reverse complement.
CGGGCTCGGGTTCGCTGATAACATATCCGCAAACGACACATCTGTTGCCGTCAAAGCGGTGCGTACCGCGGTTGCTGACCAACTCGCTGTGATCGCATGTGGCTTGATGCCAATGTTCCGTCGCACTCTGCGACCAAAGTTCGCTGAAAGTGTGTACGTGCGTTCCTTGAACGTAGCCGCAAACCGAACATTTGCCGTCCACAAAGGTATGCTCGGCTTTGTCGCGGACCAGATCGCTATGCTCGCAGGCGGCTTGGTGCCAATGCTCCGTCGCGCTTATGCTCCACTGCTTGCTGTATTGATGAATGTGCGCCACATTGCACCCCGCAAACAGCGCCGCAACGAATATCAGCGCGATCGCCAAACAAATTGTTTTTTTCACATTACCCTCCTTCGGCGCAACTTCAAAAATATTGCGCTTGCACCAAATAAAGTCGGTACTATTTCAGTATATAACAAAAATAAGATTTGCGCAATCCCCTTTTTTGTAAACATTGTATCGAAAAAGCCTTGACAAACTTTTGGAAATGCGCTATCATAAACAAGCATCCGAGTGATAGACTAGTTTGTCGCCCGAATGTGACTGTATATCGCGGGGTAGAGCAGTCCGGTAGCTCATTGAGGCTCCTCAGCCGAGCGTAGCGAACGCCGAGCCCGTCTTTGTGCGCGGCGCAAGCCAAAACAGTCTAGTCTTTATATCGCGGGGTAGAGCAGTCCGGTAGCTCATCGGGCTCATAACCCGAAGGTCGTGTGGTTCAAATCCCGCCCCCGCAACCAATCGGCAGCGACGCCGTATTAGTCGCAACAGAAAACGAGTGAACAATCGCTCGTTTTTCTATTGCTCCGTTGAGGCGCGCTGCCTTGCGTTTTTAAGGCAGGGACAGTTTGAAATAACGTAGCGCTCCACTTCGTTTTGCTTACCCTTCGCTCCGCTCGGGACAAATCTCGCCCCCGCAACCATTTGTAATCTCAACTGAACCGCTTGTCGGTTCGGTTGAGATTTCATTTTACTCAAATTTGCTTGTTTTTTTCATTTTTTGCCCTATATTCCGTATTTTTTTGCCTTTCTTCGTCCCGTTTTAGCACATTCCTCGTAAAGGTCAACGGGCGAAAAATTTTTACTTTTTAATTATGTCTGGCATAGAATGTGCCACATATTTTTACTAATTTTACATTGTGTTGCCGTAAAAATTTTTCTTTTTTTTCCATTGACCTTTACTTCACTACACTATTACTCACGAAACAAATCGTCCTGTGCTACTCCGTTCCTGCCGAAAGGCAAGAAAAAATATACGGAGGTATAGGAAATGAAAAAAGCAAATGTAACTCAACAAGCAATGCCACCGTACAACAGTGAGTATCGTCTGTTCGATGGCGAGGAGTTTGTCACATTTAACTTCTTGGATATGAACACAGACAAATATACCGTCACTGTTGCGGTGAACGGACGAGAAAATACAAGCGTTATGCAATCGGCAATGGCGGGACACTTTGCGGCGGCGCGGCATACAATGTTGACAAAAACAAAATAAAGGAGCGCGATATTGGCAACCTACTACATAGGCGCAAATGACGAACACGGGCAAAATCCCTTCACGGCGGGCAAACGCACGCCCGTGATGCCCTACCTCGGAGTGCCTTTTTACGAAAATCAGTTCAACCGCCCGACTAAAATTAAATTTCTCGAAGCATGTCTGAGAAACGGTTTTGCCGTCTACGACGTGAAGCCCGAACTGACAGACACGTCGATCACAACTCGCGTGCGCAGAATAAACGCGCAAAACCTCACGCTATTGGTAACGTTCGGTTACAACGCATTCGGATCGGGCAATTCGTTCAACAGCGCAAGGGGGATTTCGCTGTTCTTTTCGCGGCAAAACCCGCAAGCGGCGCGAAGCCGCGCATTGGCGGAAGAAATTTACGAGCAACTCGTAAACGGTACGCAACAACCGGGGCGGGGAGTAACGGATTTGCAGGACGTGGGCGTGTTGCAAAGCGTAAACTGTCCGTCCGCATTGGCCGAGCCGGGGTACATGACAAACTTTGACGAGGCAAAACTAATGTTAGATCCCGACTTTCAAACGGAAGTCGCCGAAGAAAGTTGCCGCGGCGTGTGCAACTACTTGGGCGAACGTTTTGTCGAGCGCAACAATTTGGGCAATTACCCCGTTTTGCGCAGCGGCAGTACGGGCAATTTTGTGTACCTGTTGCAATACATACTGTTGCAAAACGGTTTCAACCTGACGGTGGACGGTATTTTCGGCACAAACACACTGCGTGCGGTAACGGAGTTTCAGCAAAGCAACGGGTTGACTGCGGACGGCATTGCGGGAAACAACACCTGGCGCACGTTGCTTGTGTTGCCGCCAAGACCGACTTTGCGCCAAGGCAACAGAAGCGTGTACGTGCGATACCTGCAACAAAAACTCACAAGCAAACTGTATCCGTTGGGCAACATAGACGGCATATTCGGCAACGCCACGCGGGACGCGGTTGTGGCTTTTCAGCGAGAAACGGGTCTGGACGCCGACGGAATTGTCGGTCCGTTGACTTGGCAATCCGTATCCGTCGTGGGAGGCGGACGTCCCTTGCCCGCTTGACAACGCAAAATTTGCAAAAAAAACACCCCATATACGCAAAAACGGTATATGGGGTGAAATTTTGTGCATAGTTTTACTCGACGTGCTTGGCTATAAAGTCGGGAAGATCCTCGCGCGAACCGCTTGCGGTAATGCAGAAATTGACGTTGTGTTCGCGAGAGATCACCTCCAATCCCTCGTAAAGTTCTTTGAGTTCGCTTATGTTGCAATCCAGCAAACGGGTGACGCCGTCCATAAAAATCTGTTCTATGTCAAAGTTAGCGGCTAACATTCCCTTGATAAAGGAAAGTATGTCGTGTTGGCTGTGCAAATCGTAGGCAGACGCATCCACCAAGCGAATGTTGCGGTGCAGATCGTGCAGACGGTGATTGCTGCGATCCATATACACAACCACGCCTTTGGCGGTTTTTGCAAAGTCGTTGGCTTGCTCTACGATAATTTTTGTTTTGCCAGTGCCTTTTGCGCCGTAAATAACTTGTATCAATTGAAAAATCCTCCGTGTTTGTTTTGGCAAAAACAAATTTTGCCTACCAATATTGTAACTTATTTGGCGGCAAAATTCAACACCTTTTGAAAAATATCCCAATAATTGTTTGCTATCTCGCCGACAAAAAACCCAAGTCGGCTAAACTTGGGAATTTGTTCGTTCAGTTGCGACGTTTGCGCCGTTTTTTGTCCGAATTGACAGTCAAATACAGATCTTTGTTGCATTTTGAGTCGTTGCGCAACGCTTTGGCAATCGTGTTGAGCATTGTTACCAACCTGTCTACGGAAATGTTTTGCTGTCTTGACTCGTGTTCTTCGAGAAAAATTTCGTTGATCACGCGCCTCAACTCCGACGGGCTGCAATCGGTCGAAAACAATCTGTCGCAAATCTTGTCGCCGTACTCCATTGCGGCAAGTATCATTTCGTCCACGTAATCGGCGGAAAAATTGTAGTGATGTTTGCTGAACCCGTTGCAAATTGCCAAGTCCAATTCCAATATCGGCACGTCCGTGACGAAATCTCGCCGATAGTCGTAACGCGCGTCGAAGTGCATTACTATTATCAAGTCCAGACCGTCGGCAACATACTCCTTGTGACGAGCAAGCAACGGATACAGGGGAATATTGTCCGCCGCGCCGCCGTCTATCGCCAAACGTCCCCTCAAAAAGGACGGGTGCAACGTGACAAAAGGCAAATTTGTTCCGGCATAAATATATCTGTTCCAAACGGGGTTGTGCTGCCCCACTATCCAATAGTACCGCACCGAAAGCAACGGAATGTAACAAACGGGAAAAGTTAGGGGAATATCAAGTTCATCTTGCGGTCTAGCAAACGCCTTGAAGCCTTTGTCAAACAAATGTTCTGTGACAACTTTCCACAACAGCGTTGCCATCTTGCCCGTTTTGATGTTGCGAAACAGGCTTTCGAACATATCCAACTTGTTTGCCGCCAACGCATATCCCACAAGCATACCCATAGACGCGCCGCTGATAAGTTTGATCTCGCTCCTGTCTACGTATTTGAGCAAAGATTTTGTAAAACCTATCTGATACGCCGATTTGCTTACCGCGCCGGAGTAGACAATGCCTATTTTGAGTTGGCGTCTACCGTTTTTTTTTTGCGATTCGCCCTCTTGTGCGGAATCCTGTTCGCGAGCGTAGTTCAGCAGTTCGTCCGAGTCGGCTTGAATTTGTTCTTCGAGAAGCCGCAACGTGTCGGCGAGCGTTTGCATACCCTCGCGATAGTCCAACATGGTGCGCGCTTTGCGAAGCCTCTTGACGGAGCGAAACAACATCAATATCAATTCTTCTATCTGACTGCTGTGTTCCTCAGTCAGCGGATAACTTGTTTTTGCATGCGCCTTGCGCTCGCGCTTTACCACGGCGACCAACTTTTTCAAAGTCTTTTTGTCCTCGGTATAGCAATTGGCGGTTTGGGCTACGCATAGCAGACGTCGGCAAACGTTCAGTTTTTCCTCGGCGCTGACTTTGTCTTGTAGATCCATTTGGTTTCCTTTGTAATGATAATTTTGTTATATTTTAGTTCATTTTTGTAACTTTGTCAATGTTTTGCATACACTTTGCGCGGCGACAGACAAAACAAAAGGTCCAACGCCGAGTCGAACCTTTGCAAAGTTGGTATTTGACAATTTGGGTCGGGCAAACAACCGAGCGCGCGGCGGTCCGCCCGCGACCTTGCCGCTATGCACGACAAAACGCCTAACAAGGGCTGTTTTGTCCGATTGCGGTTATTCGGCGGGAGTCGTGCCGCCGTAGAAAATGTCCTCTTTGAGCGGGAGCAATCCATCCATGCCGCCGAGCGCCTCGATATATTTTTCCAAATCGGCGCGAGCGTCCGCGGCGGGGATAAATCTTGTATTGCAACGGTCCACAAATTCTTGGGTAAATTTTACCGTCAGCGCGCTGCCTGCTTTTTGGAGAATGTCGCCGAGTTTGTCAACGTTCTGTTTCAAAAATTCGGCGTTGCCCGCAAGAGCGTTTTCCAATCTTTTGCCGAAATCGCCCGTCAACAAATCTTTCTTTACGACCAAACTCGCCTGAGGATAACCGCTTTGTTCGCTTTCGAAAGAGGCTTGCCACAGCGTTTGCATATCGAACAGATTGTAGGCGGTTTTTCCGCTTTCCAAAAGTTCGCCCACCAACCGACTTGCGTACGGTTCTTCCAAAAGAGCGAAGTCCGCCTCTCCTTGCAAAACGCGCTCGATTACTGTCGAGGCTTTGTCGAAATATTTGACCATAATGTAACCGAAGAGGGTGTCATCGCCATCGTACTCGCGATAACCGACGTTCTGCGCGGAACAGATCTTTTTGAGGACGGTTTCGGGGAAGTCGCCCTTGCCGATACTAAACAGCCGCTCTCCCTGCAAATCTTTCAGACTTTCGATTTGACGTGTGCCTACAATGTACAACGACCCGTAAACATTGACGGAAAACATAACGTATCGGTCGCTTGTCGAACAAATCTTTACAGCCGCATTTGTGGGCAATATCGCCAGATCCGCCTCGCCGCTGTTGCACTTGGCAATTGCGTCGTCTTCCTTTTCGGTGATGTGCGTACTGACGCGCTTTGCCCCACCGATCCTGCCGTCGTTGATGATGTTGGCAACGGACAAAACCTCAACTCCGTCGGGAATGTATAGTTGCAAGCCGCCGTCGCATGCGACAAGCGCGCACAAGCAAGCGACAATGACTATCAGTGTTGTGATGGCAGAAATGATTTTTTTCATAAGTTTACCTCTTTCGGGCGAGGCAACCGACAGACGGTTTGCTCGCGCTCTCAAAGAAAATATTTCGGTGATTACCAAAATTTGCCAAACGGCGCTGTTCGCGCAACTCGCGGTCAAAACGTAGTCGCGTTGCAAACGCAATTAGCAGTGCGTGACGGGCAAATCAGTCGGCAGATTGCAACTTTTTGGTTTGATCCGCAAGCCGCAACGCTTCCACCATCTCTCCTATGTCGCCGTTCATAAACGCGTCGATACTGTACATAGTGAGCCCGATACGGTGATCCGTTACCCGACCTTGCGGAAAATTGTAAGTACGTATACGCTCGCTGCGATCTCCCGTGCCTACTTGCGACTTGCGCTCCGCCGCATACTCCGCGTTTGCCTGCGATTGGTAGTAATCGTAGAGTTTGCTTTTGAGAATGTTCATGGCGCGCTCGCGGTTTTTGATTTGACTGCGCTCATCCTGACAGTTGACGACAATGCCCGTGGGCAGGTGCGTTATGCGAATGGCGCTTTCCGTCTTGTTGACGTGCTGTCCGCCCGCGCCGCTACTGCGGTAGGTGTCGATTTTGAGGTCCTTGTCCTGTATGTCCAACTCCACGTCGGGGGCTTCCGGCAAAACAGCCACCGTGATCGTGCTGGTGTGGATACGCCCTTGACTCTCGGTGTCGGGCACGCGCTGAACGCGGTGAACGCCGCTTTCAAACTTGAATTTGCTGTATGCGCCATCGCCCACGACCATAAAACTGCCTTCTTTGAGTCCGCCGAGTTCGTTTTCCTCAATGTCGATTTCTTCGATCTTCCAACGGTTTTTTTCCGCAAACATATAGTACATGCGGCGGATCTCGTTGGCGAACAACGCCGCTTCCTCGCCGCCCGCGCCCGCGCGAATTTCCACAATGACGTTTTTGTCGTCGTTGGGATCTTTGGGCAAAAGCAGAACTTTGAGGCGTTCCTCCAAATCGGCGAGATTCTTTTTTTGCAGAGCGATGTCCTCGTGGAGCAGGGCAAGCATTTCCTTGTCCGTTTCCGTGCCGACAAGTTCGAGGTTGGCGTTCAATGCGTCATACGCTTTGCGGTACTCGTTGTAGCACTCCACAATAGACGTCAGATTGCTGTGTTCCTTGACGAGTTTTTTCCAGGTATTGTTGTCCGCAATAACCGACGGTTTGGCGATTTCCTCCGTCAAAAAGTTGTAGCGGGCAACGATTTTTTCCAATTTTTCCAACATAAATTCTCCGTTATTGGGGATAGTTACTTCAATTTTGCAATGACGATACGATTGTTGTCGGAGTAGTCGTTGACAACTTCCGTTTCGAAACGGTCTGCAAGCAGTCCGCGCACCGCCTCGCCCTGATCGTAGCCTATTTCGAGGATCATCATTCCCTGCGCTTTGAGATGCGTCGGGGCGTCCTTTGCCAACGTGCGATAGAAGTCCAAACCGTCTTTGCCGCCGTCCAAGGCGATATGCGGCTCGTAATTACGCACGCTGTCGTCCAACGAGTCGATCGTCGCGCTCTCGATATAAGGCGGGTTGCAGACTATCACGTCGTACTTGCCGCTCACCTTGTCAAACATATCGGTCTGCACCGTCTTGACTTTGGCTTTGTTGAGTTTGGCGTTTAGTTTGGCGATTTTCAACGCGCCGTCGCTGATGTCGGCAAGGGTAACATTGCAATCCCTTTCGCATGCGGCGGTAATGCCGAGAATTCCGCTGCCGCAACACATATCCAGCAGTTCGGTATCTTTGCCGACGTATTTGAGCATACGCTCGCACACAAGTTCCGTTTCCATACGCGGAATAAGCACGTTATTGTCGAGTTTGAAAGTCCGATCCATAAATTCGGTCGCGCCGACAACGTACTGCCAGGGCTCGCCCGCGGCAATACGCTCGGACATTTTGTCCAATCGTATCAACCAACCGAAAGGAATTTTTACTTTGGGATTGGCAAGATCCTCCCGCTTGATGTTGAGTATTGCGCACAACAGCCAATCTATATCGCCCTTGACGCAAGCCGTCAAATCGGGGTGTTTGTCGGCAAGTTCTTTGCGGAACTGTTCCAAGCCGACAGGCTCGGGAAAATGCCGTTCGGGGATCGTCGGATCGGCGTCCATTTGCAAAACGGCGTTGAACGAGGCTATCGCCACCTCGCACATGCTTTCGTCCGGCTCGCGCGTGGTGAGTTTTTGAAACTGTTTGCCCAACCATTTGAGAGGAACAAACAAAAAGAAATTGCTGCACGCCAACAGCATTAGCATTTCGTAACTGATACCCGCAGTAACGGGCAGCAAAGCCAATTTGAACAGCACGCGAAACCAACCCTTTTCCCACAAATCGGTGAACGTTTGCGAAACGGGACACAATGCAAAGATCACGTCAAAAGCCATCATAAGCAAAACGGACAGCACCACCACAAACACAATGAAACTTGTGCCGCACCTGTCGTGATAGCGACTGCACTTTTTGACGTTTTCCACAGTCAGATCCAACCCCGCCTCGTAGCAAGCGATGGTTTTGTGTTCGGCGCCGTGGTACATAAACACGCGTTTGATCTCTTTCATACAGGAGATGACCGACATGTAAACCACCAACACCAACAATTTGAACACGCCTTCGAGCAGCGATTTGAGCCACACCCACTGCGATTCGACGTTTTCGTAATCGAGTTGCGCCAACGCAAATATGCCCTTGGTGGCGTAGGTGGGTATCACGATAAACAACGCCAACGCCAATGCAATGCCCAACAGCGTGGAGAAAAACATCATCCAGCCCATACCGCCGCCGTCGCCCTTGGTATCCACGTCCTCCACCATTACCTCGGCGGATTTGCCGATTATTTTGGTGCCGGAGATCATGGATACGACCAGATTTACCACGCCGCGGATAAAGGGAACTTTGCGATACCAGGGCTTTTTTGCCGACAGACGCGTGGTATCCAGACGAATGTTGCCCGTTTCGTCGCGACAGGCAAGCGCCATACTGCTGTTTCCGCGCATCATGACGCCTTCCAGCACGGCTTGCCCGCCTATTTTTGTCTTGCGAACGGATTTTATTTTTTCGCGGTTCGACCCGCCTTTTATTTTTTTGTCGCTCATACTAACTCCGATACACTTCGCCGCAGCCGTAACGCCGCAAGCGACCGCTCCGCATGCAATAGATTTGCTTCTGTTGAAAACCCGCTTTTTGCACGTAATAATCGTGTATTTTATATTATACCAAAAAAAAGTTTTTTTTTCAACTGTTTGAGCAGTATCGCCGTCGAGCGCCCGACTCCTGCCGAAAACGACGTATTGTTTCGGTTTGCAACGCCGCAACAACAAAAAATTTCCACCCCGGGTGCGCGTTTTGCGCAAAAAGCCGCTCTCGACAAATCGAGAACGGCTTTGTTAAACATCGGCTTTTTCTGCAAACTTATTCTACCGTGAATGCCGGCAAAACGTTTCCGCCATATTGGGCGTTTATATAGTCGATCACTTCTTGGCTGAAAATGGCGGCAAGCAACGCTTTTGTTTTGGGGCTGTTTTCGTTACCGACCTTTACCGCAATGATATTGGCATACAGTTGCGCGGCGTCGCCGTTGGCATTTTCCACCGCAAGGGCGTCGTCAGAGGCATTTAGCCCCGCCTGCAAAGCATAGTTGCCGTTGATGATAGCAAGCGTTCCCGAATCGGATTCTGCCAAAAGCGCAGTTATGGTTATGGCTTCCACGTCGTGGATCGTGTTGCCTTTTTTATCGGCGATATCGTTGACGGTCAGCGTATCGGTAGCGCTCACTCCGTCGCGCAGTGTGATGAATCCCTCGTCCTGCAACACGAACAACGCGCGCGTGAGGTTGCTTCCGTCGTTGGGTATAAGTATTGTTTTGCCCGTTTTGGAAAATTCGCTCGCCTTGTACTGCTCGGCGGTCACATTTTTGCCATACAGTCCGAACAGCTCGTAGTGGACCTTGCCCACTCCCACCAAGTTGGTGTTGTAATTTTTGTTGAATTCGTCAAGATACGGTGTGTGCTGGAAATAGTTTGCGTCCAAACTGCCCTCGTCGAGTGCGGTGTTGGGAGTTGTATAATCGTCGAAAACCTTGATTTTCAACTTCCAACCTTCTTGGGCGAGTTTTTCTTTGACTACATTGAGAATTTCCGCATGCGGAGTTTTACTTGCACCCACGGTGATCGTCTTTGAATTGTCGCACGCGACGAGCGCAAACGCAACGCAAAGCGTCAACAGAGCGATCAAAAATATTGTAACGAATTTTTTCATAATATTTCTCCTTTTTTTGTTTTTTATTTATATAGTTGCGGCGTTATTCGCCGAGTTTTTTCCGTTGTCGTCGGTCGTTTCCGCATTGCCGTTAGAATCGGAATTGTTGTTTTTGCTTTGTTTGATTTTTTTGTTTGTACGGCGGCGTTTGTCCACCTTGCGAGCGACGAACATTCCCACTTCCTGAATGATCTGCACGATCACTACCATCAAAGCCACGCACAGCCAAATGACGTCCTGCGCATTGGAGGGGCGCGCCTGAGTTACGGCTATCGAGCCAAGCCCTCCGCCGGCTATCGTACCAGACATTGCCGAATAGCCTAGTATCGTAACGGTGGATATGACCGCGCCCACTATCAACGACGGCTTTGCCTCCGGCAGGTAAACTTTCCAAATGATTTGAAAAGTATTTGCGCCCATTGAGCGCGCGGCTTCCACAATGCCCTTGTCCACCTCTTTGAGAGAGGACTCCACCATGCGAGCCACGTAGGGCGCGCTTGCCACCACCAACATCAATATCATTGCGCCGTTACCTATGCTTGTGCCGAGAATGGCGCGGGAAAAGGGTATGAGCGCAACCATCAGAATAATGAAAGGGATACTGCGCAAAATATTGACCAAAATACTCAAAATTTTGTTCAGCCACACCACGGGCGTAAGTCCGTCGCTGTCGGTGATCACCAAAATGACCCCGAGCGGCAAACCTATGACGTACGCCAACAGAGCGGACGCTACCGTCATGTAAAGCGTTTCGCCTACGCCCACCCAAAATCCTCCGTTTTGCCACAACTGCGTAAATAGTGTACTCACGGTTTATTCCTCCTTGTAGGACACGTTGTGCGCGTCCAAAAATTCCTTGACTTTGGCGGTCGTTTCCTCGGGAACGGTGATCACCATGTGTCCGAAAGTTTTGCCGTCGATGTTTTTGGTGTCGGCATACAAAATATTTGCGGCAACGCGACACTCCATTGCCAAGGCGGAAATGATCGGTTCGTCTGTACCCTCGCCGTTAAACACCAATCTCAATTTTGTACCCTCGCCGCCGGATAGCGAGCGAATGAGGTTGGGAATAATGAGTTGTTTGGCGATCTCCGACTGCGGAAAACTGAACACCTCGCTCACCAAACCCACCTCGGCAATGCGGCTGTTGTCGATGACGGCAACGTGGGTGCAAATGCTCTCAACAACGCGCATTTCGTGCGTGATGACCACTACCGTTACGCCTAACTTTTTGTTGATGTCCTTTATCAAACCCAAAATGGACTCCGTTGTGGTGGGATCCAACGCGCTGGTTGCCTCGTCGCACAGTACGTACTTGGGATTGGTTGCGAGCGCGCGCGCAATAGCCACGCGCTGTTTTTGCCCGCCCGACAACTGCGAGGGATAGGACTTTGCCTTGTCCGACAGACCGACCATTTCCAGCAGTTCCGCCACCCGCGCGTTTGCCTTGTCGCGCGGGATACGGTCCAATTCCAGCGGAAACCGAACGTTCGCTTCCACCGTGCGTTGCTCCAACAGGTTGAACCCCTGAAAGATCATTCCGATATTGCGGCGCAAGCGAAGCAATTTTTTCTTGGGCAACTTGGTGATGTCCTCGCCGTCGATCAGAACTTGACCGCTTGTGGGTCGCTCCAACAAATTGATACAGCGCACAAGCGTGCTTTTGCCCGCGCCCGACAAGCCGATAATGCCGAAAACAGATCCGTCGGGAATGGTGAGATCGATGTTTTCCAACGCGGTGACGTCCCCCGCGGGCGACGGATAGGTTTTGGTCAGATTTATCAATTGAATTTTGGAAATGTTTGACATATCGGTTGAAATTATCGAATTCTCCTTTGCGTTATGTTCCGTTACGTCCGTCCGTAGAGCATTGTTTTGCCAAAAGGCACAAAAAAAGCCCGGGCAAGTTTCCCGAGCCGAGAGATAGGTATTTGCTGCAAAAAGTCATGAGCAAATACCCGCGCCTAGCCCGGGTTTGCACATGCACATGACCATTTTTAGCGTTACCTTTTTCATTGCTACCTCTCTCCGCCGAACGATCGGTTTCGATTTTATGTTATTATTGTAACAGCGCATTTTGCCAAAGTCAAGCAAATGACGCCACTTTTTTGCGGCAAAATACCATTATCGGTGCAAAAACTCACGTTTTTTGTGCCGTTGTACAAAAATCTTTTGACAACAAACGACAACTGTAATATAATCGTCTTATGCAAAAGATGTTGTCCTTGCGCTAACCATCTTGTTGCGGCGCGTGCTATGCGCGTTGACCCTCGGGTACTAAAAAACAAGGAGTTTTTTTATGGAAAAATTCAAAAGATTTTTTGCCGAATGGCGAATTTTGCTAAGATCCGTACCGTCCGCGGTCGTTTGCTTGTTTGTTTTGTCGGTTTTTTCAATGAATTTGCTCGCCAACAAGAGCATAGATCTCAACGTAAGTTGGCTTGCGCTGGACTGCGGTATCGTCGTTTCGTGGGTGGCGTTTTTGTGCATGGACGTGCTTACCAAACATTTCGGGCCTCGCGCCGCAACGCAAATATCCCTATTTGCAATAGTTTTGAATTTGCTCGCCTGTCTGATTATGTACGTTGCAAGTTTGATTCCGGGCACATGGGGTGCGTTTTTCGACTTCGGCGAGCAGGTCGTGATAAACGACTCGCTCAACGCCACTTTCGGCGGGACTTGGTACGTTTTGCTGGGAAGCACGGTGGCGTTTGTTGCGTCGGCGGTAATAAACAATTTTGCGAATTGGGGAATAGGCAAAATTTTTGTCAAAAAACCCGACGGCTTCGGCGCATACGTTTGCCGCACGTACCTGTCCACCGCCGTTGCGCAATTTGCCGACAACTTGATATTTGCCCTCATAGTGAGTCATTTCTTTTTCGATTGGAGCGTCGTTCAATGCCTGACTTGCGCGGCGACGGGAATGTTGGCGGAACTGTTGTGCGAGGCGCTATTCAGTCCGTTGGGCTTTGCCGTGTGCCGTCGTTGGCAAAAGGATAACGTGGGCAAAGATTACTTTGAATATATAAACGGCATACGAGCCGTCAAACACGCGGAGGCGACCAAATGAAAATACTTGTTACGGGAACGGCAAACGGGATAGGCAAAGCCATAGCGCAAAAATTTCTCGATTGCGGATACGACGTTGCGGGGCTGGATATTTTGCCCGCGACGGTGATTCACCCGCACTACGTCCATTTTGTTGCGGACATAGCGTTTGCCGATTTGCCGCCCATCGACGGCGTGGACATATTGATAAACAACGCGGGCGTGCAAAACAGCGGCAACGACATAGACGTCAATCTGAAAGGATCGATGCGCGTTACCGAGCGATACGGAGTGCGCCAAGGCATAAAAAGCGTGTTGTTCATAGCCTCCACAAGCGCGAGTACGGGGTCGGAATTTCCCGAATACGCGGCGTCGAAAGGCGGCTTGGTCAGTTACATGAAAAACGTCGCGTTGCGGCTTGCGCCGCTTGGCGCGACGTGCAACAGCCTTTCTCCTGGAGGAGTCGCCACCGCATTGAACGAACACGTAATGAGCGACCCCGCGCTGTGGGCGCAAATCATGGAGGAAACGCCGCTCAAAAAGTGGGCTTCTGCCGAGGAAATTGCCGAATGGGCATACTTTGTGACCGTGATAAACAAATCAATGACGGCGCAGGATATACTGATAGACAACGGCGAAAGCGCGCGCGCCAAGTTTGTTTGGTAAAACGCGTTCGCGCTTTGCGTAAAAAGCCGAGAGCAGGCTTGCCAACGACGTCAAACCAAACGCGTCACCTCAATCAACAAAACAAAAAATGCGGCGGAAAATCCGTCGCATTTTGATTTTGCAAAGACTTGTTACTCTTGTTGTTGCTCTTGCTGTTCGGTCGCGTCGTCGGGAGTCTGTTTTTTAAGCAGTTCCACGATCTCGCAAAGCAACTCTTGTTCCGTCTTGGGAGCGTTCTTGGCGGCTTCTTCGGCGGCGATTCTGGCGGCTTCTTCCTCGGCGGCTTTTTTGTCCGCGGCGGCGGCAAGGATTTGATCTCCGGACTTGCCTTGTGCGCGGAGAGCCCTCACTTCGTCCTTTGTGAGAGGAGCGTACTTGCCCTTTTGCTTGTTGATCCCGTCATGCACGGCGTTGATAGCCTTGATGATAAGGAACAACACAAGCGCAATCAGCAAGAAGTTGATTATAGCCGTGATAAATGCGCCCCAATCGATATAGATAGAGTTTGCCAAATCGACGACTTGTTGTCCTTTTGCGTCCAACATATATGCCGGTCGAAGCATTGTGACTGCGCCCTCCATACCCTCGCCGTTGGTAACGACGGCAAGAAACCAATTGATCAAAGGCATCAAAATTTGATTGGTGAGGGCGTTGACGATTGCGCTGAACGCGCCGCCGATGATAACGCCGACAGCCATGTCTATCACATTGCCGCGTGTGATAAATTTTTTGAATTCGCCAAAAAATTTCTTCATAATTTCTCCTTTTTGTAAAATATTTTTGTTTTCGACCACAGTATAACACTACGCCGCCGTTTTTTCAAGCGTTTGAGCAAAGTAGTTGCCACCAAATAAACAAACGTCCGCTTTTCGCCGCGCAAAGTCAAGTTTTTGCGCAAGTGCGCCACAAAGAATGTTTCAATCGGTTGCAAAAATATTTGTAATCTTGTATAATAATATGGCAATCGAGGTGTGGCGAAATGCCGCAATCGATTTTACGAGGTGTAGCGCAGTTGGGGTGTGCGTTAAGCAAACACCACGGTGTGGTGTTTGTAGTTGACACCCACGAGAGCGCTGCTCGAAGTGCGGAATGTTGGTGGGTACCCGCAAGGTGCATTGCACCGCGTGGGAGAGGAGGCGCCGACCGCCCAAAAACCGACCGCACGTTTGCGGTTGGTGTTGGCAAGGGAGAACGCCGACGAGGGCGCTACCAACTGCTATCAGGCAGATTATAATATACAAAAAAATAAAATCATATCGAGGTGTAGCGCAGTTGGTAGCGCGCTTGGTTCGGGACCAAGAGGTCGTGGGTTCGAGCCCCGCCACTTCGACCATTCGGCGAGCGACGCCCATTGAGTCGCAACGAAATAGGACACAATTGCTTGTGTCCTTTTTTCGTCGCTTCTTTGGCGCGTGCCTGCCAGGGTCTGCGTGACGGGACAGTTCGAAATGATGTAGCGCTCCACAACACTGCGTGTCGCTCCTCTTACCCTGCGCTTCGCTTGGGACAAGCCCTGTACTCCCCGCCATACAGTGCCCAGTCGAACCCGCAAGGGTTTGGCTGGGTATATTTCTATAAAAATTTTATTCATTTTTTTCTGCTAAACTGGTAGATCTCCAATTAGTTTATGAAAAGATTTGATTTACAAAATTAATAACTAGAACATATTATTTGACACTTATTGAGATATAAAGTCCACCAGTGCACTTTTGACTGCCGCCAAAAGCATATTTATTACACGCATTTTCTCTGTAAAATCTAAACTTCCAAATGGCAGACGACCGACGGGGACATTATTGGCAATTCTACTTGCTACAATGTGTTGTGCGTAGTCTATATTTGACATTATTTTTGAAACAGCATTATTTGCTCTTTGCAAATCGAATTTATCCAACAAGTTTTCTAATGTTTTTATATCTTCCTTCGCTCGAATAATTTTTTCAACTTTTTCTTGTTCTCGCATACTTTGCCTCCGTTTAAAACCCTTGTAAAACAAAGAGTAAACCCAAACAATAATACTCCTATTACATCATCATATTCCTTCGTTCCACCTTCCTATTGAGAAGGACTGATTGTTTAGCATACAATTATAACGCTTTTTATTCACTCTGTTCTTTGGAAGTTGTATAGAATACAAAATCATCCATGCTCAAATCATAGGCTATCATAAGATACTTGATAGACCTCACAATATCATTAAAACTTCTGTTGGTTTCTACAAAAATGCCGGTATTGTCAATTTCGCTCGCCGACCTTAATTTGCTGGCATCACAAGTAAGCAGTGGCACACTTGCATTTGCACTCTTCCAGTCAGCATTGGCCATAATTTGAAGTTTGTCGGAATCCAATGCGTATAGCAATTCGACAAATTTAACCAACATTTCTTTAACAGAATCAACCTCTCTGTTTTCACCCAAGAAAATAAAACTTACTGCTTTAAGTCCCGTATAATCACAAATATCATCCAAATGGTGACTGTTTTCACTATATTGAACTATATTTTTACCAAAATTTTCCGGAAGCATCAAATCGCTTATAAGTTTACTGCTGAGTCTTTCTGCTCGCGCATTTATTGTTTTTTCATTCCAATGCTGTTTGTCTATAACATCACGATTTAGGAACTCAAACTTGGACTTTTCCTTTATCTTGCTTACCTTGCTAGGAAAATCCAAATCGGACAGTTCGCTGTTATATCCCGTCAAGGAAAGATTGCCTAATGTGTGCAAATATCTGTCATATACTATTTCATAGTTGTTCCCTATTTCTGCTCTCCACCACACATTGTCTTTGTTTTGCGGCATAATGTGTTCTATGGAAATATCACTATCAATAACTACGCTTTCACGTATAGTGTTAATTCCATTTTCCAATATAGACAGGATATACCTGCACAAACTTCTATTTTTGTATAGATTTTCACTCATCAATCTTTCTTTAAATGACGTATCGTTAGGAACAGCGTCTTTGGTATAAGCAAGTTCTTTTGCCATAAAATTGTAAATAGAGCGTAAATAGTCATGTTTGCTTTCATCTGTCTTAAATATTCTTCTGTATAATGAGCGATATAGTCCCCTCAAAGAATTTGACGGAACACCGATTACCATTCTTCGTAATGTGTAATTTAAATAAAATTGGAGTACCTGCAACAAAATTTCTTCATCAATTTTATTTTCTTCATAGTCATTAAAAACCGAAAACAAAAACGGGTAAATCGTTGTTTGATTTAGGCCATGAAATGCGGTTAAATAACTATTTATTTCTTTGGAGTAATTATTGGAAAATCCCACAAACGCTTGATAAAACTTAGAGTAGTATTTTAAATCTTTAATTAAAAGTTCATGCGATAAGTTTTCCGAATCCGCCCATTTTTTATATACCTGATATGCCTTACTTTCTTTTACTTCACCGATTTTAAATGTGATATACATCAAAAAATATTTGTTTATTTCGCTTTTACCTAGGGCGGTTTCCATCGGTAGCCAATACTCTTCAAACAAATAATCCATATTGGCATCGGTCATAAGAAGATAGTTTCTTATCAAGTCTGCAAGTTTTAGATCTTCTCCAGTAGAATTTATCCTTTCAAAAATGACTTGCGGATCATCATTCGGTTCTTTTAGGCTAATCATTACTATTTCAAGTTTTTTCAAACCGCTTAGTATATTATTTATCGAATATCCTTCGTCTATTTTTGCTTTTACTAACTCACAAAAATAACCATAGTTAACAGTTATATTAGACGTTTTGTCCATTTGGTCATACTTATCGCTCATTAACAGCAAAAATTGCTCATTGTCACTTTTTATTGGTTTTAATTTGAGTTTGTTTTTTTCGCTCTTATCAAAGTCATGCGAGGAAGAACTATTAAACAATAATCCTTCTAACTCTTTTTTATTTGCGTCGCCAGCATTATCATACATCGCTTTCAGCAAAAGATAGATTGATGTCATTCTTTGTTGTCCGTCAACAATAATAAAATGTTTAAGACCACCTTCCTCGTCCTTTTGCACTTGAACCACTGTCCCCAAAAAATGTGTTCTTTCGTTATCGTATGCGGCAACGGCATCATTAAAAAGTTCCAGGCAGTTGTCTTTTTTCCAATCATAATTTCTTTGATAAACTGGAATTTGGTATTGTCTTTTATTATCAAACATCAAATCTATAAGTTTTTCCGGCTCTGCTTTCATTTCAAATTTTCCTCCGTTTTTTTCGCTCATGTTGTCAACCGTCAAACGCCAATATTCCAAACAGTTTTAATTTTACAGTTTTTTAAATAATAGTTAAGCACCACATTACTGCAATGCCTTCTAGATAACAATGTAGTATTTGTCCTCATAAAAAACAGGATGTTCTTATACCAAGTGTTCTCTGAAAGCGTTTTGCTTTTATGCGTATCTCTTTATTTTAATCATTTTACAACAACAAAAAAGAGATGTCAATATTATACAAAAAGAAACAGTCCGCCGCAACGGCGATAGAGAAAATTGTCGAAATGTAGGTGTTTTGTCTTGATTTTGTTCCAAAAGTCCTGTATAATATATTAGTTACGGTGGGCGATTTGCCCATACAATCAACTACCGAGGAGTGTAACAATGAAAGTTGCGTTGACGGGCGTTACGGGAAACATGGGTCTGCAAGCCCTCAAAGAATTGATCAAAATTCCCGACGTGGAACTGAAACTGCTTGTCTTTGCCAAAGAAAAGCGCATTGCAAAAATCAAAAAAATATGCAAAGGGCAAATGAACCGCATACAGTTTGTTTACGGAAGCATAAATCATCCCGACGTGTGCGACGAATTGGTAAACGGCGTAGACTACGTTGTGAACATGGCGTCGGTAATTCCGCCGCACAGCGATCAGGTGCCGCAATACGCAATCTCTTGCAACGAAAAAGGTGCGGACTGTCTGTGTACGGCAATAGAATCGCTTCACGATCAGCCCAAATTGATACACATCAGCACCGTTGCGCTGTACGGCAACCGCAACAGCAAACACATGTGGGCTCGCGTGGGCGACCCGCTGTTGATATCTCCGTTCGACATCTACTCTCTCACCAAGATGCGGGGAGAATTTCGCGTGCTGGAGAGCAACATACGTTACAAAACGGTGCTTCGCCAAACGGCCATGTTGCACAACAATATGCTATCCGACAACATGAGCGACGGACTGATGTTCCACACCTGTTTCAACGCGCCGTTAGAGTGGGTAACGGCAGAGGACAGCGGTTTGTTGATAGCCAACATCATCAAGGCGGATATGGAAAACGCCGTCGAACTCAAACGCCGTTTTTGGAACAGAGTTTTCGATATAGGCGGCGGTTTGGTAAACTGCGTTACCGGTTACGACGTGCTGAACGACGGTTTTGAGATCATCGGCGGCAGCGTAAAAAACTTTTTCGAGCCCAACTTTAACTCGCTGCGAAACTTTCACGGAGTGTGGTTTTACGACAGCAACGAGTTGGACGACCTGTTCCACTACCAAAGACAAAGCACCAAAGACTTTTGGGAACAGTTCAAACGCGAACACGGCATACTCAAAATGGGCAAGATAGTACCCAAAAAACTGATAAAAAAACTTGCCATCGAACGTCTGTTCAAAAGCCCCAACAGCCCTCGGTATTGGAAAAAGCACCGCGACACCGCTCGCATGCTAGCCTACTTCGGCGGCGACGGAAATTACGACGCGCTGGGCAAAGATTGGAACAAATTCCCCTTGCTCTTTGAGGGCAAAGACGAATGGGGCAACCCCCTCGACTACAAACAACTGTTGGATCGCGACAACGCGCCTCTGATAAATATCGGATTTGATCCCACGCGCGAAATAGGCTACCGCGAACTCAGACAAATAGCAACTTTGCACGGAGGCAGGCTGCTATCTCAACACGGCGGTCTGTACGACACGTTGGAGTGGGAAAACAGCGACGGCGAACGTTTCAAAATGAAAGGTTACACCGTGGCGGCGGGACACTGGTGGAATCCCAGTTACCGCAGTTACTGTTGGGACTTTGACCGTCTTGCCAAAAAGGACAAGATCTACGCGCAAGTATGGTACGACAGCCACGACGAAAACGAAAACAACTTCTACTTCTTTAACGACAAATTTGAGGCAAAGTACAGTAAAATAAAATGAAAACCGTGATTTGTTATTTTTCCGGTACGGGCAACACCCAAAAGGTTGCGGAAAAATTTGCCGAACAACTTGCCCGATACGGCGAGGTCGTCGTACACAGCATCGACCTGCTCACACTGCAAAAAAAACTTCCCGACGAACTTGCGCAACAAATAGAAACTTGCGATCTGTTTGGACTAGGCTATCCCGTGTACGCTTTCAACGCGCCGCCGATAGCGTTGCAATTTGCAAAAAAACTACCCCATCTTGCCAAAAGCAAGCGAACGTTTGTGTTCAACACCTCGGGCGAGCCGCTCAAACTGAACAACATTTCCTCTATCAAACTGTACGGATACCTGCGCAGGCGCAAGTTTGACGTGACCAACGAGTACCACTACTGCATGCCCTACAACATCATGTTCCGCCACTCGGACGAAATGGCGCACAAAATGTGGGAAACAGCGCAAAAGTTGATACCGCTGGACGCGTCGGAAATGATGGGCGGCGCAAAACACCTGTTGGAAAAAGTGCGTTTCGGAGGCACCGTCGCCTGGGTAATGCGTTGCCAACAATGGGGCGGGCAACTGAACGGGCGCATGTATCGCGTAAGCAAGGACTGCGTTCATTGCGGCAAATGCGTAAACGACTGCCCCACGCACAACATACGCATTACCAAAAAGGGCAAGTTCCGCTTTGGCGGGAATTGCCTAATGTGTATGCGTTGCGCGCACCTTTGCCCCAAAAACGCCATACGTATCGGCTTGTTCAACAAATGGAAGGTAAATGGTCCTTACACATTTGCCGAACCGAAAAACGACGAGGAACGTCAACATTACAACAAGTTGCTCACCAACGCCTACAAAACCTACTTTGACGAGGCGGAAAAGCGTATTGCGGCAGCCAATGCCAACAACGAAATAGTCGAATAAACAACCAATGCAAAACTCCCTGCGAACGTTCGCGGGGAGTTTGTTTGTGACAAATTGTATTGTGACAAGGTGTTTGTCAGTGTTCGTTCAATGCAAAAGCAATTTCCTTGGCTTGCATTCTGCGCGACACATCCGCGTGTTGTTCCAACGTTTCGATAACGCTTTCGCGCAATTTCTTTGCGTTGGAAATGCCGCAAAACGTGCGTATGCTCTTGCGTCTGCCTGCGATCACGCCGTCGGTGCCGCTTACGCTGGCGATCTCCACTTCGTAGTCGTGGAACCAATTGCCGAACAACGACGCGCGCACCTCAACGTGGTCGATTTTGTCAATCGGAATATCCAAGGCACGCGTACGGAACAGACCCACACGACTTATCAAACGCTTGTTGGTAAGCACCACTTGCAACGTCAACGCCGTGATGAGGTGTTTGCAAGCGGGAATAAAGGTACTCAAACCGAGTATCAAGCCCAACAAGATGGGCAAAATGTACTTGAACAGCACGGACAAAAACGTCGCCAAAAAGGGTATGTCGCTGGTGACTGTTTCTGCAAGATCCACAATGGGCGGTATTGCAAAAATCAACGCCACCACCGCGCCCACAAAACAAATGATGGGCCAAGTGATGAACCACCAACTTTTCTTGGCTTTGATAATTATTTCTTCGCCCTCGGTCAGACTCTTTTTTACATATCTACTCATAGACGTTGCTCCTAACTTTTATCGTATTTATTTTATGATTAAAATAACAATATGTCAAGTACCTGTTACAAATCCGCTGAAATTTTGTGCGTAGGCGCAAAAAACGTCCGCAAAAACTTCTTTTTGTCCAATTTTGCGCCGCATTTGGTGCGCGCCGCCGTCAGCGATTGTAAATTTTGTCGCGTATGTCCTTGACCTGCGCCGCAACAATATCGCTTGTTTTGATTTCCTCGCTGATTTTGTCGCGCGCGTGCATTACCGTTGTGTGATCGCGCCCGCCGAAATACTCGCCTATGCTGGCAAGCGGAACGCTTTGTCCCAAAATATCGCAAATCAAATAAATACATATCTGGCGAGGGACGACGATTTCCTTGTTCTTCTTTTTGCCGATAAGATCTTCGCGCTTGACTCGGAAGTATTCGCAAGTGGCGTTGACGACGTGGTCGATCGTTATAATGTCGCTGGAAGCGTCGGCATAGTCTTTGAGCGCGTCCTGCACAATGTTCATGTCGTTGGGATCGCCGCCCACCAATGTGGAATAACTGATTATGCGGTTGAGCATACCCTCCATTTCGCGAATGTTGTTTGTGATCTTTTCCGCAATGAGCGTAAGTATCTTGATATTGAGCGAATACCCCTTGTTGCTGCACTTCTTTTGCAGAATGGCTATGCGCGTTTCGAGGTTAGGCGGCTGAATGTCGGCGATCACTCCCGTTGCAAACCGCGTTTTGAGCCGTTCCTCTATCTTGATCTCTTTGGGCGGTCTGTCACTGCTCAAAATTATTTGTTTGTCCGCAAGGAACAGTTCGTTGAAGGTGTGGAACATCTCCTCCTGAGTGCCTTCCTTGTTTGCCAAAAACTGCACGTCGTCCATCATAAGCACATCCAATTTGCGATACTTGTCGCGGAAGTTGCGCGGCGCGTTGGGGTTGGATGTATCGTGAATGGACTCGATAAACTCGTTGACGAATTGATCGCAGGTGACGTACATTATCTTTTTTTCGGGAAAGTTGCGTTGCAAACTGTTGCCGATAGCGTGCATAAGGTGCGTTTTGCCCAGCCCTACGCCGCCCCAAATGAACACGGGATTGTACTTTGTGCCGGGGTTGTCCGCAACGGCGCGCGCCACGGCATGGGCGTATTCGTTGGATTTGCCGACGACAAAGTTATCAAAAGTGTACTGCGAAACAAAACTGACTTTTTCCTCCGTGTCGTTGACATAGTTGGGCGAAACGGGTATGTCAACTTCCTTTTCCACATTGCCGACATTGGGCAGTTCGTCCTCGATGATGATCTCCACGTCAACAATGGACGGAAACACCACGTTGGTACATTTTTTGAGAATTTCTTTGTAGTTATGCTCGACGATATTTTTGATCGCGCGCGTTTCCGCCAGAAGTATCAACCTGTCGTGATAGATCCCCACGGGCGACAAAGAGTTGATATAAAGGTCGTAAGCCAATGTAGTCGTTTTTGCCTCGGCTTCCAGCAAGATATTGTTCCAAATTTGATTGATTTTCAGCATAAGTCAATTATATACGTTTTTCGTCAAGTTTGTCAAACGCCGCGTTTGGACTTGAAGTAATCGGTGAGCAAAAGGGAACACTCTTTTTCCAAAATGCCGCCTTTTAGTTGAAGTTCGTGGTTCAATGTGCGTCCGACGGACTCCGCCAAGGCGATACAGCCCTTGCCGCTCAAATCGAACGCGCCGAAGTAGACGTTGCGCAAACGCGCGTTAAAACATGCGCCCAAACACATAATGCAAGGTTCCAACGTTACATACAGATCGCAACCCGCAAGCCGCCAATCGCCAAGTTTGGCGCAGGCGCGTTTGATCGCAACAAGTTCGGCATGGTCCGTTGCGTCGCGGGAAGCGTTGCGCGTGTTGTGCGCGCGCGAAATCACTTTGCCGTCTTTGACGACGACCGCGCCAATGGGAACTTCGTCCCGTTTGAGCGAAACCGCCGCCTGTTTCAGCGCAAGACGCATGTAGCGTTCCTCTTGGTTCATGTGGTTTCCTCGTAGATGGGTATGTGTTCTTGCTGTTTGTATTTGCCCTGTTCCAACAGTTCCGCCAATTTGTAAAGATTGACGCGACGGTTGATGTCGCGCATGACGTCGGGGTTGATTTTGAGTACTTTGCGGTCGTAGGTGAGCAGACCGTTGACCTCGTCCTCGACATCCGACAGTTGGGTATAAACCGCCGCCGACAGACCGCGATTGATCCAGGGAATGACATCTCTTTCGTATAGTTCCGTCACGCCCGCGTTGTAATCGCGCAGATTTTCAAACTGTTTGTAGCCGTAAGTGCTTTCCAAATTGATGCTGTGTGCCTCGTCCTTGAAACTGTACCCGCCGAATTCCGTCAGGCAAACGGCGCGCTTTTTGTCGTTGGGCATGCGGAATTTTTTGTAATAAACGTGCAGACTTTTGACGTCGCCGCCGCCTTGGTCGTGCCAACCGCTGGCATGATCCACCGTGCGCGTGGGGTCTAGTTGTTTGGTCAACGCCGCAATCTTGTTGGCGTCGAACTGTCCCCAACCCTCGTTGAAAGGTACCCACATGGCAATGCACACGCAATTGTACAACTGTCGGATCATTTCGGAGTACTCGCGCACATACAGATCGCGACTTTCTTGCTTTTTGCGGCCGAATCGCGAATAGTTGTTGTCTTTTATTTTGTCAATGTCCGCAAAAGGCGCGTATGCCGTGATCCACTTGCTGTATTTGGTGCCGCCGCTGGGCATATCCTGCCAAACGAGCATTCCCAACCTGTCGCAATGGTAATACCAACGGGCGGGCTCTACTTTGATGTGCTTGCGCAGCATGTTGAAACCCAGATCCTTTGCGGTTTGAATGTCGTATACAAGCGCCTCGTCGCTCGGCGCAGTGTACAATCCGTCGCTCCAATAGCCTTGATCTAACAGTCCGTTGTGGAAGTAGGGCTTGTTGTTGAGCATCAACCGAGGATATTTGCCGGCGACTTCCACGCTGAATTTGCGCATACCGAAGTAACTTTCCACACGATCGCGGCGGGATATGAGTTTGAGTCCGTACAAATGCGGATTTTGCGGCGACCAAGGCACGAATTTGCCATCGGGGAAATGTAATGTGACCGCGCCCTTGCCGTCGTTCTTGGCGATCTCGACGTCGCCGTCGGTGATTATCGCCGTTATCGGCTCGTCGAAATTGCACGTTGTCTCCACAGTTACCTGCGCGCGGTCAAAGTCGGGCGTGATCTTGACGGACTGTATGTATTGCGCGGGTACGCTCTCCATCCACACCGTTTGCCAAATGCCGCTTTGAGGCATGTACCACATTCCTCCGCGTTTGGAGGACTGTTTGCCGCGAGTTTGATATCCTGCGTCGGTAAAGTCGCGCACTTTGACGATAATGTCGTTTTCCTCTTTCAACGCCTTGGTGACGTCCACCGAAAAGGAATTGTAGCCCCCCTCGTGATGGCATACGTGAACGTTGTTGAGGTACACGTCGCAAATGTTGTCCACCGCCCCGAAATTGAGCAGTACCAAGTCTTTGACGAACGTTTTGGGCAGGGTAAAGCGGCGGCGGTAAAACAAAAACTCCTTGGGTTGCAACACTCTGTTAACTCCCGAAAGCACGCACTCGGGCGAAAAGGGCACCAAAATTTTGCCATGGAAATCTTCGGGGATCATATCTTTGACGGTAATGGCAAAGTCCCACCATCCGTTGAGGTTGAAATAACTTTTGCGCACAAATTGCGGGCGCGGATATTCCTGCCACGGTTTGGCGTCTACATTTTTGCCCCAATTCGTCAGTAAGTTGCGCAATGACATAGGCAAACACTCTCCTTTATACAACAATATTTTAGCATAAAATACTTTTGTTGTAAACAACACCGACCAAAACTTGCGAATTGTTTTTTGAAAAGAATATTTATGTATTTCACAAAAATCCGATTGACGGCTATACAGTGAAAAAGTGATTGCAACTCGGACAAAAAACGACTACACGAACAGAAATATACCAACACGTTGCCCAAACAAAAAAAGGCGTTTCCCGACTGTTGGGGAGACGCCTTGCGTTTGGTTTGACTATTTGTTGAAGTTGAGTTGATTGACCGTTTTTTGTTCGTCGGAATCCGTCACGGAGAGCACGGCGCCCACATAGTTTTTGCCGTTCCAGTTGCACATCACAAGTTCCACCGTGACTCTTTGACCGTCATACGGTTTGAGGAAACCGTACTGACCGGCGCCACTGCAATACAAACGCAACTCGGTATCTCCGTCCGTTACGTAAATATTGGCATAGTATTTCGATTCAACAAGTTTGATCTCCACTTCCACGACGTAGACCTTTGTTGTGCAATCCACCGTTTGTCCCAACGCAACTACTTCCGCAAGAGTTTTTCCCTCGATGAAAGTTGCCGTCGAATACTCATGCTCGCCGTACTCATTGAGCAAAACGGTGCTGTCCAACAAACAGATTTGCGTTGCGTTGTTATTTGTGCGAGTACCCTTGATAGTCACTTCGTCTCCGATAGAAACCGTTGCCATTTCCTCCGCAGTTGTTTCCACAGCGATCACTCCGGTGTCGTCTATGAGATAGAAACCAACTTTATTGACAAGAGACGGTCCCACAATTCCCTTGACGGTAACTTCGGTATCCACCGTGGACGCTATCGCCTCGGCAACGGTAACTGCATTGTACTCGGGCTTTTCTTCTACCGTGACGGTGACTTTTTCCGTTGCGCGATATGTTTTGTACTCTGCTGTGATAGTGATTTGGGCACTGCCTGCCTCGCCTGTGTGCATGACCGTTTTGCCGTCGGCTGTATCGAATCTCACGGAAGCCTCATTGTCGGAGGCATAACTGAGAGTGACGTTTTCAAAACCCAGTAGTTCACTGCCGACGCTTGTTATCACTTCGAGAGCGGGGTCGGAACGGTAAACCGTTTCGAACTGATCCACGGCATAGTAGTCCAATGCAAATTGCGGAGCATTTTCCTCATTGAATGAGTAACTCTCGTAAGCGACCTGAATGGGGACAAATCTCCACAAACATCCCGTTGCAGACGACTTGGCATTGATAGCCGACAAATACACGGTGCATATTTTGCCATCAAATTCATCCAGCCAATCGAAGTCGCTACCGTTGCACTGCGTGTAGGCGTAACTACCCGTTTTGCCGTCGATGTCGTCGAAGTAGTAATTGATAAAGCCCGTTCCCTCGACCTTTTTGACAAGCGCGTTTACTTTGTAGATCGTGGTTGTGATGTTCTCGGATGCGGGAGTGTCCATTATCTCTTTGACGGTAGTCTCCGTGACCCAAGTGTAATCCACAGCCTGACCGGTGGATACTTTTTCCACCAAATGCGCGTCGGTAAGTTGAATACAACCCGTGTAGCCAAACTTGGCGGCGTTGGTCTTTTCAGTATCGAGTATCCAGTTGTCGCGTGCGCCCGCGATCTTGACGCGGTCACCGATATTTACTTGCGGCGCAATTTGACTGTCGAATACGTAGATACTTTCGGTGTTGTCCACAAGGAAAAATCCGTTGGGTTTCTTTCCGTTGGCATAGGTAATACGCGCCACAACACCCTCTACAAGAACCTTGTCGCCCACACTCTTGCCACGAGCCGTGCTGACATTCACTTCGGTGTAGTCGTTGATGTCAAAGGACGGCGCGGCGGGTTTTTCAAAATGAACTATCCACGCGTTGTTGATCTCCTTGGTTTTGCCCAAGTGATTTTTGATATTCTGAATAAACAGCACCACGTAGTCGCCCGCAACAGGCTTTTCGTCCATTGCGTCGTAGCGCAAAGAACCGTCGGCGCTTTGCGTACCGTAAACAGATATCGCACCGGTTTCATCCTCCAACGTCATTTGTCCGAAAGTAGCATTGTCGATACTCTTTACGGTGCCGTCGATACAGTATTTGTAATCAATCTCGTCCGTGGCTTCATCGGGGATCTGCGCGAGCACGTCGGCAACAGAGACGAGTTTGTGTCCCTCCCATGCTTTTGCCCATTGGGCAACAAGTTTGACGTCGCCTGCCGGCATGTCGAATTGATCTTGAAGCTGATATACTTTGTCGCTACCCTCCAATTTCCAACCGTCGAACACGTATCCGTCCAATGAATACGGATTGTCCGCCACCGTTACCTTGTCACCCTCACCGTATTTCTTTGTTTCGGGCGCGGTACCCGTTGCGGCATTGTTGCCTTTGTCGTAAGTTACTGTGTGAGTATCTGCGTCGCACGCCGCAAAAGTGAAAATGAGGCATACAAAAAGTATAACACTCAACCATACAAGTGCTTGTTTTTTGAACATAACCGTTCCTCCTTGATAGATTGCTTCGAGTGTTTGTTTTTGGGGTGTCACTTCACGATTAACAATAAGTGAAAACGTTTTTTGGGGAAACACATCGTGCTAAGTAAAGAATACCCCCCCCCCTAAGGTTCTGTCAAGTAAAAGAACGAAAAATGAAAATATAATTCTTAGATTTCGCTTTCAACAAGCCGTTTTGTTGTAACAATGGTAAAAATTTGATAGCAACGCGACAAGAGGTAGATTCGCGGTTGAATTTTTTGTCGAACTGTGCTACAATGAGTAAAAATCCGCAAAAAGGAGTACAGAACTTTGAGAACAGCGGCAAAATTCGAAAAAGTAAGTTACAAAGTTTACGCGCCCGACGGCTCACGCGAGATCTACGACGGTATCAAACTGCCGCGCCGCGCCACTGCAAAAAGTGCCGGTTACGATTTTTTCGCCCCGAAAGACCTGAACTTTGCCCCGCACGAAACCGTTACCGTGGCTACGGGCGTTCGCGCGTTGATGCCGAACGACAGTTGTTTGATGATATTTCCGCGTAGCGGCTTGGGATTCAAGTACCGTCTGCGCCTCAACAACACGGTGGGCATAATAGACGCCGATTACAGCGACAGCGACAACGAAGGACACATTTACGTCCGCTTGTCGAACGAAAGCGACACGCCTTTGCATATCGACGCGGGACAGGCATTTGCGCAGGGAATTTTTGTGCGGTATTTGCTGACCGAGGACGACGACGTGACGGAACAGCGCAACGGTGGCTTGGGGTCCACCACGCCCCGTCGCTGAAAATCGGTATAGAAAAATCGGCGGGACGATTATCCGACCGATTGTCAAATGAATAAAGTTACAATTTGCTCCAACCCATTCCGACGCCTGTCGGATAAGACTTGGAGCAATTTTTTCGAAAGTTTCAAAAAGCACTACCCATGTGCGCAATTTTGCGTTTTTGCGGTCAAATGCCGCGCGTCTGAACGTTGGGGCAATAGGGGCGCGCGATCTCGGCAAGCAATCGCAGATCGTCGTCGCCGTAACCGCTAACGGCGTCGTCGATAAGATCGTTGCCGCGCACAAACTGCTGCAAGTACCACCTCGGCGCTTTGGCAAGCCACTTTGCCATATCGACGATACTCCGCTCCGTGTGAAAAGTTCGAGTCACCGTTGTGCGAAATTCAAACTCCGTTTTGCCTTGAAGCAAGTACTCCACAGACCTCTCCACGGCGGACAAATCGACGTTGACGCCTGCGGTAGCGGAATACATTTCGCGACTGTTCTTGACGTCCATTGCAACGTAGTCCACCAACCCCAGATCGATCAATTCGGACAGTCTGTCGGGAAAACTGCCGTTTGTATCCAATTTGACCGAATAACCGAGATCTTTGACCTTGCGCAAAAAATCCGCCGCGTCACGTTGCAACAGCGGTTCGCCTCCCGTCAGACACACGCCCTCCAACACGTTTTTGCGCTTGGCAAGAAAGGTCAGCACCTCCGACTCCGTCCACTCGTCGCCGTAACCGTCCACAAGCGAAGCGTTGTGACAAAACGGACAACGGAAATTGCACCCGACGGTAAATACCGTACACGCCACATGTTTGGGATAGTCCAACAAAGTCAACTTTTGCAACCCGCCGAAAATCATTGTTCACCTCTCAACGCGCACAGTTCGCGGGCGATTTGACATGCAAGTCGCACATTGTTAAATACCAATTGAATGTTCGCCGCCAAACTCTTGCCCTCGGTCGCGCGTTCGATCGCCGCAAGCAAATGAGGCGTCAACGCCTTGCCTGTAATGCCCGACTCATCCGCCCTTTTTACTTCGCGCTCGATAACGGCGTTGATGTAGTCGGGATCCATAGAGTACTGTTGCGGTATGGGATCGACTATCAGCATGCCGCCCTTTGTTTTGAGAACTTTTTGCGCGAGGATCGCTTGCGCTATCTGGCGCGCGCTATCCATTCGATAATCAACTTTGTAGCCGCTCGACCGCGTGTAAAACGCGGGCATTTCGTCCGTTTGATAACCCACAACGGGTACGCCGCGAGTTTCAAGGCACTCCAACGTCAGACCAATATCCAAAATGGACTTTGCCCCCGCGCACACTACCGCCACGTTTGTTTGTTGAAGTTCGTCCAAATCGGCGGAAATATCCATTGTGTATTGACTGTTGCGGTGCGCGCCGCCGATACCGCCCGTCGCAAACACGTCTACGCCCGCCAAACCGCACGCATACATTGTGCCCGCAACCGTAGTCGCGCCCATTTTGCCCTGCGCCGCCACGATAGGCAGATCCCGTCGGGATACTTTGACTGCCGACGTGCCCATTTTGCCCAACAGTTCTATTTGGTCGGGTTCGCAACCAACGGTCAGCACGCCGTTTATCACCGCGACGGTTGCAGGAGTGCAACCCTCTGCGCGCACGATCCGCTCCACTTCGAGGGCGGTTTGAACGTTTTGGGGGTAGGGCATTCCGTGCGAAATAATGGTCGATTCCAACGCGACTACCGGTTTGTTGTCGGCAATTGCCCCCGCGACGCGTTCGGATACGCAAAAATAACTTTTCATGTTACTCTCCGCAAAAAAATTTGCTTTTTATACAAGATAAACATATTATCTCATTGAACGCTCGCATTGTCAATTGCAAAATGTCAACTCGCGCGTAAATTTGGTTTGAGAATATTTACAAAATTTGACTTGTGTATTATACTAATTATAATGCAAAATATGGCTGTTCGGAGAAAAACGGCATATTGTAATGGGAGGTATATATGAGAAAAACAAAAATTGTGTGTACCCTTGGACCCGCAAGTTCCACTTACGACCAAATCAAAAAAATGGCTTTGGCAGGAATGAATGTGGCTCGTATCAACATGAGTCACGGGCTATATGAAGAACATCAGGCAAAAATCGACAACGTAAAAAAGGTGCGCAGAAGCCTGGGCATGCCGTTGCCGATCATGATCGATACCAAAGGACCGGAAATTCGCATAGGCACATTCGAAAACGGTCAAATCGAAGTGCGCGAAGGAATGCCCTTCGACTTTGTGAACGACGACAGCGTGGGCGACGAAACAAAAGTTTCCGTAACCTACAAAGATCTGTACAAGGACGTAGCCGCAGGCTGTCAACTATTGCTAAACGACGGACTGTTGGAATTCAAAATCGTCGGTATCGAGGGCGAAACGATTCATGCCGTGGCGCAAAACGGCGGAATTTTGTCCAATCGCAAGGGGTTGTTTGTACCCAACGTCAAAATCAACATGCCCTTCCTGTCCGAGCAGGACAAAAAAGACCTTGACTTCGGCATCAAAAACAACGCCGAACTATACGCGGCAAGTTTTGTTCAGGACGCGGCAAGCGTAACGGAAATACGGCAATATTTGCTCTCTCACGGCGCAAAAGACGTGTGCATAATCGCCAAAATAGAAAGTCAAAGCGGAGTGAATAATATCGACGAGATAATAGACGTTTCCGACGGCATAATGGTCGCGCGCGGAGATCTGGGCGTGGAAATGCCCTACGAGAAGTTGCCCGCCATTCAAAAAATGCTCATAACAAAGAGCCGCATGCGCGGCAAATTTGTAATAACCGCCACCGAAATGCTGGAAAGCATGGTGACGAAACTGCGCCCGACCCGCGCGGAAATCGTAGACGTGGCAAACGCCGTGTACGACGGCAGCAGTTGCGTTATGCTGTCGGCAGAGAGCGCAGTGGGCGTCAACCCTCCCAACACCATCTCCACCATGGCGCGCATAGCCGAGGAAGCGGAACGCAACGTAGACTACAACGCAATGTACCGTTCCAGTCCGTTTACGCTGATGGACAACACCGACGCCATATCGCACGCGGCGGTCAACACCGCGTTTGACATCAACGCCAAAGCCATAGTCGTTTACACCGAGAGCGGCATTTCGGCGCGCATGGTAAGCCGTTTTCGCCCGGGAGCGGTGATAATAGCCATGGCAAACAACGACAGGGTTTATCACCAACTGTCCACAAGTTGGGGTGTGTTGCCCACCATTTGCCAAAGATTCGACAACACCGACGATATGTTCATCAACGCCGAGGAAACGGTGCGCAGGTTGGGCATTGCCGACGCGGGCGACAACATTGTCATAACCGCGGGCGTGCCGTTGGGCACGAGTTGCGGAACAAACCTCATCAAAGTAAGCAAAATCGAAGAAAACTGAACCGTATAATTACGCCCGCCCTTTGAAAAGAAAAACAAAAATTATTTATTGTATAATAGATAACAAAAAACATTTTGGAACAAATTACAAAAAATCCGCGAGTTACCAACTCACGGATTTTTTTTACAAATCTATTGCCTCAATCATGTTTGAAAAAACGTTCAACACAACTGTTTTGTTTTTTCCCAAACCCTTATTTGAAATGAACAACATGCCGACACCGAATTTTCGATTATTTTTGTTACCAATTCAATGTTTTTTCGGGGTCGATCAAGAAATCGGACAACGATGCGACAAGTATGCCCTGCTCGTTATAGCCCGTCAACGCCTCGTCACCCACAATAACAATTTTCTTGAATGCGTCGTTGATACCGAGAAGAGAAGCCTGTTCCTGTTTGCGTTTTTCTTCGTCGGACATGCGATAGGCACACTGAATGTAATATCTTCGGTTTCCCATGTTGGCGACAAAATCCACTTCGAGTTGCTTTCTCTGTGATACGCCGTCCACTTTCAAATTGGTTTCCACAACGCCGACGTCAACAGAGTAACCGCGTAGTTTCAACTCGTTGTAGACGACGTTTTCCATAATGTGATTGTATTCCTGCTGACGGAAAGAAAGTCGCGCATTTCGCAACCCCATATCCACAAAATAATACTTGGACGGCGTGTTGATATATTTTTTGCCCTTGATATCGTAGCGAACGGCTCGTTCAATAAGGAAAGAGTCTTGCAAGTAATCGAGATATGCCGTGATCGTATTTGCGGATAGTTTCAAACTCTTTTGCGAGTTAAATACATTGGACAATTTTAACGGATTTGTAAGTGAACCTATCGACGAAGCGAGAATATCCGTCAATTCATTGATCTCGGCATTTCCGCGCAGATTGTAACGATTGATAATGTCTGCAAGATATGTAGTTGCAAACAGGTCTTGCAAATATTTTGCCTTGTCGGCGTCAGATTTCATTGCAAGACACAAGGGCATTCCGCCATAGGTCGCGTATTGTAGCCAAGCACGACCAAAAGGCGTATTTGATCCAAGCGCGGAATAAAATTCCGCAAAGCAAAGCGGAAAAACGCGAATTTCGTCCCCACGCCCGCGGAATTCGGTGATTATGTCGCTAGACAGAAATTTGGAGTTGCTACCCGTAACGTAGACATCGGCATTTTCAATATGCAAAAAACCGTTGACCACGCTCTCGAAATCAGGCACAAGTTGTATCTCGTCCAATAGAATGTAATGTCGAGCGCCATTCTTTATTTGCGCCTTGACAAAAGCATAGAGTTCGTCGGGATCTCGCAAATCTTTGTTGCCGTAATCTTCCAACGAAATTCTGATAATGTGATCTTCGGGAACGCCCTCTTTCAAAAGATGTTTGTAAAACAACGTAAACAGCAAATAAGATTTTCCGCACCGACGAACACCGGTTATGATCTTGACCAAACCGTTATTTTTGTGGTCAATGAGTTTTTGTAAGTAAAAATCTCTTGCGATCTCCATAGCAACCCCACTGCATTTTTGTTCATTATAACAAAAATCGACCACGTCGTCAAGCGTCTATTGAGAATTTTTGCGTAATTGTAAAAATTTTCTTATTAAGTTGCGCTCATATTTGTAAACAAGAAACATTCCAATTGCGCAACTGCGCCAACTATGACAGACTCGTCCGTTGCGCTCGCCCGTTTTGCAACGAAGAAAAACATCTCGACTTTCTTCAACAATAAAAATGACCGATTGCCGATCTTCAAAGGTCCTATCTGCGCGCCCTTTTGGGGCGGGCTTTTTGCTTGCAATAATTTTGCACAATGTTTGACTAAACAATATTACATACGAATATTGCTTTGGGACGGAATGTGTGCTAAAATAAAATAATCAAAAGAAAAGCGAGGAGAGATCTATGGTGGTTTGCAAAAATTGCGAGCAGCCGCTGGTTTACTGCGAGGGCGAATTGCGCTGTCCCGAGTGCGGCAAGGTTTGGAACGAATTGTTGCTTGCCGATACGGATTGCTTCGACGAAACGATCGAACCCAAATACAACGCTTTGTTTGCCTACGAATATCACAAATTGCGTTCTTTCATCAAGGACAAACAGGTCTACGGCGCGCTGTTGCAGATAAAGGATATTTACGAAGTGCTGATGAAATTGCCCGTGTTACTTGCCGCAAGTTACTTTTTCGGTTGCAACGGCACAGAGGCCGAACGCACATTTTTGGTGGCGTTGGTAAATCAAAAAAACTCGATGGGCAATTGGCTCGATCACTTGCAGACGGTCAAAAAACGCATAAAACAGCGAAGCGAATTGCTTCCGCTCTACAACGTCGTGTGTCAAACGGCGGACTTTTGTATCGCCAACGACGTGGTACATTGGCGAAACAGCAACATAGGACACGGCGCGGTCAAGACAATGGACGACGGCAATTTGTACGGAGATCTGTTTGAACGCATTGCAAGCATAACGGAATTGCTTCACAAACTTCAACCCACCTACGAACAAATTCGCATTTACCTGCAAAACGGCGACAAACGCATACTGCTAAACGGCAGAGAAAACGCTTTTGCCAAAGAACAGGGCGAACTGCTTGCGGACGTGAACGGAACGGTATTTCCGTTGAGTCCGTTCTTCTACATAGTGGACGACGGATTTTACTTCTACGACAACTACTATTCAAAAAAATCCTATTTGGACATAGTGGAATATCCTCGCGGAAACCGCGACATTCGCCAAACGCACGTGTTTGACGACCTTTGCAACGGCTACAACTTCGGCTCAAACGTCTACGACGACGTTATTTCCAAAACGGAAATCGAAATTTCCGACAGCGTATTGAACGTATCGGACTTTGTAGAACCAAAGTTCGTAACGGAATGGATCGCCGAACGCATAGAAAACGACGACAGAGTGTTTTTGTTGCAAATGCAAAAAGGCATGGGCAAATCCACTTACGTGCGCGCGTTGGATCCTTTTCTCATCAACAAGATAAAGTTAGAAGAAACTTGCGTGCGCACCTACTACGTCAACCCCACTTTCGGAAGTAAATTCTCGAACTTTGCAAGCGAAGTATTTCGCCAACTGTCCCACAACGACAATATGGAGCAATTCAACGGCGATTACCACTACTTGCACGCCGACGCGAACGACCGTAGGAGAGAACTTGCCGACGCGCTCAATCGCGCAAAGCGCATGCCGCAATTCAACAGACAAGACAACCTTTTGTTTGTTATAGACGGGTTAGACGAGATAAACATGCAGGAAAAAGTCAATTTGACGGAGTTCATTCCCACCGCCGACATGCTGGACGAGGGCGTGTTTGTAATGCTCACGTCGCGCACTCTCGCGGAGGAGGACGAGTTGACTTTTTCCGTAAAAAACTTTTTGGAAAGCCTGCGCGTACCCACTCTGTCGCTCAAACTCGACGACGAGCGTTACGCCGCGACCAAAATAAAATATCTCAACGACCACGTTTTGGCGCCTCTCAGAGCAATGTGCAAACGAAAAAAGGCGGAATTTGTGTACGACGAAACGGCAAACGTACAACTTGTAAACAAAATCAGCGGAGATAGCATGCTCTACCTGCGCCAACTCAAAGAACTCGCTCAAATCAAAGCCGCCGCGTTGCTTGACAAGGGCGCAAAGCGTCTGGACGGGAACGAAGTGTTGAGCAACGGCGACAAACCCCTGTTGGACGAATACTTTGCTTCGCTGCAAAGCAATTACGGGGGCAAATATTACCGACAGTTTGTACAAATAATGGTAACGTTCGCGTTGGTAGACGACTATCTGTCGATAGAAGATCTGTCCTACATGGTGGTAAACGGAAGTATTTCGTTGGCGTTTGTGGGCTTTATCAACACGATACGCATGTTCCTGTCCGTCAAGCGCAACAACCACGGCAACAGTTACAAAATCTCCCACCTCGAAAACGTAAACTACATTCGAAACAACATGGGGAGCGAAATTTTGGAAATGGCGGACACGCTGTTTCAAAAAATCAAGTTGTTGCTCGCCGACAAGGGCGTGGAAATACACGACAAATTCGACATGACTTTCATGCCCTACTTTGTAAACATTGCGCGCGCGTTCCACGATTTCGGCGACGAAGAACTCTACCGCGAGGCGTTGAACATTGCGCGCGACCTGTTTGAAACGCAACCCATCTACGAAACCGCCGATTATTACAGCGACATTTTGTTGGACAGAAACATTCACTACCAACATTCGCTACAACAATTTGCGGAAATGCACGGCGACGGGAGCAAACGCGACGCGCTTGCCTTGGCGCGCAGTCACATAGATTGCGCGGGGTTTTTGTTCGCTCAACGCGACGGCGCGCCCTGCTTGGAGGAATTCCGCAAGGCGTACGAATTGCTCAAAAATTTCCATTTGACCGACGACGAGAAGTTCGAAATGTACTTCTCCTACGAGCCCAACTTTATATTTTTGCTGGACGACTGCGGCACTCCCGAAGAAATAACGGTCTACGCCGATTGGGCGGACAAAATATGGAATGAGTTGGAAAACAAAAATTATCCGTTTTCGCCCGAAAGTCGCTGTTATCACCAAACCGTGCGAGGCTACTACTACCACGCGACAAAGCAATGGGAAAAGTCCATTCCTTATTTCGAAAAGGCAGTAAAGTACACCGCCGACTACACCACCCTGTCGCAAAAATGGACGCACGCAGCGGCAATATCGAATTTGGGAAAGAGTCATTCGCAAAGCGGACATTTCGACGAGGCTTTGAAGTACTACACCGAGGCTCGCAAACTGTTGGACGAGTGCGTCAACTCCGATTACATCAGATACATCAAAGAAATTTGGTACAGTTACCGTCGCTTGGCAAATATGTACCGCATGTCCGGTCAAACGGACAAAGCGGCGGAGGAATACCGCAAAGGGTTGGAATTTCTCGAACAAAAGGAGAGAGAAGACTTGCTTGCAAACAAAGTGTTCATAGTCTACGCCTACCAAGACCTTGCGGGATTGTACTTGTTTGCGGAGGACTATGAAAATTGCATTGCCTACCACAAAAAGAGCGTGGAAATTTTCGACCGCCTCAACGAATATCAAAAAAACACCACAACAGGCAAAAAGGCGCGCAAAACGATAGACGACCGCATAGAGGAACTGAAATCCAAAGGAGTTAGCAATGTCTAAGATATTGAAACAATTCAGCAAACTGTTGATACCGTTCGTTTGCCGAGCCGACGCGCCGCAACAACTGACGGCATTGCTCGACGCAAACGGCAAGCACGTTTGGGAAGAAAAAAACTTTGCCACAAACCACCTGTTTGACTACATAATCGCCAAGCAAGGCAACTCGCAACAGGCGATACTGCGCAGTTTGTATCTGGCAAACGGCTCGCGCGCGCAATTCGGATTGCCCAACGCAAACACGTCGGTCAACTTGTCGGTGCGCGCAAATCAAAGCGGGCGTCCGTTAGCCATCAAATTGCGCGAGGTGGCGTTGCATTTGTTCGAAACGCAAATAGGCTTTCTGGAATTCGAGTGGGAGTACCGCTCGGACGACGCGGACGACTACATCAACGCAAACTACTTCCTCGCCGAACTCAAATCGCAAGCGAACGTGTTGCAAATACCCACAGGCAAAGATACCTACCGCGAAATTACCGTTGCCCAAGCGGCAGAGGCGGTACTATCCAACCTGCCGCAAGCGTTCGGCTTCGATCGCAACAAACAACTGAGTTTCTACGACCTCAAACCGATACTCTACTCTGCCGTGGTCTTGGACGGGACCGACGACGAATGTGACAAGTTGGTGCGGCTTGCAAGTCACAACTTCAAACAATCCTACCAAACTGCGGCTCAAAAGCCTTTTGAACCATTTGAAAACAGCCGCTGGTGCGGAACGGACATGGCAATGATAAACGTATCCAATTTGGTGGACGACACCAAAACAAACGATTTCTTTGTCAACCAATTCCCCGTCGCGGCAAAAAACAATTACTTTTACCTGTTTTTGTTGACGCTCAATCGCAAATTTTCTATGTTGCGCCGCATTGCGGAAATGTCCGAAGTAAATCCCAAAGTTTACCAAAGCGAAACGGAACTGAAACGCGACGACTCATACCTATCCGACCTGTTGGTAAAGGCAAAACTGTACCGCACCAGGTGCTGTTTCAACTGCCCGTCGTCAATGGATCACCTGAACGCCTACTTTCGCTATACGGAAGAAACGCAAAATTTGCAATCGTTCGAAAAGGAATTTGAGGAAAAAACCAAAGCGATCGGAGATGTTTTGTCAACGCACAAAGAAAAATTGAGAGTTTACCGCGATTACAGACAGACAAAAATGTTGTTTTGGGTGTTTGTAATAACGCAATTGATAGGCTCGGTGACAATGTTCAACAGTTGTTGCAAAATAGTTGAGGACTTGTTCGACGTCACAGTGTGGCAAGAACCTAAATTTTTGCCCATACCCATTGTCCTCACGCTGTTGTTCATTGTGGCGATCGGCTTCCAAATAGTTATCAAATTCCGCGAAATGAAAAAACAGAAACAGTTGATAAACGACAAAACAAACTAAAAACAAAAAAGAGCCCGCAACGCTCTTTTTTTTGCAATATTTTTGCGGGCGGTCGCGTGCGCCGTGAAAGCATTTGCCGCACGCAAACAAAACTTTGAAACGCTCATGACGGAAAGCGAAAAAGGGCGTTCAGCGGAGTTGTTTTATTTGAAGAAGTATGTCGGCGTCGGCAGGACAAAACTCAAATTCGTCGATTTGGTCGGGAGTTATCCAACGCATATCGTTGTGTTCCAACATGACGGGCACGTCGTTTGTGGTGGCGTTGAAAAGCGTCAAATGGACCGTAACGTCGGGATAGGCGTGCGTAACTTGACAAAACACGTCGTGCACTTGCACGTCTATTGCAAGTTCCTCGCGACATTCCCGCCGAAGCGCTTGCGCAAGAGTTTCGCCCGACTCACGTTTGCCGCCCACAAATTCCCACAAAAGGGCGCGTTTTTTGTCGGCGGGACGTTGGCATATAAGAAATTTTCCGTCGCGCCAGATAAGCGCGGCAACAACTTCTAACATCATACTCTCCTGTAACGGTCTGCGCGTCGGCGCAAACAAACCTAAAATATTGTACCACCGCTATACGCTTGCCGTCAAATAAAAAAGAAAAAATCCGAACGATCCCGCTCGGATTTTTCTTTTTGTGAGTTTCTTACAGAAGTGTAAACAATGTGGGAACTGCCATTTGCGAAGCAACACCACCAGCAAAAACTATAATGATGATGAGCAATGCCACAACCCACAAACTGCTGAGCACGATACCCGCAATGCCCAAACCGAGTTTGTCGCCGTTCTTTTTGCCTTTGATTACGCCCACAAGGGACAGAATGAAGGCAATAAAGTTGAAGCCAAGCAATGCAAGAACAAAGCCGGCCACGCACAGACCGTTGTTACCACGCGGTTGCACATAGACAGTCTGCGGTTGAGGTTGGGGTTGATATTGCGGTTGAGGTTGATATTGAACCT
Organism: uncultured Clostridia bacterium; assembly: GCA_947625725.1. Classification (GTDB taxonomy): domain Bacteria; phylum Bacillota; class Clostridia; order Christensenellales; family CAG-314; genus Fimimonas. Next base: position 31,234 of record CANQPI010000004.1, on the reverse strand, counting down.
GCGGTTGTTCAAAAGGCTTGCCGCACTTTTCGCAATTGGTGGCGTTGTCTGCATTTTCAGCGCCACAACCCGAACAATATTTCATAAGATGTTTCCTCCTTTTATTTTGCGCTAACTTTTACGCTATAATATGATTATATAATCGAAACGCGATTATGTCAACAGTTAAACAAAAAATTGTTCTTTTTATTTTTCAATATTTTCTGTTTTTTCGCGCTTTTTGCCCATACAGGGGGCGAATTCGACTGCTACGCGCCGATTTTCAAACCCGCAACCCGCTCAAAACGGCGGAAACGCCAAGCCGTGACAAACCGTGACAAAACACGTATCAAACTACTCTTCGGGAGTTTTGTCCGACGGTTCTTTGCTCTTGCCGCGCTTGACAAAATACGCCAGCACAAACCAAAGCACCACCAATACTTGCAATGCCGCGCCGATCAAGTAGATCATCCAAGCGTAACTATCCTGCACTATGTTGATAACAAGGTGCAACAACAAGCACAGCGTCCAAATGAGCGCGGACACCACGATACAACGCATCCACAACTTGCCCCACAGACAACTGAACACCAACGTCACTATGAGCGCGACGGGTATTGCCGTGAGGTAGGCAAACTTGGCGACGGTCGCGCCGTCGTCGGGCACGATCATCCACCAAATGACTGTAACTATCGTCGCCACCAAAAACGCCAACCCCGCGCTGAGCAAGGTTATCAACCACCGCTTTGCCCAAAAGTCTTTGAGGCGAAGTTTCTTGGGTTTGTCCGCATGCGCATACAAAAAGTCGTTGACGGTGATGCCGTAGATGTCGGCTATTTGTTTGAGTACAAGCACGTCGGGGACGCCCTCGCCGCGCTCCCACTTGCTCACCGTTTTGTCGGAGTAGTTGATTTTTTCCGCGAGTTGTTGTTGCGTGAGGTGCGCCTGCTTGCGGTACTCCGCCAAGTTGGCGGCAATTGTCATTTTGAGTTCGTCCATATTGTTATTATACCACCGTACCGCAATATATGCAAGTTTTTGAGAGTATTCTACTGTCGGTAGAGTGGCTCGAACCCGACTCTACCAAACGATTTTGCCACAATAGAGTTGCGCAAGGCAACAGTAGGGGGACTTTTGCCAAATACAGGCTATAATAAAAACAGTAAGGGGCGCACTGTTGCCCAAACGCAAACGCCGCAGAGCCACGCTCGGCTGATCGCGACGGCGTTGCGAGCAACGCATACCCCAATAGCAAAACAAAAAAACAAACAATACGGAGAACAAAATGTACACGATAAGTTGCGAATCGACGGTTGACCTTGACCTACAACACATGAACAATCGGCAAATACCCACGATAGCCTACACCTACACCATCGACGGACAGGAGTACGTTGACGATATGCGTTCGGGAAACGGCTTGGCGTTGTTCTACAACAAACTCGCCGCGGGCAAAAACTCCCACACCTCGTTGATAAACGTAGAACGTTACAAAGATTTTTTCCGTCCGCTATTGGACAAAGGCGATCTGCTCCACGTCGTTTTCAGTTCGGCGTTGTCCAACTCGGTCGTAAACGCGCTCAACGCCGCCGAGCAATTGCGCGAGGAGTACCCAGACCGCAAGATATACATACTCGACTCCACCTGCGCGTGCGTTGGTCTGGGAATGTTTGCGGATTGCTTGGCAGACCTGCGCGACAGCGGCAAAAACATTGACGAAGTGTATCAATGGGCGTTGCTCAACCGCGGCAAAGTACACCACATATTTTACTCGACGACGTTGACGTATTTTCGTCGAAGCGGACGGGTCGGGGCGGCTACCGCGCTTGTGGGCAATTTGTTGCACATCTGTCCCGTGATGAACACCGACATTAACGGCAAGATAGTGCCCGTCGCCCGCTGTATGAGCGAAACAAAAGCCGTCGGCAAACTGTTGGACAAAATTGCGCAAACGGTGCGCGACGGCGCAGACTACGACGGCAAACTGTGGCTGGGGCACAGCGACTACATCAGCGCGGCCAACAACGTGGCGGCAAAACTCAAACTCGCCTACCCCAAAGCGGACATACGCCTGTTTGACATAGGTCCCGTAATAGCCTCGCACTGCGGTCCCGGGACAGTGTTCGTTTGCTATTGGGGCGACGAAAGAAAAAACTGAACAAACTTGCGACAAAAAAACTCACCGTCTTTGCGGCGGTGAGTTTTTGTTGTTATTTACTGTTTGTTTTGTCCTCGATCCATTGGCAAAACCGCGACATGGGTTTGAAAATGTTGCGAAACTTGTCCAAAAAACCGCGTTCGTCGGGGTCGTGCTTGGTATCGCCGTCCTTGTAGTATCGGGCGATCACCAACTCGTCCTCGCCAAAGGACAAAACGCCGTTTTGGATCGTTGCCCATTCCTCGCTGACGTCGTCCTTTTCAAAAACGTAAATTTTGTCGCCGACGGCGCGCCAGGACAGGTCCTTGTAAATGGACTCCTCGTCAAACTTGCCGCCTATTTTGAGGTTGATCTCCAATCTGTTGCCCAAAAGGTCTTTTTCCGTTTTGTACTTGCCGCTGACAAACAGCCCGTAGTAATCGCCCACGCCCAAGCCGACGTAGACAACGACGAGCAAAACGATCACCGTCACCAACGTGGCTATCACTTTGCTCAAACAACCTTTTTTCTTTTTGCCCATATTGCCTCCTTGACTTGCTCAAAACATTGCGAGGTAACTAAAATTATACTTGTATCGGCTTGCGATGTCAAGCGGTAAAAAAATTTTTACGCCGTAAGCAAGCCCTTTGCTCCGCGCCGAAAACGGTCGGCGACGAATTGCCGCGCAAATCAACCCTACTTGTGCAAAAAATAGTAATCGTACAGCGCGCCGCCCGCATACATCTTGCGCAACATGTTGCCGCGCACTTTCTCGGCGTCGTATGGCGTTTCTACGCGGCGATAACTCCACGACTTGTCGTCGTACTCGATTACCACTCCCCGCGCCAAGGGGTCGCGGTGACAGCCTACGCTGCCCACGTCTACGTAGAGCAACCTGCCCGTAATGTCGCACGGCTCGTGCTTGTGTCCGAAAAACACCGCGTCCGCGTTGACGTCGGCAAAAATCTCGTCGAACTGCTCCGCCGTGGGTTGATTTTGCAAGGGCATGAAAGGATAAACGTTCCAATCAAACGGTTGGTTTCGCAACGCATAGTGGCAAAACAGTAATTTTTGCCCGCCGCAAACGCGCTCCGCATACAAAGGAAACCGCTCCACCGCATGGCGCAGTTGTTCGCCCATGCTGTCAAACACCTGTTTTTTGTGTTCGGACGGGACGTGCGACATTACGCGCACCGAAGTTTCGCGCAGGACGAAATCCCTGTCGTGATTGCCGAGCAGGCACGTTACGTCCTTGCGAGAAAGCAACAATTCCAAGCACTCGCGCGAGTTTGGACCAATGTCCACCACGTCGCCCAAATGCAAAATTTCGTCGCAACCGATCTCGTCCAAAAGGCGCAAAACGGCAGTCAACGCCTCCAAGTTGCCGTGAATATCCGTTATCACTCCGATCTTGTTCATGGCAACATTGTACTATTCCGTCACCGCGTTGTCAACTGTTCACGAAAATCGTTGCAAACGCAGTTTGCTGTTTTCAAGCGGCAACCGACGCCCAAAACGCCGCAAACTGCCACTTGCTCCAACGTACAAAACAACGCCCTCGGCTAAATAGTATTACATTCGCTCCGCGCAAAATGACAAAGCGCAAGTATTTTCTTGCCGCGTTGCGCTTGAAAGTACAATTTGCCCACAAAAAAAGGCGAAGCGGTTTGCTTCGCCTTTGATTTTGTTTGCTATTGCACGCGCTTTGTTTGCGCTTGACCTCAATAACAACGAACCGTGACGGTTCTATACCCTGTGCAACTAAGCGGCGTAGGGGATAGAAGTTGCTGTGTTTGCAACCGTGATGACCGTGAACAGTATCGCGTTGATGAGCGCGCCCAACCACACGTTGCCCGTACGTTTGTAAGTGTAACGGGAGATGACCGTTGCAATGGCAAGAATGGGAATGAGCGGGAACACAACAATGTAACCGAGGTTCATGTCGCCTTGCCACAAAACGCCCGTGGAGCGGAAGGTTGCATATTGAATGATGACAACCAGCGCAACGCCAAGGCTGTTGAACAGAGCGTTGATAAGCACGCTTGCCCACTCGGGCAGTTCCTTTGCACGCATACCTGCGTTGCCGATAGCGGACACAAGGTAGAAGATGAGGAACAACGGAGTGTAACGAAGCATTGTGGGAGCCATGTCGATAACAAACGGATGTACGTCGAGCGTCCAAATACGGAAGTCAACAGTCCAGATGCCCCAATTGATCCAAACTACAACGTAGCCGATAATTACAACGAGGAAGGCGAACAAAACCGTCTTAATGAAGTCAAGAAGTCCGATCTTGGCGCAAGCAAACGGGTTGGTAACAGCTATTTGCTCTTTGCCTTTCTTGCCTGCGATATGGTTGACAAGAGCCGTAACGCCCCAAACGCAAAGCAAAACTGCAAGGCCGAACACCGCGCTCACCAAGCCCCAAGCGGCAATTTTGCCGGTTGTGTCTTGCGGCCAAATCTTGTTGATGGGAACAAGATCATTGCCCCACTCGGTGTACACTTTGCGCAGGATAAATCCGCCAAAGAACATTGTTGCCAAGCCTGAAAGGAAGAACAGCACGGTGCGGGTGATACCCACAAGTCCGCCCTTCTTGATAGAAACAAGATTTTCCGCGGGGATCTCTTCGCCTTCTGCGGGTTCTTTCTTTTTGAGGGAAGCAAAGCAGGGCAGATTGAGCAAAACAGAGATGAGCGGGAAGAGCATGAAGAAGAAAGCAATCAAGCCAATGAACGAGAAGGCTTCCTTGACCCACCAAATTTCAGCGGTGCTCTTGTGATAGTTCGCTCCATTGGGAGTTCCGAACGCAGTGTAGAAGAAGTTGGTTACGTGAGCCGCACTTGCAATTGAGAAGTGGTTGATGGGGTGAATTTCGTTGGACTCGTAAATCACACGGAAGGGGCTGCCTGCCGCAGTGCCTTCTTCCACCGTGGTGAGTTGACCATTGATGTAAATGCCGCCGTTTTCAATATTGATAGCGTCTTTTGTCGTGCCGTAGCCGGTTACGCCTACAAAGCCTGCCGCACCTGTGGAATGCAGATATTCACGGCAGATAGACTCGGTTCCGTCTGCGTAAGTGCTACCGAAGAAGAATTCGTCGTCACGCGCTTTGAGGATACCGACGGAAACGTCCGCGCCTGCACCCATAAAGGTATCCCAACCTTGCATCAAGCCCGCAGAGATAATGCCGGTTGCGGCGTCTTGCATGAGCGTCATAGATGTAGTGAAACCACCCATGGAGTGACCGGAAATACCGATCTTGTCCTTGTCTACATAGGGCAGATTGTACAAATATTTGGCTGCGTCGTACATGCCGGCGGTGTTCATCATCGCGGAAGTGGATTCCTCGATCGTGTAGTTACCGTGTCCGCCGCGGTCAATGGTTACAACTACAAATCCGCGGTGAGCGAGTTCGATAGCGTTTTGCAATTGCAACTCTCTGTTGTTGAGATAGCCGTGGGTAAGTACGATACCGGGAGCGGGGTTATCCTTTGTTGCCGTTTTGGGAACGAACAAAATACCGGAAACGATTGCACCATTGGGTTTGATTACGTTAGCGGTATCATCGGGGTCGGCTCGGTTTGTCACATTACGCAAATCGGTGACTTTTACTTGGAAGCCGTCCGTTTGTACCAATGCCGCGCAGAAACTGGAAACCAAAATTACTGCAAGAGCAATGGCAAGCATGATGAGAGCTTTCTTATTCTTTTTGAAAAACTCCATTCTTTAGTTACCTCCTAAAAAAATTTTTATTTTTTCTATCAACAATTCCGTCTATCGGAATTTGTTTTTTTGTAAGTTGTCCACCGCGTTGACGGTACGGACGGGTAAAACACAACGTGTTTTCGTTTTCACGGAAACGAAAACTGCCCATGGGCAGTGCCATGACTTTTTAGTTAAATTTTCAGTTGCAAGTTATCCACAAAAGCGAGTTTGGGCTAACCGAGTTGGTTGCGCTACGCCTTGTATCTTGCGCGCTCTATGCAAAGATCCCAACCTTGAACGAGTTTGAGGCGTTTGTCCTCGTCCATTGAGGGCTTGAACACGCGCTCGATCTCCTTGTTGGACTTGATGTCCTCGATATCCTTCCAATAGCCGACGGTGAGTCCCGCAAGATAGCATGCGCCGAGAGCGGTCGTTTCGATAACCTTGGGACGAACGACGTCGGTTTTGAGTATGTCGGCTTGGAATTGCAGCAAAAAGTTGTTTGCGCTTGCGCCGCCGTCCACATTGAGCGAGGTGATGGGACTGCCGAGATCCTTTTCCATTGCCTTTGCCACGTCGTACACTTGGTAGGCAATGCTCTCCAAAGCGGCTCGGATAAAGTGTTCTTTCTTGGTGCCGCGCGTCAAGCCGTAAACCGTCCCTCGCACTTTGGGATCCCAATAGGGCGCGCCCAAACCGACAAAGGCGGGAATGAGGTACACGCCGTTGGTGTCCTTGACGGCAAGCGCGTAGCGTTCCGTTTCGGAAGCGGCGCGTATCATACGCATTTCGTCGCGCAACCACTGCACGATCGCTCCGCCCATAAACACGCTACCCTCCAACACGTAGTCGGGTTTGTCCGTCAAACTTGCGGCGAGGGTCGTTACCAAACCGTTGGAAACGACAGGTTTGTCGCCTGTGTTCATCAGCAAAAAGCAACCCGTGCCGTAGGTGTTTTTCATTGAGCCGCGCTCCACGCACAACTGTCCGAAAAGCGCAGACTGTTGGTCGCCCACAACGCCGCAAATGGGAATGTTTGCGCCCACCACCGTCGAATCGGTATAGCCGTAGTTGTAGCCGGAGGGACGTACCTCGGGGAGCATGCACTTGGGGATACCGAACAGTTTGAGCAAATCGTCATCCCAACTGAGCGTGTGAATGTTGTAGAGCATTGTGCGGCTGGCGTTGGTGTAGTCGGTGGCGAAAATTCTGCCCTTGCTGAGATTCCACATCAAGTAGGTATCCACAGTGCCGAACAACAATTCGCCCTTTTCGGCGCGTTCGCGCGCGCCCTCAACGTTGTCCAATATCCATTTGATCTTGGTCGCGGAAAAATACGCGTCCAATACCAAACCCGTCTTGTCATAGATCATTTTGTCCAAGCCTTGGACCCGCAGTTGCTCGCAGTAGTCCATTGTGCGACGGCATTGCCACACAATGGCGTTGTAAACGGGTTTGCCCGTTTGCTTGTCCCAAACAATAGTCGTTTCGCGCTGGTTGGTTATGCCTATCGCAGCAATATCCTGACTAGATACGCCCGCGCGCACCAACGCCTCGGGTATAACGCCCACTTGGCTGCCCAAAATTTCCTGCGGCTCGTGTTCTACCCAACCCGTGTGCGGGTAGACCTGTTTGAACTCCTGTTGCGCGCTGCCCACTATCTGACCGTTGCGATCGAAAACTATCGCGCGAGAACTTGTTGTGCCTTGATCCAATGCAAGAACGTACTTCATTTGCTTTACCTCAAATCAAATTCTCTTGGCGTTGCGAGTTGCAACTATATCTACGCCCGTGTCGCACACGTTGGAATAGAGTACGTCGCCGATATTTACGGGCGCATGGGCGCGCACAGTCCTAATGACTTCGATACAGTCGAATATCTTCTCTTTGGGAATGGGCGACGCCGTTTTGACGGACACGCGCAACACATCGCCGTCCTCCACGGGAACGGAATCCGTAACCATGCGCTTGGGAGCGGTGACTTCGCTGACGGCGTAGATCTTGCCGCGAGGACATGTGTTGCCCGAAACTTTGATGTCGTCCAAATTGCTGTCGTCTACTTCCAAATGACAGCCGAGAGGACAGTTGATACAAATAAATTGCTTGCTCATTTTGTACCTCCTAACAGAGTTACTTCCAACTTGGAACCGTGCTTGACGCGTTCCACCATTTCGCTGTTGAGTACCACCGTTTCCATTTCGCCCGGGGTCACTATGGGACGTTTGCGCGAAACGATCTTTTCGCCGTCCAGAAGTACGGCAAGTTCCACGTTGCGGAACGCGTTTGCAACGCGCATGCGCAAACTGATCTGTTCGTAATTGGTATCCTTGCGAATCTTTTGCGGAACTACGTATCTGACGCCGTTTGTGCCGCATGTGGGAACGTATTCCGTTGCCGTCATGCCGTTTTGCACGTATGCGGCGGCGCATTTGCCCGCGTGAGTGCTTTCTTCGCTGACGTAATCGACAAGGTCGTGTACGTGCAACACGTTGCCGCACTCGAAAATTCCCTCGACGCTTGTCATCATCTGATCGTCCACGATCGCGCCGTTGGTAACGGGGCTGAGTTGCACTCCCGCATAGCCCGCAAGTTCGTTTTCCGGAAGAAGTCCCACGGACAACAGCAACGTATCGCAGGGAATTTCCTGCGCGGTGGACATGATGGGTTGCAATTTTTCGTCTACCTGCGCGATTACAACGGAGGAAACCCTGCCGTTTGTCGCCTTGATGTCCACGACCGTGTGGCTGAACAACAAAGGAATGTCAAAGTCGTTGAGGCATTGAACAATGTTGCGGTTGAGTCCCGACGAATAGGGCATTAACTCCACCACGGCTTTGACCTTGGCGCCCTCGAACGTCATGCGGCGCGCCATGATGAGTCCTATATCGCCCGAACCGAGGATAACTACCTCTCTGCCGGGCATAAGCCCGTCGATATTTACCAACTTTTGCGCAGTACCCGCGGAAAAAATTCCCGCCGCGCGCGCGCCCGCAATATTTATGCCGCCGCGGGGACGCTCACGGCACCCGCACGTCAAAACGACGGCTTTGGCTTTGATTTTTTGCAAACCGTCCTTTTCGCTGACGTAGGTGACTACTTTGTCGTCGCTCACGTTGATGACGGTACTGCCCAAACGGTACTCGATACCGCGGTCGTACACCAACTGTTCAAAACGAGCAGCGTACTCGGGACCCGTCAATTCCTCTTTGAAAGTGTGCAATCCGAAACCGTTGTGTATGCACTGGTTGAGGATACCGCCGAGATTTTCCTCGCGCTCCAAAACCACAATATCCGTAGAACCCGCGTCGTAAGCCGCCGTCGCCGCGGCAAGACCAGCAGGACCGCCGCCCACGATAACTATATCTCTGTATGTCATTCCGTCCTCCCCACCACAATGCGGCTGCCTTTGCCGTATTTGGTGATTTCCGTCATATCTTTGCCAAGTTCGCGGCACAGTATCTCCATTACGCGAGGCGTGCAGAAACCCATTTGACATCTGCCCATTCCTGCGCGCGTGCGACGTTTGACGCCGTCGAGATCTGTTGCGCCGACGGGACGGCGAATACTATCCACAATTTCGCCCTCGGTAACGTTTTCGCAACGGCAAACTATCCTGCCGTACAGCGGATTTGTCGCTATGAGAGCCTCGCGCTCGCTGTCGCTCATCTTGGCAAAGCAGGGGATACCGCGACGTTGCGCGACAAATTTGTCGTTTTTGTCCGCGTGCAACTTGTCGGCGACTTGTTTCGCTACGTCTACCGCAATGGCGGGGGCGGAAGTCAATCCGGGCGACTCGATACCCGCCACGTTGAAGAAGTTTTCTATTTCGCTCTCGCCGATGATAAAGTCGCCGCCGATAGGATGAGCGCGCAATCCCGCAAACTGCGTAATTATGTTGCGGCGCGCAAGCGTGGGTACGCTGACCGTCGCCGTGTCGAAAGCCTTGTTGAGTCCGTCGAACGTGGTGTCCACGTCCTCCTTGTTGTCTATATCCTGAGCGGTCGGACCGACAATAATGTTGCCGTGCGTTGTGGGCGCGACCAACACCCCTTTGCCCATTGCCGACGGCAATTGAAACAGAGTCTTGTCCGTCAAACCGCCGCACTTTTTGTCCAACAAGCAATATTCGCCCTTGCGCGCCACAATGGAAAACAAAGGCTTGTCGGATACCATGCCGTAGATCTCGTCGGCGAAAACGCCTGCGCAGTTGACAATGGCGCGGGCAAACAACGTTTTGTCCGTCATTTGCACTTCGAAACCGTGTTTCGTCCGTTGAATACCCGTTATTTCTTCGTTGAGCAAAAATTCCGCTCCGTTGACGGCGGCGTTTTCCGCATAGGCGACAGTCATTTCGTAAGGGCTGACAATGCCGCTTGTTTCCGCATAAAGGGCGGCGACTACCTTGTCGGATACGTTCGGCTCCATTGCGCGAACTTGATCTCCCTCCAAAATAGAAAGTCCCTTGACTCCGTTGCGAATGCCTTGCTCCATCAATTCCACCAACTTGCCGCGCTCGCTCTCATCAAAACAAAGTACAAACGCGCCGTTCTGACGGTAGGGGAAGTCAAGTTCCTTGGAAAGAGCGGGGAACATCTTGGCGCCCAACACGTTGTAAATGGCTTTGTTTGTACCTGTCTTTGCGTCGAATCCGGCGTGCGCTATGCCGGAGTTGGCTTTGCTTGTGCCCATTGCAACGTCGTTTTCTTTGTCCACGACGCCAATGCGCAATTTCCATCCGGACAGTTCGCGGGCAATTGAACATCCCACTACTCCTGCCCCGATGATCAATACATCATACATTTTGTCACCTCTGATTTTTTCAAAAATCTTGCTTTATACATAATCGATATACCTTTTTTTCGCGATTGTCAAGAGTAATGACAACAAATAAAATTTTTGCCGCTTTGTTCATTTTTATCGTCGCATTTTTACAACAATATTATGATTTTTCGGCTTACAAATTTGCCCATTTTGTAAGGATGGATTAAAAAAATTCCCACGCGCGGAGATTTGCTCCGACGCGCGGGAAACAGGATAAAAACAGCGTAACAGCCTCTAACGGCGGTTCAACAATCGCGTTGCGCGGTCGAACACGTCGTCCGCAGTCAGTCCGTAGTCGCGTTTGAGATCATTGAGATTGCCCACTTGCGTAAGTTTGTCCCGCACCGCTACGGCGTCGCAAAGCGTGGGCAATTGCGCGGAAAGGAGTTCCGTCACGGCGCCGTACAATCCGCCGTGTATGCTGTGATTTTCCACGGTAAGCACGCGACCCGTTTTGCGCGCGGACTCTGTTACCGCTTGCTCGTCCAACGGCTTGACGGTGTGGATGCTCAGCAAATCGACGGAAATGCCCGCTTCTTCCAACTTGTTTGCCGCTTGCAAAGCGTCAAAAGTCATTGTGCCGCTTGCTATGATCGTAATATCTTTGCCGTCGCGCAACTTGTCCGCTTTTCCGAAGCGGAAAACGTAGTTTTCGTCAAAGATCACGTCCGTTTGCTTGCGCACGAAACGAATGTACATAGGTCCTTGGTGTTGAACGATATAGGGCAACGCCTTGCGCAATTGAATTCCGTCCACGATATCCAACACGGCAATGTTGCAAAACGCGCGCATTGTGGCAACGTCCTCGAAACTCATGTGAGTGCCGCCGTTTGACGTCGTGTGTACGCCCGGGTCGTACCCCACAATACGGACGTTTTGTTGACTGTAACTGACGGAAACGGCTATCTGATCGAGAGCGCGCCGCGCTACAAAGGGGACAAAACTGTGAATGAAAGGTACAAAACCGCTTGCCGCCAATCCCGCGGCAATACACGTCATGTTTGCCTCGGCAATGCCCACTTCGATACATCTGTCGGGGAACTCCTCGTACAGCGGTTTGGTGCCGCCCGCGCCCGCCAGATCGGCGTCGAGAATTACGATTTTGTCGTTTTGGCGCATCAAACGGGCAAGTTCGCCCACATATTCTTTTCTCAGTTCCATTGTTCGCCTCCTAATCCAATTCCTTCAACGCCAACGCATACTGCTCGTCGGTAACTGTTGTACTGTGTACGCCCGGACCCATTGTTTCGTAAAAACTTACGCCCTTGCCCTTGACGGTATCGAGCACAATGCAGTGAGGTTTTCCGCAAGTTTGCTTGGCTTGCGCTATCGCGCGATCGATCGCCTCGCAGTCGTGCCCGTTTGCGCGTTGCGTGTCGAATCCGAAAGCGGCAAACTTGGCTTGAATGTCCTCGATATTGAGAACGTTCTCCGTAAGACCGTCTATTTGCATTTTGTTGCTATCCACAAACACGATCAAGCGGTCCAACTTTTTGTGCGCGGCAAACATTGCGCCTTCCCAATTTTGCCCTTCCTGCAATTCGCCGTCGCCGATAATGACGTAGACGTATCCGTCAACGCCTTTGAGCCTGTCGGCAAGCGCCAATCCGCACGCGCAGGACAGCCCCTGACCAAGACTGCCCGCGGTCATGTCCACGCCGGGGGTGAGGTTGATATTGACGTGACTAGGCAGCCGAGTGCCCAACTTGTTGAGCGTATCCAACCACTCCTCGGGGAAAAACCCTTTGAGCGAAAGAGCGGCATACAGCGCGGGACCCGCGTGTCCCTTGCTGAGTACCAACTTGTCCCTGCTTTCCGACTTGGGATTTGCGGGATCGACGCGCATGTGCTTGGAGTACAGCACCGCCAGCAGATCCGCAATGGACAAACTGCCGCCGACGTGTCCCGAGCCTTGGGAGTGGATACACCGCAATGTATTGCGCCTGATTTGTTTGGCAAATTGTTTTACATCCATCTTTTATACCTCTTATTATATCTGAAATTATATACCTTTTTACAATATTAAAGTAACTTGCCCGATCTGCTGTGACAGGACAAGTACACCGCTTGCCCGTGCGCCGAGAGTTGTCGCAACAACTCCGTTGCCCTTACAAAGTTGTCCTCGTCAAAGTTGACAAACGCGTCGTCCACAATGATGAAAGGAATGTTGCCGTTGTACAGCAACTCGCTGAGCGCAAGCCTAAAACACAGCAACGTTATTTCCCGTATGCCGCGACTGAACTCGCTCATGGATTTGGTTTGACCGCGCTCGCGCAGGCTGACGGCAAACGTACGATCCACGGTCGCCTCCAAATTGCTCTGCGTAACGTACTGCAACAACTCGGTGGTGCGTTTGCACAATCTGGGCAGGTAACTGCTCGAAAGGTTGTCCTTGGCTTGTTCCAACATCACCGAAACTTTTTCCGCAAGCGCATATTGACGTTTTGCCTGTTCCAACTCCGCTTGACACTCCATAAGTTTGTCCTGCACGGCGACTCCGTTGACGACAAGACGTTTGCGTTCTTCGGCAAGCCCCGTTTCTTCGCGAAGCAAAGCGTTTGCTCGGTTGTCAAGTTGGGATTTGATGCCGTTGACTTCTTCGAGTTGCTGTTCCAGACCCGATACGTCCGTTTGCGGACGGTTGACTATGGGCAAGAGCGTTTCCAAAGTGCGCTGGTCGCTTTGGTAGTCCGAGTGGGCTTTCCACAAAGCGCGACGCACGCTCTCCACGTCGTTTACTTCCGCAAACACGTACTTGTGCGCCAGGAAGAAAAATTCCGATTCCAACTGTTCGCGCGTGACGGGCGGCAGATCGGGTCGTTCTTCCGACGGGTCGGGGTCCGATTTGACGCGCTTTTTTTTGCGCGGTTGGAACAAAAAGACCGCCGCAATTGCAATTACCAATATAACGCACCCCAACACGACGCCCGTTATCATGTTCATAACGTTGGCTATGCCCAAAACGAGAAACATCACACCCAAAAGCGCCAACACCGTCGCCGTCGAATACAAGATTATCCGTCCGTAACCCGATTTGGGCTTTTTTTCGACGGGGCTGACCGTGGGAATGGAGGCTATTTGTCGCGCAAGGTCCTCAGCACGGCTGAAATCCGCGTCAAACTCCGACGGAACTTGTTTTAACCTTTGGTTAATTTCCTCGTAACGGGCGCGAGCGCGCATTTCCTCCTCGGAGGGTTGCGACTGCGCCAACTTGCGGTTAAGTTGCGCCAACTTGCCGTTACAATCGATTTGAGCGTTGTTTATCGCCTGTCGCTCCGACGCTATTTGTTGCATGCGCGAGTCGATCTCCTTTTGTCGGCGCAGAGCGTTGCCCGCTTGCTCCAACTGCCCCGTTAGTTGATCTATCTGCTGTTGCAAAAGGAAAATTTTGCCGCCGCTGCCCCGTTCGTATTGCAGATTTTTTTTGTAGTCGCGCAACTTTTGCTGTATTTTGTCGTAATCGTCCGCGCTGTTTTGCACCAAATTGGCAAGACGGGCGTCCAAATTGTCGTTGGGCCTCAACGCGACCGCCTCCTGCGGAAAATACGCCGATCGGTCGTAACTGTCCGCCGTCAAACCCAAAAGAATCTCTCCCGGTTGCTTGTCCCAAAACACTTCGCGCCCCGTACGCTCGTTGGTGTACCTCTTTTGCTCGACCTTGGCGGTCGCCCCGAAAAAGCGTTCGATACGGTAAATTTCACCCTCGTGTTCCACCGTCATACTACCGCCGAAACGTCCGTCGCTGCCCCACGGCTGAAAACGCGCGGCGTCCGTCACTCCTCCCGTGCGCGAGTACGTAAATCCGTAGAGCATTGCGCGTATAAAGTTTGCCAAAGTGGTTTTGCCGAAACCGTTGACTTGCCTGATCACGTTGAGTCCGTCGTGAAAGGCTATTTCCGTTTTGCCAAGTTTGCCGAAACTTTCGATTCGAACGGATAATATCTTCATGTCAGATCCTCCCCGTTCAAAGCGGCAAGTCCCATTTTGAGTACCTCGCTACGCAATTTTTCGTCCTCGATACCCGTTGCCAACTTGACAAATTCGCCTCGGAGCGAAACCTCTTGCATAATGCTCTGCAAATCCACGCGAGGAACGGTCAAATCGGCAATGCGCAACGCAAAGTACCTGCCCGTCAACGCTTGCTTGGCGACAAGTTCCGCATGCAGACCGCCGCAAAGTTCTCCGCGGAACACAACGTTGAGGTAGTTTTCCGACGATACGTCGGCAGTCGCGTCTGTTACGGCGCGCCGAAGCGCGACGTCGCTGTCGATACCGTCCACATTGACGACTCGCGTGACCACCGAACGGATCGCCTGGCGCACAAAGCGTATTTGATCCGAATCGGTGTCGATTTCCACAAAGCCCGTGTCCGCACTTTCGTCAAACCCGCGCGGCTCCAATGCCCCGCTGTAACACGCGCGCACCAAACCGAAACGGTGTTCGCAAAAGGCGTGCCTGTGCCCCAGCGCGACGTACTTGGCGCCGCTGTTTGCCAAAACCCTACCGTTGATACGACCGTAACTGTCGTCGTCCACGTCGCCGTGCAACACGACAATGTTGTAGCGCATTGGGTCCAAACTGAGTCTGTCCCACTGCTCGTCGTCGTTGACGCCCAACTCTCTTCCGCAGACCGTAACGTTGCCCAACTTGAAACTCGTCCATTCTTCGCCGAAAAAACCGACCTGCGGACAAAGTTGTCGCAACAACTCATAGGACGCGGAGCCGCCGTGATTGCCTTTGAGTACGGCTATCGCCGCATTGCTGTGCGCAAAAATATCCGCCACGCTGCGAACGGTCTGTTCGGTGACAAAATTGACGTCGAACAGATCTCCCGCGATTATGACGGCGGAAACGTTGTTGGCGTCGGCATAACGAAAAAGTTTGTCCAACGCGAGCAACAACTCGTGCCTGCGCAATGCAGGATCTCTGACTCCGACGAGCGGCGAATCGAGATGTATATCTGCGGTGTGAATAATTTTCATAGAGTATATTGTATCACAATACAAACAAAGTTTCAAGTAGCCGCCGAAAAATGTAACAAAAGATCCGCTCGCGACGATCGGCGCGCGGGCGGACCTTTTTTAGGAGAAAAATACGTTGTTTTTTTGTTTGCAGCGCAATTATGCGCCTGTTGACTATCTTCCCGCGTACCTGCACGCGTAGTCAAGACATTGCGCCGCAACACACGCCGCTTGTTCTTCGTACAATTCCACGACGTCTTTTTTCTTTATTTCACACAAGTGTAGGTATCTTAACATAATGTTCGCCTCCTTGTAAATTTGTTGCATTGACAAGTTGTTACTTGGTCAATTCGTTGCCGATCATCGGATAACCGAGCGCATAAACGTAAAATGCGATCTGCTCGGCGCGGTCTGCTTCTTCGTTTGAATCCCAACCGTACTTTTTTAACATTTTACTAACTCCTCCTGTTTTGATTTACACACACATTATATTGATTTTTTTCAAAATGAGATTGCAATATCTTGCTATAAACTAACACAAAACTGTTTTTGGGTGTGATTTTGTTTGCAAATTTCTCCGATTTGTGTATAATGATACCGAAAATATTCCAACAAACCGTTAGGAACGATCGGGTCGGAGAGAAAACTATGAATATCGGCGACTACCATTCGCTGAACGACAAAAATATTCAGCAATACAAAGAAAAAGCCGTACACGGTTCGTCATTGCAACCCTTTGCAAAGTATCACACGAGCATTTCGGAAATGCTGCCCTTTTACCCCATTCATTGGCACGAAGAAATGGAGATAATCAAAGTGCAAAGCGGCAAGGGTTGGTTTTGCGTGGACGGCGCGGGATACGAGGCAAGCGCGGGAGATATTTTGATACTGCGCCCCTTTGTTATGCACTCCATCAACCGTTTGGACGACAACGATATGGAACTTGACGCGATCGTGTTTAACTTGCGCCTTTTGGAAACGGGCGAGGCGGATTTGTGTACGCTGAAATATTTTGCGCCGCTACTGAACGACAAGCACTCCGTGCCCGTTGTCGTGCACACTACCGACAGTTGGTATTCTCCGTTTGACCAAAGCATGACGTCCATTTTGACGTGCGACGCGGACAAAGAGGGCGCGGAGTTGGATATCAAGGCAAATTTGTACCGCGTGTTTTTTCATTTGTACAACAACCGACTGATGAACGTAGCCCCCGGTATCGCCGAGGACAAACAGCAGTACACTGTGCGCCGCGCGTTGGAATTTATTCGCGCGGAGTATATGAACGAAATTACGATAGAAAAAATTGCCAAGCACTGCGGTTACAGCGAGTTTTATATGATGAAACTGTTCAAACAGTACACGGGCGAAAGTTGCATAAACTACATCAACAACTATCGCCTGACGGTTGCGGGACGTCAGTTGCGGGATACCGACGACGACGTGGCTACCGTCGCCTACGCCGTGGGCTTCAACAACGTAAGTTACTTCAATCGCCAATTCAAACGTCAGTACGGCATGACCCCGAAAGAATTTCGCAAACAACTGCTTTGAATGTTTTTGAAAGTTTTGCCGCTCTGCCGCTCTGCCGCCTTGCCGCCACCACTTGTCGCGCGGCGATCGCCTGCCTGTACTCGGGCGCAAAAAAGGTCGTAGAGAAAATCTCTCCGACCTTTTTTTTACAAGCCGCTATTTTTGCGCGCGCAGTTGTCAGACTGCAGGTTGTGCGTCAACAACCGCAATAGCCGCGTAGTTGTTGTTGGAAGAATAACCGATAAAGTATCCTGTTATTGTGTAGGTGTTGCCGTCCTCAATCAAAGAAGGATTAATCAGATATACAGGTTCGATAATGGTATTGCTGCCCTCGATATTGATGGTCATGAAACCATCTTCGGTTACTTTGGCAGTTGCTTTCCATGTGTAACCTTTGCATTCGGTTACGGGGATAACTCCTTCCGTAACAACCCAGCCGTCGGCAATTTCTTTTGTCAACGTCGTAAGCGCGGGTACATCGATAGTAATATCTTCTCTGGGTTTTATATCAAGTGTTCCGGAGAATTGAAGCATGTGGTTGAATGTGGATACCGTGCCTGACACTTGTATCACGTCGTCAACGTCGTAAGTGCTTGCCGCCGTTCTGCTGAACACCAATATTCCCGCAGTGCCGTCGTGGATAACAACGGATTGCGAAGTCTTGGCAACGATCTTGCCGATAACCGAATAGTATGTGTTGGGTGTAGTTACTTGGCTTATCGAGGAGTCAACATTGACGGAGATTTGTCTTACGATCGGGTCGCCCGATTCGGGAGTTCCCGTTACGGTAATTACCGTTTCGCCCGTATCCTTGGCGGTAATCAAACCGCTTTCGCTAACGGTTATAACATTCTGATCGAAGCCGCTGTAAACCAACTTCGCCGCGTCGATCGTACCGCCGACAATGGGGTTCAGTTGATATGTAGTATCCAAACCGAGATTGAGAGAATAGCGATAGAATGCAAGATAATTTTCCTGCGTAGCCGCTTCGGTACGATCGGTGATCAAGAACGAAGCATAGGCGTTGTTGGTGTTGTAGCCGACGAAATAACCCTCAAAATTGTAAGTCATACCAAGCATAATATCCGAAAGTTCGGTGGCGGATTCTATCGTCACGCCGTCCTCGGACAAACTGTAAATGTTGTAGCCGTTTTTAGTTCCCGCCACTGCCGTCCAAGAATACAACTTGACGTCCTTTTGTCCGCGAGAAGTCACCCAACCCTGCAACATATCCTCGGTCAATTTGTCGCCTTCTTCGGGTACGGGCATTGTTACGCCTGTCGGAGTTACCACAACGCCAGGATTGTACGAAAATTGTCCAAGACCGTTGTATTCTGTAACTGTGCCGGCAACCGCAATATAATCACCAAGCGACAACTCGGAAATTTGTTTTACATCATATACCATAATGCCGCCTGTGTCATCGGATATAATAACATAGTTGTTGGCTTTTGCAACAACCGTACCCAACACATAGTAAGTTCCACCGATAGCAATCTGACTTATGCTCTCCGCAACGTCGGTAAATGAAACGAGCGTTACAAGAACAGATTTGGTAGTATCGGCTTTCGCCGTTACCGTCAAAGTTGTTGTGCCCACTCCTTTCAGAACAACGGCATTTTCTTCCACTGCGGCGACAGCAGTATCGGAAGACTCAACCGTGTAATCTGTGGAAGGAACACCGTTTATTAGAACATTTAAGTCAACGTGGGAATCCTGTGCAAAGGGCTCTGCAATGTATTGATTGGTAACAGTTATGGTCAGCGGTTCTCCACGTTCAGCCAAATCTTGGATCATCATACCCACATAGGGAGTGCCGGACGCGGGGTTTGCGCCGATAAAATAAGCGATCACATCGTACTCGTTGCCCGCTTGCAATGGGTATTCGGTGGTATCAACGTAGAGGGGTTCGATCTGCGCGTTGGTAATGTCGCTCGGAGTCAATGCCCAATAACTACCGACTCGCGTTGCGGTTGCCGTCCAAGTGTAACGCTGTACGTCGTGTACGGTGAGTTGACTCGGCGTAGCGCCCGCTCTCGTCATCCAATCGGTAACGATTGCTGGGGTCAATTCGGCAGCCTCTTTTTCTTCGGGGGCTTCGGACGCATCCAACAGTTGCCATTCCGTTTCGCTTGTGTAGTTTAGTTGCAATAAATTGTTATACAAACTTGCTGTGGCGGTGATTTGAATGTAGTCACCCACTTCGACCAATGCCAAAATTCCGGAGCCGTACACCATAATGCCGTCTGTCCCGTCGTAAAGGACAATGGCTCGGGTATTTTTCGCGGCGACCAAACCGCGTACCGTATAACTTTGTCCTGCTGTCGTAACTCTGCCAATCGCATACTCCGGTTCGACGTCCGCAACAACGGGCGCAGCCATAGCAACGCCGACAATATTGAATGTCATTACGGCAACGATCAACAGCGCCACCAAAACAAACTTCTTCTTCATTGTTTTTTTCTCCTTTGAGGATTTGACCTCGTGTAAAATATTTTGAGTAGCGAAATTTTTTTACAACAACTTTTTATTGCATTGGTCTGACCTCCTTGTTTTTTTCTTTCCATTGTAAATACTTCGGAAACCACGTTAAAATTAAGTTAATTTGAAAAATTTTTTTATTTGATACAAAGAGAGCCGACATGTTTTCATGTCGACTCTCAGATCAATTACCACTCCAACGTCATACCGACAATAGCGAAGTAGTCATCTGTTCCATGGCTGGGGATCGTAACATTCAAGGTGTTGCTCGCTTCCGTCAATTCTATTCTCGCCTCAAACATGCTTTCAATTTTTCCATCCCAAATATCGCCGTCGCTTTTCTCTTTTTTGAAATCAACGCCGTTGACAGAAATTTGCGTAATGCTTGCCGTGGAGAACGGTATAATTTTGAATACAATGGCTTTGATATTATCTTTTGTCCCTATAACCATAGAGGAATCGGTATTTGTACCATACGCCAAGCCCATTCCCATAACGGCGGACACCGCGGTCCTCATTCCCGTAACGGTAAAGGACGTTATTTCCTCGTTATCAGGCGACCACTGTTGCAAAAGGGACATAATGTCGCCCGTTTTAGGCAGGTTATACACGCTATTCACTACTTTTCCCGCTAATTTTCCCGTCCAATCCAAGAATATTTGGGACGGAGCGGCGACCTCCAACGTCATACCGACAATAGCGAAGTAGTCATCTGTTCCATGGCTGGGGATCGTAACATTCAAAGTGTTGCTCGCTTCCGTCAATTCGATTCTCGCCTCAAACATGCTTTCAATTTTTCCATCCCAAATATCGCCGTCGCTTTTCTCTTTTTTGAAATCAACGCCGTTGACAGAAATTTGCGTAATGCTTGCCGTGGAGAACGGTATAATTTTGAATACAATGGCTTTGATATTATCTTTTGTCCCTATAACCATAGAGGAATCGGTATTTGTACCATACGCCAAGCCCATTCCCATAACGGCGGACACCGCGGTCCTCATTCCCGTAACGGTAAAGGACGTTATTTCCTCGTTATCAGGCGACCACTGTTGCAAAAGGGACATAATGTCGCCCGTTTTAGGCAGGTTATACACGCTATTCACTACTTTTCCCGCTAATTTTCCCGTCCAATCATAAACAATTTTATTTACGCTGACCTGGGGTTCTGTTACGGTAACAACACAAGCGACAGAAGAAATTACTTCACCCACTTTCGCCGTGATCTCCACGTCACCTGCGGCAACGCCCGTTACAAGACCTTTCTCGTCCACAGTAGCCTTGGTGTTGTCGGAGGAAATCCATTCCAAGCCCTCAAACGGAGCGTTTGCGGGAACGGGGGTCGCGTGGAGTTGAACGGTGTACTTGGCTTTCAGTTCGACGCCTTCCTCTGCTTCGGTAATGACGATATCCGTCAAAGCGGGGAATTCACAAGATTTCATTTCACATGGTCTTTGCGCCACATACGCCGTCGGTTGCTTGTTAAACGTGATGTAGACTACCACTTCGCAACCGTCCAGCCACCCGTCCTCGTTCTTGGTTATGCTCGAAATTGTCGGTACACTGGTCACCCACAATTTTTTTCCATCGCTTCCGGCAAGATACAACACCCATTCTGTTCCGTTGTTTCGAGTTTGCGATCCCTCCATTACGGTGCCTTTTACATAGAAATTGTAATCATCTCCACCGCCATAGGCAAATGTGTCGCTTACCTTGTCCATAACTGCCGCCATAGAAGCATAAACTCTGTCCATCAACTCGATTGCTTCGTCAACGGTGAGCGCGTTTTCAATAGTGTCGCCCTTTATGTCTGTATTTATGGTGACGGAAACGGTTTTGTCCGTTCCTTTTGCGGTTGCGGTAATAGTTGTCGTGCCTTTCTTTCCTGCAAACGTCACAGTGCCGTTTTGCACAGTGGCAACCTCTTGATCGGAACTCGTCCATTCAACGTCTTGCGGAGCATTGTTTGGTTTTACGCTTGCAACAAGGCTGATTGTGTTACCTGCAATAGGAAGCATAGGAACTTCGCCCGCTCTGTCCAACTCAATGGATTCCACTGCCGCCTCCTCGACCTCCTCGTAATGAATTACAACGGGGTTGTTTTGGAAGTAGTACGCTGTGGCAAGAGTGACCGCGCCGTCATACAAGTTGTCTACTTGTCCGTTGTAATAGTTACCGCCGAGGTAACGCGTTTCGTCGGAGTAGGTCGCGCAGAAAGTGTCGTACTCTGTACTCCATTTCCATTCGATTGCGTCGTTGCTCGGAGTGTTGACAAGACGCATATTTTTGTATGTACCGTTGAGATACGCTTCAAGATATTGACTGCCGATCTTCAACGTATATTTGTCGTTTTCGTAAATAACGGTCAAAACCGCAACCGTTGTGTCCGAATGGCTTACAAGCAGTCCGCCCTTGCTACCGATTGCGCCCGTTGCATACCAAACAAGACTGTTTGTTTCATCTCTCAAAACAATGTTGTAGTTGCCCGCGGCGAGCGGTTGCTTTTGCACGTGTCCTTGGCATTTCTCTGCGCAGGCGGGGTCGGTGCAGGTCGCGTCGGTGCATTTGCCGCAAGTTTTGCAAACGTGACCGCAGACGTGAGCGGTTTCGTGTCCCGGGCACTTGTCCTTGCATGCGGGGTCTGTACAAGTTGCGTCCGTGCATTTGCCGCAGGTTTCACATACGTGTTTACATTCGTGCTTGTCGCAAGCGGCAGCAACCGTAACGATCGCAACCAACATTGCCAATACAAGCAACAAAGCAACTAATCTTTTTTGTTTCATTTTTTCCTCCTAAAAATTTTTATTTCAAGACGGTTTCGAGCGACGCCCACTCCGCCCTGTTTCAAATTATAAGCGTAGCAAAACGCTAAAACTTTGGACAGTTTGTCGAAAATTGCCAAAAGATGATTTGTCAAATGTAATTTGCGACAAAACACACAAGATTTACCTCTTTGCGCCAAGCAGGGAATTTCATTTCTTTGTGTTGCACCGCTCGTTTTTGTTCTCTATTGTAAATACCGCAAAACCCACAAGAAAATTAAGATAAATTGCGCATTTTTTGAATTTTACAACGGCGAGGCAACGTTTTTGAAAAGAATATTTTCGCGCTTTTCGGCAGATCGGATTTGGATTTGTGCCGATTTTTTTCATCTATTATCATAATAGATGATGTTTTTGACGGGTTTTATGTGAAAAAGATTTGCGCGTCGTATATTTTCGACGCGCAAATAATTATTTTTCGATTAGATATTTACTTTTTTTGTTTCAAGATATATAATTGATATGTAGCAACAAGTATCTATTATGATAATACGTACTTTTTTTAGGATGAAATCGTTTGACGAATTTCGTCCGTTTTTTATGCGAATATTTTGCCCAACTTGTTCATCATCTGAACTTTGTACTCCAACATGCTGTGCGCATATCGGTTGAGCGTTACGGTGGGATTGGAGTGTCCCAACAACTCCGACAGGGTTTTGACGTCCATTCCGCACTCCAACGCGCGGGTGGCAAACGTGTGTTGCAACGAGTGGAAACCTTTGTGCGGAATTTTTAACTTTTTCAGAATAAGACTGAAACTCTCTTGGTAAGACCGCACGGAAACGGGTTCGCCGTTTGATTCGATAACATATTTTGTTTTTCGGGCTTTGTACATTGCCCTGAACAAAGGCAACAACTGCTTGGGAAACGGGATAACTCGCAGAGAGTTGACTGTTTTGGGCGCGTCCTCGATACGCCGCCCCTTGACGTAGTAGCAGGTCTTTTCAACCGAGAGTCGGCAGGCGTCCAAATCGACCTTGTCCCACTCCAATGCGAGCAACTCCCCAAGGCGCAATCCCGTGTAAAGACAAATTATTATCCCGTAAAATTTTGCCTTTTTGCCGTTTTTTATGTGCGTTTCTATTTGTTTTTGCTCCAAAATCGAGAAACACTCAACTTTCTTTTCGACCTTTTTGGGGCGAATTAGTTTGTTTGCGTCAAAGTTTTCTATATATCCCAGGTTGTTGGCGATTTTAAGCGAGTTTTGTATGATGGAAATTACGCCGTTAACCGTGTTGGAAGAAAGCGCTCGACCGTCTTTGGGGCGAAGCAAGCCCGATACAAACTGCTGCAAAACGGGCAACGTCAGATCGCGCAACTCATATTCTCCCAAATGAGGAATTATCCGTTGACGGATCGCCTGCGCGTAAATGTCGCACGTGCGCGTTTTGCAACTTGTTTTTACATAGTCGTTCAGCCAAATTTGCAACCATTCTTTATATGTCATTTTTATCTCCTTTTATATTTTTATTTTGCCCAAACGCATGGCGTTTTTACCCTTAAAGAACTGTGCGAGTCTGAAATATGCATGCTCATATCATCCGCCCCCGCCACGCTAATTACACTTCTTGCACAATACAAAGCGATCAGATCAATGAAATAAACAATCGGCGGAGGGAGAAGTGTGGCGATAATATACAGATCGGATTGGCGAGGTCATCACAATAGAGAGTAATCATTTGAAATATTTTTCTTCATAAAATCTTTTACATTCAGACCGACTTTAATTTATGATTTGATATTTAATTTATCAAAAACCAATATGGAATTAGACGCCTCTTGTCCATCAAATAGTTCGACAAAACAACTTAAAACACAAATGGGCTGCGTTTTTTTGCGCATTTATATGATTTGACGAAATTGTAATTGAATATTTGGATTCTGCTTAACTTTTACATCTTATAAAGGTATATATATTAGATAAAATTAGGAGGAAAAAATGAATAATCACATTTTAACAAGTTTAAGCATTATTACAAGTTTCCACAACAAAAACAAAAGCGTGCTAGACGCCTTCTTGCCAATTGTGGAATATGGAATTGCTACTCTTGAATCAAATAAACAAACCGGTCATTATGACATCGACACCCTTAAAGATGAGATTTTTAATAATACCGACGTAAAGATCAATAGAATATCATTGATATCCTTGCTAAAACGATTTGAAAAAAATAAAGAAATCGCGCTAATGGACAACAACAACTATTACAGAATAGAGAATAAAACAAACCAAGCGCAATATCTGGAAGCAATTAACAAACATAATAGAAGTATACAAAACTTAATCTTAAAATATAAAGAGTTTAACGACGATAAACGGAAAGAGGACGAAATCATTGAGTGGATTTATACTTTTGTGACCGAATACTCTAAATATATTTTGGTTCAAA
This sequence comes from uncultured Clostridia bacterium, assembly GCA_947625725.1. Lineage (GTDB taxonomy): Bacteria > Bacillota > Clostridia > Christensenellales > CAG-314 > Fimimonas. Next base: position 6,408 of record CANQPI010000004.1, on the reverse strand, counting down.
ATGGCGACGTTCGTTTTTCCGACATGAATTTTATGCAATACAAGCCGCTTGTTGACTTTTTAATTAAAGTAAACGAAAGCGACAATGAGGCAATACAGACTTTTATTAACATATATTATGGTTTCAGTTTGTGTGAAATATTAAACAATAACCAACTAGAAATTCAGCAACTGAAAATAAATGATATTACAATTTACTTGGATTCCAATTTTTTGCTGCGATTAATGGATTTACAAGAAGAACATGCATGCGAGGAAACGAAGGAACTATATGATATTCTTCACAAGCACAACGCACGATTAAGAATTTTTAAGGAAACTATTGAGGAAATAAAACAGGTAATTTCTTACTACTATAATTACTATAAAACGAACAATCAAATCTATAATTCATTATTGGATACGCCTGAGTATATTAGTGGCGTGTTGGGGGCATTTTATCGCAGAAAATTAACGTTTTTTCAAATAGAAGATATCATAGACGAAGTCGAAGATCAAATTGAGCAATTCGGCATATCCGTCGATGCTCTGTCAAGATACAAAACAAATGTTTCGGAAGATGAGTTGAATGCTCTTTATACGGCAAAATATGGAGAAACTTCAAAAGAAGAGCAGTCGAATTATAGATCGAAAAAATGTAAAAATTATTTAGCAATTAGGGAAGTAATCCAATACAGACGCTCATCTGAAAAAGCGGTTGCATCTTGCTTGGGTAAAAGTAAGTTTGTATTTTTGACTTGCGACAAAAAACTTTGCCAATATTCCAGATCCAAAGATACTACAAACAAATATCCCTTGATAGTCAGTCAGGAACTTTTGGCAAACGACCTGATGCTTTTTGATCCGCAAAATTTCTCCTCCATAGCAATAAGACTAATGGCGTCCGTGTATACCGAATCTCAATATCTAGATGTGCACATACTCGACGATTTAAGTAAGACGATTGTGGCTGTATCCAAAGAAAATCCCGAAAATGCAGATTATATAATCAACGCAACAAGAAATTCTATGAATTTTGAAAAAATAAACGAGATTTTTAAGGATAATATAGCTGACAATAAATTACAATTAATAGAACTGTCGCAAAAGTCAAAAGAGAAGGAGGCTCGGGAAGAAGCCGATCGCAAAAACTTGTTGGCGGATAATCAAGCGCAACAAAATACTATCGAAGAACAGCGGAAAGATATATCTAAATTACAATCAGAACTAAATCAATCAAAATTACGCACCCTCGAAGCCGAAGAAATGCGAAAACAGGATGCAACCTCGTATTTTGTTGCTGATATGAATAACTATATAAAACGCAAGAACGTAACATGGGCTATATTAACAGTTTTGTTTACTCTCGTATTGGTGGCCACGGGAACATTGACCTTGTTTTGGGATGTTTTAGTTTGTTGGGCTAAAATTGTGTTGTCTGTGACACAGTACTTGCTGAGCGTTACTTCAATTTTGACCAGAATATTTAATTTAAAAATGAAGTGGTTTAGGCGTTGTATAATCAAGAAAGTTACACAATTGCTTAGAAAATATAATATTACAATAGAAGATGTCACAAACTACAACGAACACAAATTGAATCTTAATATTAGCAAACTTTTATTACAAGAAGGACTTGTTGATAAAACTATCTGATTCATCCGAACGGGTTACTAAAATAATCACTAAAACGCTCATCTCAGGGAAATGCCGAGTTGAGCGTTTTGTATAATGTGCAATATAATAAAGACAACGAAAAGAATATGAACGCAAAATAGCACCACCTCTATATCAAATCTTGCTAATACGTCCGTTATGCTGAAATGAAAGCGAAAGACATTCCGTAACAAATGCAAGGAAGCAGAAACAACCCGCCTATAACGATTATGATTTACATGCTATAACTTGAAATGCAAAAACCGTATTGGATATAATCGCGGCAATGTAAGAATATGTGGCTATAAATAAACTAGTATGAGCATGGTAAAGCATAACCCAATCCGTGGGTTCGGATTGGGTTATGTTTGGCGGAGGCGGAGGGATTCGAACCCCCGTGGGCTTGCACCCAAACGGTTTTCAAGACCGCCTCGTTGTGACCGCTTCGATACGCCTCCATTTATGATAATTTTTAATTTTTACAATTTTGCAACAGTACCAACGTCGAAATTTGTTCTCATTTTTGTTGCAAACACTTAAAGTTAATGACGAAAACCCACCCCATGTTGATATTTTGCGGCAAATTGTGGCTTCTGTAACGGGCTTTCAAGAGCAAAACGTTACGATAGCCGAAGACATCTAATTGCACATTGCTTAACTATTATACCAATATTGTGCCACTGTGTCAAACCGTTTTTACTAATTGCACATTAAAAGAGAGCCGCAAATCAAGCGGCTCTCTTTGGGAAGGCTAATTCAACAAATCCTCTAACGTACTTTGAAGTACCGACATGTCGCCATTATCTATTTGTAAATAGTATTTGTAGCCGTCTACTTCAAAACGCGCATACATGTTAGTAAAATCCGAAGTGTATTGAATATTAATTTTGTTGATCTGTATATATTCTTCTGTAATTATGTTTTGCCAAGGGTTTTCCAGCGTATCAACAAAATAGTTCTTTTTGGTGCATGAATACTCAATCGTATTTCCATCGTGATCAACCACTTTTTCGGTGACAAAAACCGTATTATCCTTCGCATCAAAGTGCCCTACCGTTTGACGCGACTCTACGTTATCATACCAATCAGGGCATATTACTTTTGCGTTGTTACTGTAAAAATCTTTGAATGTTTCCGGCAAATTTCTCTGTGTAAGAGAGTCATTGTCATATCTGACAATATTGTCGCCTTGTTGCAGTGTGATAGGTAAGATGATGGAAACGCACAACACCACGACAAGCACCGCCGCAATCGGCAAATATGTGTGCAACTGTTTTTTGCGACGTTGACGCTTTTGATAGCCGTCGGCTATGCCTTGTTCTACTTGCGGGCGTATGCGTTCGTACAATTGCGCATAGTGTTCCCGTTGTTCATCTTCAAAACTTTTTTGTACTTTTTTGTCCATAATTAAGCTCCTTAATCAACATTGAGCATATATGCTGCTTCCAAATTGCTTGGATTGATCTTATAGTATGCCGTTGATAGACCACCCCAACCCGTAGCAACAAGCAACATCCGTTCTGTCCTAAACAATCCCGTGTCATTATAATATTTCACTTCGACATAACCATAGGCAATCATTATGTGATTACCTGTAACCGAATATGTACTGATAGTATCTTGACTAGACCCCACATTGTAAAAATACAAATCGCCTACGGTCGTGAACAAGACAATTATTTTGTTGTTATCTATGGCGGAAACACACGAATTGAAGTTTAGTCCGCTTCCGCTCTTTACGTTTTGATATCCAAGAGAATATCCGTGGTTGTTAAAGTATTTTGTCAACCCTGTTTTGAATTCCGCCTCGCTGACGCCGTGCCCCTGAACATTAATTTGCATTAAATCATAGAGTTCTTGCATTAGCGGAAGAATATGTTCGTCATCCTGAAATTTATATTTTCCGTTGGAAGGCATATAGGACTCCCAATTCGGGATCAGATTGGGGTAGTATTTGTCATAGAAAGCCACTATCTCTGCGCCGGCAACCGCTCCGCAAGAATTTTCCCCAACGCCCGCCGACGCAAAAAACGGCGCTTTTCCATCAGTAGTATTTAAATTTACATCTCTGCTCGTAAAATAAATTGTTTCGCTGGAAATAGTCGAAATGACCTGCGCGTCTACATACCGCACTTCGTCTTCCTGCGCGGACGCGGGAGCCCACGCCCCAAACGCAACAACGCTTGCCAACAACAAAACGGCGATCAATATCCAACAATATTTTTTCATTTTAGCAATTCTCCTTTTTATCTACTATAAATACCTCGTTTGATAGCAGAAAGTTTAGGGAGTTTTTAAAAATTTTGCTAAAAATTTCAATATTTTTGCTTTGCGTTGACTCACAGCCGACTCGCTCATGTGCATAATTTGCGCTATTTCTGTTTGGGACAACTCGTTTACATAAAGCAACGTGGTAATCTGGCGATCTCTTTCGTCCATCTTTGCCATTGCTTGTTCCAAAAATATTTGCATTTCCACGTCGTCAATAGAGTCGCTTTGCGCAGGGACGCTTTCAATTATTTCGGATTCCACCGCGGTACCGTTCTTTCTTTCGGTTTCGTTGAAAGAAAGCGCAGTGTTTTTGGTGATGGCATAAATCCAATTGTAACCGTCCTTGAACACATTAAACGTTTGGATGCTGTAACCTATGCGGAGAAACACTTCGGACAGAATTTCTTCGTCGTTTTTGTAGTTTTTTAAATAAAGGCGCGCAATGCGTTTAACTTCGACCTTAATAAACTCAAACAACTCTTCCGCGGCGTCCGCGTTGCCGTTTTTAATTTGGATCAACCAATTTTTGATTTTAATTCGCGATTCTTCGTTTATCATAGTTTGTGTGGAGTGCGTTTTTATTTTTGAAAAGTTTGTTGCACGCCGTATATATTATAAATTGTTTTTATCATTTTGTAAATGAATAATTTGAAATTGACAAAAACTTTTTGACAAAATTTTCCGTTTTTGGTCAATAATTACCAAATTTTTTTGCAATTGGCGTGACCAAGTTTAAACAACGCGGTTGCTTTGCGACAAATTATCCTTGCATACTTGACATTCGCGCCAATTTAGTGTACCATAAAAAAGCCTCGTGGCGGCGCAGAATTTGAACGTGCACGGTGACGCGACGCTCGTAGCCAATGCGGGGGTACAAAGCATTGTTTATAAATTTATGGAAGAGTATCGAAGTGGTTGTAACGGCCCGCACTCGAAATGCGGTTGCCGCCTATCGGCGGCACATGGGTTCGAATCCCATCTCTTCCGCCAAACATAACCCAATCCGAACCCACGGATTGGGTTTTGCTTTTTGTTTTGCAGGGCGTTGTTTGGGGCGTTGTAATGTGCTTTTTTGCGGTGTTATAGCCTTGGTGAGTTAGTGTTAGTAGCAGACGTTTTATGCCGCAAAAGGCGGTTGACGTGAGTTGGGAGCGTGGTGGGCTGTCCGCGCCAAAGGCAAACCAAAACCCACCGAGGTCAATCTCTCGGTGGGTTGCTATGTTTCGCCCGTATTTGCCTATTACTACGCTCCCACGAGGCTCACGTCAACTGCACTGTGGAATAAATAGTCTGCTTATGTCTAAAATTTCATAACCAATCTGAAATCTGTTTTTCCCTTGCATACGCCGTTTGTTTCATACGTTTGCATTTTACTGTTGCCGTCATAAAGCAAAAAGCCCTGACTTTCGTCAAGGCTCAGTGTTCTCGGTGTGTTGTAGATTATCTCCATTTTGTCATTAAATAGCAATATTTCTTTTACAAGATAGTTTATTAGCATTTGCGGTTCCTGTTGCAAGGCTGTCTTGTAGTATCTCTCTATCTCCTCTTTGCTTATTCTGCAAGCGGTTTTCGCTCGCTCTATTCGTATTTGCTTTTCCAATTCTTCGTTTTTGTTCTCCAACTCTCGCAACCGTTTCATAGCGGTATTGCTTGTTCCACCGTTCTCAATAGCAGACATAATGTTGTTTATTGAATTCTCCGTTTGTCTTTGTTCCTTTACAAGCATTTTCAATGCAGTATTTTCTTGTATTTTTCTCTCTTGCAATTCCAACAGTTGGTCTACAATGTATTCCAAAGTATCTTTATCTCCTAACTTTTCTATTATGTTGTCTATTACATACTGCTCCAAAACCTCTTTTCTGACCTGTGCTTTTTTGCAACCGTTGTTGTGCTTTCTGCCCATACACTTGTAGTATCTCTTTACTTCTCCGTTTTTTGCTGTTCCGCGCTCTGCATTTATTGCACTTCCGCAGTAACCGCATTTTACCTTGTTGCGAAGTAAATACACAACGTCAACACTCCTTTTGCCGTATTTGTTGCTATCCGTCTTTTGACGTACTACTTCATATATATCCATCGGCACTATTGCAGGATAAATATTTTCAAAAACCTCATTGTTGTGTCTGTATATACCTGCGTACTTTTCGTTTTTGAGTATATTGTATATTGTATTTTTTGCAAACGGTTTTCCTCTATTGTAGATTCCTTTATTCGTCAAGTCCCGTATAATGTCTTTTACATATACCCCTTTGGCGTACTCCTCATAGATGAATCTTACCACTTCGGCTCTTTCCTCATCTATTTGCACTTTGCCGTTTACGACCTTATAGCCGTAAATGATATAACCGCCTGTAAAGTTTCCTTTCCGTCTTGTTTCGTTCATACCTCTCTTTACCTTTTGAGATAACTCTGCGGAATAGTACTCGGCATAACCTTCCGATAAGCCAAATGGACATAACGCTCATTCGGGGGTGTGCGGCGGGAGTTACGGGGTAAGTACCGA
>CANQPI010000003.1 GCA_947625725.1 uncultured Clostridia bacterium | reverse complement strand
TTTCAATTCTTCTTACTATTCTGTTGTCAAGCTACTCGCTGTTGCCTGTTTTGCAACAGCCTACTTACTATACTACATCGGGCAAATATTGTCAATCAAATAACCGAAGAATTTTGCGCAAAATGCAAAAAAATTTATATTTTTACTTTGTCGCCCTTTGTAATAGGCTTTGGGCTACAATAACGCACGGGACGAGTTTGCCGCAACACATCAAACGCGCAGTAGGTGAAACCCGCTCCGAGCAACAGGCGACATTGCGACAAAAACAGCCCTCGAAAGCGAGGACTGCAATATAATAATGGCAAACGAACCGCTCAGAAATTTTCTTTGAGCAATTCGAAATACGCTTGGGGATGCGCGCAAACGGGGCATACCTCGGGCGCGGTCTTACCGACGTGAATGTGTCCGCAGTTGCGGCAGATCCAAACGTTTTCGTCCAACTTGACAAACACTTCGCCGTTCTTGACGTTTTGCGCCAACTTGCGGTAGCGTTCCTCGTGGCGATGTTCGATTTCCGCAACGCCGCGGAACTTGGCGGCTATATCGTAGAAACCTTCCTGCTCGGCGATCTCCGCAAATTCCTTGTACATTTCCGTCCACTCGTAGTTTTCGCCCGCGGCGGCGTCCAACAAATTGTCCAAAGTGGAATTGATGCCGTGAAACAGTTTGAACCACAATTTTGCGTGTTCTTTTTCGTTGTTGGCTGTTTCCTGAAAAATTGCCGCTATCTGCTCATAGCCGTCTTTCTTGGCGCGAGAAGCATAGTAATCGTACTTGTTGCGAGCCTGACTTTCGCCCGCGAATGCCGCCATGAGATTTTGTTCGGTTTTGCTGCCTTTGAGATTCATAGTTACCTCCGTGATGTTATTTGCTTTTGCAACAGCGCATGCGACGTCGCCGTTTACATTTATTATAGTTTATTTGACGAATTTGTCAATAGTTTTTAATTAAATAGTAATAATTACTGTTTATATCGTAAAATTTCGACCCCATTTTGCCATTTTGAGGTAAATTTTCCAAATAAAAATAAAAACGACTTCTTTGACGAAGCCGTATTTGCAGTTGTAATTTGTGCCGCGCCCGTTTGCGCTACGATATGACGATAACCGAACTTACATTGCCAAGAGTCCCTTGATAGTGACGTCCTCGGGGAAACTTGCCACGTACACGGGCAAGCCGAGTTCGCTCTGCAAAAACATATCCAACCCGGCGAGTTTGGCTCCGCCGCCGCACAACATAACGCCGTCGCTGTGAATGAGCGTTGCAAGATCTCCCCTTACGCTGTCCACAAGACTTTGGATAATGCGCGCATACTTGCGAATAAACTCCACCACCGCGTCGTACAATTCCTTGCTGCTCACGTTGACCTGTTCCACAACGCCCGTTTGCGTGTTTGTGCCGGAAACGGAAACCACCGTTGAGTCGTTGGGATACAAACTTGCGCAGTTGAGTTTGAGATACTCCGCCGCCTCGTAACTGAGTTGCAGCATGTACTTGGATTTGATTTTGTCGGAAATGGCTTCCGTCAAACTTTTGCCGCTGTAATAGAGCGTGCAACCCGCGGCAATGGCGTTGGACGCCACTATCGCCAGGTCGGTACAGTCGTAGCCGATATCCACCACAATGCCTTGGCGTGTGCGAAATTCGTTAAACAGCGCGGCGCTATCGGCGATAGGCGCTTCCACAAAACTCACTTGCTTTGCTCCCAAGCCCAAAAATACCGTTTCGATAGTGTTTTTGTCGCTGCTTATCATGCCGCACGGCACGGCGCACTGCACGTTGTAACGGCTGAATGCGCTCAATTTGTAGTTTATCAACCGATTGAGCAACGCCGTTATGAGCGCTTTTGCGCCCTCGGTGTCTATGATAGCCCCCTCCAAAATGGGGTGAGCGAGTTTTACGCCGCTACCCACCGTGTTGCCCAAACGGATCGCCTCTACACCTACGCCCACTATCTGCTTTGTGTCCGTAGCCACCGCCACCACGGCGGGGATCTTGTCCGTAAAGCCGTCCTTCTTGGAGCCTGCGGATACGTATGCCGAGCCTAAATCAAAAACCAATTCGTAGTTTGCCATAGTTCACCCTTTGTAAATTTTGTCCAATATTTGTTTGAGTTTGTAGTTGGGCAGACCCACCACGTTGTCGTAGTCGCCCAAATAGTCGGATACCAAACGCGCGTCGTCCTGTATGCCGTATGCGCCCGCCTTGCCGTAAGCCTCGCCCGAATCCACGTAGCGGGCAATCTCCTCCTCGCCGAGATCGCGAAAGCGCACTTCGGTGCTGTCGCAAAACGACGTCACATTGTCGCCCCACATCACGCATACGCCCGTATGCACAAAATGCGTTCGACCGCTCAATTGGCGCAACATACGTATTGCGTCTTGCCGATCGCGCGGCTTGCCGAAAATTTGTCCGTCCAGATCCACCACCGTGTCGCACCCAACGACAACGCTGTCTGGGTGAGTTGCAAAAACTTCCGCCGCCTTGCGCCGCGCAAGATCCGTTGCCACCTCGACGGGTTCGGTCGCCGAAGTAGTTTCTTTCGACCGAGCGGGTATGATCGTAAACGGATAATGCAACTCCGACAGCAGTTCGCGCCTGCGCGGAGATGCGCTTGCCAAAATCAGTTGCATATTGCCTTTATTATACAGTAAATTGTCCGCTTTGTAAACAAACTTGCGCCAATTGCCTTTATTGCTTGTTTTTGTATTCGATGTAACGTTGCAAAAAATGCTCCGCAAAAGGACGGAAATAGGTTTCCCAAGCCGTTTCGTAGTGAGGCAACTCGCTATCCACAACAAGTTCGCAACAAATTTTTCGGGCGAACAACTTGTTGTACAGATCGTAGGCTATGCGCACCATCTCTTTGTTGGCGGACAAATCGTCGCCCCACTCCTTGCCGCCCGCGTAGATGAACGCATTTTGAGGCAGCGTTTGCAGAGTAGCCTTTTCAAAACGGTTGAACGCGGGTTGATTGAACGCCGTGTACGTGCTGAACAGACCCATGGTTTGAAATACGCGTTGGTATTTTAGTCCTATGTAACAACTGATAAGTCCACCCATGCTACTGCCCGCCACCGCAGTCGCCATGCGTTGCTTGTCCGTGTTGTAGCGGCTGTCGATATAGGGTTTGAGCGTTTCGGCAAACCACTCGCCGTACTTTGCGCCCTCGCCGCCCAGGTTTTGCTTGTCTTTGGGACGGTGGCGCATGTTGGGTACGGCGCGCCACGGACTGTATTCCGAAAAGCGCACCTTATCGTTGCTCTCCACGCCCACTACAATGCAACTCATGCCCGTTGTGCGATAGACGTCCTCCAACACCCTGTCCACGTGCCACGCCGTTCCGAACGCGGTAAGCCTGTCGTAAAACAAATTTTGCCCGTCGTGCATGTAAATTACGGGAAAACCCTCGCCCTTGTCGTCGTAGTTGTCGGGCAGATACACCCACACCGTGCGCATACGGTTTAGAGTGGTGATTTCCATTTCGAAATTTTCTATCTTTGCCATAGAGGATCGCCTCCCAAAACTATATATTACTACATTTACGATTGCATTTCAAGACAAATAGGAAAATAGCAAACAAAAAAGAATTGCTCAATCGGGCAATTCTTGTTTGAAATGGGTCAAAAAGCAATTCAATTTGCTTAAATACTCTTGCATTTGGCGGTTGGGAAGGTCATAAAACTTTGTCAACGCCATACGCAACAACTCGGGAGTGGGTTTGTTGCTCCGTATAAGCGAGCGCAAAATCATACTCTCCATTGTTCCGTCGGCGTACTTTGCGGAAATTTTGTCGGGGATATGCACGTCCTTGACGCAGGCGACGATTTGTTGCAATTGACGCATTATCTCGTCGTTGTAATTGGGACAGCCCAAGCCTATTTCATCGGATACAAGCCCATAACCCTCCGCTTGGTCATGCATAAAGTCCGTTCCTTGTTTGTTGGAATTGCGAACCGTTTCCAAAGCCGCGGTCAAGTCCTGCTCCGTCCGTTGCAAATAACAAATGAGAACGTCTACGTACCGCCAATACTTGCAAGGGATCGTCCCCGCGTAACGTCGGCTGAGAGCATTTTTCAGTTGCTCTGCCAACAACAGATCTATTTCGGAGTTCAGACGGTGAATATCGCCTCTCGATTCTATTTTTTGAGAATAGCACACAAGTTGCGAAACGCCGGCACGCAATGCATACAACATAGAAATCTCTTCGAATTTGTTCATAATGTTATCCTTCTATCAAAAAAGTGTCGCAACTATCGCTGCGACACTTGTAGAATATGCGCCTCGATAGTTACCACACTATTGCATTGGGCATTATATCACAATGGGAGGTCACACAACTCTACCGAAAGAGTATGTGATACAATGCTTCAAATATTCGCAATAATGTGATAATGTCATTTTAGTACATTCTGCGAAATGTGTCAACGGCAAATTACCACCATTTTGGAACATATTTGCCCAAAACAATATCAGTTACGATTATTATATGGCACAATGTGCATTTTGTCAATATAAAAATGCCCAATGTGCTATGCTAAAATTGTGATAGAACTCAAAGATATTCAACGCAGAATACGCAAAGAAATACAAAACAGCAATCTGTCGCAAAGACAAATTGCCGAAAAATTGGGTATAAACCCATCGACCGTGAGCAAATACATGCGCCAAGACAAATTTCCCTCATTGGAAACATTTGCCAACTTGTGCAAAATTTTGGACGTATCTGCCGACGATATACTTGGAATCAACGATTAGAACTCAACCGCAAAGGTTGAGTTTTTTTTTGCGCTAAAATGGTTGCGAAAAAAGCGAAAAATCAAAATTCGCGCAAATGACCGACAAAGTTGAAACCCTCGAAATTGCGTTGACGAAGCACTTCGTAGACGGCGATCGCAACGGAATTGGACAAATTGAGGCTGCGCGTGTCGGCTATCATGGGGATACGCACGGCGTGGTCGTAGTTGTCGTGGATAAGTTGCTCGGGCAAACCCTTTGTTTCCTTGCCGAACACGAGAAAAACATCTTTGCCGTAGCGCGGCGCGGTGTGCGCCTGTTGCGCCTTGGTGGAAAAATACCAAAATTCTCCGTCGGGATACCGCTCGCGCAACTCGTCGAAACCGTCGTAATAGCGAATGTCAACGTCGTTCCAATAGTCCAACCCAGCGCGGCGCAACATGCGGTCGCTCGTGTCGAAGCCAAGCGGTCTGACGAGGTGTACAACGCTACCCGTCGCCGCCGCGGTGCGCACTATGTTGCCGGTGTTTTGGGGGATCTCCGGCTCAACCAAAACTATATGTATCAATTTTGTTTTCTCCTAAAATCGGGATATGTATCGAAAAATTGGCGACATGGGGTGAGAATTTGTTCCAAAGTGCGGGCGTTCATCACCTCGGTAACTACCGATTTGCCACCGCGCATGCCTTTGAGGTAGGCGGCAATGTGTTTCTTCATTTCGTTGACGGTCACGCGTTCGCAAAATACTTGCAAAAGCATGTTCGCTTGCCTTTCGATCGTTTGCAAAACGTCTATCGAGTAATGCTCGCCCGTCAGTTCCGCAAAAATTTGCGGTCTGCCCAAAGCCGCTCGCCCGACAGCCACGCCGCTTGCGCCATTGTCCAACAAACGCAGATACTGCTCGCGCGTGGCGACGTCGCCGTTGGCAAACACGGGTATGCCCGCCTTGGCGATCTGCGGCAAAAGCGCGTAGTCGGCTGTACCCGAATACATCTGCTTGCGCGTGCGAAAGTGTACCGTGATGAAATTTGCTCCGCTGTCGGCGCACATCTTGGCAAAATCCACCGCGCCGTCGCTATCCGTCACGCCCAAACGGAACTTGACCGAAAGGGGCTTGTCGCCGATAGCCCGCTTCACCGCGGAAATACATTGCGAAGCCAAACGCGGATCTTCGAGCAACGCAGAGCCGTCGCCGCTACCTACGATCTTGCGCACGGGACAGCCCATGTTGATATCCACACCCTCATACGCCGCAACTTCGTCTATTTGCACGCTTGCCGCCATAACGGACGGTTCGTGACCGAAAATCTGGCAAAAAGCGGGGCTGTCGTTGGGTTGGCGGTACAGCATGCGACGGGAAAGAACGTTGCCCATTACCAACGCTTTGCTGCTGACCATCTCGGTGACGGTCAAACCCACCCCGTAATCGCGACAAACGGATCTAAACGCAAAGTCGGTGTAACCTGCCATGGGAGCAAGGATAGTTGTAAAATCAACCGACATTGCGCTTTGCCTCGTTCCAAAGTGCGTCAAACTGCTCGCCCGTCAACTGTTTGAGCGAAGTTCCGTTGTCGGCAAGGATACGCTCGCACTCGGTTACGCGACGCACAAACTTTTCGGTGGAAACGAGCAACGCCGTTTCGGCGTCCGCTCCCGAAAGTCGCAACAAATTGACGACGGCAAACAGCAAGTCGCCGCCCTCCATTTGACGGTTCTCTCCGTCGGCTGAGAGAAATTCGTTCAGTTCCTCGCGCACTTTATCCGCCACCTGCGCCACGCTTTCAAATTCGTACCCGCCCTTGGACGCGCGCGAACTCACCTTTTGACAACGCATTAGCGCGGACATTCCGCGCGGAACGTCGGATACGTTGGCGGCAGTGCCTTTGATACGGTGTTCTTTGAGTTTTTGCTGTTCCCAAAATCCCAACGACTCCGCGGAGTTGGCGGCATGCACCTCGCCGAACACGTGCGGATGTCGGTCTATCAATTTGCGACACAAGCCCGTGTACACCGCCTCCGACTCGAATTCGCCGTTGTTGGCGGCTATTTCCAAATGGAAAATCACCTGCATGAGCAGATCGCCGAGTTCCTCTACTACGTGAGGCGTATCCTCCTGTTGCAGGGCGTCAGCCAATTCGTAGGCTTCCTCTATGACGTTTTTGATAATGCTCTTGTGCGTTTGTTCCCTATCCCACGGACAGCCGTCGGGTCCGCACAGCACGGACATGATGTCCAGACATGCGGAGTAGTCGAAAACCTGCCTGTCAACAAGCGGTTTGGGCGAAACAAACAGCGCGGATCTGTAATCGAAACGTTGCTTGACCAACTCGCAAAGCGCAAATTTCGTTATGCGATCACCGCAACAGAAAACTACCTGCGTGTCGCCGTCGAAAACCGTTTGCAATTTGAGTTGCACCTCGCTTGCAATGTACTTGTCGTCGATACACGTAACGACGGTGGGCTGTACATACAGTCGCGTTGCGCTTGACAAGTCCTGCGCAGTGTACACCGCGCACCCCGACGGCATACAGCCGCCCACCACCGCGCTTGCAAGGCTCACCCCCGATACCAACTCGGCTTCGGGCAACAACGGGACGGTCGTGTCGTCGCTCCCGTCGCCCACAACGCAAAAAGCAACGTTCGCGTCGTAAGAACGCAAGCGTTGCGCTATCGATTGATTGAGGCTGTCAAAGTCCTGCGCGGTTTCGTACAGATCGTCGCAAAAAACCGCGTCGTCGCGTATCGCCGCAACAGCCTTGGCGGCATGCGTGCGTTGCGATTTGACTACAACGACGTCGGCGCGCGCTATCGCCGCCTTGCCGTCCAAAGTGAGGTCGCCTGTTTTTCTGCCCATTCCCACTACCGTTATCATTGGTTGCAACTCCGTTTGTTATTTTTGCCGTATCGGTAAAAAACTCAATTCGCTCCTGTCAAACACTTTGAGCATAGCCAGCCCCGCAAAGTACACCGCGGCGGCAATGGCGATAAGCGCAAGCGTTCCCACCGTCCCCGCGAAATATCCGTTCAAAAAGCCCAGCGCGACGGTGATGAACAACGTCATCAACATGCACGCCGCCAACGGCTTGATGAGGCAGGGCGTAACGTCCATTTTGAGTTTTACCTTGGTTCGCAAGTAGATTATAACACAAACTGTGGCAAAAAGATAGCATAACGTTTCGGAAATTGCCGCGCCGTAGATATTTATTTGCGGATTGGGCAGCAAAACGAGGTTCACAACGGCTTTGACGACAATGGACAGCGAAACGATTATCACCGTTGCATAGGGTTTGCCCACCGCCTGACACACCGAAACGGACGTTTGCATTATCGCGAGAAAAACTATCGACATGCCCGATAGCGACAGCAACACCGACGAGATGTGTATTTCGTTTTGGGGAAGATTGCCGTAGAGCAACGACAAAATGGGGCGCGACAGCAAAGTCATGCCCAGCGCGCAAGGCAACGCTATTACCAAAGTGAGTTTCATTGCCGTGTTGAAACTTGCGTGCAGTTTGTCCCGATCGCCGCTGTAAAAAGTTTTGGTAATGCCCGGCAAAGCCGATACCGCAACTCCGCTGCTGAGCGCAATGGGCAAACCCAACATTGAGTTTACGGGACCCGTCCACAAGCCGTACATCTCCGTCGCGTCCGAAACCGTCAACAAATTTACCACCATGACAGAATCGACAACTTGCGACATCTGCATTGCAAATCCGCCCAGAGCCACAGGTATCGCAAGCGACATAACGGCGGGAGAAATGCTCTTTATATCCGCCCAACCGACGCTGATCTTGCCTACGCGCCGTCTGCCGCGATGCACAAGGTAGACCGCCGCCATGATAGCCAAAGAACCGAACTCGCTGACGGTGATGGCAAAAACCGCACCCATTACCGCCTTGTGTACGTTCGGCATAAAGTGTACGGCGCACAGCAAGCCGACAGCCAACTTGACGATTTGCTCTATCACGGTGGTAACGCCCGACGGCACCATGTTCATGTTGCCCTGAAAATACGCTTTGAGAGCGTTGGTCACGGGGACGAACAACAGCGCGGGCGCAACTATCAGAAACGCCTCGGCGGTTTCTCGGTTGCCTTGCGCGGCGGCAATCACTTTGGACAAACTCGCCATCAAAACCGCGCACAACGCCCCCAACGCCGCCAAAAACACAAATGCGACCCGAAATATCTTGCGCGAACGCTCCTCGTTGCCGAGTTGGTTGTTTTCCGCTATGAGTTTGGACAGCGCGATCGGCACGCCCGCCTGCGCCACCGTCAAAAACAGAATGTAGGGCGGAAACACCAATTGATACAACCCCATGCCGTAACTGCCGATAATGTTGGTTAGCGGTATGCGGTACAATGCGCCGAGAATCTTGGCAAACAGTCCGCCGAGGCTCAGTATGAGCGCGCCCGAAATAAAATTTTCGCCATGTTTCTTCATATTAGTTATAATATGTGAAAATTGACGAAAAAATAATCTTTGCGCAGAGCGGCGGGAAATTGCCAAAACAGCCCTGCGGCGACGAAAATTGCCGTCGCGCGGGAGCAAAGCGCAAACGAACGCGCCGAGGGGTCAAAGCCCCGACCTTGCACCGCAACGAAAAACGGCTTGCCCCGTTACGAGCAAGCCGTGCGCCCCAAAAATCGCTTGGGAGTTTTTTTGTGCGTCAGCGCAGTTGAGGATACTGCCCCTGCGCGAAATCAAGACTGTCGAAATTCCAGATCGCCTCGTCCCAACCGAGCATATCGGTGTAGAATGATTTGCTGTTAAGCGCGGATTCGATTGCGGGAGAACCGCCCTCAATGGTGATCGTATATGCCTTGTAGCACTTTACCGACGAACCTTTTTTATCTAGTACGCAAATTGCGTTCAGCGCACACTTTCCTTCTGTTCCGTTTACCGACCCGACGAACAAACTGTTTTCGATTTTTCCGGAATTATAACCGACAATTCCGCCCACAATGCCACCAGAACGGTCCGTTTCGCTAATAACTGTGCCCGTTACCAAAGCGTTTGTCACCGTTCCGGTATTCTCACCGGCAATTCCTCCGACGTAATGGTGATCCAAATATGAAGTACTTACAGCCTTTATCGTACCTGCAAAATGCGCGTCGGTTATCGTTCCCACATTTTTGCCTACAATTCCTCCCGCAATAGTCGCACTGCCAGAAGAAGTTCCAGAAGTACAACTATTGATATAATTTATTGTAGACGACACCCAAACGGATTCGATAGTACCTTTGTTGTATCCCGCCACAAATCCGCATGTTGCGCCATCGCCGTTAGCATCTCGCCATGTACCCGAAACGGTCGTTGTGTTCTGTTCCAATTTAAGATTTTTTATCGTGCCCTCGTTGACTCCGAAAAATCCAATTTTCATTCCGCTTGTAACATACAAAGTAAAATTGAAAATTTTGTGACCCGCGCCGTCGAATACACCCTTGAAAGGATTTCCGTCGGGAGCAAACATCGATATTTGCAGACCAAGACAGTCGATATCTTCGGTAAGAACGTATTTTCCGCTCATATCGGTGATATTTTGCAACTGCATAAAATCTTGTACACGAGTGTATCCCGCAAAGGGATCTGCCGTCCACTTGCCGTAAATATCCAGATCGGAGTGAAGTTCCAAGGGGAACTCCACGCGAGAGGTATATTCTTGATTGTAGTACCAACCGTCAAAAACGTAATCGGGCACTTGCGCCGCTTCGAAAGAGGACAAACTCGTACCCGCCTCGGCGGTCACGGGAGATGGCGTTGAGCCTTGATTGACGTGGAACGTCACCGTGTAGGAGGCTTTTTTCCACTGTGCGTAAACGACAATGTTGCCGCTGAGCGTCAACGGATACTGCACGGCGTTGACAAAGTGTTCGTCCGAATACCAACCGACAAAGTCGTAGTCCGCGCGAGTGGGTTCGGGCAGGTTGGCTATTTGCTCGTCCGCAAAGTAGTCGATTGTGTCCATGGGGTCGCCGTCGCAGGTATCGAATGTGACGCGATACTTTGTTTTGACTTGCCAACGGGCAAAGAGAGTGATATCCTTGGTGACGGGCGTTACCGTTGTGAACTTTCCGTCGTTTACCGAGTCGCCCGTGTACCAGCCGACAAACGTGTAGTTGTCGCGCGTGGGAACGGGCAACTGCAATACGTCGCCGTAATTTACGCGCTGTTCTTGCGGGAACTCTTGGGGAAGTTCGCCGTCCTGCGCGTCGAACGTTACCGTCAAGATTTCGTTTGCGTGAGGCGCGTCGTCGCCCTTGTCGCCTTTGTCACCTTTGTCGCCCTGTTCGCCTTGCGGTCCTTGTATGCCCGTTTCGCCCGTCAAGCCCTTGATGTTCGCCTTTAACTGCCAACTGCCGTCGGGTTGCTTTTGGTACACGTCGCCGCTGTCGCTATCCAAGTACATGTCGCCGCTCTTGGTATCGGCAAGGGCGTTGTTTGACGGATCGCCGTTGCCCACGTACCACATGTCGCCGTCCGCTCCGTCGCTGCCCGCAGGTCCGCGTTCGCCTTGGACACCTTGCTCTCCTTGCAAACCCTCGTCGCCCTGTTCGCCTTGCGGTCCTTGCTTGCCCGTTTCGCCCGTCAAGCCTTTGATGTTCGCCTTTAACTGCCAACTGCCGTCTGGTTGCTTTTGGTACACGTCGCCGCTGTCGCTATCCAAATACATGTCGCCGCTCTTGGTATCGGCAAGGGCGTTGTTTGAGGGATCGCCGTTGCCCACGTACCACATGTCGCCGTCCGCTCCGTCACTGCCCGCAGGTCCGCGTTCGCCTTGAACACCTTGCTCTCCCTGCAAACCTTTGTCGCCTTTGGCCCCCTTGTCGCCCTTGCAAGCGCACAACAAAGCGGCGCACAGAACAATTGCCAAAACAACAGTCAACAAGTGCCAAATTCTTTTTTTAGCCATTTTCTTCTCCTCTTTGTACAAGTAACTTGTATTTTTTCCCAAAGTGTACAACTTTCTTGTACATTTGTCAATAGTATGAACATGAGAATTGCGGAGAATATTCGTTTTTACCGAAAGCAACTCGGCTTGACGCAAGAGGAACTTGCAAACAAATTGGGCGGAAAAAGAAGTTTGGTATCCAACTACGAAAACGGGTACAGCGTGCCCGATATTTACACCTTGTGTCGTTTGGCGCAAATTTTCGACGTTTCGTTGGACGATTTGGTGGAATGGAAATAAAAAAATTGCCTTGACCTGTTGTCAAGGCAATTTTTTCTAGTTCAATTTGCTTTTTTTGAGTTTGAGCGGCGCGTCGTAATCGAACCAAGGGTAATTTGTCCATTTGC
The DNA here is from genome assembly GCA_947625725.1 of uncultured Clostridia bacterium. Taxonomy (GTDB): domain Bacteria; phylum Bacillota; class Clostridia; order Christensenellales; family CAG-314; genus Fimimonas. The sequence continues at coordinate 83,029 of CANQPI010000003.1, read as the reverse complement.
CGCCGTTTGTGCGGTAAACTTCCTCCACCGCCAACGACCAACGCATACTGCTGGGACTATCGGGCGTAAACATCAAAAATTCGCCGCTTGCGTAGGTATAGAAGAAACTTGCGTCTACCGGCAAACAGATCGTGGGGAGTTGCTCGATCGGTATGAAAACGGTCCAGGTTTCGCCATCGCGCGTACCCGTGTAGGTAAGCCCCGTTCTGTCCAAACGCAACACGCCGTCGCCGACTGCGTTGCCCACCTTGTTGTGTCTGAGATAGCCGTACTTGGGCATAAGACTGAGCGTGACGTGTTCCTCCATTGCAAAGTCGGGGTCGGATACGCTTTTGCGCATTTCGCGACGTTGCCAATCAAACCACACTCTCGGGTTGGCGGGAATGACGCTGCCCGCAAAGGGTACAAGGTTGTACTTGTCGTCCAAAGTTGCGCCGTTGCCGCAGTGATTGCACTTGATTTCCTTGCCGACGCCCGACATACGCATCTCGGTGCCGCACTTGGGGCATTTGTACAGTATCTGCTCCATGTTTTGCGCGTATTTGCCGTCCTTGCGGTTGTAACTGTTTTGCCGCTCGGAGTTCCACTCGTAGTCGTCGCAAAACAAAGCGGCGTCCACGCGGGTCTGAACTTCGTCGGCGGACAGTTTGCTCAATTGCTCGGGCGTGAACAGTTCGTCCAATTCCAACTCTACCTTGCCGAACCTCTCCTTGGTGTCGAATTTGGGGCAAACAAGGTATCCTCCGTGGATACGCACCGCCAACACATGCACTCCGAAGTGTTTGAGCATTTTGCCCGTGCCCAACATAGAGGGCTGTTGCGCGCCGCTTGCGCAACTCATTCCACAGGGGAATATCGCCACGCAACCGTTCTTGTGTTTGCGCAAAATTTGCGACATTCCGCGAATAGTCTTGGCGTCGGGCACAAAGTTGCGCTTGGGAATGACGTGTCCCAACTTGAAGATCAATTTGAACTTGGAGCGGTGAAATTCGTTTTCCGCCGCGACAAAGTTGATGGGACGACCCTTCATGGCAAAGTTGACAAACGCGTAGTCGAACCGAGAGGCATGATTTGCCACGATCAAAACGGGTTTGTCCTTGTAGTCGGCGAGGTTGACGTTGCGAGTTACGGAAACTTTGCACGGACGGTAGTACACAATGCGCGCAACTTGACTGAGGACCGCATTCACAAACGGATTGGGCTTTTTGAATTTGAGAGATTTAATTGCTTGATCGGTAGTTTTTTTCATAATTTGCCTTTGCGCCGTTTGCAAAGCAACGCAAACCGCGCACGAGAATTTGCCTCTTGTATAATTATATCATACGTTGTAACATTTTACAAGTTGTTGACGAAAATAGCGTTCAGTAGCCGATCGAACAGGCAAAAAGCAACACCAACACCGTAAAGCCCAACATCAACAGTTGCAACCACCACGTCCATTTGACCCACTTGCCGTAGGACACGTTGACCATGCTGAGTCCGATAAGTAACACGGGGTTGGTGGGCAAGATCATGTCGGTAAAGCCGTCCGCCATACAGTAGGTAAGTATCACCACCGTGGGAGAAATTCCCAACACCTGCGCCATCGGTAACACTATCGGCAACAACAAAAATATTTTGGCAGATGCCGAGCCGATAAAAATTTGCAAAAACAATATGAGCGCATACAACAACAGCACTATCGCAAACTTGCTGTGAACGCGGGACAACAGCGAAATGGCAAAATTCATGACCGTATCCAGCACGTTGCTTTCGCTGAGTATCAGTTTGACGGAACTCGCCATTGCAATGAGCAACACCGCGGGGAGCATTGCCAACACGCCTTTGCCGAACCACCCGAAAACTTTTTTCGGTTTGTCCACCAACGAGCCCGAGATAAGCCCTCCCACCAAAAAGCCGACCGCCAATATCGGAATGGCGTAGTCGCTGATGGCGCGCACGCTTGCGATAACGAGCAACAAACCAAGCAACGCTCCGAAGAAGATCGCATACACTTTGAATAATTTTTTCTCGCGGGCGACATCGACGCCGACGGTAAGATCCAACTCGGACAACTTTTTTCTGTCAATATCGTAGGTGAGAGATTTGCGCGGATCTTTGGCGATCCTGCGCGCATACAGTATCAAAAAGCCCGTTACGATTGCGTAAACGCACACAAAAAACACTATTCGCAACCAAATTCCGTCGCTGACGCCTATCCCCGCCACTCCGGAAGCCAGCCCCACGGAGAAGGGATTGGTAATGGCGGCGGAAAAGCCGAAGCACGCCGCCATCATGCAAACGCCCAAACCCATCATGGTGTCGCAACCGATAGACAGCATAAATACCACCATTATCGGCAATAGCGTTACCAACTCCTCGAACATTCCGAAGAAACTTCCGAACGCCATGAATACAAGCGTCGAAACGCATATCACCGCCACTCTGTTTTTGCAACGGGTCACGACTTTGCGAATGAACGCCGCAACGCCGCCCGTCTTTTCCATAACGTTGAATACGCCGCTCATCACCAGCAAAAACACGCTGATCATTATGATAGTCAATGCGTCCGAAGAACCGAAAACGCGCACGGGCGCAGTTACTACTTTCCAAAAAGGTATGCCTTCGGTTTTGCCTTGCACGTAGGTGTCTGGAATGATCGCGCCGTCGGCGTCGCGTTCGAACTGTCCTTGCGGCACAAGATAGGACAAAACGCCGCTAAGCAAAATTATCGCCGAAAGCAACGCCACAACGACAACGAACGATTTGCCGTTTATGGACGCAAAGGACTTTTCTTGCGGTGTTGTACTGCCCCCCCCCCTGAGCCTTTTTTGCTCTTACGCGACGAAACAACAAAACGCCGATAACGACGGCTTCCGCGATCAAAGCCAAACCGAAAACCCAACTCAAAATGCTGTTTACCATTGGTTTGTCAGAGATTTGTTATTTTTGCGCGCCGTTTCCGCACAGCAAAACGCTTGCCATGTACCACTTGACGCAGGTACGTTTGTCCGGCGGCACAAAATACCAGATCTCATCTCCTTCGTAAATTTCAAAATCCTCGTCCGCGCCGAATAAAAGGCGGTAAATTGAGGATATGGGGAAAAATTTTGTGATTTGCTCGTCGGTATCTGTGCCGACGTAGGCGAGCCCTTGACGGTTGAAAACCGCTTCGCCCTTGCCCGCCTCGCGCAATTGTTTTCCTCCGCTGACGGAGTGATGGAACAAAGTTACTTCGCCGCGCATTTCAAAATCGGGATCGCGCTCGATCTCGTCGCGCATGACCTCGGTTTGCCAACGATACCACTGTTGCAAATTGTCGAATTTACGCTGCGGGTTGGTAAAGTTGTACCTGTCGTCCATAGTATCGGTAAAACCGCAATGCTCGCAAGAAATAGAGTTGCCCTTTGTAACCAGGGTAAATTCCTCGCCGCAATCGGGACAACGGTACAAGATGTTTTGCAAACCCTCGGCAAGATTGCCCTGCGGGTAATGCAGATCGGGATGAGATTTGAGCCACTCAAAATCATTGTAATCCAACACGGACATAACTTTTTGCTCAAATTCTTCCAAACTGACCTTGACGCTTTCGCCCTTGGCGTACAGCAAATTCATTTCCGCCTCGACCGTCGAACCTTTGCGAATACGACTGCCGCGACTTGCGTACTTGGGCATTGCCAGGTAATCTCCGCCGAACTTGATCGTGTAAATGGCGGCGTCTGAACCGATCTTGCGCAAAAATTTCATTGTGCTGGGTTGAATATCTTCGAACTCTCCCGCAGTTGACAAACGCGCTTCGGGGCAAATAACAAGTACGCCGTTGTTCTTGATGACGGTAAGACAATTTTTTACGTTTTCCATATCGGTGGCGAACATGCTCTTGGGGATACAACCCAATTTTCGGAGCAAGTTGCCCAACTTTTTTTCAAAGAAGTACTGACGGTTTGTTACCACGTGCGGTTTGTCCTTGCTGAGCAACATGGAAAAATACACAAAATCGATAAACGAACCGTGATTGCAAAGCACCACTGCGGGCAAGTCCAGCGCGTCCACGTTGCGGGTGACTTTGCACTTGATACGACGTTTGAGCCAATGTTTGAGTCCGCAAAACATAACCGCGTTGAAAGCCTTGTTCGGCTCTTTGACCTTGGTCTTGGAGGAATAGGCAAATTGTTTTTTGGCAAAGTTGTTGAGCCAACCGAAGATCTTTTTGCGAAAGACGTACATCAACACGAGCAAAACTACCAACACCGCCAATATCGCCAAAGACACTATCCAACTGTTGGTCGCGATATGCCCCAACGCCACGCCTATCAAAACCGACGGCAAAGAACCCAAACAGGTTACGATAATGTACTTGGGATACCGCATTTTGAGCGACGCGCTGAAAAAACAAATAAGTCCGTAGGGGATCGCGGGCAAAAAATACAAAATGAATATCATCAAAGTTACGCGCTTGGAACTGCGCAAAATTTCGAAATCCACTTCGATTTTCTTTTCGAAATAGTCGCTGAGCCTGTCGCCGTAGACCTTGTACAAAACAAATATTATCGTGTTGCCGACAACTACTCCCGCCATACAAATACCGACTCCTATCCACAAACCGTAGGATATTCCGGCAAGCACCTGTACGGGTTCGGCGGGCAAAAACGTCAACACCACCTGCAACATGGACAACGTTCCGAAAACAGCCATACCCTGCCAACCGAGAGATTGCGCTTCGTCGAGGATTTTGTCGATGGGTTCGCCGTGAAAAATGTCTATCACCAACTGCTTGTTATCGCCGCTGAACAGCAACGCCAACAACCCCGCCAAAAGTACCGCAAAGACGACAGCGATAATTATTTTTGTTTTCCACTTCTTTTTTGCCATGTAGCCTTTTTTCCTTTTCTGTCGTGTAATTCAACAGTAAGAGTTGTTTGTGACGTTGACGTTTGCTTGTCGCAAAACTTTCAAACACAAAAAAACGCGCTCAAATTCGAGCGCGTTTGAAAATTTGTTTACAGCTCGGAAACCATCTCGTCGATGAAACTTTGAAGATCGAACGTAAAGCCGTTGTCGTCGCAGAACTTGTTAAAACTGTCGTGAGTTACAATGTAGGAACTGATGTCCTTGTCTTTCAATTTGTCTAGTTGCAACTGTCTGAATTGCTCCTGCGTTTTGTCGGACATCTGAGTTTGGAAGAAACTCTTGAAGAACGTGTAGTTGGGATCGCTCGTGTCCAGACGCTTGCTGTAATCGAACGTGTACTGCTTGTCGCTGAGTTTGCCCGACTTGTATATGATGTGTACGCCGTAGGTGGAAACGCACAAAGTGTATTCCTTGGCGGAGTCGCCCTTCAAGTCCTCGTTGACCGCGGTGTAGAACTCTTTGACCCAACTGTGAGAGTAGTCCTCCCAATCGTCGCCCACGTACACCACGTAGTCGAACGCAGCCGTGTGCTGAGCGGTGTCGGTGTTGAAACGCTTCATCAACTCGATAATGACGTCGATATGATCTTTGTCATCGACGTCCTTGACGTTTCCGTCTTGCAGGAACTGTCCGAGTACGCCGTCGGGGTTGACGATAAGGTTGCCCTCGCCGTCGATCGTGAAAGGATTAACTTTGGTCTTCCACAAACTGTCATCGTCGTCGGACTTCTTTTTGTCCTCAAACCAAGTATCTTTGGCGAAATATTCGTCCTCAAAAGCCTTGCCCTCGTCGGTATCCGTGTACTTGTCGTTGTCAAAGTACTGCGCGACGATATCCTTTGCGTATTGATTGCGCAACTCGATATAACGGGGATCCTCTGCGTCGCCGCCGTACTCGGCAAGTTTTGCGGAAAGCAACGCGGTTTGCGCGGAAGTGAACGGAATCAGAATGTTCTTGACGAACATATAGTTGTCGGCTTCTTCGGTCGGCAATGTGTAGATCGTGCTACTGCTGCCCAAACTCGTAATGAAACTGTCAAAGTTGTCGTTGATCTTGAAATTTCTTTCCTGCGCGTCCTTTTTGAGCGAGTAGTTTGCGCTGAGAGTGGCTTCGAGATCGTTTTCCATATCCCTGTACGCTTGGTAGTTCCACTTTGCAATGATACAACTGTCGATCATATCGTTGAGTTGATTTTGCAAAAATTCGTCCAACGAAATGCCGTAGTTGTTTTGGATCGTTTCACGATACTGCTTGATGGTATCTTGCTGTATCTCGACGTACTCCTCTACCGTAATTTCGTGCTTCGCTTCCACTTCCTCGTCGGTAAGTCTGTCATTGAACTCGTCAACGCGCTTTTGAGCGGCCACGTCAGACACGTAACTTTCCACGCTTATTTTTTCGGTGGGAACGAATTCGGGATAGTAGTCGGCAAAGTACTCGTCGGCGTCCTCGTTGACAAAGTTCTGTTGATAGGTGTATTCAACGTAACTTGTTGCGCCTTTGAGGTCGTCCGGCTCGGTAAAGTCGCGCGAGGTGTCCTCCGTTTCGGGGTCGTTGAGATCGTACTTTCCGGAGATGTTGTCCTCCACGTACTGATCGAACGCGCCGAACGCAAGATAGTTGACGTACTTTACGCAATAGTCGTACTCTGCCTGAGTGAGGTACGCGGCATGAGGCGTTTTGAGCGCAAGTTCGGGCGTGACTATGTTTGCGGTGTTGCCGACATAATCGCCGATTTGCATGTACTGCTGAATAAGCGAGGACATGACCATGTTCAACAATTGGCTCGCGTCGAGATAGCCCGCGCTGATGTAGTAATAATAGTTGTTGTAGTAGTTGTTGTAGGTATCCAACAGTTTGCCGACGGTGATCGGTTGCCCGTCCACAGTCAACGCTATGCGACTGCGATACGTTGCAATATCTCTGCCGACAAGCGAACAGCCGGCAAATATACTCAGCACCAACACCACAACCAATATTAACGTGAGTATTTTCGTTACTTTTTTCATAACTGCTCCTGAACAGTGGCGAATTTTTGGACATACCGCCACGTATACTCATATATTATACAATTTTACGCTACAAATAGCAAGCGCTTTGCCCTATTTTTGTTTCATTTAGTTTGGATACTTTGCAAAAATTCCGTCAAAGCGTCCATCAAACGCCGTTTTTGCAGGAAATCCGACGACGCAAATCGGATAGAATAACTGTCCGAGGAAACCGAGGCGCGCTTTCCCATGTTGACAAGCGCGTCGAAAACTTCCTTGCGCAACAACTTGTCCTTGGACGCGAACGTCAATTCGCCGTGCCCGGGAAGCACCGCGACTTTGGTAACGCCGACGTTGTTTGCAAGCAATTTGAGAGTGGCTACCGCAAACAAATTTTCCACGGGGACAGGGCAAACGCCGTACACATCGGACAGTTGCTTGCGAACGCTTTGTATCTCCTCGACGGAAGCGCAATCGGCAAGTTGACGGTAAAAACTCATTCTGTCCGCTTGCAAGGGAATGTAATTTTCGGGCGCATACGCTTCGATGTCGATCTCCAATTCGGTGTTCGGCTTTTGTTCGGGCAGTTCGCCTTTGAGTTCCGCAACCGTTTCCTTCAACAGTTTTGCATACATATCATAGCCCACTTTCATCATGTGTCCGTGCTGTTCGCGCCCCAGAACGTTGCCCGCGCCGCGAATTTCCAAATCTCTCATGGCTATTTTGAAACCGCTGCCCAACTCGCTGTACTCGGTAACGGAAGAAAGTCGCTTGTACGCCGTTTCGCTGAGGATCTTGTCGTTGCGGTACGTAAAGTAAGCGTAGGCAAGTTTGTCGCTACGCCCCACTCTGCCGCGAAGTTGATACAGTTGCGCAAGTCCCAACTTGTCTGCGTCGATGACGATAAGCGTGTTGACGTTGGGTATATCTATGCCGTTTTCGATTATCGTGGTACACACCAAAATATCGCTGTTGCCGTCGGCAAAGGACATAACGGCGTCCTCCAACAACGCCTCGTCCATTTGTCCGTGAGCGACCGTTATGCGCGCGTTGGGCAACAACTCCGACAAGTGCGCGGCAAAGGAATCGATGGATTGCACTCGGTTGTAAACGCAGTACACTTGACCGCCGCGCGCAAGTTCGCGCATAATAACGTCGCAAAGCAATGCGTCGTTTTCTTCCACCACGTACGTTTCCACCGCCACGCGCTCTATCGGCGGGGTGGTGATCGTGGAAATGTCCCTTATGCCCGAGAGCGCCATGTGCAATGTTCGGGGTATGGGCGTTGCCGACATGGTCAGCACGTCAACGTTGTTTTTGAGTACTTTGATCTTTTCCTTATGCTCCACGCCGAAGCGTTGTTCCTCGTCCAAAACTAGCAAACCCAACTTGTCGAATTTTACGTCTTTGGACAGCAAACGGTGCGTGCCTATCAGTATATCCGTTTCGCCGTTCTCGACGTCTTGAAGAATTTGCTTTTGCTGTTCCGCAGTGCGGAAACGGTTAAGACACGCGACCTTGATATCGAAGTGGCGCATGCGTTCGGAAAACGTTTTGAAGTGCTGTTCGGCAAGTATCGTTGTGGGTGCAAGCACCGCCACTTGATAGCCGTTGGACACGACGTCAAAGGCGGCGCGCATGGCGACCTCCGTTTTGCCGTAGCCCACGTCCCCCACCAGCAATCGATCCATAATGCGGTCGCTCGTGAGGTCTTTGCGTATTTCCTGCTGACAGCGCAATTGATCTTCCGTCGCCTTGTAGGGGAAATACTGCTCGAATTCTTCGTCCAGATACTCGTCCACGCAGTAACGGAAACCGCGGGATTTTTCTCGCGAGGCATACAACTGCAACAAGTTGAACGACATCTCGCGGATAGAAGATTTGACCTTGCTCTTGACTTTGGCAAAGTCCTCGCCGCCCAACTTTGACAAAGTTGGATTTTCTCCGCCGGAATATCGGCTGAGCAAGTTGGTCGCGTCTACCGGCACATACAATCGGTCGCCGTGCTTGTACAGCACAACAATGTAGTCCTTGGCTTCGCCCGACGGAGTCGCGATCGTTTGAATACCTTCGCACAGTCCTATGCCGTGAACGTCATGCACCACGTAGTCGCCCTTTTCCACCGACAAAAATGCGCTTTTGCGACTTTTGCGCAACGTTCGGCTGTTGAGCCCGCGCCCCAGATCGCGAGCGCCTACCACCGCCAATTTGTTTGTGTGAGAAACAAAGCCTTTTTCTATGCCGACGGGCAAAATAAGCGCGTCGGCGGCGTTGGGTTCCAACCGTTCCGCTTCCAGGACGTACACGCCCGACTCCGCAAGTTTTTGCTTGGTGGGTTCCACGCCGTCCGCGCCTGCGAAAATCACCGTTTCGTAGCCGAGTTGCAACCAATTTTTTATGTCGCGGGCAAGCGCGTCCGCCGAATTGGCATAGTTGCCGATGGCTCCCGTTTTGAAATTGTACACCGCGTCAAAGCGAAATTCGCTTTGGTAAGGCAACGTTTGCAACGCCGCCTGCGCCGTATCGAAACGGAAAACGTTTTGCCTTTCGACAAGAGTGTTTGCGTGCAACGGCAAAATTTCGCCCGCGTTGACAAGGTTTGCCACGCGCTCGGCATGCTCGCGGTACAAAAAATCGACGCGCGCAAACAGTTGCTTGGGCTCGTCCCAAATTATTACGGCGTCGTCGGGCAAGTAGTCTGCCAAGACGGAACACCGCAAAAAAGGCGTCAGCCAACCGTTGTCCACGCTGCCGTTCGCCGCGGCTACCGATAACGCGGAAAAAATTTCGCCCAAACGCGCCGACGCGTCCGACGACAACTTGGACCGCAGTTTCGGCGAGGAGGCGTACTTTTCCACCTCGCGCAATTTGTCGAAGGACAGACCCGCCGTGTCGTACAGAGGGTAAACTTGCACCTGCTCCAATTCTTCGCCCGAACTGCCGTCCTCGTTTACGCGGCGAACGGACTCCGCTTCGTCGTCCCAAAAATCCACGCGGAAACGCTGTTCGAACGGCATGCTTACGTCCAAAATGTCGCCGCGCATAACAAATTCGCCCTCGGCGGAAATGCCGTCAACGCGGGTAAAACCGTTTGCAACCAAGCGTTTGACGATCATTGCCGTATCGTAACACACGCCCTTTCTAAGAGTGAAACACCCGTCTGCAAACTTGTCGCGTTGCGGCAGATATTGCATCAGCGCGTCAACCGTGACAACCGCTACGTTCGCTCCCGAAAGAATACGGTGTAACGCGTAGTTGCGACTGTACACGCCGTTGCGAGAAAAAGCGTTTTTGAACAACAGCACGTCGTCCTTTGCGGGCAGGTAAACCGCCTCGCCGTCGGATAGCGCCTGTACGGCGCGCAAAACGCGTTGCGCTTCGACATAGTCGCTCGTGACGTACAGACAAAATCCGCGGACGTCTGCGGCAATGAAAGGTTTTTCGTTCGGTTGCACGCCAAAAGCCGCGACAAATTTTTTGTCACGGGCGTCGTTCAGCAACTGTTTGTAAGCCGCAACGTTGTTGATTCTGTCAAAAAAGTAGTACATTGTTTGCACGAACGTTCGTCTTGGAGCGCATTTCAAGACCTTTGCTCCGAGCCGAATGAATTTGAGTTTTTGCCATGTCGCGCTCTATGCGCGCCTTTGCTCGCTCAAATATCTTTTTAGAGGAGTACCTCGTTTTAATTTTACCACATACCGCCAAAGTTGTAAACTTGTTTACAAGCGTCGCTTTTTGTGGTATTATCTTTGCGAGGTAAAAATCCATGTATCTTGTAGTAGGTTTGGGCAATCCCGAAAAAAAATATTTCAACACTCCGCACAACATGGGGTTTGTCGCGGCGGACGGACTTGCGACAAAGTTGGGTGCGGAGTTCAACAAGGCGGAATGTAAAGCCGTCACCGCTCACGGCAAAGTCAACGGCGTCAAAGTTATAATCGCCAAGCCCGTAACCTACATGAATTTGAGCGGCGAGGCGGTAGGCGAACTCATACGCAAGTACAAAGTGGAAAAGGGCAATCTGATCGTTGTCTACGACGACGCGGATATTCCGCTGGGCAAACTGCGCATACGGGCGCAAGGCTCTGCGGGCAGTCACAACGGAATGAAAAACATTGTGCAACATCTGGGTACGGAGGACTTTGCCCGCGTTCGTATCGGCATAGGCAAAGATACGCAAATGGCGCGAATAGACTACGTGCTTTCGCAAATACCCGACGAGGACAAGGCGTTGCTCAACCCCGCGCTTGCCGACGCCGCCGACGCGTTGAACGACTTTGTACACGGCGTTGCCATCGACCAAGTAATGCAAAAGTACAACGGAAAGTAAAAAAAGCGCACCGTACGTAAATATCGGGGAACGAATTTTATAAAAATACGCCTTGAAGCGCGTTACAACAAAAAAGCCGAGAAGATTTTCTCGACTTTTTTTTGCCGCAAAGCGTTATTCGCAAAGTTTTTTTGCAAGGGCGGAGATTTGTTGGCGATTATCCGACGTCAGGGCGGACAAAATCGTCACGGTGCCGTCAAAGGTGATATTTTTGCAAGGAGCGAGCAAATTTGTTATCGTCTTTGCCGCCATTGGCGCCCAACTGCCGTTTTCGATAATAACTACGCGCTTGTTTTGAAAGTTGTGTTCCGCAAGGCGCGTTACAAAGTCGTGCATAAAGGGAAACACGCTCGCATTGTAGGTTGTGCTTGCAAGCACGAGTTTGCCGTAACGGAACGCGTCCTCTACCGCCTCCGCCATGTCGTCGCGAGCAAGGTCGGCGACGGACACCTTGGGACAACCGTTTGCGATCAGTTCGTCGCGCAACAGTTCTACCGCTTGGCGAGTGTGTCCGTAAACGGACGTGTAACAAATGCAAACGCCGTCGCTCTCCGTGCCGTAACTCGACCAAACGTTGTACAAATCGAGATAATGGGAAAGATTTTCGTCAAGAACGGGACCGTGCAAAGGACAAATTGTCCGTATGTCCAACGCGGAAGCCTTTTTGAGCAGGTTTTGCACCGAAACGCCGTACTTGCCCACAATACCGAAATAGTATCGGCGAGCCTCGCAGTCCCACTCCTCGTCCGCGTCCAATGCACCGAATTTGCCGAAGCCATCGGCGGAAAATAGCGTTTGGGCGTAGGAGTCGTAACTAACCATGACTTCGGGCCAATGTACCATGGGCGCAAACACAAAGCGGAGGCTGTGTTTTCCCAATTGCAGCACGTCGCCGTCCTTTACTTCCAGACGGTTTGTCGCGACGTCCTTGCCGATAAAGTTGTCCATTATGAGAAACGTCTTGGCGTTGCCCACCACCTGAACGTTGGGATACGCTTGGAGAAAATCCGTTATGCTGCCGCTGTGGTCTGGCTCCATGTGCTGGACGACAAGGTAGTCGGGTTGGCGACCGTTGAGCGCGGCGGCAAGATTGTCCAGCCATTCGGCGGCAAAATGTTTGTCCACGGCGTCCATAACGGCAATTTTGTCGTCCGTTATTACATAACTGTTGTAGGATATGCCGTTGGGTACGACGTACTGTCCCTCAAACAGGTCGATTTCATGATCGTTGACTCCAATATAAGATATATCGCTCGGAAGTTTCATTTGTTGCACCTCACTGTCGTTTTTCTCAAAGATTATCTCACAAACGAGAAGATTTGTCCAATACTTTGTCGGGGTTTGATTGACGCTGCGATTCCACCCTGTAAGAGCGGATAACAACGGCGGTCACATTCCGCGCCAAGTCGCGGGGCACCGCGACGAAAAGGGTATTGTGGCGCAGATCCATTGTGTGCATGGGAGGACTTAGTTCCTTTACCGTGACGACGAGAGTGTTGTTTTCCAGACGAAAATCTTCCGCTATGCAACGGATAGAGCCACTCATGCCCTGCGTCAAAAACATCACGAGCGCATTGCTTTGGAAAAACTTTTTGTCGAAACGGGCGTATTCTCGGTCTGTAAGATTGAAAAAATCGCCGTCGTGATCGGTTCGATAGCGTTGCAATTCTTCCTCGCAAGTAAAAATTTCAAACGGACGTTCGTTGCCGTCCAAATTACGCACGGATTTGCCCGTGCCGCCCAACACAAACGTACACAAACACATTGCCAATGTTACTCCCCAAACAAATTTTTTCATAGTCATTGTACCACACAACAACTAATATGTACACAAAATCGAATAAAATTCGCCACGAAGTCGCGCGTATATATTGTCGCAAACGGTATTGAAATTTGCTCGACGTTGGTGTATAATACTCCCTGCATAGCCTCCGTCGGCGAAAAAAAATACAATATGGGGTAAAAAATATGTGTACATCTATCTCTTTCAAAACAAAAGACCACTATTTCGGCAGAAATTTGGACTATGAATTCAGTTACAACGAATCGGTAACGGTAACGCCGCGCAAGTATGCGTTTCGGTTTCGCCACGCGGGCAGGATCGTTTCACACTATGCGATGATAGGCATGGCGTTTGTACAGGACGACTATCCGCTCTACTACGACGCCACCAACGAAAAGGGACTATCGATGGCGGGACTGAATTTTCCCGGATACGCGCACTACTTTGACGTGCAACAGGACAAAATAAACATTGCGCCGTTTGAATTTGTACCATTTGTGCTTGCTCAGTGCGTAACCGTGGACGAGGCGCGCGCCTTGATCGAAAAGGTAAATTTGTGCGCGGAAAATTTCAGCGCGCAATTGGTGGCGTCGCCTTTGCATTGGCACATAGCGGACAGCGAAAGTTCTATCGTGGTGGAAAGCACGCGCGACGGACTGAAAATTTTCGACGACCCCGTGGGCGTGATGACGAACAGCCCGACGTTCGACTTCCACTTGCTCAACCTCACTCACTACTTGGGCGCAACGCGCGAGATCGCAAACAACCGATTTGCTCCCGACCTGTCGCTAAGCGCGTACAGTCGCGGAGCGGGCGGCTTCGGACTGCCCGGCGATCTCAGTTCCGCAAGCCGTTTTGTGCGGGCGTCATTCGCATTGAACAACTCCGTGTGCGACGACGACGAAGCGAGCAGCGTGGGACATTTCTTTCAACTGTTGGGGTGCGTTGCGCAACAAAAGGGGAGTTGCGCCGTGGAACACGGTTACGAGTACACCATTTACAGCAGTTGTTGCAACACCGTGAGCGGCGTGTACTACTACACCACCTACAACAACGGCTGTTTGACCGCAGTGGATATGCGCCGCGAAGATCTCGACGGCAAGACGCTTGTCAGTTACCCTCTGCGCACCGAACAGCAGATCGTGTGGGAAAAGTCCGCAAAGAATATTCGGTAAAAATGCGCAAAGCGACAAACAGAAACAAAAGAAACGCGCCTCAAACGAGGCGCGTTTGTTGAACAAATCGTTGCTACTTGGTATAGGTTGCGGAATAACTGCCCCAGTCGTCCGACCAAGAGAAACTGAGAGAGCCGTCGCTTTGTTGAACGCCGTCCTGCTCATCAAGACGAACAAGTTGGTAACTGCCGTCGTCGTAACGGATAGTCGCGACAATGTACGTCTGCGTAACGGGAGAATTTTTTATCGTGTAGGTAACGTCGTAGGCGGAAATCTCCAACTCGGAAACGGTCTTGGTCTGAGCCGCAGGATACAGTACGGGATACCAATCGCTTGAACTCAGCGTAGTTGAGGTACGCTTTGTCGCGTCGGGTTTGCAATTCGCATCGTAGCGAACTCTGTCCACTTGATTGAACGTTTCGCCTTCAACGGGTATGTTTTCGAAAACGATCTCCATATATTTGCAACTTTTGACGCTGTCTATCTTGCCGAGCAACTTTTCGGCGCGAGCGGTGTGACGGTTTTTGCTGCTTGTTTTTACCAAGTTGCTTGCGTAATACAAATGAAATTTGATGGAGGTCACTTTGTTGCCGACGTTGTCGCTGAAATACGTGTACTTGACCGTACCGCCCGAAAAACTCTCTTCGGATGCGGCTTCGCCCAAAATAGACTTGACCTCGCCCCTGTTCATACCCACGGTAATACGCTCTACCCTGCGGTAACGGAACGTGTTCATTTGAGTTACAAACAAAATAATTATCACCAAAATTGCCGCAAGGATTCCCGCGGTAACGCCCAAAACGTTTTTGTTTTTTACAAAAAACTGTTTTACATCTTTTTTTGTCGTTGCATTGGCGCTTTGTTGATCACTCATTGTGACTCCTCCTCGATAGGACAACATTTGCTAAAATGATTATACCGCCGAGTACCTTTCTTGTCAATATGTTTTTGAAAATTTGGCTCGTTTACCTTGCAAATTTGCGGATATTGTTTGCAACGGGGGCGCAACTCAAAGCAAAGCCTTTTTTCGAGCAATGCCCAAGACACCGTGTCAACCGAACAGATTTGCATTTAGTCAAAAAAATAGGGATTTGAGTGAGCGTAGGGCGTGTGGACACAACGCACAAGCGAGCAAAACTCAAATCCCTTCTGCAATCGGCGACCTGCGCGGCGATTGCAGCCCTTGCGGGGGTTGGCGGGGTTGCGACTCCCCGCCGAAAGTCAAATTTGAGAAGGCGCGTGTAGCGACTTCCTTAGTAGTCCGACCAAGTCGGCGCACTTGCGCCCCGTAGGGGTCGGTCGCGTAGTCGAACGTACCGACTTGCGCCTGGTCGGGGCGACATAGAGCCGACAAAAAAAAACTCGCTCTAAATACGGAGCGAGTTTTTGTATCGATGCGTTTGCCGAGGGATCACAAAACAACTACAAGCGCCATTTCGGCTCCGTCGCCGCGACGGTTGTTTTCCTTGTAAATTGCCGTGTATCCGCCGCGTTGACCCGTTTCCTCTGCACGTTTGTCAAACTTGGGAGCATACTCGTTGAAGATTTTTTCCACCAAAGGATGGCGCACAGCCTTGGTACGAAGTTTGTACTCGGTAGCGTTTTCCTTGGGGTTGCGGGCTTCCTGCAAGTCGGCAAGGTTTGCCATGATACGTCTGCGAGCGGCAAGTTTGGCGGGACCGTCGTTGAGTACGGAAACGGTAGTTTCCTTTCCCTTGACGATTTTGGTCTTTTGCACTTCTACCGTATCTTTGTAGGTATTTACCGCAAGGGTGATGAGTTTCTCGGCGATTTTTTGAACTTCCTTGGCGCGCGCCTCGGTCGTTTCCAATTTGCCGTTCCAAAGCAGTTGAGAAACTTGGTTTTTGAGGAGAGCCATTCTTGCGTCGGTTGCTTTTCCTAATTTTCTTTGTGTTGCCATATTGTCTTTCTCCTATTCATCCTTATTCTTCAAAGACAGACCGTAACTTTCCAACTTTGCGATAACTTCGTCCAGCGACTTTCTGCCGAGATTGCGTACTTTGAGCATGTCGTCTTCGGTACGGCGCGTGAGGTCTTCGACCGTTTGGATACCCGCGCGCTTCAAGCAGTTGTAGGAACGAACGCTCAGATCCATGTCGTCGATGTTCATTTCCAACACTTTTTTGTGATTGTCGCTTTCTCTCGGGATCAAAATATCCTTGTTGAAGTTTTCGGACAGATCCACAAACATTTTGATGTGGTCCTCGATTATGCGAGCCGCAAGCGAAACGATTTCTCTGCCGCTGAACGCTCCGTTCGTTTCGACTTCCAACGTAAGTTTGTCGCGCGTGATGTCCTGACCCACGCGTGCGCTCTCGACGTTGTAACTTGCCTTTTTGACAGGTCCGAAAATGGAGTCGATCGGTATGTATCCGATGGGATAGTTGAGTTTTAACTCACGGTTGCGTTCCTTGTTCTTTTCGATAGAGGCGTAGCCGAGTCCGCGAGCGACATACAGTTCGCAATTGAACTCGCCGCCCTCCTCGATGGTGCAGATGTACAAATCGGGATTGAGTACCTCTACTTCGCTGTCGGTGATGATGTCGTCGGCATGCACCTCGCAAGGTCCTACCTTGTTGATAGTTATCGTTTTTCTGAAATTATTGTCGTCGTTATCCGACTTCAAAGCCAAACGCTTGATGTTGAGGATAATGTCCGTTACGTCTTCTTTGACACCGTTGACAGTACTGAATTCGTGTTGAATGCCTTCGATCCTCAAACCGACCACCGCCACGCCGGGGAGAGCGGATAGCAATACTCTGCGGAGAGCATTTCCGAGGGTAATGCCGTAGCCTCTTTCGAGCGGTTCTGCAACGATCTTGATGATGCTGGCATTTTGTCCGCTTTCGTCAACTGTCATCAACGGTTTTTCTATTTCCATCATTGGACAACAATCTCCTTTTAATTTATTTGTTGTGCCGAGCATTTTAGCAACGCCCGACTAATTTGCGCAACTGATTGCGCGGGCAATAAGACGTTTGCCAAACGTAGCGCAAGAGATCACTTGGAGTACAATTCGACGATCATGTGTTCTTGGATGGTCATGTCGATATCTTCTCTTGCCGGTTTTGCAAGCACCTTGCCTGTAAGTTCTGCCGGTTCGAAATCCAGCCATTGAGGAATGTTGGCGGGCTTTTTTGCGCCTTTGAGTTCCACAAACAAAGGTTGTTCGCGTTTGTTATCTTTGATAGAAATCACATCGCCGACCTTGACTTGGTAACTTGGGATAGTGACGCGCTTGCCGTTGACGGTGATCAATCCGTGGTTAACGAATTGTCTTGCCTGACTGCGGGATACGCCGATACCCAAACGGTACACCACGTTATCCAAACGTTGTTCGAGGAGGATAAGCATGTTTGTACCCGTTACGCCTTTCATACTTTCGGCTTTCTCGTAATAACTGTGGAATTGTTTTTCCTGCAAGCCGTAAATACGTTTGGTTTTTTGCTTTTCGCGAAGTTGTTGTCCGTATTCGGTAACTTTTTTTCTGCTGTCGGCATGCACGCCGGGGATCTTGCCGCGCTTGGTGACGGGGCATTTGTCGGTGTAGCATCTTTCGCCTTTCAAAAACAGTTTGCATTTTTCACGTCTGCATTGACGGCAATCTGCACTTGTATTTCTTGCCATGATATTTCTCCTTTACTAGACTCTTCTGCGCTTGGGCGGACGGCATCCGTTGTGCGCAATGGGGGATACGTCGCGGATAAGCGTGACGTCGATGTCGGCGGTCTGCAAAGCGCGGATCGCGGACTCGCGTCCTTGACCGGGTCCCTTGACGTAAACTTCGACGGAACGGATCCCGTACATTTCCTTGGCTGCCTTGGCTGCGGTTTCGCAGGCTTGTTGCGCGGCGAAAGCCGTACTCTTGCGCGATCCGCGGAAACCGAGCGCGCCGCTGCTGCACTGCGTCAACGCGTTACCGTTGAGGTCGGTAAAAGTTATGATCGTGTTGTTGAAGGAAGCGTGAATGTGGACTTGTCCTTTGTCGACTTTACGCAAATCTTTTCTCTTTTTGACAATTTTCTTTCCTGCCATTGTTACTTACCTCCTACTTGGCTTTTTTACCGCGGGAAACAGTACGCTTGGGTCCCTTGCGGGTGCGGGCGTTCTGCTTGGTGGATTGTCCGCGCACGGGAAGTCCCTTGCGGTGACGAATTCCACGGTAAGAGCCGATTTCAATTTGTCTTTTGATGTTCATGGAAACCTCGCGCCTGAGGTCGCCCTCGACGTGATAGTTCTTTTCTATACAGTCGCGGATCTTGGATATATCGTCTTCGGTAAGGTCCTTGACGCGCGTATCGGGATTGACGCCCGTTTCCGCCAATATCTTTGTGGCGGTGGTACGTCCGATTCCGTAAATGTAGGTCAAGCCGATTTCAATACGTTTTTCTCTGGGTAAATCTACACCGGAAATACGAGCCATTTGATTTTCTCCTTGTTGATTTGAAATTGTATTTGTTTTGTTGTATTTCTACACGACTTGGCGCGGCAAGCCTAGTGGAATGATGTTGCCGCATCAAGTTACGTGATTGATCCCTAAGTTGAAGCAGCGTGCGCTGCCGAACTTACATAGCAATGTCTAACCTTGTCTTTGCTTGTGCTTTGGATATTTGGAACAAATAACCATAACCTTGCCATTGCGTTTGATAACCTTGCACTTGTCGCACATAGGTTTTACGGACGGTTTTACTTTCATTTTTTCCTCCTTGACACAGGGATTCGGACACCGCTGTGTTTTGTTTGAAATTGTTTTTGTTTTACTGTTGGACGCCCTTGGTGCGCCAAACGATCCTACCCTTTGTGAGGTCGTAGGGACTCATTTCCAACTTGACCGCGTCGCCGGGCAAAATTCTGATGGAGTGGATGCGCAATTTGCCGGAAACGTAAGCGATAACCTCGTGATTGTTGGTGAGGCGCACGCGGAACTCCGCATTGCGCAACGCTTCGACTACTACGCCTTCTACTTCGATAACATCGTCTTTGGACATTTTGATTCTCCTATTGATTTTGAAACTGCCTGAGCGCGCTCTTGACTTCGCTGTCGAACACTTTTTTGCCCTGAGAAATTTTTTGGGATATTCCGTCCAACACAACGCCGCTGTCGGATACGTGCTTGATGTTTTTCTTTTTGGGTTGGGCAAGACGCCGCATGCCGCCGTCCGCAAGATACACAACGCCGTCACCGACCTCGACCGCAACAAAGTACATACCCTTGTCGCGTCCCTGCGTAGACAGAACTATGCTTCCTATGACTATGCCGTCTTTCATAACTACCTACAAACTGAGAATTTCCACACCGTTTTCTGTGATAGCCACGGTGTTTTCGTAGTGAGCCGCCGGTTTGCGATCGCGCGTTTTGACGGTCCAGCCGTCGTTCATCCAATCCACGCGCTCCGTACCCATTGTTATCATGGGTTCGATGGCTATCGTCATACCTGCCGACAGGCGCATGCCGTGACCGGGAATACCGAAATTGGGCACTTCGGGGTCTTCGTGCATTTCTCTGCCTATGCCGTGTCCGACAAGTTCGCGCACCACGCCGTAACCGAAACTTTCCGCATGGGTCTGGATAACATGCCCCAGATCGCCCAAACGCGTTTGCCCCGGAACTATACTTTGCACTCCCTTGAAGAAACATTGCTCCGTGACGTCGATCAGTTTCTGGCACTCGGGGCTGATAAGCCCCACCGCAACGGTACGAGCCGCGTCACCCTGCCAACCCTTGTAGATCGCTCCGCAATCGTAACTGACTATTTGTCCTTCCTGCAAAATTTTGCGCTTTGAGGGAATGCCGTGTACCACCTCGCAGTCCACCGACACGCAAATGCTTGCGGGAAAACCGTTGTAATGCAAAAAACTCGGTTTGGCGTTTTGCGACAAAATGTACTCGTAAGCAAGTTTGTCCAACGTCAAGGTGGATACGCCCGGTTTGGTGTGTTCTCTGAGAAGTTCCAACGTGTCGCGTACGATTTGATTTGCGCGACGCATCAATTCGATTTGTTCGGCTGACTTGACGGTAATCATTTGTTAAGCGCGTTGAGAATTCGTTCGTAGACAACGTCGATACCGCCGCTGCCGTCCACGGTGATGAGTTTGCCGCGCCGAGCGTAGAAATCTATCAACGGGAGAGTGGTCGTTTCGTACACGCGAAAACGCTCCAAAACCGTTTCCTCTCTGTCGTCCTTGCGAACTATCAGTTTGCCGCCGCATACGGGGCAGACTTCGGGGTCGCTCAACGCGGAGATGTGGAACGTTCCGTTGCAATCAGGGCAGAAACGTCTGCCCGAAAGACGGCTGACTATTATCTGCTTGTCTACGCTGAGATTTATCGCGCAGTCGATATTCTGAAACGTTTCCAATGCTTCCGCTTGAACTATGGAACGCGGAAATCCGTCCAGAATGTAACCGTTGTTGCAATCGGGTTCGGCAAGCCTGTTCTTGACGATCTCGATCGTGATCTCATCGGGAACAAGCCCGCCGCTATCCAAAATGTCTTTGATTTGCAGTCCCAAGGGAGTGGCTTCCTTCAAGTTTTTGCGGAAAATATCCCCTGTGGAAATTTGCGGAATTTGCAGTTCGCCCGTGAGTTTTTGCGCCATGGTGCCTTTGCCGCTGCCCGGCGCGCCCAAGAGAATTATTTTCATGCTATCTCAAAAATCCTTTGGAGTTGGAACCAAGCAACCCCTTGTAGTGGCGCATCAATATCTGATTTTCCAAAGCCTTGTTGAATTCCAACGCGACGGATACCACGATCAACATTCCCGTTGCGCTCATGCTGGACACCAATTGATTGTTTACAGCCAAACCTGCCCAACCGGGTATCGAGAACAGTATCGACGGTACAAAGGCGATTATAGCAAGGAACACCGCGCCCCACAAAGTGATACGCGACACCACCTTGGCAAGGTACTCTGCCGTTTCTCTGCCGGGACGAATACCCATTACAAACCCGCCGTTGTTTTGAATGTTACGCGAAATTTCGACGGGGTTGAACTGTATCTGCGAATAGAAGTAGGCAAATACAAATATCAAAATTGCCAAAATCACGTTGTACACCACAATACCGCAGGCGTTGCCGTTTGCCGTCATCCAGGTCGTCCACCAAGTGTTGAAATTGCTATCCGGCCAGAACGTTTGGATTATCATTGTGGGAAAACTCATCAAAGCGTAAGCGAAAATCAAAGGCATGACGCCGCTTGCGTTGACTTTGATGGGAATAAAGGTGGATTGTCCGCCGTACATTTTGTTTCCCTTGACTTGCTTGGCGTACTGCACCTTGATTTTGCGTTCTGCGCCGTCTACCCACACGATGAAACCGAACACAATGATCAGTCCCGCGAGGAAAATGAGCGCGGATACCCAACCGTTGGGGGTAAACATAGTGCCGAACAACTGTTGCGCAGCCGTGGAAATGATACCCACGAAGATTAGCAGGGAGATACCGTTGCTTACGCCGTACTCGGTGATGCGTTCGCCGATCCACATGCACAGCATGGAACCGCCCGTAAGCATTGCCACAATGTAGATACCCATTATCCATTTGCCGCCGGTCGTCGAGAAGAACTCTGCATACTGAGTGCCCAACCAACCTTCGTTAACGTAGTCGTAACTTCTGCTGAGGGTGAGGTAAATACCTACTGCGCTTACTATTGCCAAAACCAAAGTTACCCAACGGGTAATTTTGTTGATTTTTTCTCTACCTTCATCGCCTTCCTTGCTCATTCTTTCGAGAGCGGGGATAGCGACCGTCAACAACTGCACGATAATTGACGCGTTGATGTACGGTGAAATGCCGAGAGAAAAGAGAGTACCCTGACTGAGCGCGCTGCCCGTGATGGAGTTGAGCAATCCGAAGATGTTCATGTTGGATTGACTCTCCATTGCGGAGGAGATGTTCTGCAATCCGGGAACGGTGATATAACAACCTATTCTGAAAAGAATTATGAACAGGATTGTCATAAATATTTTTTTACGTACGTCCTTTATCTTAAAGGCATTTCTGATGGTTTCAAACATTATTCAAGCACCTCTGCAACGCCGCCTGCCGATTCGATCGCTTGTTTTGCCGATTCGGAAAACCTGTCTGCTTTGACGGTTAATTTTTTGGTGAGAGTTCCGTTGCCAAGTACTTTGAGCAGACCGTTTTTGTCGCCGATCAATCCTTGCTCGACCAACAACTCACGGGTGACGACGGTATCGTTGTCAAACGCGTTGAGCGCGTCTACGTTGACTATGTCGTACTCGGTTCTGAATTTGTTGTTGAAACCGCGTTTGGGAAGGCGTCTGGCAATGGGGGTTTGACCGCCCTCGAAGCCGGGGCGCACACCGCCGCCGCTACGAGCCCATTGACCCTTGTGACCCTTGCCGCTTGTCTTGCCCAGACCGCTGCCGATACCTCTGCCCAATCTCTTGGGAGTTGAGGTAGCGCCTTCGGCGGGTTTGATAGAATGTATTCTCATAATTGCCTCCTACTTTACTTCTTCAACGGTGACAAGGTGTTTTACCTTGAAAATCATTCCGCGAGTTGCCGCATTGTCGGGCAACACGTTGCTGGTGCGTATCTTGGTAAGTCCCAGCGCGCGTACCGTAGCCTGTTGTTCTTTGAGGCAGCCGGCGGTGCTTTTGATCAAAGTCACCTTGACTTGTCCCTTTGCCGCCTCGTAAGGTTGATCGCCCTTGACGGGTTTGGAGGGAAGTTCGCGTTCGACAACGTATCTGCCGTTGATGTAGAGAGGTTGTTTTGTTTCGTTTTTCTTTTTCGTAGCCATTGTACACCTCACTAAATCTCGTCAACGCTCTTGCCGCGCAAAGCGGCAATGTGTTCTTTGTTCCTCAGGCTAACAAGCCCGTTGAAGGTCGCTTTGACGCAGTTGACGGGGTTGTTGGAACCGTAGGACTTGGTGCGAATATCTTTGATACCGACCGCTTCCAACACGTTACGCACGGGACCGCCCGCAATAACGCCTGTACCGGGTTGAGCAGGCATCATCAACACGTGACCCTTGCCGAATTTTCCGATCGTTTCGTGGGGGATAGTGGTATCCACAAGTTCCACTTTGACCATGTTCTTTTTTGCGCGCAGGTTGGCTTTTTCGATGGCTTGGGGAACTTCCGCCGCCTTTGCCATGCCGATACCGACCATGCCCTTGCCGTCGCCGACAACGCACAGCGCGCTGAAACGCATTGTACGTCCGCCCTTGACGACCTTTGTTACGCGGTTGATGGCTACGGTCTTTTTGATCAGACCGTCGTCCTCTCTGGCTTCTCTTTCGCGATTGTTGCGTCTGCCGCCCTTTCTGTTGTCGGGGCGATTGTCGCGGAAGTTACGTCTGGGTTGCTCCGTTTTGGGAGCGGTTTCCTGTTGTTGAGCCTCTTGGGTCACAACTTCGACTTCTTGTACGTTTTCCATTAGATTGCCTCCGATTAGAATTTGAGTCCGGCTTCTCTTGCGCCGTCTGCCAAAGCGGCGACTCTACCCGTGTAGATGTAACCGCCGCGGTCGAACACCACTTCGCCGATACCCAACTTGATTGCCTTTGCCGCAATGTCTGCTCCGACGGCTTTGGCTTGCGCCGTTTTGTTTCCGTCGGTTTTCAGCACGAGGCTGCTGCTTGCGCACAGCGTTCTGCCGTTGATATCGTCGATTACCTGAGCGTAGATGTAGTTAGTGGAACGGTACACGCAAAGACGGGGCTTTACGGAAGTGCCGAACACTTTTTTTCTTACTCTTGCATGACGGACTTGTCTGTCCTCATTTTTGTTCAATTTTTTTATCATAGTCTACACTCCTTACTTACCTGCCTTCTTGCCCTCTTTCAGCACGACGGATTCTTCTTTGTAGCGTACGCCGTATGCGTGATAGGGTTCGACGGGACGTTTTGCCTTGATGTTAGCCGCAGTTTGTCCAACAAGTTCTTTGTCTATGCCGCTGACGACGACTTCCGTCTGAGAGGGGCAACTGAAAGTTATTCCGTGGGGAGCAATTACCTCGATGGGGTGAGAATAACCGATGTTCAGCACAAGTTTGTCGCCGGTGACGGTCGCTTTGTAACCGACGCCGTTGATGATGAGGTTACGACTGAAACCTTCGGATACGCCCTTTACCATGTTGGCGAGCAACGCTCTGTAAAGACCGTGCTTTGCTTGCACGTCGTCTGCCTTTTCATCGACGATCGAAAGAGTGACTTCGTTGGCGCGGATCTCCACACCGATACAATTTTCCACGTGGCGGGCAAGCGTTCCCTTGGGACCCTTGACCGTTACGTCGCCGTTGTCACACGTGAGCGTGACGCCCGCGGGCAAAGCGATAGGCTTTTTTCCGATTCTTGACATTTTCCTACCTCCTTACCAAACGTACGCAAGCACTTCGCCGCCGAGATTGTTCTCGCGAGCGTGCTTGTCCGTCATAATGCCCTTGCTCGTGGACACGATTGCTATGCCCAAACCGTTCAAAACGCGGGGAAGTTCGCTGCTCTTTGCATAAACTCTCAAACCGGGTTTGGAAATACGTTTGAGTCCTGTGATAACTCTTTCGCCTTTGTAGCCGTACTTCAAAGTAACTTTGATGATGTTTTGAAGTTCCTGCTCCACTATCTCGAAGTTTTGAATGTAGCCTTCTTCGAGAAGAATTTGCGCAATTGCTTGCTTGGTCTTGGACGCGGGGATCTCCACTTCGGCGTGTTTAGCGGTGATAGCGTTTCTGATACGCGTGAGCATATCAGCAATAGGATCTGTTACAACCATTTTCTTTCCTCCTTACCAACTTGCTTTCTTTACGCCGGGGATCTCTCCCTTGTAAGCCTTTTCTCTGAAACAAATCCTGCAAATGCCGTACTTGCGAAGCACCGCATGCGGACGGCCGCAGATAGAACAACGGGTGTATCCGCGAGTGGAATACTTGGGCGTTCTTTGTTGTTTGTTTATCATTGCTTTCTTTGCCATAATTCACCTCACTAAACTCTGAAAGGCATACCCAAATATTTGAGCAGCGCTTTTCCTTCGGCGTCCGTTCTTGCCGTAGTCACGAATGTAACGTCAAACCCGCGAGTTTTTTCCACTTGATCGTAGACAATTTCGGGGAAGATAAGTTGTTCGCGAATACCCAACGTGTAGTTACCGCGTCCGTCGAGGTTGGTATTGACGCCGCGGAAGTCCCTTACTCTCGGCAGCGCAATGCTGACCAATTTGTCAAAGAACGAGTACATACGTTCGCCGCGCAGAGTTACTTTCGCTCCGACCGCCATGCCCTTGCGAACTTTGAAGTTTGCGACCGACAGTTTGCTGTTGGTGACGAGGGGCTTTTGTCCGGAGATGCTTTTGAGTTCCTCGACCGCAAGTTGGAAAGACTTTGCGTTGTCCTTCACGTCGCCAAGACCGGCGTTGATGACAATTTTTTCCAGACGGGGAACCTGATTGATGTTGGTGTAGCCGAATTCCTTGATGAGTTGAGGAACGACTACTTCTTTGTACAGAGTTCTGAGTCTGCACTCTACGGGTTTGTTTTCCGTAGTTTCGGTTTTCTTAGCCATTTTGTTCCTCCTTATTCTTCATCTTGGGATTTTTTCTTTTTGGGAGCAGACTTGGTTTTGGCTGCTCTCGTTTGCTTCTTTTCGGCACGGACGTCGATGGTTGCGCCGCATTTTTGGCAGGCGCGGAGATATTTTCCGTTGTCGCCCAAAACGTGCTTTATGCGAGTGGCTTGTCCGCATTTGGGGCAAACTACCGCTACGTTGCTGACGTCAACGGGACGGGGTTGTTCGAACTTGCCGCCTTGCTCCTGTGCCGAACGGGGTTTTCTGTGCTTTGTGACCAAATTGAGTCCTTCTACCACTACTCTGTGCGATTCGGTGTTGACAACGATAACCTTGCCGCGTTTGCCGCGCGTATTTACGTCGCCCACCAGCATTTCGACGGTGTCGCCGGACCTAATGTTCATACTTGCCATGTTACGCCTCCTTTTACAGCACTTCCGGTGCAAGGGATACGATCTTCATGTAGTCTTTTTCACGAAGTTCTCTTGCCACCGGCCCAAAAATACGGGTGCCTCTGGGTTGTTTCTGATTGTCGATAATGACTGCCGCGTTGTCATCGAAACGAATGTGCGTTCCGTCTTTGCGGTTGATGCCGAATGCGCTGCGAACGATGACCGCTTTGACGACGTCGCCCTTCTTGACGACTCCGCCGGGGTTTGCGCTCTTGACGCTGGCGACGATCACGTCGCCGATGTTGCCGAACTTACGTGAGGAACCGCCGAGGACCTTGATGCACATAAGCTCTTTTGCGCCGCTGTTGTCGGCGGCTTTGAGTCTTGTTTGTACTTGAATCATTGCTCTGTCCTCCCGTTACTTCGCCTTTTCGACGATTTCCAACAAACGCCAATTCTTGTCCTTGGACAGTTTTCTCGTTTCGGCGATACGCACGGTGTCGCCAACGCCGCATTCGTTGTTTTCGTCGTGAACTTTGTATTTTTTGGTTTGAGATACCGTCTTTTTGTAAAGAGGATGTTTGTATTTGTTGATCACCGCTACGACGATCGTTTTGTCCATTTTGTCGGACACAACGATGCCGACTCTTTCTTTTCTACTGTTTCTTTCCATAGTTACACCTCACTTACGCTCTGCTTTCCTGTTCTCTCTCGCGGAGCACCGTTTTGACGCGGGCAATATCCTTTTTTACATTGCTGAGCGCCAGAGGGTTGTTGAGTTGTCCCGTTGCGTGAGATAAACGCAAATTGAACAACTCTTTTTTGAGATCGGCGAGTTTTGCCGCCAATTCTGCGTTACTGAGTTCGCGTACGTTACTTGCTTTCATCTGCATTCACCTCGTCAACCTTTCTCACAAACTTGCACTTGACGGGAAGTTTGTGACTTGCCAAACGCAGAGCCTCTCTTGCGATGTCCTCGGGGACGCCCGCCATTTCGAACATAACTCTGCCCGGCTTTACTACTGCCACCCAATATTCGGGAGAACCCTTGCCCGATCCCATGCGGGTTTCGGCAGGTTTCTTGGTGACGGGCTTGTGGGGGAAGATGTCCACCCAAACCTTGCCGCCACGTTTTACAAAACGCGTCATGGCGACGCGCGCCGCCTCTATCTGATTGGAGGTAATCCAGCCGCATTCCAACGCTTGAAGACCGTACTCGCCGTAAGCAACTTTGTTGCCCTTGTGCGCTTCGCCCTTCATTCTTCCGCGGAACTGACGGCGGTGTTTTACTCTTTTAGGCATTAACATTATTCAGTTACCTCCTTTTTTGCGGTCTTTTTCTTTTTGGGGAGGATTTCTCCTCTGTACACCCAAACTTTGACGCCTATCACGCCGAACGTGGTACGCGCAATAGCGTAACCGTAGTCGATGTCGGCTCTCAAAGTGTGCAGAGGGATCGATCCCTCGTGATACTGCTCGCAACGGGCGATCTCTGCGCCGTCCAAACGTCCTGAAACCATTGTTTTGATACCCTTGGCTCCGCTACGCGTCGCTCTGCCCATGCATTGACGCATCGCTCTGCGGAAAGACACGCGTTTTTCCAACTGAGCGGCAATGGCTTCGGCAACAAGTTGAGCGTCCATATCGGGACGTTTGATCTCGATAATGTTGACGGAAACGGTTTTGTCGCCGACGATCTTTTGCAGCAACGCTTTTATTTCGTCCGCGCCCGCGCCCGCTTTGCCGATAAGGATACCGGGACGTCCCGTGTGAATGTCAACGGTGACTTTGCCTTCGCTTCTTTCGATAATGATCTTGCTGATCCCCGCTTGGTAATACTTGTTTTTCAAAGCGGTACGAATAACGTCGTCCTCTTTGATATACTTGGCGAAATTCTTTTTGTCCGCGATCCACTTGGCATTCCAATCTTGAATAACGCCTACTCTCAGTCCGTGCGGATTAACTTTTTGTCCCATAATTCAGTCCTCCTTACGCTCTCTCGTCCAAAATCACTGTTATGTGACTTGTTCTTTTCAAGATACGGTATCCTCTGCCGCGAGAAACGGGTTGCATTCTTTTGAGCGTGGGACCTTGATCTGCGTAACATTCCGCTACGTAAAGAGCGTCTTTATTCATGCCGAGATTGACTTCGGCATTGGCTGCGGCGGAGTTGAGGCATTTCAAAACCGGCTCGCATGCCGCCTTGGGGGTCGTTTTGAGGATCGCGACTGCTTCTTTGTAATCTTTTCCGCGGATGAGGTCAAGCACGATCATAACCTTGGAGGGAGAAATACGAATATATTTCGCTATCGCCTTGGGGCGCCTGTCTTTGCGTTCGGCGCGGACCGTAGCCTTTGCTTTACTTCTTGTAGCCATATCTCATATCCTCCTATTTGGCGCCTGCGGTCTTGCTTCCCGCGTGTCCTCTGAATGTTCTGGTCGGAGCGAATTCGCCCAACTTCAAACCCACCATGTCCTCCGTGATGTAAACGGGAACGTGTTTTCTGCCGTCGTGTACCGCTATGGTGTGTCCTACAAAATCGGGGAAGATCGTGGAACTTCTCGACCATGTTTTCAAAACTTTCTTTTCGCCTTTGGCGTTCATTTCCCGTACGCGCTTCAACAACGCGGCTTGAACGTAAGGTCCTTTTTTAATCGATCTACTCATTGTCTATCCTCCGATCAGTTGATACGTTTTACAATAAACTTGCTTGACGCCTTTTTCTTCTTTCTGGTCTTGTAACCGAGAGCGGGTTTGCCCCAAGGAGTTACGGGACCGGGACGTCCTACGGGCGACTTGCCTTCGCCGCCGCCGTGCGGGTGGTCGCAGGGGTTCATTACGCTGCCGCGAACGGTAGGTTTGATACCCAAGTGACGCGTTTTGCCCGCTTTGCCGATTCTGACGATTTCGTGGTCGAGATTGCCGACCTGTCCGATAGTCGCGTGGCATTTGAGCAAAATAAGGCGCATTTCTCCGCTGGGCATACGCAACGTTGCGTACTTGCCTTCCTTTGCCATGAGTTGCGCGAATATTCCCGCCGCTCTCGCGATCTGTCCGCCCTTGCCGGGGTTCATCTCGATGTTGTGAACGATAGTGCCGACGGGGATATTTTCGAGGGGAAGGTTGTTACCCACCTTGATGTCCGCCGTTTCGCTCGCCTCTACGGTGTCGCCGACGTTCAAACCAACGGGAGCGAGAATATATCTCTTTTCGCCGTCGGCGTAATGCAACAATGCGATATTCGCGGTGCGGTTGGGATCGTATTCGATGGAAGCCACCTTTGCGGGAACGTTCTTGTCGCGCTTGAAGTCGATAATGCGGTACTTGATACGGTTGCCGCCGCCGATGTGACGGACGGTGATCTTTCCGGTTGCGTTGCGTCCGCCCGTCTTTCTCTTGACGTCAAGCAGACTCTTTTCCGGAGTAGTCTTGGTTATTTCCTCGTACGTCGAAACGGACATGAAACGACGCGCGGGAGAAGTAGGTTTGTATTTCTTTATAGCCATTGTAGTTTACCTCCGATATTAGGACAGACTCTCGAAGAATTCGATCGCCTTGCTGTCGGCAGTCAAGCGAACGGTGGCTTTCTTCCAGGTGGGAGTGTAGCCTTGGTTTCTGCCCTGCCTTCTGAGCTTACCTTGTACGGTAGAGGTGGTTACGCGTTCTACTTTTACGCCGAAAATTTCTTCCACCGCGTTCTTGATCTGCACCTTGTTGGCGTCCCTGCGGACTTCGAACGTGTAGATCTTTTGCGGAATGTTGGCGTAACTTTTTTCCGTCAAAACGGGACGTCTGAGAATGTCGTAGGAATTCATAGCGAATATGCCTCCTCAATCTTTTTGATCGCTTCCTTGGTGGCGATGACGTTGGCGTTGACGACTATCTCGTAGACGTTGGCGAGGGTAGCCTCGGTAACGGTCAGACGCTCGATATTCGCGCCCGCTCTGACGATGTCGCCGCTGTCGCCCGTCACAAGCAACAGGGTTCTCTTGGCAAAACCGAAGTTTTTGAGGATCTCCGCCACCAATTTGGTTTTGGGCTCTGCCAACTTGATTTCGTCCACCACCACAAGTTCGTTGTTGGCGACCTTGTAACTGATCGCGCTGCAAAATGCTTGCGCTTTCATCTTTTTGTTGATCTTTTTGCTGAAATCGCGGGGCTTCGGCGCAAACACGACTCCGCCCTTGGTCCATTGCGGAGCGCGGATACTGCCTTGTCTTGCGCGACCCGTGCCCTTTTGCCTCCACGGCTTGATACCGCCGCCGCGCACTTCGGTGCGGGTAAGCGCCGACTTTGTGCCCTGACGTTGATTGGCAAGATAGGTAACTACCGCTTGGTGAATGAGAGGCTCTTTGTACTCGACGCCGAAAACGCTGTCATTCAGTTCCACCGTTCCGACTTCGGCAGCCTTGGTATTGTAAACTTTTACTTGCATAGTCTGTTACTCTCCTTTCACCTATTTCTTGACGGCGTTGCGAACGTAAACGATTCCGTTCTTTGCGCCGGGGACTGCGCCCTTGACGAGCAACACTCCTCTCTCCTTGTCGACTTTTACTACCGAGAGATTGAGAACAGTAACCTGTTCCACGCCGTAGTGACCGGGAAGGTTTTTGCCGGGCATTACGCGCGAGGGGCTACTGATGGGTCCCATAGAACCGACTTCTCTGTGAACGGGACCTACGCCGTGGGTTTCTTTGAGTCTGTGTTGATTCCAACGCTTGATAACGCCGGTAAAGCCGTGTCCTTTGGTGACGCCTGTCACGTCCACAAAGTCGCCCTCCGCAAACGCGTCGCAAGTGACTTTGTCGCCCACTTTGAGAGAACAATTTTCTAACTTGAACTCGTGCAAACGTCTTACGTTGACGCCGCCGGCTTTGAGATGACCGCGTTGGGGATTGTTGAGTTTCTTTTCCGATACTTCGTCAAATCCCAACTGAATTGCGCCGTAGCCGTCGCGCTCGACGGTCTTGACTTGCGTAACCGTGCAGGGACCCGCTTGAATAACAGTTACCGGAACCATAGTTCCGTCGTTGAGAAACACTTGCGTCATTCCCAACTTCTTTCCAATGATTGCTTTATTCATAGATAAAGTTCATCCTCCTTAATATTATTGCAACTTGATCTTGACGTCGATCCCCGCGGGCAAATCCAGTTTCGTAAGGGAGTCGACCGTCTTTGCGTTGGGACTGTAAATATCTATCAAGCGCTTGTAAGTTCTTAGTTCGAATTGCTCGCGCGCGTCCTTGTATTTGTGCGTTGCGCGCAGTACGGTCACGATCTCTTTCTCCGTGGGGAGAGGTATCGGACCGGAAACCTTGCTGCCCATCTTCTCGGCGGCTTCCACTATCTTGCTGCAAGCCAAATCGACGAGGTTGTGGTCATAAGATTTGAGTTTGATCCTGATTCGTTGTGTTGCCATGTTCTTTTCTCCTTATTTTGTTTTCTTCTCCGAACGTTTGCGGTAACAACACTGCCGTGTGTTTCCTGCTGCGGCTTTTAATAAAGCAAACAGAGTTTGCCACAAAAAATATCTGCGTCGGTTTGATTTTCGAAGTCACCTAACGCCTGATACTGCATTAAAAGAGTTCGGTCGCAACGCTCTCGGCGTTGCTGGGTAGGCAGCAAGTTTTCTGTTTTCTCAGTAACCTTGCGCGTCAAGCCCCTGATACGCAGCCTGTTAATTCTAACACAAAAAATAACGCCCTGTCAAACAAAAAACAGGACATTTTCACATTTTTTTTGCCGAATCGAGAAAATTGTTGCCGAAAAATCTTTTTAACCGAGATACGAACCGAAAAAGTCTTTTCAAATGGCAAGCGCACGGAAAGCGACTCGCGCATAGCCAAATCGAATTTTTGCTTGGGCAGGTTTTGCTTCCCGACGGAGTTGCCGTCGGAGAAGCCAAACTTACCCGCTACCCTCCTCCCGAAAATAAAAATGCTCGGTTACTTGGGCATGTCTATCTTCGGATCCAACCGAAAAAGTATAAAATCCACCCAACGTACCGAGTACCGTTCGTAACTATTCAGTTCCTAGCTAAACCGTACAACATTGGAGAATATTCCGTACTCGCGACGTCAGTCAACGCAAATACTATTCTCGGTTGATACTAGTTAGTTTAGCACACAAATACGGCGACAGTCAATAGGTTTGGCAAAATTTTTTTGAAAAAATTTCAATACCGCCCGCCAAACGTTCAAACGGGTTTTGCTGCGGGGCGAGCGTTTCAAGGTATAATGCGCTGTCGTCGGTCATAAGATGTATCTGAAAATAAATATCCGAAAAGAGGTCGAGAATGAAAAAGTTTATTTGCACTGCAACCGTTTTGATACTAGTGGCGACGTGCTGCGTCGCGCTTGTCGCATGTCAGACGAACAAATTGAAAGAGGCGACAAGATACGGCGACGACTACACCATTGTATGCAGTTACGACAGCGAAGCGCACATAATATCGGCGGAGCAAACGGTCAAGTTGGTCAACCGCAGCGAAAACAGTTTCGACGCGGTAAAGTTCCACATCTATGCCAACCAATACCGCCAAGACGCGCAAAATCCCGTTGTTCCCAACGTGTACCGCACCAAAGCCTACCCTCACGGCGACAGTTTCGGCGACATCTCCTTCGACAACGTAAAAGTAAACGGCGCGAGCGTCGCTTTTGTCGTGGAGGGAGAGGACTGCGACGTGTTGAGCGTGCCCGTGGAGGGAGGATTGTTCCCCGACAAGTCCGTAACGATCGAAATGACCTACCAAGTGCAACTCGCCGACGTTTGTCACAGACTCGGCTACAACGACAACACGGTAAACTTGGGAAATTGGTATCCGATACTTTGCCACGTGGATAACGGCAACTATACATCCAGCCCCTACTACAATGTGGGCGATCCCTTTGTGAGCGAAACGGCAAATTACAACGTAAGCCTCACCCTGCCCCAAAACTATCTTGTCGCCGCCACGGGCGATTTGCAGGACGCTACCAACAACGGCGAAACGGTAACTTACACCTACAAAGCAAACGCCGTGCGCGATTTTGCGTTGGTGCTGTCGGATAAATTTACCAAAATTTCCAAAACGGTGGACGGCATTGCGGTAAACTACTATTACTACGCCGACGCCGAGCCTGAAAACAGCCTCGATACCGCTTGCGGCATGGTAGAATACCTCAACAAAAACGTCGGCAAATACCCCTACGCCCAATACAGCGTGGCGGAAACGGAATTTTGCTACGGCGGAATGGAATATCCCAACCTTGCCATGATCACGAGCGGCAGCGCGTCCTACCGCGAGGCGGTCGCTCACGAAACGGCGCACCAATGGTTCTACGGCATTGTGGGCAACGACCAGATTGCCAACGCCTGGATGGACGAAGGGCTCAGCGAGTACCTTACGTATATGTATATGGATAGCACGGGCGAAATGCCTTTGAGCAGAAGCATGCTTGCCTGCACCAAAACTTACGTCACCTACGTTGACGTGCTGACTCGCTTTTACGAGGACGTGGATCGCAGTATGCGCCCGATAAACGTCTACAAAAACGACAACGAGTACGTTGTGTTTACTTACGTCAAGGGCAGTTTGATGTTCCACACCGTGTACGAAACGGTGGGCGCGGCAAAGTTTTGGAAAAGCCTTCAAACCTACTTTGACCAAGCGCAGTTTACCGTTGCACCGAGCAGTCAACTGATAGAGTGTTTTGCCGCGACGTGCGGCGACGAAGCGGGCGCGATATTTACCAACTTTGTCGAGGGCAAAGAGGTAATAGGCAAAGTGACGGATTGACCGTCACTTTGCTAAAATTATGTTGATTTCCGGCATAACGCCATAGTCCACAATATTAACCGTTCCTTGATTTGAACCCGTTTCGATCGTACCGGTGGTACGCACGACATTTACCAACCTGTCAAAACCGAAATTCGGCGAACGCGTCCACCACCAACCGTATTGAGTGTCGCAGGAAAGTCCCATGCAGGCGGCATAGTCGCTGTACTCGCGTTTACGCGAATCTTTGGTAAAGCCGTACTTGCCACCGTCTTTTACATCTTGGTAACTTGGCAAAAACACGTAGTCATTGGTGTTTTCGCAAAAGTTCGGGTTGCCGCTGAGGCTGGTAGTTGCGGCACTGTTGTCCACTTCGGTCAATTTGACATACGGTTTGACAGATTGGAAAGCCGCATTGTAAAATTCGTTGTTGAGCCAAGTGCGTATATCGCTCGACATGTAGTTATTGAGTTTGTGCGCACCGTCGGCGGTTGTCGAATGATAGTAATGAGTGGCATCCAACACCAACCAAGAGATGACAAAAGCCTCCGTATCGGATTTTTCCAACACCTGCCAAGAGATCGGCTCCCACTTGAACCAATAAACGGTTTCCTTTTGATAGCCATTGCCGCTTTGTTCGCCACTGGCGGGGTGATCATCTTGGACGGAAGTGGTACGCCCGCGGTATTTGGTAAAGTACACCGCGCGATAACGCTCGCCATTGTACTCCTTGTCCAAGTACCAAGTGTAACTTTCCACTTGATTTTTCCAATAAAAACCGTAGTCCGTCCAACCTGCGGCGTCCTCCGCAGAGGGACGGGCGTTGCCGATTTCCGCATTGAGCATAGATTCAAGCGCGGCGTCTTTTACAAGCGTTTGCGGATAACTGCCGAAATCTATCGTTTTGCCGTCCGAAGAAAGTGTATAGGGCAGTTGCGTCCAACTAGCCCACAACTCTACATCGCCGACAGAACCTGCCGCTATCTCGGTGACGCGGTGAGTTTCGGCGCAATCTTCATTGGAAAACCAACCGTCAAAATTAAATCCTTGCTTGACTGCGGGTTGCAACGTCAACAAACCCGTTTCAACATTGTACGTTGATGGATTTTCATTGACGGCGTTCTCAACATTGAAGAAAGATATCGTATATTCAATGGGAGTGTAAACGGCATTGACCGTGATGTCGGCGGTACCTAGCGTATATTGCTGCCAACTGCCGTTATAACCCTCTTTCGAAGGCACTTGCGGCTCGGCGACGGAGGTACTGCCCGCCTTAAATTCGACAGATTTCACTGTAACGCCGTCTGCAACGAAATTGATGACATGTTTATCGGACGTACAAGCGACAAGCGTCGCTCCGCATGCCAATACTACGACTGCAAGTATAATCAATACCGCATTGTAATTTTTTTTCTGCATATAATTCTCCTTGTTTGTGTTCTTGCCGAACGGTGTATCTATTTTAACATAGCCCCCCCCCCAACCGTCAAGGTATTTTCGAATTTGCTCCGAAAATTCGCAGATAATACAAAAAATTTGCTCAAAAACAGCAAAAATGCGCCCGCAATGTGGTATAATGACGTCAGCGAGGTGAAATTATGCGAGTATTTGTTGCGTTGGAGTTGCCCGACAGGGCAAAAGACAATTTGGAACGCTCGTCGCGGCAGTTTGCGGAATACGCCGACGGCGGAAATTTTGTGCCGAAAGAAAATATGCACCTGACATTGCACTTTCTCGGAAACGTAGAGCCGTCCGACTTGATTTACGTACAAAGCGCGATGGACGCGATAAAAGATTTGCCCGCGCCCGAACTTGCCGTTACTCAATTTGCCATGCAACGCACGGGCGATATAGTGTGGGCAAAGATACGACAAAGCGACGAATTGACCTCGCTCCACGACCTGTTGGGCGACAAGTTGGAGCAAAACGGATTCGAAACGGAACATCGCGCCTACCGTCCGCACGTAACGATAATTCGCAAAAAAAACTTTGTTATGCCTTTTTCCGAAGTGACGAAAAACGTTCAAGTGTTCAACGCGCCCTTTGCGGCAAACAAAGTGACGCTGTTTGAAAGCGTGTTTGATCACGGCAAAGTCAGTTACCGCCCGTTGTACACGGTGGAACTCAAAGAAAATCGATAAAAGCGAAACATTGGTTGCACAAACCGACTTGCGTTTGGTCGGTAGATTTCGACGGCAAATGTTGCGGCGCAACAAATTTATGTTTTTTTGATTTTCATTCAACCCAATATTCATAACCACAAAAAAGCAAGCCTATCTCACAACGGGATAGGCTTGTTTGTTGTTCAAAATGCCGATATGGGTCAAAAAACGCAATGCGCAACATTGCCGAGTTACTCTGCGTCGAAACCCACTTGGTAATATACGTCGTTGACGGAACGGAGCATTGACGAAAGGCGTTGTCTGTCCACGTTGATCCGCTCCTCGAACACTATCAGTTTGCCCTCGGAACTGTCGCCGCCGGAAATACTCAACAGCAAACTGACGTACACCGCCGTTTTAAGTTCGGGCGACAACTCGTCGTAAGACGTGATTTTTCCGTCCTTGCACACCGAAACGGTCAAATCGTTCTGCAACAGACGACAACCTCCGCCCGTAAAGGCGTTGAGATACTGCGTTGCGACGAACAACATGGATTTGATTTTGTCCTGCACCAACAGCGAAACAATTTGGTTTTGAGC
The DNA here is from genome assembly GCA_947625725.1 of uncultured Clostridia bacterium. Lineage (GTDB taxonomy): Bacteria > Bacillota > Clostridia > Christensenellales > CAG-314 > Fimimonas. The sequence goes on along the minus strand of CANQPI010000003.1, from coordinate 46,461 downwards.
GATCGTTTGTTTGAGGCTGTTGAGGGTCTTGGCTTCGGCGGCCGCCGCGCCCACGCGAGCGCGCGCCGCACTTGCCGCCACATAACTCTCCAATTGAACGCCGCGCTGTTTTTCCAATTCGTTGCGACGTTCCACAAGCGACTGAATTTGTTTTTCCTTGTCGGATATGTCCTCTGCGCTGACGGCAGGCGCGGGACTGTTGGCAAGCAGCGAATAGTAATTTTGTATTTTTTCCGCAAGACCCGCGCGATGGGCGTCGAACTCGGCTATCAACTTGCGCAAATTTTCTACGTCGCCGTCCACATCCATAGATATAATTTTGTCGATATTCAATCCGCGAATGTTGAACTCCGTTTGCAACTCGACATAAAGTTCCCGATAATCTTTGGACGCGTTGTCGTAGAGCCATTGAGTTTTTTCCAATTCCAAACGTTTGGCGAACACTTCGTTTTCCGCCGTTTGACGGGATTCGCGCAACATCTGGCGTTCGCTCTCGACGTCGCCGAGTTCGTACCGCAGATTGACGACCGCCTGTTCGAGGTCCTCGCTACCGGCGTAACTTTGCGCCTTGGCGGTGGAAACGGCGATTTGCTGTTCGTTTACCTTGACGGTTTTGGACTTTTCGACGATCGCCGCATTGACGTCGTCCAAACGAGATTCGATGTTTTCGATTTGGCGAGTGACGGACTTGTACTGTTCGTAACCCGCCTCGAAACGCTCGCCGATACCCGTCAATTCGTCTTTGAGCCTGTCGTTGGTGGACACAAGACTTTCCACCGAGAGGGCGACGTCGCCTATTTGCGACTGCGTTTCGCGCAGGTATTTGAGGCGATTTTTGAGCGCGGTGAGTTTGGCGCGAGAAGATTCGGTCGCGCGTTTGAGATCGCCCAACTCCGCCTCGCTGCGCACCGCGTCTTGCTGAACGTCCAACAAATACCTCGTGCCGTTGTCGTTGCTCAACGCTTTGACATAGTTGAAAACCGTTTCGTTGGTGTTTTGCGCGACTATTTGTTCGTAACGGTCGAGTATGTTCTTCTTTTCGCGGTTGAGCGTTTCCATCTCGGCGGAATTGATCTCGAAATGACGTTCGATCTCTTTGAGCGCGCCCTTCAAACCGTTGATACGCTCCAACAACAGATCTCTGTCCAGATTGCGCGCGGCGATTTCCTGCTTGATCTGCTCCACGTCCGCGTCGTGAAAGTTGGCTGTAACGGCAAATACGCCCGTTGCGTCCTCGGTAAAAACCTTTTGACTGTTGAGGTACACTTCGCGTTTGAATTCTTCCTGTTTGCGCAACAAAGTTTTTTCCAAATTGCCCTGCAAGCAACTCAAAGAGGGTTCCAATTGCGAAAGACGGAATTTGTAGTCCTCCAACGCCCGCTCCAAATTGCGTTTTTTCTCCGCGAGAGATGTGTTGACAGCGTCCAACTTGGAATACTTGGTATCCAACACCTGCAAAATCGTATCCTTGGCTTTGATGGGCGTAACGGCGACGTCCAACTCCGCCACGGCGCGGAAACGCTTGATCTGCGTTACGAGGTTGCTCTCGCGCTCGGCGATTTGATTTTCTTTGACGGCGATTTCCGTTTGCAATTTTTCTATTTGTGTGTTGACTTCGTCTATCTTTACGTCGATACGCACCGCTTCCAAAAGTTCTCCCACCGAGCGTGCAGGAATGGAAAACGCGTCCAGACTCTTTCGCACTTCGTTGATGGATTGCTCTACTTGTTGCAGTTTGTTCATGTATTGCGCGCGTTCCGACTCCAACCGTTGCTGTTTTTCCGTCAGATCGGTTAATTCTTCGTTGAGTTTTTTGTTTTGCTCGTACAGCGAAGCAATGTACGACAACTCGCCGTTAATGGCGTCGATACGGTTGCGCTTGTCCTGCGTGAGAGCGTACTGCTTGTCCTTTTCTTCCAACTGAACGCGTATGCTGTCCAACTCTTTTTGTTGCCACTCCAATTCTCCCGTAATTTCAAAGCGACGCTTCTCGTGAGAGTCGCGCTGTTCGGCAAGCGATTTGAGCGTGCGCACCTTGGGAATGAGTACGGCAATGTCGTCGCGCAGTTTGACCTTTTGTCTGGCGTCCTCGACGTCCTGTTGACCTGACAGCAGTTTGTTGTAAGCGGTTTGAGCGTCGTTCAACTGAGAGGTTATGTCCGCGCGTATGGTATCTACGTTTTGCATGGCTTTGAGTTCGCCGAGTTGAGCCGTGGCGACGGTGATGTCGCGCACGACCGTGTTCAATTGGGAGTTGACCTCGTCAAGATTTTCCGAAGATACGCTCGTGGCTTCGGCGGCATATTCTCTCAGTCGTTGCATTGCGCTGTTTTTCAACTCGCGGGCTTCCTCGCCCGTGCGCAGTATGCCCGCTTGCACGTCGCAAAGAACGCGAATTTCGTCAAAAGCACCCAACTCGCCGTGAAAGGACTCTACCGTTTTGTTGTTGACGTAACTTGCTGCAAGCAAAGAGGAAATATCCGCGCCTATCGCAGACTGAACATACTCGATGGCATGAGCGCGCGCCACCACTTGCCAACGACCGTCGTCGAATTTTTTGAGGACGCTGCGCATAGTGCCGTCGTCGTTGTGCAAACGGCAAAGCAAATACCTGTCGTCGTTGACGAAAAATTCCGTTTCGACGTCGCGGGCGTTATCCGACTGTTCAAAACAGTATTGCAGGTAGCCGAAAAGTTTGCCGCCGCGCGTAGTTACGGCATCTCTGCCGTCGGCGGCGGTACCAAACGTAAATACTTGCTTGTCGTTTGTTTGAGTGTCGGTCGCGACAACCTTGACTATTCTCATCGGGCACCTCGTTTCGGAATGCAAAATAGTTTTGTTGACAAATCTGTTGATTGTGTCGTCACTTTGTGTTAAAATACAAATTGACGTTTGTCAAAAAGAATACTTTGGCATTGTAAACTAAATTATATTATAATGCATCAGACAAAAATAATCAATACTTTCTCTGCAAATGAGGTAATTTATGGCATTTTGCATAAAAGAAAAACAGTTGGTAGACGCGGGTTACACCGCGGTTGAAAACAAGTTTTTTATCAACTACATGCCCGACGCGCCCGACGTAAGAAGCGCAGTCTATTTGTTGGGGTTGGCGTTGTCCGACAGCGGCGGCGACGACAACTCTTGCCAAACGATTGCCAACAAACTCAATATATCCGCCGAGGAAGCAATGGAAGCCTTTGCCTATTGGGAGGAGTTGGGAGTTGTAACCATTGTGCGCGGAGAAACTCCGCAAATCGTGTACAACAGCCTGACGGACTCAAACGGCACTCTCAAAAAGATAAAACCGGGCAAATACGCAAAGTTTTCCGCCGAAATTCAAGCGGTGATCGAAGGCAGACTTATCACCGTCAACGAATACAATGCCTACTACACGTTTTTGGAAGAAACCACGTTCGATCCCGAGGCGCTCGTGGCGGTTGCCAAGTACTGCGCGGAGTTGAAAGGCAACAGTATCGCCTACCAATACATACTGACCGTCGCGCGCAATCAAATAGTGCGCGGCGCCACCACTCTTGCGACGGTAAGCGACAATTTGAACAGTCAACAAAAGTACGACGACGACCTCAGAATACTGTTCAAAGCAATGGCATGCAAACGCAACGTCGATTTTAACGACAGAACTCTGTACGAAAAATGGAACAAAGAGTACGGTTTCTCGCTGGACGTAATCACTTCCGTCGCCAAAAATTGCAAAAAGGGCGGCATGACCAAACTTGACGCGCTGTTGGGCGAGTACTACCGCAAAGGCGCGCTTTCCGCAAAGGAAATAGAGGACTACGAATCGGAAAAATCTCATTTGTTCGAACTTGCGCGGGATATTGCAAAGTCGATTGGCGTGTACTACCAAAGTTTGGACTCCGTCGTGGACGAATACGTTGTGCCGTGGCTACGCAAAGGTTATGACGACGAAACGCTGTTGGCTGTGGCAAAGTACTGCTTCCGCAGCGGTATTCGCACGCTTGCGGGACTTGCCGCCGTAGTGGACAAGTTGTACAAAAACGGCGTTGTGAACCTTGCGGCTCTGGATAACTACCTGTCGTTATTGGCAGACACGGACGAAAAAATTCAACTCATACTCGCAAAATGCGGCTTGGACAGGCGCGTGACGCCGGGCGACCGCATGCTGTACAAAACCTGGACGGAAGATTGGTCCATGCCGTTGGAGTTGATACTGTACGCGGCGGAACTGTCGGCAGGAATGGGCGCGCCCATGTCCTACGTCAACAGAGTTTTGTCCGACTGCAAGCAAAACGGCGTTTTCACCGTTGAGGGGGCAAAGGCGCGCAAAGAGGCAAAGAACGTCACGCCCGCCGTCGCCGCAACCGCTGTTATCGGCAAAGACTTGCAACGCAAACGCTACACCGACGAAGAAATAAGCGCGCTGTTTACCGCTTTGGAGGAAGATTAATGAACAAACAACAAATGCTGACCAACGCCAAACGCGTCATTGACGACAGACGTTATGCGGCGGAGGAGCAAGTCGCTCAAACGCTGGAAAGTTTGCGTTCCGACAAAAGTTGGACTGACAACGAATACGCCCTGCGCAGCGCGCAAATAGATTTGGCAATGGGCAACGGCGACTCGAAAAAGTTGCAAAAGGAAATTGCCCGTTTGGAAGATGTTCAAAAAAAGTTACTTTTTGATTCGGGCGTTGCGGAATCCGCTTTGACTCCGCACTACTTTTGCGCCAAATGCCACGACGTCGGTTACGTAAACGGCAAAATTTGCAGTTGCCTGCAAGAAGAATTACGCAAACAAATAATTGCCCAAAGCAACGTGATAGATCCGCGTTTTACATTTCAAAACAGCGCCGAAACGGACAAGCACAACAAAGCCGTCTACAAAAAGGCGCAGGAACTTTGCGTTTCGGGCAAAGGCAACATGCTTTTGACAGGCAACGTGGGTTGCGGCAAAACCTACCTGCTGGCAGCGTGCGCCAATTTGTGCGCGGACCTGGGCAGAAGCGCCCTGTTTGTAACGGCATACAGCCTGAACAGAAGTTTCCTCGAAGCGCACCTGTCCGATCTTGCGGGCAAAGACGCCATTCTCGACGCTTTGGTAGACGTAGATTTGTTGTTGATTGACGACCTGGGTACGGAAAACGTGTACCGAAACGTTACCGCCGAATATTTGTTCTCGGTGCTGAACGAACGACTTTCCCGACAAAAACAAACTTTTATCACAACCAATCTCGGTATCGCGGACATTCGCGAAAGGTACGACGAAAGGATATTCTCCCGTTTGGTAGACCAAAACTCCACTTTTGTCGCCATGCTTACGGGCAAAGACAAACGACTTGCGAAATAACTTGTTCGAGCCCCCGTTCAAAGGGGGTTTTTGTTGCATAACGGACCTCAAAACAAGCCGCGCACTTCTTTTTGAGGTAAAATTTTGTCATGTGACGGAAATAAATCATAAAATAATCAAAATAATAACCACAAAATAATATTTTCCTATTGAATTAACTGATTATTTGTGGTAAAATACTGTGACAACACAAGAGAGGCACAACCAAATGAATTTGTTGGCATTTGCAAAATCCTTGTCCGAACTGCCTATAGGCATACTGACGGGGCACGATCTTACAATGGAGAACGGATCGGCATATACAGGGTGGGAAGTTCAACTTATTTTTCTGCTGCGCATATTGATTGCGGGCGCGTTGGGTATTATTATCGGTATCGAACGCAACCGCCGTCAAAAAGAGGCGGGCATGGCGACGCATTTTATCGTGAGCAGCGCGGCGGCGTTGTTTACTATCGTATCGATGTCGTTGTGCGACATAGGCGACGGCGAGCGTATTGCGGCGCAAATCGTATCGGGTATATCTTTCCTCGGCGCGGGAGTTATTTTCTTCCGCAGAGAGAACTTGCGCGGATTGACAACCGCGGCGGGAATTTGGGCGACGGCGGCAATCGGAATGGCTGTCGGCGCGGGTTTGCCCATTGTCGCGGCGGTAGCCACAATTCTGCTGTTGGGCATACAAATGCTACTGCACAGCAAGATTGTACTGCGCAAAAGTCGCAAACACATGCTGTTTGTCAAGTTTGCGTACAGCGACGGAATCAAGGATATGCTAATGACGCACTTCGGTTGCGACAGTTTCCACCGTTTCAAAATCTACAAAGACGGCGACAAAATGATCGCCGAGGCGGTAATTTACACCAAACAAAACTTCTACGCAAACGAGTTTTGCGAATTGATGTCGGCGCACAACGAAGTGCTGTCTATCGAACGGTTGGAAGATCTGTAATTACTTGCGCAAAAATCCCAAGTTGCACAAACTTGGGATTTTTTTAATGGCGGCGCGACTAAATGCAAAAAATTTTTATATTTGCAAATTATTGACAATACAATCAAAACAATATATAATTAACAATGCTTGCATATGCTACTATGGCTCAGTCGGTAGAGCACGTCCTTGGTAAGGACGGGGTCACCGGTTCAAATCCGGTTAGTAGCTCCACAAAAGGCACCTTTAACGAGGTGCCTTTTTGTCGCCGAAGTGAATTATACTTTCAAGTGCAACACCCAAAGAAAAAAGAAGAAGTTCATATAAGTCTCCGGTATAATGGTAGTTGGAACAAGTTTTACACACAAGGAGATTTACATGAACTACCATAATTTTGCCATAGAAGAGCGTTGCTGATACAAAAATTTTAAAAAAACGGTAAATCTTTTAGGTCAATTCCCATTTTATTAAGGATTAGATTGCAGCAGTCCACAAAACCATAGAAATTTACAAAAAATCGTAAAATCTATGTGTTGGTCACTTTTTTGTCGTGCTCTTTGTCTTGGAAATAACTTGGTCTTGGTTGTTCTACCTCGTATAACTCAAAGTCCACGCCAACAGGTCCTCGTCTTGTAAACAGGATTTCTTTTATCAAATCCTCGTTTAGATAGGTGTCAGGATACACTCTTACAATGTCATCGGGATAGTAGGTTTTGGTTACCTCTTGGTCATTGACCTTTTCCATGCGGGTAAAGGTACTTATACATATCTCTCGACAACTCTCTTGGTCTTTATAGATGATTGAGGATAGACCAAACTCTTTTCCTAATTCCTTTGCTTTCTTTATCGTTATATCAAAGACCAATAGGATTCGTTCATCAATGGTAGAACCATTTTCTATGAAGCGACCTATATACTCCTTAATACCAAATCCCAACTTTCTTACCTTTGCTTTTATCCTGTTTCCCTTTTCGGGAGAATCGGGGGTAATGGGTAAAAACAAGGTATAGGTTCTTGTCAAGTTGTTGCAGGCTATGGAATCAATCGTCCCTTTTACTAAATCACTAATCTTGATTTTACGATAAAAGACTTTGGATAGTATCAACAACTCATTGGGATTAGAATTTAGATCTACCTTGTAAGGTGGATATCCGCTCTTAGAATATTTGGTGTCTTTTGGTTTCCATATTGCTTTATATACAATGCCATTGATTTTGACATCACAAGTGAAATTTACTGTTCGAGAGGAACAGGTATAGGTCCCGCTTTGGACGCCAAGGATTTCAAGGTCTCCCGTATCATAAATTTTGTTTTCGGGAACAAAACGATATATTCCATCAGTGGACCATAGATAATCTGCTTCTAATTTGGTAATGATACCCAAACACTCTTTGAGTGCATAGGCTAAATAAAGGTCATTGGCAGACAAGGCAGATTCCAATAGAGAGTGGGTTACTTTTTCAAGCCTACTTTTTTCTTCCTGTGGGGAATCGGAAGGCAATATCAATGACCTTTGAAAATCGTAAATGGTCGTATTGGTAAATATTCGAGTGTATCTATCACAACTTAATATAAAGTCATAGGTTGACCTTTGGAGCAATCTTTTATAAGCGACATAGTAATTGTCAATGGACACTACTATATAATCGTCCTGACCATTTTTAGCCCTTATTACCTGTTTTACAAACTTATCATGGGCGGCTTCAAACAAAGTCTTTGTACTCTTTGATATAGGTTGTTGGTGGAGTTCGTTTTCATACCAAAAATCATCACCTATTTTATAGGTGCCTCTTTTCTTGTGGCCGTCAGATTGCTTGACCTCGTAATATTCGTTTCCATTGGTTATATGGATAAGTGCTACCTCTGTAAATTCCATAAAATTACTCCTAAATTCAATCGGGGCCTCTCCTTGAATCTCTTCTTGAAGAACCTCGACCTATGAACGTGTCTCTTGTAAAGGAATTTTCAAAAGCAACAGGGTTTTTTACGGGAGAAACCTTGTCAACAAATTCTTGTATGTTGATTTTGAATTGAACTCCAAACCTTGCAAGAAAAGCCTCGATCTCATTTACATAAGTTATGGTGTCGGCGCTCTCAATTAACCTATAAGACCTACAAGAGTTAGTAGTCTTATAGTAGAAAATTTGACTTGGCACTATACTTGGAACGCTTGATACTATACCAAAAAAGAAACTCTCCTGTCCATAGGCCCTTGCTATGGCTTTTGCGTCGTCCAAGGTAAGGTTGAAAATCATATAACTTACCTCATGATTTTCATAGTGGCCCTTAATATTTACATAATCAAAACCACCATAGCCCATAACCTTGTCGCCGTCATACTTTTTAGCCTTTGCCTTTGACAACTTTTGTTGGAGTTCTGCTATACTTTCTTGATTTGTCGAGGAGTTCTCGTGATAATTCAATCTTTGCCATTCCTCTTGGGTAAAAATACCGAGGGGATTATCTGTTGGAATTAACGCAAAAGTTCTTATTTTTTCGCTTAAATCCCCTACTTCAATTGCTCTCTTAGAATCAAAAGCCCTGTCAAATACTGTCTTATCATCCCCCAACGAACCGAGTTGTTCCTCAAATTCTTTTTCTGCTTGGATCATAAGCATACCTACCTTAATTGAAAACCGTAATGACTGCCCCAAATTGTCAACAATCAGTCGGTCATAACAACATAGTTTTTTAGATTTAGCTTGTTTGCCGAATCGTTTAGCAAATCTTGATATCTTTCTTCGCTACGATCTCTAATGTCCACGGCGTATCTGCAATATTGTAGTACAAAATGTTCAAAAATTATAGGATGTGGGAAATTTATTAAATTTTCGCCGAGAACGAAAAACTTGCTATAATTCCATCCGGTTTCTCCATTGAACAAACCATTAAAAACGTCGTTATCTATCCGAACAGGGACATCCATTCTCTTCCCAACTTCTAGTATTGCATACAATAACGTTGTATTCTCTGACGTGGCGCTATTATTATCCAACAGTTTTTGTATAAGTATCTGACATGCCAAAATAAACGCTTCTCTGTTCCAATATTCTGTAAGAAGCTTTTGATCATGCAAAATATTTTCGTCGTTGGGAAGCGGAATTTCAATTTCCTTGTTGGCTTCCAAATAGGCGCAATATTCAAAAAACAAAGGTCTGTTTGCTTCTAAAATTTTAAACAAGCATGTTAATTGTGTCGAAAAATCGTTACTGATAACGTTGGTATCTGTAACCATAGCCAAAATTTCATATTCATCCATACCATAGTCATAAATTGAGCCCAATAGCCCTTTATGATTGGGATTTTCTGCATGGTATTTTTTTGATTCCCATGAATATTCAAAAACAATTCTTTTTTTCATTTTTTTATCCTTAAATTCTCTTATTTAGTGTCATTAGCAAAATATTCATTGCCTATAGTGATAACGCGATAGTTTCTTTTTTCACAAAAAGAATCGAATTTTTCAGAATCCAATATTTGTTGAGGTGTAGGTTGGAAAAAATAGCCGATCGTCCCGCTCAAAAAAGGTTTTGTCAAATGACTCACCTCTATCACAAAAATGAGCCTAATATCTTTGAGCGCGTCGGTTTGATCGATAATATCCAACAAGGTTTCCAGCCTGATATAATCCCCTACGGTATCGTCAAATCCCGCACTACTTACTATAATTGCATTGTGTTCCTTTGCTGCCGACACCATTTGGCTTACAAGTTCACGCGGGTTTGCAAATGTCAAGTTGGCTTTAATACAATGACAAAGTTTAGTTTCTTTTGTATTGCCTGCGAACAAAATCGGCTCAAAACCGGCCTGCTGAAACTTTCGGATGAGGTCATTAACAAAACCAGCAATGTAGTCATTGCTGGTCAAAATAGGCGCTTTAATGACAATTCTTTTTCTGTTAAAATCTACTTCCATTTGAATGGTACAATTTCTTCCCTCGGTAAAGTTTTCTTAACCTACTGATCGTAATGGTATCTTTTGCATAAACAGCCGAATTGCTTAAATTATTAGCTACCGAAAATTTTATATTGAACCTTCGTATGTCGGTCTAAACCTATAATGCATAATTGCCTCAACAAGTTCCGTAGCCGCCTTTCCTTTATCTTCTTTAATCAAAACATTGATACGTTGTAAATTGTTTAACATCCAATTCTTAACTTCACCAGCATCATCAAAATGACGATCCGAATCGTTCATCAATGATTTTGCAAGAGTACTTTTTGTTGTATTGATTCTATAATGTTGACTGGTAAAACGTGCTTTTGATTTGGCATTAGCCTTGCCTATTTTAAGCGCAACATCCCCCTCAAAGAAGAAATATACGGCTATATACCCTTTGGGTAATTGCTTGGGCCATTGATGTTTGCAACCCAAATCCTCCACATAGTAATCAGTGGACAAAATCGGGTGTCCCAAGGTGACAGATAAAGTTTCAATTTGTTTCATAACAGTTGTTACTTCGTCAAAGTTATTCATAAAATTCTCCTTTGTTCTCCGAGTAATTGTGCATATAGTTGTTTAAAGAACTAATGACACAATATATTGTAATGCGGTTTCTATTGAATGTCAATAGTCAAATTTTTAAAAGCCCCCATACCATATCCACTGTTGCCCATACCATATCCACTGTTGTAGGTATCGACGACTTGGTGGCGTTCGCAACTGCGTTGCTCGGCAAATTAGCGGCACAGGCTGTCAACGTAGTCGGCTATGTTGGTATAGATAACGTTCTCAAAGGGGCTGTCCAAGCCGCAGTACGTCAGCACGTCGGTATAAGAGTAGTTTTCCATGCGTTGGTCGTCGTTGCAATACGTAAACAATTTGAAATAGGTATCGCGCGCGGCTTCCAACCCGTCGTTTTGCGCGACGGTGTACAGTTCCACCGCGGGCAATGCGCTCATTGCGTAGGAAATGTAGTACACGGCGTTTGTAAACGCAACGTAATACCAATACGATTGATTGCCGTTGGCTTTGAGCAGGGCGGCGGCTTCCGTTCCGTAACTATCCAAAATTTCACCGAAAAGAGCGTGATAATCGGACGAAACGGCGTTTCCTCGGTACTCGCCCGTATAAGCGGCTTGTTCCAATTCGTCCACCGCCGCCGCAATACAGATCGTGCGCAGAATGTTTTCCAACTGACTAAGTTCCAACTGCGTCATACCTGCGGAAACCGATTGCGGTTTGTTGACTTTGAGCCAAGCGAGAAACAGCATTTCGTCGCCTTGACTGTGCGTTTCGTCATGGTCGTAACTGAGATACTTTTCGCCGTTGTACAGGTAGTTGTAGTAATGACCGAATTCGTGTACAAACGTAAACGCGTTGTCATAAACGTCGTAGTAACTGTCGCGTTGCACATAGATAGCCGCAACATCGTTGTAGGGCACGTACATTGTGTACGCTCCCTCGCCGTTGCCGACAAAGTAGTTGCCCACGCGGAACATATCGTTGACCGCCGAATAAAAATCTATGTTTTTTGCAGTTTCGTTGTTGGCGTTGAGCCACTTGAAATACTCTCCCACGTAATTGGTGGCAAGTTGCGACGGATCGTTTCCCACAATGTTGCCGTCGCTGAGTTCGCTGTAAAAATTGCGGTTTTCGCTGTCGCCCGCAGACGTCCTGTTCAATTTGTTGTGTACCTCCGTCAACGCGGGAGCAATAAACCGCTTGACGTTGGCGTGCATTTGCTCGGTATCCGACGGCGAGTACTCGCGGTTGTAAACCTCTTTGTAGGCATACTCGATGTAGTTGGAGTAGCCGTATTCCTGCGCCTCGCGGTTGTAAGCGTTTACCAGCCTGCCGTAGAGCCCGTTGATCGTGCCGATATTCGGTCCGTACCAACCGTTCAACGCTTGGGAGTATTCCGCAAGTATCTCCTCTACTTCGCTGTCGTTCGTGTTGAAATAAGCCTCGACATAAGCGAGAACTTCCTCGCCGTCCTCGCCGTAAAGCGACCAAAACTCGTCGGCAAAAACTTGGTTCGCCTCGATAAACAGCCGATAATATCTGCTGAAATTTTCGTTGTAACAATTGATGACGGACGCATAGTTGAAAGACTCCACATTGTTGTACAGCGTAGCCCAATAGTACTGACCCGTAAGATAGTTCAAATCTTCCTCAAATACTTCCAACGCCCGAACGAACGATTCCGCCGTTTGGCTAAGCGCATTCCGACACGCGTTGTAGTGAGAATTGATACTAGTTCGTTTGGTTGCGTCGAAATCGCACATATTGTCGTACAAGCGGTCGCCGTTGGCTCTGCCCAGAACGTGACACCCCTCGTAACTACATTCCACAAACATAAAGTAACTGTCAAAAACATGCTCGTCGTGTTGCGTAGCCCACTTTGCGTACAGCACAAAACTCTCGGTTGCGGGTGCGGGAACATACTCCCGCGTACATTCGGCGTCCACAAACCACGCCACGAAATTGTAACCGGAGCGAGTGGGATCTTGGGGCAGGATCGGCGTTTGTCCGACGGAAAAGTACACCGTTTTGTCCTCCGTTGCGCCGTCCAGGAATTTGAGCGTTACGCACGGCTTGGACGTCCACTTGGCGTAGAGAGTGACGTCGTGTTCTATCGCTTGGTCGGCGTACTCCGAATTGAACTCCGCGTCGCAAAACCACCCTGCAAAGTTGTATCCCGTGCGAGTGGGGTTGACGGGAGTTTCGACGGCACTGCCCGTTTCGACGTACTTTACGCTCTTGCTGTTGCCGAAAAATACAAACGTAACGCTGTACTGCGACGTTTGCCCCGTCGCCGTCCACTTTGCGTAGAGAGCGACGTCTGTATTTATCGGTTGATCCGTATATTGCTCGGAATCCGCAAACGTCTGCGCAAAGTACCATCCGTCAAAAGAGTAGCCGTTTCTGCTCAAAACGGGCAGGGTCGCGCTCCGTCCCTCCTCCGCGACTACTGTGCGGTCGGGCGTTTGACCGTCGTTGCACACCAAAGTGATCGTATGCTTTACGGGCGGCGCGGTCGGAGTCCACTTGGCAAACAAGACTACGTCCCTCGTAATGGGTTGTTCGGTATATTGCGTTGCGGGGCTATCCTCGAAATACCAACCGTCAAAACGGTAGTTGTCCCGCTGCGGATCGGGCGGCGTTGCGGACATTCCGTCCAAAACGGTCAAAGTCTGATCGGGCGTTTTGCCGTCGTCGAATATCAACGTTACGATATGCGCCGTTTTGCTCCATTTGGCGTACAAATGGAAATCCGTCGTAGCAGTCTTGTCGGGGACAAAAGGCTCGGTATGCTCCTCGTCCGTAAACCACCCCTCGAAAACATAACCTTGTCGAGTCGGAGGAGCGGGCAAATCGACGTCGGGGTTGTACTTCCATTGCTTTGGAGAGCCGCTTTGGTCATAGTCATGCAAATACACCGTTACTTGCCGCTGTACGTTGCATGCAACGGCGGCAAAAAAGACAAAAACAAACGCAAACGCAAGCGTAAATGCCAATATCCTTTTCATAAGCCCTCCCCTTTGAAAGATATTTAGTCTATTCTAATACTATAATTATAACTTGTCAATGTTTTTTGTCCCGCGGCAAAACAATGTAACAAAAAACGGCTTCCAAAAGCCGTTTATTGTCGATATGTTCACAGTTGATTTACATAGTTACTTATTTGTTGATACAGCGCAATGTCAAACGGACTGTCCAAACCGCAAAATTCCAACACGTCGCTGTAAGTGTAGGTCGCCATTCGAACCGTATCTTCGCAGTAGGTAAACAACTTGAAATAGGTGTCGCGCGCGGTTTGCAACCCTTCGCTTTCCGCAAGAGTGTACAGTTCCACGCTGGGCAACGCGCTCATTGCGTAGGAAATGTAGTACACCGCATTGTCAAACGCCACGTAATACCAATAGTCGTTGTCATTTTGCAAAATATCCGCCGCGGTTCCATAAGTGTCCAAAATTTCGCCGAACAACGCGTGATAGCCGCCTGTGACGGTTTTGCCGTTGTAACTACCCGTGTAAGCCGCCTGTTCCAACTCATCCACCGCCGAGGACATGCACACCGTCCACAGCATGTTGTACAACTGTTCCAACTCCACCATGGTCATGCCGTTACGAACCGCTGCGGAGGTGTTTTCTTTGAGCCAAGCGAGGAAAAGCATTTCGTTGCCTTGACTGTGCGTTTCTTCGTGGTCGTAACTCAAAGCCAAACCGCCGTTGTGATAACTTTCGTAATAGTGACCGAACTCGTGTACAAACGTAAACGCGTTGTCATAGTCGCTGCTTTTTTGCACGTACACGGTAGCCATGTTGTCGTTGGGTATCCACATGGTATAAGCGCCCTCGCCGCTGCCCGTAAAGTAATTGCCGTTGCAAAACATTTCGTTGACGGCGGTATAAAAATCTATGGGTTTGTCGGCGTTGGAATTTGTCAGCCACTTGAAGTAGTTGCCGATATAGTTGACGGCGTCCTTGTTGGGAGAACTGCTCACGATCGATCCGCTCATCAACGTGTTGTACAGAGTTTTGCTCGCGCCGCTAACGGTGAGCCGATCCAATTTGTCGGAAACCGTCGCCAACGCGGGGGCAATGTACTGCTTGACGTAAGCGCGCATTTGCGCCGTCTGCGAGGGGTCGTACTCGCGATTGTACACCTCTTTGTAGGCGTACTCGATGTAATTGTCATATCCGTAGTGGGCGGCTTCCTTGTTGTAAGCCGTTACCAGATTTTTGTAAAGAGTGTTGAGCCTTTCGGTCGTAGGCGCGCGATAACCGCTCATTGCGTTTTCGTATGCTTGCAAGGCGTCGTTTACTCCGAAGTCATCCGCGCCGGAATATATCTCCGCCCAATAGAGGGTTTCTTCTCTGTCCTCGCCGCATGCCTCCCAAAATTCGTCGCCGAAACGTTCGTCCGCGTCGATAAACAGTCCGTAGTAATTGGCGAAATGGGTATCGTAGACGGTTGCTATCGTATCGTAACTCATATTGCGCACGTCGTAGTACAGGGTTGCCCAATAGTACTGCCCGTCGAGGTAATCCAGATCCTGCGAGTAGACGTCAAAGGCTTCGACAAACCGACTGAGCGTGCCGTTGAGAGCCGCCACACAATCATTGTAGTGAGATGATATTTCCTCCCCTTTGGACTTTGTGTAGTTGTACATATTGTCGTAAATTCGGTTGCCTTTCGCTCTGCTCACCACGTTGCAATCGCTGTAACTGCACTCCCCGTACATAAAATAACTGTCAAAGACATGCTCCGTGTGCGATCCGACAAGCGTTTGCGGTTCCCACTTGGCGTACAGGTGAAAACTCCGCGTCATCTCGGTGTGCGGGACAAACGCCTCGTTGCCGTCGTCGTCGAGATACCAACCGCCAAAGGCATAGCCGACGCGCGTCGGCGTGGGAAGATCCTTGTCGCTGTCGTAGATGATTATTTTTGTCGTATCGAAATCGTCATAGTGATGCAAAAACACTTTGATCGCAATGCCGCCGAAATTGCAGCCGACCGCTATGAAACAAGTCAAAACAAGTATCGCCGCTAACGATACGGATAGAAATTTTTTCATAATACCGTCCTTTACAAAGTTAATTCTATTTTACTCCGTCGTCGCCGAAATGTCAATATACGAGCGAGTTTCCGCAAAAAAACAAAAAGCACGGACAGTCGTCCGTGCAATCAAAATTCCTGTGCGTTTGCAAGCGGTATCTCACCTGCGTATCCAGGTGGAAGGGCTCAACGTGAGCAAAATCGGGTAAATTTCCAACCTGCCTATGAGCATGGCAAAGGACAAAATCAACTTGGAAAACCAATGATACATATAGTAGCCGCTCGCCGCCACTCCGTAAGCGGGACCGATATTGTTGACGCAGGATACCGCCGCCGTGATGTTGGACTCGACGGTAAGCCCCTCTCCGCTGTCAAAGCAAAGTACGACAAACGTCGCCGCAAGTATCAACATGTACAGTCCGAAATACCGCGCAACGCCGTTGAGAGTTTCGTCGGAGAGCGTTTTGCCCTCGAACTTGACGGCGTTGGCGTTCCTCGGGTGCAACACGCGGCGCAACTCCTTGCGCACAGCCAGGCACAGTATCGCCACGCGACTGACTTTGAGTCCGCCGCCGGTAGAACCCGCGCAACCGCCGATAAACATAAGCAAAAACAGCAAGCCCTTGGACAGCAGCGGAAACGCGTTTATATCCATATTCGACGGAATGGAACTGTAACCCGTCGTGCTGATAAACGACGCCACCTGAAACACTGCGTGTCGCACCACGTCGTGCGCACTGTCGTGAAAGGACAAGGACGAAAGTGCCAAATCTATCGAAACCGCCGTAGAGGCAACGATGATTATGCCCAAAAACATCCACAATTCCTGAGATTTGAACGCCTGTTTGAATTTGCGCAAGATCCACAAATAGTACAGGTTGAAATTTATGCCGAACAATATCATGAATACGGCGATTATCCACTGACAAGCCGCGCCGTAACTTGCGATACTGTCCCCTCTGACTCCGAAGCCGCCCGTGCCCGCCGTGCCGAAAGAGATCACAAAACTGTCGAAAACGGGCATGCCGGCAATGATCAAAGCGACAATCTGCGCAACGGTAAAACCGATGTACAACAAGTACAGTATTTGCGCCGTACTGCGGGCGCGAGGAACGATTTTGTCCACAGTAGGTCCTGGCATTTCCGCGCGCAAAATGTGCATACCGCGGTTGGACGAGCCGCCCTCGAACGCCATCAAAAACACTATTACGCCCATACCGCCAATCCAATGGGTAAAACTGCGCCAAAACAGCAACCCTTTGTCGGTGGCGTACAGTTCGTCTATGCGAGCGCCCGACAATATCGTGGCTCCCGTTGTGGAAAAACCGCTGCACGTTTCGAAAAACGCGTCTATGTAGTTGGGGATCATGCCGCTGATTACAAAGGGTAAAGCCCCGATAGCGGAAACATATATCCAACTCAACGCGACTATGACCAACCCTTCCTTGGAAAAAATCGCTTTGCTGCGGGGACGAACGGCAAAAGTAAGCGTCAAGCCGATAACCAGCGAGATGCCCGCCGTAGTCAAAATCGCCCACCAAGCGGATTCCGCAAGAGAAGCGGCAACAACGGTAGGAACCGCGAGCAAAATCGCAAGCACGATAGCGACTTTTCCTATTGTGTTGAATATTACGCGATAATTCATACTACCTCAAAATGTCCGACAAGTCATACAGCCGCGCGTCCGTCGAAATGACGATAACGCTGTCCCCTTCGGTGATAACGTCGTCGCCGGAAGGAATGATCGTTTCCTTGCCGCGAATGATACCTGCAATAATTATGTTGGATTTGAGTTGCAACTCTTTGAGCGTTTTGCCTATCAACTTGCAATCCGACAACACCTTGAACTCCAACGCCTCGGCGTTGTCGTCCATGAGGCTGTACATCGTTTCCACTTTGCTGCCCGGGGTGTCGTTGAGCGCGCGAGCATAACGCGTCAATGCGTCCGCCACCAATTTGCGCGGCGAAACGATGCTGTCCAGACCCAACTTTTCCGACAGATCCGCCAATTCCGGCTGGTTGACCTTGGCAATTACCTTGGGAACGGATTGACTCGCCGCATAAAAACTGATAAGGATATTTTCTTCGTCGGTACCCGTCAGCGCGACAAACGCGTCGGTACTTTGTATGCCCTCCTCCATCAGCAGGTCGTGATTCATTCCGTCGCCGTGAATGAGCGTTGCGCCCGCGGGAAGTTTTTCCGCAAGTTCGGCGCACCGCTCCTCGTCACGCTCGATGATCTTGACGTAAAATCCGTTTGCGACAAGCAGTTTGGCAAGATAGTACGCCGTTGTGCTTCCGCCCAGAATCATTACGCCGCGACCTTGTTTTTTGACTGCGCCGATACTTTTGAGAAAACGGTGCGTTTCCGTCAGTTTGAGCATAAACGCCACCCTGTCGCCCGCTTTGAGCACAAACGCGCCCGTGGGCACAATGACCGTTGCGCCGCGCTGTACCGCGCACACGACGAATTGAACGGGAACTTTTTTGCGCAAATCCATAACGCTGACGTTGCACAGAGGAGTGCCTTCGCGCACGATCATTTCAGGCATTTGAAGTTTTTTCCCCGCAAAATTGTCCACGCCTACGGCAGAGGGCAATTTGAGCCAGTCGAAAAGCGTTTCGGCAGTGGTACGTTCGGGGTTGAGAGGCATGGACAGATCCAACTCTTTGATGATAAAATTCAGTCCGTCCTCGTTGTAATTCGCTTCTCTTATGCGCGCTATCGTGTGTTTTGCGCCCATACGCCGCGCCAAAAAGCAACTGAGCATGTTCACTTCGTCCGATTGCGTGACCGCAATGAACAGATCCGCTTTGTTTACGCGAGCGGAGAGCAACATCTCCCGCGAGGTGGCACTGCCGCACACCGCCATGACGTCAAAAGTGTTTGTGACCGTTTCGATGACTTCGGGATCGTTGTCGATGGCTGTAATGTCGTGGTTGTCCTCCGTCATGCTCTCGATGATGGCTTTGCCCACTTTGCCGCAACCCGCAATGATTATCTTCATTAAAAAACCTCTTTGTTGTTTTGCGCCTGTCGGACGCATACTTATTCATGGTATATTGTAGCACAACAATGCAACTATTGCAACACAAAAAAAAGGACAGCGTGCGACCGCTGTCCGAAACGTTTTGAGTAACGCGATCAATTTTTGCTTTCCAACGCGCGAAAATCTATCTTGCCGAGCGGCGTGCGAGGCATTGAGTCGATAACCTCCACAAAACTCGGCACTGCGTAACGAATGAGATTTTTGCGGCAGTGATCCGTTATGCGCGCCTTGACCTCGTCGGCGTTCATCGGATATTTGAGCGTGACGTAAACTTTGACGAACTGTTTGCCGTCCACTTTGACGCCGACGGCGCAACATTCGGATACAAAGTCGATTTTCTCGACACAGGTTTCGA
Source organism: uncultured Clostridia bacterium (assembly GCA_947625725.1). Taxonomy (GTDB): domain Bacteria; phylum Bacillota; class Clostridia; order Christensenellales; family CAG-314; genus Fimimonas. The sequence continues at coordinate 27,296 of CANQPI010000003.1, read as the reverse complement.
TTTGCGAAGGAAAAACGTTGACGGCGGCAATCTTCAAAGACCTCTTTTTGCGGTCGATCACATACAAAAATCCGTCGTCGAGATAGCCTACGTCCCCCGTTTTTACCCAAGTTTTTCCGTCGCGTTCCGTCAAAGAGTCGTTGCCTTCGAGGTAGCCACTCATTGCGCCGCCGCCGCTGACCGCAATCTCGCCCAAAACCCCGGGCGCAAGTTCATTGCCGTTGTCGTCCCAAATTTGCACCGAAAATCCCGGCATAGGACGACCGCAACTGCCCTTTTTGTAATAGTCGAAGTTGTTTACCACACAAACGCCGCACATCTCCGTCAAGCCGTATCCGCGCATTAGTTTGGCTCTGTTGCCGTACTTGGACAGTATGCCGTCCACCTGCTCCGCCAAAGATTCCTCGCACACGTCGCCGCCGCACCAAATCACGTCCAGATCGGACAATCCCTTGCGATCGAAACAACGGCGAGCAAGCATCTTTTTGAGCATGGCGGGAACTACCGACCACACCTTGACGTTGTATTTGTCAAAACTGCGAGCGACAGCCTTGACGTCGAATTGCGGAATGAGTATCAAACTGTATCCCACCGACAAAGGTCCGTGCAACGCCGAACAAAGCCCGTACGCGTGGAATACAGGCAACGTGGCGAGATTGAAATCGCCGTGACGAACGTCGGGGTGATACATTGCCCACATTCCGTCCACCACGCTTTGAAAGGCTCTGTTGGTGAGTTTGACTATTTTGGGTTCGCCGCTCGTTCCGCCGCTGTGCATGTAGCACAACAGACTGTCGGGCGTACCGCCGACTTGCGTGGCGATCCCCTCTCCCGATTTGAGCAAGTGAGAATAGGTGAGAATACCTCTCAAACGTCTGCCGCCGAGAACGGAATACAACTTGTAAAACGGTTTGCGAAAACGCACGTAATCAGCCACGCTGCAACGCACCAAAATTTGATCCAACCCTGCCAGAAGCCTCTCGTCCCTGACGGTGACGTCGTAAAAAAACAACGCCTTGGACTTGGTTTTGCGAATATTCTCCGCAAGCAGATTGACAGGCACCATTGGATGCACCACGCTGCAAATCAATCCCAACTTGCTGCACGCATAGAACAACGCAAGGCTTTGCGGGCAGGTGGGCAATTGCAGGGTGATAACGTCGCCCTCGCTCAATCCGAGTTGCGACAAAGCCCCCGCAATGCGTTCGACGTCCGCCAAAAAATCGCGCGTGGACAGTTTGTGTCCCAAATATACGATGCAACCGTCGCGGTCTGCACCTTGTTGTAAAAATTCGTAACAAGTTGTCATAAAATACCCGTTTTTGACGTCAACAGTATAGCAAACTTCCACCAAAAAAGCAAGATATATCAACGTTTATTGCATTTTGCGCAACATTGTAAACCTAAAATAAAAAAATTTGCGCGTTACAAGCCGCAATCGACGTCGATAAAACCGTTTTGGCGCAAAAAAACGCGCCTCCGAAAGTCGTTCTTATCGGTTCGACTTCGGGGCGCGACAAATCGTCGGCTGTTCCGTCCGAATTACAAAAGGGGAATTACGCCCAAATAACTGATGTCCGTCCGCTCGGCAGCCTTGCCCTCGGCAAGCACAAACGCCTTTTTGCAGATAGTGCCGCCCGACATAAGCACAAGTTTTTCCAAACCCACCAAACTGTTGCCCGTAGACACCACGTCGTCTATTATGCCTACCTTTTTGCCGCGCATAAGTTCCGCGTCGTGTTTGGAGATGTACAGTTTTTGCTCGCGTCCGGTAGTGATACTGCTGTCGATAGTAACTTCCAAGCCGTCCTGCATGTAAAGTTTCTTCGATTTGCGCGCGACAGCATAGTAGCGGTGCCCGAGTTCGCGGGCGATTACGTGAGTAAGTTGCAACCCTTTGCTCTCGGCAGTAAGCAACACCTCGCAATCGGACACGAGTTTGCTCAACTCTTTGCCGCAATGCTCGGTAAGCGCGACATTGCCGTGAAGATTGAAAAAGGCAATGTTGACGCCGCTCGGTAACGGTATAATGGGCAATTCGGCAGTCATGCCGTTCAAATCGACTTTGAAGTAGTTCACGATGTTTCTCCGTTGTGTATTATTTTTTTTCGATATTCAACAGTAATATTGTACTCTATTCTTCGGCGCGATGTCAATAGGGAAATTCCCGACAAGCCGATCGTACAAGACGTCAGATTTTGTTGCCCTGCTCATAGACGGCGGTAACTTTGTCGCCCTTGACGAGATAGCCGTGCCGCGCGTACTTCCACATAGGCGCGTCGCTGTGCGAATCGGAGTAATATGCGTTCAACTCCGCGCCGCCCGTTTGTTCGCGAAAATATTGCACCTTGTATTTGCCGTGACAGTGCTTGCCGCGCAATTTGCAATTTGTACTCAGATCCGTTGCAATGCACTTCAAGCCCAAACGTCTGCACGCTTCGCCCACCACAAAATACGGAGTAGCCGACACCACGACGTCGTCGTCGCGCCGTTGATCCAAATACCATTGTTTGATACGACACATGTTTTTGTCCCAAAATTTGTTGACAAACCGTTGGACGTGCGGCACAAACACGACAAACCCCTCCAACAACAGCAAATAGGCGTTTTTGGTGAGTAGGCGCAATCCGCGCAACAAAAACGCGACGAGCAGAACGGGCAAATACAACACCAGATAGGGTAGCCGTAACGTGCAAAAAACAGAAAAGCGGCGCATACTGTTGCCGCGATATATGGTGTCGTCAAAATCATAGCCGTTCATATTTTTATTATACCACAACATCAAAATTTTTTCAAGCGGTACGCCGATAAAACGATCGCGCCCGCGCCCGTCGGCACAAAAAAAGGTTTTTATAAGAATAAAATAAATATTGAGATGTGGGAGTAAACAAAAACAAAGAAACAGATGTTCCCAACTCACTCTGCAACAATGGGGACGTAGCCAAGTAATAAAGGTACGACTACTAATGCAGTTGTCAATTTGTTTCTGCATATAAAATTTTAATTAAATAGGGATTTGGGTGAGCGCAGGGCGTGTGGACACAACGCACAAGCGGACAAAACTCAAATCCCGTCTGCAAAAATGGGTACCCACACAAGTCCAATAGACTTGGGTGGGAGAGGAGTAGCCGAGTGGTAGCGGTTCCGACCGCGCTTGTGCGGTTGGTGCTACTTAACGAGGGCTACGACGAGGGCGTGTACCGAGATTGCAGCCCTTGCGGGGGTTGGTGGGGTTGCAACTCCCCACCAAATTCAAATCAGAGAAGGCGCGTGTAGCGACTTCCTTAGCAGTCCGACCAAGTCGGCGCACTTGCGCCCCGTAGGGGTCGGTCGCATAGTCGAACGAACCGACTTGCGTTTGGTCGGTAGGCTCTTATGGCAAACGTTGGGGGCGAAACATTTTATATTTTTTTCTGTTTTTTATTCGTCCCAACATTTGACATAGAGCCGAAACAAGGTTTCCGTCGGGAAACCTTGTTTTGTTTCGGCAAATTATTGAAAAGACAACGGCGCAACATTGTAATCGGGTTGGTCCTGCCAAGCGCGATTGTTGGACCCGTCGCGGTCGTACATGAAGAAACGGAAATCCTGCGTTCCCGCGGCAAGAGGCAGATACTGCCCGATACCGCCCATATCTCCGTCGGCGTCGGTCAACTCGGAAATGTTGATGTTGAACTGTCTTAGTCCTTGCTTGCGGTCGTCGCTCAACTCGGACATGTCTATTTGCGAGTAATTTCGTCCCCCGCCGTAGAGGGCTATGCCGCCGTGTACGTACTTGTCGTTGCCGTCCGTTTCCACAACGGGTCCTACTTCGTCGGGGCGCGAAGCGCTCATGTAGTTTATCATCGAGGCTATGTCCAACTTGATGGGCAAACCGCCGTCGGATCTGATGAGCGTGTCGCTGTTGACGTTGTCGAGGTTTTTCCAATCGTACATACGAACGTTCCCTTTCAAACGGAGCATTGCCGCAAAGGACGTGCCTCCCACGCGCGACCAACCGCCGAGCAGTTGTCCGTAATCCTCGTCGCTTGCAAACCTGTTGTTGGGGCAAAGCATTTCGCCCGCGAAATTGCTTTCCACGCCTATGCAGAACAAACCGCTCTTTTCCAAAACGCAATCCGCCAACGTCACGTCCGTAAGCACATACGTTTGATAGAAATAGTTGTCGTCGATATGAGCGTCCGCCTGAGAAGGATAACGGTTGCCGCTACGGTCGGTGAAATAGGGTTCGCGCTCGCTGCTCGTTGAACGCAACGCGCGGTTAGCGCCCAATTTGAGTACAAATTCCCTGCTGTGCGAGAGAATGCAACCCTCTATGCGCACCACAGCCCTGTCTTGCGAAGTTACGGTGCTTTGCGGCAAAGCGTTTACGAAATAGTTTTCGCCGTTTCTGTTGCCGCCGTAAACGCGCACCACGTTGCGCCCGTTGCGAACGCGGCAATTGAGAAGATTTACGTCGGCGTTGATCTCCAACACGGTACCCGTGTAGTCCAAGCGCGTAAGATCGTCCTTGCCCGTGTCGGGATTTGTGCGCGAACTGTCGCTGCAACCGAGCAGTGTGGCGTTGTGAATCGTTACGCCGTCGGTACGGCATAAAAATACGATATTGTCCTGCGCGGCGACGCTGGCAAGATCGCCCATAGCCACAAGGAACAACGGACCTTTGAATATTTGAGGAACGTCGTTGCCGTCCACCGCATGCGCAAAGTACTCGCCGCAAACGGAGTGTCCGTTGCCGTAAACGTCGTTTTTGAACTCGACGACATAGTTGACGTATGCGTCGGCGGCGCGACCCGTGTCCTCGTAGAAGCGGGTGTTGTAGGTGGACTTCATTGTCTTGACCATCTGCAAACGTTGTTCGAGGGGCAACGCCTCGCCGTTGTCGTATGCGCCGAGCATGATGTCGTTGCCAAGCACGATGGGATTGCCCGCTTCCGTTTCGTCAAACAACTGCTTGCTCGTCGTAACTTCTACCGCCTCGCTGTCTACGGTCAGCGGTATCGTCAACTCGTAGGGGTCGTCATCACGCCAATCCGCATTGCCTTTCCACGCGGCGGTCACGGTGATCGAACCCTTGCCGAGTATCTCCAAAAAGATACAACTGTTGGTTTCGTCCACCAAAATGCCCTGTTCGTTTGTTGCGATACGCGCTTTGCTTGCGTCGCTGACGGTGTAGTCAAAGTCGTAAATTCCGTCGGACAACGCTCCAAACGGGCTGTGCGCATTGATGGGAATCGGATAGAGATTGTCAACTTTTTGTCCGTTGTCGTACTTCAACCCCGGTACGGCAAGGCTCTTTGCCAAGCCCACGTTGGTATCGACGCTTGTTGCGCCCACCACGTTGTTTATCACCTCGACCTCCACCTCTTTGGCGTCGATATTGGGTATCGGTTCGCCGTTGCGCCAGGCCTCTACGACTATGATGAACTTGTCGCGTTCGTGAGCCGTCAACGTGCAGACCGATTTGTCGTCGTTGTAGGTCGTTTCCAACGAAGCCATGTCCTCGACGTTGATAAAATCCCATTTGTAGGTAACTCCCGACGCCACTTCGATCGGGTTGGCATAGAAAGAAATTTGCGTACCCAACAAAATGTTTGTGCCGTTATCTATGTTGAAATTGGGTACGTCCGTGCGGATGGTGAAGTCGAACTCCACCGCCTTGACCGTCACGGTGCGCTCCGTCGAGCCTACCTTGACAAAAAACGCAAATTCGTCGCCGTCGAAAATCTCCACGTCGTCGTCTACGGACGCCACGACGCGCCAACCGTTTTGCACGCCGTCTACTTTTTCGATCGCTTCTATTTGCACGCCGTCGTCGTAGCAATTTACTTGCGGAGTCAAAACGGACTCGATGTAGAACTCAGCCGAACGCGATTCCCTGTCGAAACTGACGGCGGGATTGTTGTCCGTACTGCCGTTGACGGAAAAGTTGTCGCCCGTAAGAGAAGAATTTGTCACGTTCAACTTGACGTGTCGCGTCAAATCTCCCTTGACGCCGTTGGGGATTCTGACGTCAAATTCGACGTTGCCGGTAAAGGGTAGCGTGACGCTGCCGCGCGCGGGGTCAGCCACGGCAAATCCGTCGGAAATGCGGAACTCGGGACTGATGTGCGTGTTGGGTTTGAGTTTGACGTCAAAGCCGTAACTGCCGGTCGAAAGGGTGGCTCGATAGCCGTCGTCGGAGTTTTCCAACAAATTTTGTTTGGCGTTGCCGTCGTTGTACATCGAAAAATCAAACGCGTAGGGTTTGGACGATCCCACAATGACGGTAATGCTGTCCTCGTAGCCGCCGTCTTTGCTTACGGCGACGACTCTGACGGTACCCACGCCCTTGGCAATTATCTTGTCCGATTCGCCCTTTTTCTCGGCGCGTTTTACTTGCACGACCTCGCCGTTTGCGGCGTCCTCCTGCGTTGCGGAACCGCTGATAAGTTCGTAGCGATACTCGAACTCGGAGTTGGTCGCGTTGTTGGGAGTAACCACGGGGGTTATTTCGTAACTGTCGTCGTAGTCGGCAAGATCGATACTGATCGTATCGTTGGGGTAACGCTCCATGATCTCGATTCCGCTTGCGGAAATATCCACATCCAAACTGGACACGTTGACCGCTCCGTACACAACAAGCACGAACAAAATGGGCAACACCAACATAAGCGCAATGATATTTTTTCTCATAGGTTGCCTCCTCCGCTGAACTCGCGATATTTTGTTCCGAGCCTGCGCGTCAGATATATCAAACTCAACGCCGCTATCAACGCCGAAACGCCTCCCACAATGAGGTAGGTCAAAAATTCCAACCCCGCAACAAGGCGAAGCGCAAACAGCAAACGCATTACAAGCACGCTGCCGCCGATAACGAACGAGGACAACATGCCCAACACGATAATTACGGAAATCGTGTTGCCCGATTCCTTGATCTCGCCGTCCTCCTCGGTGGAGAACTTGGCGTGGTTAAAGTCGTAACGCGTGGCGAAACAAATTTGCGCAAAACTGCAAAGCAATCCGCCCAGCAGAATGAACAACGCCTGCCACCACTTGACGTAGCCGAAAGCGGCAAGCAACACTGCGGAGATCAATTGCGAAACCGTCGCCACCAACATGCACAACACTACTTTGCTGAAAAACACCTGCTTGTAACTCAACGGATATGCCTTGACGGAAAAGAACATTTCGCCGTCGCGACTTATGTTTGTGGAACAAAATACGTTTGTAAGCGCGCCGAACATCAAAGTCAGGAAAATCGCCAATTCGAGGTTACAACTCAAACCGATAAGTTTTTCCACAATGGAAGAACCGACCGTCATGCAGAAGTACACCATAAGCGGCATCAACACACCTACGCTGAAATAACTGAAAGTGTAGGATGGGGTGCGGAAAATGAGCAAAAAGTCCTTTTTCATCAGCGCAAGGAAGGGATGCCTTTTCGGGGAGATCTCGCGATCGCGACGAATAAAGTTTACGTCGCCGGCGATACGTGATTGCATTACCCAAAGCATAAGTTTGTGAATGACCAGCATTGCCACCACCAAACTTATCACGATAATGCCCGTCAGTCCCAAACTTGCAAAGAGCAAATTTTCGTTCATCAAAATGTCCGCAAACCAAACGGCAGGATACAGGTAGACGCAAAGCCGTTGCAAAAAGTTCATCACTTGTTCGTTGAAGAAAAATTTGAGCGAGTCGCCCAACAACATGTCACGAACGGCATTCAGTATGGACGAATACACGTACACCAACGCCGCGGTGAGCAACGTCACAACGATAAAGTGCAAGACAAAGCGATTTTTGAGAAATTGTTTTGTCGCGTGGTAGGGCATTGCTATCAACGCCGACAGCGCAATGGATATCAACGGCAGAACAAAGCAAAACAATACCGTCAACAGATAGAAAGCCGTTGTCTGCGACGTCTGCATGGCTACCGTAACGTTGACTGCCAATACGCAGGCAATGGAAATTAGGAGTTGTTCGCAGTAGATAGTGATAAGTTTTGCCACAAACACCGTGCCTGCGCCGAGAGGCATGCCGACTAGCAGTTTCATATCGTCGGCTTCGAACAGTTGACGATCGATTTGTCCCACGCCGCCTACGACCAAAAACAACAATATGACGGTGTACACGAGCGTATAAAGTTCGTGCAAACGGGTTTGCTGTTGCAACATGCCGTCGGTTTTGACGGAGAGGTAGATATTGGTGAACCTGCCGAAAAACACGACGAATACGGCAAGAAACACTGCCACAAGCGTTATCCTTATGACAAATCCAAACCCGTCGAAGTTTCCTTTTTTGAAAGCGGAGGTGCGTTCCTGCGTCTGCTTGCGCAGGATCGTTGCCACACGCTTGAAATTAATCTTGTCTTTCATGTTTCAAGAAGTACTCCTCAAAGTCGAATGTCGGGTCAACCGTCATGATACGCTTGATGTTGAGTTCGTCCAACTGATTGCCCGTACGCAACAACACCACGCGGTCGCACATCTTTGCTACGGTAATGAGCGCATGGGAGGAAAATACGATACAGTTGCCTGCGTCGGCATACTCGCGCATAAATTGCTGTACGGCATGCATTGTTCGCGGGTCAAGACCCGTCATAGGCTCGTCCAACACCCACAACTTGGGTTGGTGCATAAGACTACCCATCATACAAATTTTTTGCCGCATTCCGTGAGAATAACTGCTGATAAGGTTGTTAATCGCGCTTCCCAACTGAAACACTTCTTCCAACTTGGCAATACGTTCCTTGCGCACCTCGGTGGGTACGCCGTAAACGTCCGCCATAAAAGCAAGGTACTGTTTGCCCGTCATTTTGACGAAAACAGCGTGATTGTCTGTAACAAACCCCATGTTTGCCTTGGCGGCGAGAGGGTCTTTGACAATATCTTTGCCGTAGATGGAAATTGTACCCTCGTCAAAAGGCAACATTCCCTCCAAGCATTTGAGCGTTGTGGATTTGCCCGCGCCGTTGTGACCGAGCAAACCGACTATCTCGCCCTCGTAACAGTGGAAATTGACGTTTGCTATTGCCCAATCGGCTTTCTTGGAGTATTTTTTGTACAAACCGTTTACGGATACGACTTCGACCGCCGTTTCGTCGTGCGCGGTATGCACCGCCATTATTTCCTCGGCGATTTCTTCGGTGATTTCGTCCTCGCTGGTAAGTCCGTGTTCTTCCAGAATTTCTTCTACCGTTTCCGCAGTGGATTCGACGTACTCTTCTTCGGCGTCAGCCGTTTCCTCTTGGGGTTGTTCCTGCTCGGCGAGGTCGGTTGCCGCCTCGTCCGAGGAGTCGGTTAGGGCGGCAAGATTTTGCTCTATTTGATCGGCAAAAGCGCGCGCTTCGTCGTCGGAATCGGTTTCGGGCGAGTTGTCCTCGTCGGACGTCGGGGCGGGTTCTTCCGTCGGTTCGCCGTCGTCGTCGCCATTGTCGGCGACTTCGGTTTCGGGCGAGGACGCGTCGTCAAATTCGTCCAACATTGCCTCTACCTGCTCGTCGGTGAATTCGGGTTCGTCGGGCTCGGACGAGTTTTCTTCCGTCGCAAGCGGTTCGTCGCGATCGGGAGCGGGCTCGTCAGAGTCCTCTTGCGCCGTTTCGCCGTTTTCACTCGCCAAAGCGACGACAGTTGGATCGGAATCGGCTTGGATCGAGCCCTCTTGCGCCGTATCGCGATCGTCACTGTCCGTATCGCCGTCGTTATCGCCGACGCGAGAGGTTCTGTTGCGACGACGCTTTGAGTTTTTTGCGTTGGCGTAGATCAAAAATCCCACGCTGCACAGTTGCACTGCCACAATGACAAGCAACAGCACCAATATTGCTATCATCTTGCCCGTCATTGCCAAAAGTTGAAAATTCACGTTAGTTATCCTCCGTAGGGGTTAGATTTGTTGTGTTATGTTAGTTGAGTTGAATTTGTCCTTGCGTATAGATCCAATCTATCGTGTACAAAATTTCTTCCCATGTAATTTGTCCTTTGCCAACGGCAACTTTGAGATATTTCCAAGGCAAGGCGTTAAACACGGTTTCATCCATGAGGCCTTTGAAATCCTCATAGGTGTACAAATCAAATTGTTCGATATCCGCTTGCATTGCCTCACTATTTATCTTCATGTTATCGTCATAAGCGAAGATGTTGGTAAATCCGTCACTGTTTGTCGGCCAAGCAGTTATAGACAACAGGTCGTTCGTTACGATATCCATGATAAATACAGATGTGGGAGAATAAACCCTTACGTATTCCGTAACGTTTTCCCAGCCTAACAACGTAACTTCGCCACTGACAAATTGACCATTGACGTTGCCGACTTTTACAAATTTGTGACCAATAAACTCATTCGCATTGTCGCTATTGAAGTAGACATACTTGTTAAGCGTCTTGTCAAACAAGCCGTGTTCGTAGGTGATACCCAACTTCGTGCCGTCTGAGAAGTAGAGATATGTGATCACGTACCAAGCCGCTTCATTACCGGCATGAATATTAGACCACAACTCGCACGCCTCATACTTACCCGTATAATGGTTGAACACAAGCACTTTGTCGGCGGGCAACAAGTCCTCAACCTTCTTTTGCGTTCCGTCTGCAAGGGTAATAAGTGTACCCTCAACGATACAAAAACCACCAGCCTTACCCTTTATAGTTGCGGTTACATTTTGGTCGGGCATCGTGAACGAGTAACTTCCTTGCCTGTCAGTGAATGAACCAGAATATTCAGTTCCGACTATTTCCACGCTTTTAATTGAACCGTTTGACAAAGCGCTGTCTTGTGGCGTCAAAATAATTGAGATAACTTTCCCCGCTTTGAAATACAATGTTGTATCGCTTGAATACTTTACACTGTTTATTGTTACATCAACTTCTGTTATTTTAACATTAAGTTTAGACTTTGTTCCCCATTTTGCATACAATGTGATAGGAGTATTAACACCCATGCCTTTAGCGCGGACAGCCTCAACAGAGTAAGGGGTATCATACGTATTGTCCAAATACCATCCGTCAAAGTATTTTGTTTGTGTGGGGTCATCATCGTAGACGCCTATTTCACTGAAATGCTCGTCTGCAAGGTCGAAGGAATCCAACTCGGAATCAAGAACCGTATCGGATTCGATACTGATTGCGTCGTCGTTTGTTGTGTAATTGAACACAAACGAATTTACTTGCTTGAACAATCCATAAACTGTCACGTCGGAGCGCCACGTTGCTTGAATGGTATCCAAGCGATACTCCTCGTTGCAAGAAACGTCGCTGAACCAACCAAGGAATACCCAACCGTCCAACGTTGCATTTTTCAAAATTACGTCGGCTGCCAATGTGTAGGTGGCGGGGTTGACGTTCTGAATGTCTTTTTCTCCGCCGACAGTGTCATTTACAAAGACATATTGATAATCGATGCCGTACTGCGTTGATGTATCGGCATTTTTCCAACCGCCTTTTTCCGATTCATACGTACCTGCGCCTAACGCCGTAAAGTCGGAGTCCACAACACCACCCGTTATCAATTTTAGTTGTAGTTGATAGTTTGTCTTGATCCATCTCCCGCTTTCATTGATTTCGTAACTATCGACGGATGCAGTGGCAACGTTCAAAACAGCGCCGTCTTCTTCCGTGTAAACCGCTCCGCCGAGTCCACAAACACTCTGCTTATCTATCGTGATTGCCTTTACGTTCAAAGTTCCGTTAACCGTAAGCCTTGCGGGGTCATTGTGATTATCATTTTGATACGGTGTTGCGGCATAATTTATGTCGTTAAATACGTCATAAACGGCAATTCTGCTTGCGGTAACAGTAACACCTTTGCCAATGGTAAGAGATGAACCGGGCAACAACTTGATACCTTGTTTGGTAATATCTACATTTGCCGAACCACCTTCTTGCAAAGGGAACAGTTCGATTTGCCAATACCATGAAATCGGGAACAAAACTTTTTCCGTAGAAATATCTACACCGGCAACGTTGAGGGACATAGAGTTGAATTCAAATCCGCCGTAAACTTTCAGATTGGTAACTTTGGTCTGAATATCATATTTTGCAACCACATAAGTTCCCTTTTGCGCGTTCAACAAGTAGGAGGAGTTTCCGCCAATCAAATTGATTGCCGTTTGATTGTCGTGAGATTTAGCATAGAGGTTTGCAAAACCTGTGACGGTTGCGCCATAGTTTACGGTAAAAGTTGCCGTAATGTTTTGCATAAACAAGCGATTAAACGGCGAGCCCGTCGTAAGCGAAGGCAACATTCCGCTAAACTTTGAGCCTCCGCGATGTTCTATAACAATAAAAGGAATAAAGGCGTTGCCGGAGTTCATGGTAACAAACGAACCGTTGTTGGGCGTTTCTTCTTTGATGAAGCCCCAGGCTTGTATATCTCCGCGACTCTCGATACCGGCATCTTTGCCCAACTTTATTTGAGCGTAATCGCCGCTTGTTTGACCTGCGCCGGTCGAGTTTCCGCCGCCGCCGCCCGTCGTAGTGCCACCGATTGTAATTTGTCCCTCATTGAAAAGCACAACACCCTCAGGCAAGGCAAGTTCCAATTTCATAAATTTTGTTTCTTGGGCGGTATTACCCAGAATGGAAGTTATTGCCGTCGTTGTGGCATGCTCGCCGTTTACTCCGTCATAAGGTAAGAACAACCTAACGCCTTCCTTTACGGTATAGTTGCCATTGGCAACGGAATAACCGGCGATTTCGGCAACTTGCCCGCTTGCAAAAACAGTGTGGTGTTTTACGGTGACGACATCACCGCTGTTTGCCACTTGCAACGCGTCCTCTATTGTGTAGAGTTTTCCGTTGACATCTACTGATTTAAGTTTGAATACCGCACTCAACTCGGCAACGCCGTCAATCTCGTAGTAATCATTTTCTGCCAAAACGATGCTGAACTTTGCAATGTAAGTCCCGCCGACAGTGAATACTATGGTATTGCCGGAAGTTTCGTTGACGGTGATCTTGTCCTTGATAAAGTTGATTTCTTCCTCGGTAAATGTTCTGCCGTTTTCTCCGAAAGCGTTGAAGGACTTGATTTGGTCGGTTGACAAGGTGGCCGACGAAATACCGAAATCACCCTCAAATACGCTATCGGTGTAAACGGTGATTTTTTCTTTGCGGGTGTTGAACGTTACCGTGACTTCCACCGTGCTGTTTTCGTACCTTGTGACGTCAGGGTTGTAATATGCTTTGAACGTGTTTTTACCGGAAACAACAGGCGTTTCTTGGTTGTTTTTAGACCAATCCCAATAGTAACCCGGTTTCAAAACATTCAAGTCCACATCGCCCAACTTGATGTTAAGGAACATTCCCACTTCTGTTTCTAACGTGATGTCTTGTTGAGCAGGAGCGGGAGCAATACCTTTGTTGATTACAAATTGCAAACCTACCGCATATTGTGTGCCGTCAATCCAAACATAGTTTACAAGATCGCTAAGATTGACAATTACGTTATATTCGCCAACCTCTGTTTGTACGTTGTTGGAAATAGACATATAACTAGCGTTAAAATTGGTGGGAGTAAACGTCAGTTTTGCGCCGGTATAACGATATACTTCTGCGGGCGTGGAGGGTTTCTCTACTGATTTGCGCAGAATGACAAAGGTAAACTCCGTAACCGCACCATCTTGCCATTTGTAGTTGGCGGGATCGCTGAGAGTAACTTGCACAACATAACCTTTTTCGTTGGCGATACGTTGTTTGTTGTTGCTGACTTTCATTGTAGAACTATCGAAACTGCCTTCAACAAACTTGAACTCTTGTTCTTCGCCGTTGTATGTGTAAGTTATGCCTGCCGCTTTGGGAGCATTTATTGTCTTTCTTAATATGACAAAACTGAAAGAAACGTCATCTTGCGTACTGTCCATCCACTCATAGTTAACTTTGTCGTGAATGGAAACTGTTACTTCATGACCCGCTTCGTTGGCGTCGATTCGGACGTTGCCTACAATATCGAATAGATTGACATCCTGCTCACCGAAATCGGGCGAGTAGGTTTGCTCCGCAGCCGTGTAGACGTAAACCGTATTATCCTCTGTCGGGCGAGTAAGTGTTGCTCTGTTGATGACGAACGATACATTTTGAATTCCGTTTGTGTTGTCTGCCCATACATAGTTGACCTTGGCATCTTCGGTAAGGGACACTTGCATGGTGTATTCTTGGGCATTCTTACCTGTGACGTCGCCGCTCATAGACATAAGGCTCGGATCGTAATTGTCGTCCAATTTGAAATTTTGTTCGGTGGCGTCGTAGGTGTATTCCTTGCTTGCCTTGGGAATTGTCAACTCTGCCTTGCTGATGTTAACTGTATAAGTGCCGGAGAAATTGCCGTTTTCGCCAAGAGAATAGTTGTTGTCGGTCAACGATACCGATACGGTTACATTGAGGTCGCCAATCGTTGCATTTGTAAAACTCGGCGCAACGTTGCTTGAATAGGCAATGTACGCATTGTTGGAATTGTAACTGTAAGTGACCTTGGCAATAGTATTTATATCGTCAACATCCAACCCGTCCACGGTAATTTGGCTGTTCCAAGTTTCGCCGTTGTATTTTTGAGAAATATTCGACGGCGCATTTATGGTGAGCGCGCGCTGTTTTACCGTAAATGTGTAAGTTTTAGTAACTTCCTTGTAGTTATCACCGAAAATCTTGGCTTTGATCGTGTACGATCCTGCATTGATAATATCAGGCAACGTCGCAGAGAAATCTCCATCGTTTAATTGATACTCTACCGTCTGATCGCCGTAAAGGTTCTTAGCGTTTTGCGTTATCGCGGCGTAAATATCCTGTTGCGTTTTGCAAACAATGCCGCTTCGATATGTGTACTCGGCATTGTCCGTCACATCTTGGATATCGGGCTCTGCAACATTGATTTGGACATTGTAACTGCCCGTCGCTTCGTTGTAGTTGTCGCCGGCAGTTACTTTGAAGTAAACGGCGCCGCTATCGGCAACGTTGGTCAAGTTTAGCGAAGGTTGATCGCACAAAGAGTCGCTTCTGCCGTAGGTTACGGTGGGTTCGAACTCGTCGTCGCCCTCTACGCCCGTAGCACTGACCTTGGCAAAGCGGTTTGTGTTGTTAAAGTCCTCTGTGACGTCGTCGGGTACGGTGACGTTGATATCGGCTTTGTTTATTACAAACGTAAACTCTATGTCGTCCTGTTTGCCGTCCGTCCACTCGTAGTTGGTTTTGTCGGTTATAGCGACTGTCACATTGTAACTGTCGGCATTGGTTTGGACGTTGTTGTCAACTTTGAACAGGGAAACCTCCTGCTCGCCGAAATCGGGCGAGTAGGTTTGCTCCGCAGCCGTGTAGACGTAAACCGCATTATCCGCTGTCGGGCGAGTAAGTTGCGCCCTTGCAATAACGAAATCGAATTTGCGAGTTTTCTCCTCGTTGCCGTCCGACCACTTGTAGTTGTCGGCGTCTTTGAGCGCAAGCACCACTTGATAAGTGTCGGCGTTGATACCGCCTACGTCGCTGACGTCGTAGTATTCCGTAGCGACTACACCGGCAGTTTGCTTGTTGCCGTTGTAAGTTTTGCTTTCTATTTCGGGAAGCCGCACCGTCGCCTTGTTGATCGCAATTTCGTAAAAGCCCGTTGCAGTGTTATAGTTGACGCCCGCGTCCACAAGGAAATTGACTGTGCCGCTGTCTTTGACGTTGACAATAGACAAACTGTCTTGATCGTAGTCTTTGCTATCCTTGCTATACTTTACGGTTGCGCTGAATTCGTCGTCCGCCTCCACACCGAAGAAGTTTGTTCCTTGTTTGAGAGCGACAAAACCATCTTGTTTGTCGTAGTCTTTGGTAATGTTGCTCGGCGCGGTAACGTTGATGTCGGCTTTGTTTACAATTACGGTAAAACTACCCGTGGCGTCCTCGGCGTTTTGCGCATGAACGGTGTAGTACACAACGTAGTTATCCTCGCGAACGTCCCTGATAGAAACCTGCGACTGAGAGTACTTGTCGTCGTAGTCGTAAGTAATGGTAATTTGGTCGGCGGAAATGCCGTCCGCAGTTGCCGTGACTGCAAAAGTATGCACAGTACCGTCAAAAGTGAACGTCAAATTTTCCGGCTTTTGTACGGCGAAATCGGAGTTGCTGAGCGATACGGACAGCGTGTAGGTGAATGTGAAGTTGTCCGTGACGTCCTCGTCGCCGACATAAACGTGATATTCGTTGTTTTTCCAAACGAATTGTTTGCCTATCTCGTTGTCGCTATGGTCGCCGGCAGAAACGGATTCGGGGTCATTGAGTACAATCGAACCTTGGAGCGTAAAACGATCCGCGCTATCCGGTATGCGAGGAGTAGCCGACCAATCTGCGCGTTCCGCCCACTTTTTTGCACCGCTGACGTTGAGATTGTAGGTGAGTTTGGCAACGGTAAAAGTCAAAGTGTTGCCGCCCGTAACCGTGTAATCTCCGTTGTCGCTGTGAGTAACAGTTACAACGTAGTCGCCGTGCGGAAAATACTTGTTTGAACCTTGCACGTATTTGTCGCCGTTGCGCGTGATAGCGACGGAGAAAGTCAATTCTTTGCTTTCGCCGCCCAAAATCTCGTCGCCGCCGATACTATACCAATTGTAAGCAACGGGGTCTTGGGCATAAGTCGTCCAACCGTTGCCCATTGTGAGGGTTATTAGACGCGTTTGAACGTCAAATTCGCCGCCGACGTAAGTTATTTCGTAGTTATCCGACGTGTAGCCCGCGACCGTAACGGCATACTTGCCCGCATGGAACACGCTGTCCTCATATAAAACGTTGTCCTTGGCGTAACTGTATCGAGCAACGCCGTTCAAATCTTCGCTGTTCTCGTCGAAAACAAATCCTTGGTACTTCAACGTCGGAACGGGCGAGTCTTGCTCGCCGTACTTGAAGCCATCTGCGCTGACCGTGACGGTGAGATCCGCCTTGTTTACCGTAAAGTCGAAAGGCGTAATCGTGATAATATAGTTGTCGTTTGACAAATCTTTGAGCGTTGCATGGTACTTGCCCGCGCCGAAATGCCCGTCGATTGTTGCGGGTTTGTCGTCCTTGGTGTAGAGAACGGTATCCCAACTTTCGCCGAACAACTCTTGGGCGGTTTCGCCGTAGCCGAATTTGTCGGCCGCAACGGTGAGCGCGGGATCTACGCCGTAGGTGTAGGTATCGCTTGCGGCGGAAACGGTTATTTGTATCGGGGCGCGCTCCACCGTGAATGTTAAATTATCTACTGTATATTGATAAGTAACTTGATAATCCTTATTTATACCCTTGTCAATACCTTGCACCGTCACAACGTACTTGCCCGCCAACATCTTGGCTGTGCCGTTAAGTTGTTCTTGCGTGTATGTTTGATTGCCGCCATACACCACGTGAGCGTCGGCAGCGTATATGTTTTTCTCGTTGCCGAAGAACCCGTCGTAGTTTTCTGCGGCGTAAACGATTGTAGACGTGGGTTTGTTGCCGTAGATCAGGCTTGGGGCAGAAAGTTCCACATTTACAAACAACGTGCGGCGATTGACCGTAAAGGATTGAGCCACCACTTCGATATCATAGTTGGCGCTCTCGGCAGAAGTAGTTGCCGTATAAGTTCCCGCATGGAAACTTTGAGTTGCCTCATTCTCTGCGTCAAGATACGTGATTTGCGGAAGTTTGGCAATACCGAACACGCTTGTAGCCGTTTCGTCAAAAGCAAATCCGACGTACTCGATACCGTTGATATATCCGCTGTCCGTAGCAACGCGCGGAGTTTCGCCGTACAAAATCGAATCGCTTTGCAAATGCACCTTTAACACAAGTGTTTTGCGATTGACGACGAATTGCGTAGCGGGGAATCGGAACTCATAATTCAACGCGGATACACCTTGCGCGACAACGCTGTAATTGCCCGCTTCGAAGTTGTTTCGACGGTACTCTGTGCCTTCGGCGTTCTTCCAAACAAAGGAGATTTCTCCGCGCACCAAACCGTTGGTATTTTCGTCCTCGTCAAACGCAAAATTGTTTTCGTAAACGGCTTTGGCGGTAACGGTATCTCCGTAAGTGTAGACCGATTGTACGTCAACGGTGACATTGAGAGGACGTTTTGTAATTTCAAACTCGTCGCCCGTGACCGCTACCGTTTGATAGTCGGAGTAACCGCGTTCTTCAAACGTGGCGGTTACGTTGTAATTGCCCACGACGAAACGGGAAATATCGTTGTAGGCATTGCCGCCGCTCGTATATGTATAGGCGGGCGTAAATCTATCTTCATCTTCCGCAAAAACGTTGCCGAGTTTGTAACTAACGTCGGGCGTAACGCCGTAAATGCCGCCCTCCGCAGTAATTTGCGCGCTCGCGGGACGTTTGGACACGCCAAACGTAACCGCATCAGGCAAAATTACGTTGTAGTCGTCGGAAGCGTAACCGCACAGTTGCGCGCTGTACTCGCCCGCGTGTATGCGGTCGCCGAAAACGTACTCGCCGTCGCCGTCGAGCGTAAACCAATGTCTGCCGAGGACTTGTTCGTCGTCGTTGTACGCCTCGACAAACCCGTCGAAAGCGACTTGGTAATCGAACCCGTCGCCGTAAACATTGCTTGTTACCGTTGCGGTAACTGTAAGGTCCTTTTTCGTCACGTCAAACGTAGGCGCGGCAATCTGGGCAAACTTGTAGTTGGGCAGTTCGCGAGGACGCGTTTCCACACGGTAAGCGCCGACGTGCAAGTTGGTATCAGTGCAATCTTGCTCGCCGCGCATGATAAGGAAGTCCTGCCCTACGCCCACGCCCTCGGCGGTTTCGTCAAACACAAAACCGTCATATACGATAGTTGCCTCGGGGATCTCGTCGCCGTAGACTATCGAATTTTTTGACAGAGTTACCACCGCCGTCAAAGTCGCCTTGTCCACAGTGTAGACAAATTGCGCAGAGCCTTGCTCCGTTGTGGCGTCACCCTCGTCGCGGAGAACGTCGCCCTTGTAAACGGCAAAAATACGCACGGCAACGTTGTAGTCGCCTGCGTTCCTGACTTCGCGGAAACGGACGTCGGACGGTTCGTCAACAACGTCGTTCACCGTCCATTGAAACGTGTAGACAAGGTCGTCGCACTCTTTGAGTCCGCTGATATACAAATTGTTGCGTATGTCGCCGTAAACCAACGACCCTTCGTATGATACCGTTGCGGTGCTGAAATCCACGCGGTACTTGGCGTACAGTTCAACGTCTTGCGCGGGTATCTCGGTGAGAGTGGCTGGCGTGCGGAATTCGGGGTCGGTGTACCACCCGTCGAAAACAAACGCCTCGTCCACCTGCGGATGTTCCGTCAAGTCCACCTGCGTGCGGAAGGGCAACTCGCGCGTATAAGTTTGCCCGAGATAGTTCCAAGTGTAGTTGTACACGTTCTTTTCGTACACTGCGGTAACGCGTCGGTTTCCGCGAACGTTGGTAAGACTGCCGCCCGACCACTCGCCGGTAAAGTGATAGCCGTCGATTTGGGGCAACAACTCGGCGTCGGGCAATACCGCGTCCGAATAACGGTGAACTTCCTTTTGAGTGAACTGTTCGAGCGTTTTGCCCGACCACTCGCCGAAGTCCTCGCCGCGCGGCATGCGGAACTCTACGTTGTAAACCAAGTCCGCGCCCTGTCCGGGAGTGCTGTCGATCGCAACCAAACGGTACGCGGCGTAAATGGTGATATTCGAAACCACGTAGTCCGGCTCCGTCAGCAATTCGCTACGGTATTCGTAAAAGTCGGGGTCCAGCGTCCAACCGAGAAAACTGTAAAGATGATCGTCATCGGGTTGTTCCAACGTGGGATCGTTTTGCGGAAAAGTGTATTTTTCTCCCAACTTGACCGTTTGCGTTTCGTAGACGTCGTCGCCGTTCATAAACGTGACCGTGCGTACCTCATCCGTTGTGCGCGGCGCGCATGCGGCAAACACGCAAATCAACAGCGCAGACAAAAGCAACGCCGCAAAGATCATTGTTGTAGTTTTAAGACGGAATTTTGTCATTATCCGTGCCTCCGTTTTGCTTACTGCTCGTTCGAATCGAAACGATCGTTCCGTATTCGACAAATATTTTTCGTAAAATTTCGACCCAACCGTGGATTTTGTCGAAAAAGCGTATTAAGTCACTCATACACTATACATTACCCCCCCCCCTACTGTCAACTAATTTTAACCAAAAATTAAGATTTTTTTAAGTTTGTTATAATGTTATTTCAAGAATGAAGGCATTTATGCCGTCCGAAATCGCTTTGTACCGAATTAGTATGCGCAAAATTTCGGTAGTTTGCACAAAAACGACGTCTTGCAGACAAAACAAAAGGACGCATTTTCGGCAGGGCTCTGCTTCCCTGTTGCGAAAATGCGTCGCAAAATAGCAATATGGGGTTAAAAATTGTTATGGTTTGGTCGGCGGCAACGCGTTGGCTACTGCCGAGAACGGCAATTGACTGCCGTTACCATTTGGGTCGGATAAATCTCTTGTCTTCCTCTTTGAGATCCAACGCCAAAGTGCCTCCCGGGTTCATAAGGTTGTCGGGATCGAAGTGTTTTTTGAGCGTTTTGTAAATTTCCAACTGACGACTGCCTATCTGCCCCTCCAACCACGGCGCAAAAAATTTGCCTATGCCGTGATGGTGGCTGATCGCCGCGCCGCTCTTTTGAATGTGGTCCAAGATCCCGCTCCAATAGGACACAAATTCATCCAACTTGGTCATGCGCGCGATAAAAATGAAGTACAAATTTGCGCCCTGCGGATAGCAATGCGACATGTGCGTCATGCAAATCGTATCGGGACGGCTGTGACAGTAGTCGCGCACCATTTTGTGTACTTCCTCCATCTGACTCCAACGCACGCTGCACTCCAAAGTGTCCGTCATAATGCCGAAGTCCTGCATGCTGTCGCGCAGATACGGATCGTTGAAACGACCTTTTTCCCACGCGGAAGTGACCGCGCCCGTGAGGCTCATTGCGTGATACTTTTTGCAAATCTTTTTGACGTTACGCGCGACGTTTTTGCAAAAGCCCTTTTCTCCGTCGGTAAAGCCGAGGAACAAACAACGTTCGCCCGGTTTGTAACCCAGGGATTTCATCAAGCCGTTGAGCGGAGATTCGTCAACGCCGTACATGCGCATGGTAATGTCCGTTTCTTCCGGATCTGACAAACGGAAAACGCTGGGTTTGCCGCACTCGCACTGCATTATTTCCCGCGCGGCATCCATTGCGGAACGCCAATCTTTGAACATAAAACTGAATTTGTAGTGATTTTGCGGCATCCAACGGAAAATTTTGAGCGTGACGTGCGTAAGCACTCCAAACGTACCCTCGCTGCCCATCATTATCTGATTTACGTCGGGACCGGTTGCGCGCGCGGGGTAAACTTCCGTTTTGACAATGCCAGTCGGGGTGGCGTACTCCTGCGCAATGACGATATCTTCGATCTTGCCGTAGTAGGTGCTGTTTTGTCCCGCGCCGCGAGTGACCGTCCAGCCGCCCACCGAACTGTACTCGAACGATTGCGGAAAATGTCCGCATGTGTAGGCGCGTTTTGCGCCGAACAATTTTACCGCGTCGCGCAAAGTTTCTTCCAACTTGGGACCGCTCATGCCCGCCTCGACGGTGATGGTTTGGTCCACTTCGTTGAAATCCACCACTTTGTTGAAATGACGGCGCATATCCAACGAAATTCCGCCGCAAATCGGCTCTACGCCCCTCGTTACCGACGAGCCGCCGCCGTAGACATAGAGGGGGATTTTGTGTTTTGAACAAAACGCGACGATCTGCTCTACGTGAAATTTGTTCTCGGGGTAAACGACGGCGTCGGGTACGTTGTCGGCAATGTGTTCCCTCAGCCGAAGCAGATCGAACATGGTTTTGCCGTAAGCGACGGACAACCTGTCGTAATCGTCTGTGCTGACGTTTTCGTCGCCCACGATCAAACGAAGTTCGTCCAACAGTTCGGCGGAAAGTCCGCATGGTTTGTCCAACTTGACCTGTTCCAGGCCGAGAGGCTCGCAGTAAGTTTTGAAGTCGTCGTCCGTCAAATGGAACTTGTCCTTCATCATCTTGTACAACGCTTCCTTGGGAACTTTGACAAAGGAGGGGTCGCCCCACTTGTAAATGGAACGGTAACTGCCCTTGGGCGCAACTTCACGATACCACTTCGGTTCAAAATCTTTGTACGGTTTGCTCATTGTTTGTTACTCCTTTTCCAAATATTTGTAAAAACTTTGCAATTTAGCATACAGTTTGAGATAAATGTTGCGATAAATGTGATCGTAGGTGACGACCGCCGTCGGCTCGGGCATAAACACGTCGGTGTAGTGGACCATGCTCTTGATCGCGTCAAGTTCGCTGTCGAACACGCCGCAAGAGGTAAACGCCACTATTGCCGCGCCCAAACCGCTTGTTTCGTAGGTTTGAACGCGCTTGACGGGTTTGTTGAATATGTTGGCGGCGATCTGACAAATCAAGTCGCTTTGCGATCCGCCTCCCGACACGGCGATAAAATCTATTTTTTGTTTGCCGCGCTTTTCCATGCGTTCCAATCCCTCTCTCAAAGCAAAGTCGATACCCTCGATAATGGCGCGGTACACGTGAGCGCGAGTGTGGTAATCGCTGAAACCAATGATCGAACCGCGCGCTTCGGGAGTGGTAAGCCCCGCCTGCCAGAAAGGTTGCAAGATCAAACCGTCGCATCCCGGCGGGATAGCCTCGATTTCTTCGTTCATTATTTCCTCTACGGATTTGCCCATTTCTTCCGCACGCTTTTCGAGGTGGCGCGCAAAATTTTGTTTGAACCAACTTATCATCCAATACCCGCGAAAGATCTGCACTTCGGGATTGTAGTAATCTTTGAGTACCGACGGGTATGCGGGCAAAAATTTTTCCGGCTCGAAATACTTTTTGGTGGAAAACTGCACCGTACTCGTCGTGCCGAAACTGACCGAGGCGACGTTGCTCTCTACGCAACCGACGCCGACCGTTTCGCAACCCTTGTCAGAGCCGCTTGCAATGACCTTTAAGCCCACAGGTAAGCCCGTTAAAAGCGCGCACTGTGCAGTTATGTTGCCCATTACGTCGCCGGGCGCGCATACGGGAATCATGTACTTCAAGTCAAGTCCGTACACGGGGAACGTAAGATCCTTTTCGCCGAGATAGCGTTTGTTTTTGAAATCGAACGGAAAGTGTCCGATAGTGGACGCATAACTGTCAATCAAGTTGCCCGTCAGCAGGTAGTTGAAATACGCCGAAATATGCACCACCTTGCGTACTTTTTGCCACAGTTCCGGCTCGTGTTGCATTATCCAACGCGTTTTGACCCTGCTGCGTATGGCGTTGACGGTGCGAGTCATTCCCACCAACTTGAACAGTGCGGCGTGCTTGCGGGGCAAAGGCTCGGATGTGTCGGCTACGCGCTGATCGCTCCACAGTATCAAATTGCGCAAAACATTGTTGTTTTCGTCCAACAGCACCGCCGTATCGCGGAACGTATCCACGCTCATGGCAATGACGTCTTTCATCAAATCGGCATGTTCGCTTGTGATCTTTTGCGTGATCTGACACATGACCGACCAATACATATCGGCGGTTTGCTCCATGTAGCCGTTTTCCTTGGATATGTAGGGTTTGTATTTTACCTGTTCTTTGTGCAAAAGCGCGCCCTTGTCGTCAAAGATAAGTCCGCGCATGCTCTGCGTGCCTACATCGATAACCAATACGTTACTCATTTGTTTCCTCCATTGTTTTTGTTGTTATCAAATTTACGCCCGTGCCGAACAAATCGGTCGCCACCGTCGCGCCGATAGGCAACGGTTCGGTGACAATTATTTGTTTGCACAGGTTCATTAACTCGAATATTTTACCTTTGGGTATCTCGCCGTCCGTTTTTACCGATATGACGGGATATCCTTTTACCGTCGTTTTGACGGATGTAGTTACGCTACGCGTGGGGTTGGTAAGTTCGTTTACGGCAAAAGCCTCTCCGCGCTTGCATTTGTTGCCCGAAACGGTCACTTTGTCCCCCGTTCGTTCAACGGAAAGCCGACAACCGTTGGGACACACGATACACACCATTTCCATACTACTTGCCCTCCAATTTGACGACTATATCGTCGAGATTTGCCGCCTTGCCGAAATCCACCGCGATACGCTCCATTTCCGGCGGCAAAAGTTTGCCGTACACCCTGTCGAACACCTTTTGCCCGCCCGCCGTCACCGTCAGGCGTTGATCGGCGAGTTCCTCGCTTGCGCGGAAGTACATTACCACCTTGCTCACGTCGGAGTTGACGTCCAGACGTTGCGGCACTACATACAAGAGTTTGCCGACGGTTTGTATCGGTTTGAGATCGCGCATTTTGAAAGGACGCGCGCAGTGATTGCCGGCGGTTTCGCCGCTCTCGGAAACGTAGTCCACCAAGTCGTTGACGTGCAGAGCGTTGCCGCAGGCATAAATGCCGTCGGCAAGGGTCTGACAGTTTTGATCCACCACCGCGCCCTTTGTTTTGGGGTCGAGAGTTATGCCGAGATCACGCGCAAGTTCGTTTTCGGGGATCAAACCCACCGCCAACACCAAGCAATCGCAATCGACTAGTTGTTCTGTGCCGACTATCGGACGCATTTTTTCGTCAACGTCGCTGATCTCCACCTTTTCCAAACGCGTTTCGCCAAATACGCGAGTAACCGTCTTGGACAAATACAGCGGAATGTCGAAGTCGTTCAAACATTGATGAATATTGCGCGTAAGTCCGCTGGGCGTAGGTTTCGCTTCGTACACGCCGACGACCTTTGCGCCTTCGAGCGTCAGTCGGCGCGCCATTATGAGTCCGATGTCGCCCGAACCCAATATCACGACTCTCTTGCCCGGCATTACGCCCAAAATATTGACGAGGTTTTGCGCCGCGCCCGCGGTGTAGACCCCCGCGCACCTATCTCCGTGAACGAAAATTCCGTTACGCGTGCGCTCTCTGCACCCCGTGGCAAGCACTATGCGGTCGCACTCAGCGTGCCGCACGCCATCCTTGCATACGTAGGTTATATTGTACGTATTTTGATTTTTAACTGTACGAGTAACAAAACTAAATAGGCTTACTTGTACGTTTGTTTGGGCAAGTTCACGTATAAATCTATCGGCGTACTCAGGACCGGAAAGTTTTTCGCCGAAGCGGACCACTCCGAATCCGTCGTGGATACACTGTTTGAGAATCCCGCCCAAACGCGCTTCGCGCTCGATCAAAAGCACGCTTGCGCCGCCCTTGCTTGCGCATATCGCCGCGGCAAGCCCCGCAGGTCCGCCGCCGATTACTACGGTGTCGAATTTCACGCTACACCTCCTTGATGTTGCCGACGGCAATGTTGCTACCGTCGTCGTCCTTGGTAACGTCGTTTACGTCTATGCCAAACTCTTTGGATATAATATCAACTATCAACGGCATGCAAAAACCGCCTTGACAACGCCCCATTCCCGCACGAACGCGGCGTTTGACGCCGTCCACCGTATGCACGCCCAGCGGATTGTGAAGCGCTTGCTTTATTTCTCCCAAACTCACGCCCTCACAGCGGCAAATGATTTTGCCGAAGTCGGGATCGCGCTTGATCAATGCGTCGCGCTCCTCGTCGGACAGATCCTTTGCTCTGACGGGGCGGGGTCTGACGGGGTCGAAATCGCGATTGGGCAAAACTTGCGCGCCTGTACCGTTCAGGTAATCTACCACCATTGACGCGACATCCTTGCCGAAAGCGGGCGCAGCCGTAAGTCCCGGCGATTGAATACCCGCGACATGCACCAAATTTTCCACCTTGGTACTGCGCTCGATAATGAAATCCTCCTCGTAGGTTGGAGCGCGAACGCCGCTGAAATAGGCTATCACGTCGCCGCGCTTGACTTTCGGGCAAACCTGCGTTTGCTTGTTAAAAACGTTGTCAAAACTTTCTCGATTGGTGGCGGTGTCCTCTCTGTCGGGAATTTCCACCGCGTCAGGTCCGAGCAAGTAGTTGCCGTCTATCGTCTTGATAACGCCGCCGCCCTTGGTCGATCCGCCGCCGAAACTCGAAACGGATTTGAGCGTCGGTCCCATGCTGACGGTTTGCGTAGGCACGCCCTGCGATTTGGGATCCAAAAGCAAATCGGTGCCTCTGCGCGGATGTATGGAAAAATATCTGTCGTCCGCCATTGCGGCGATTTTGTCCGCGAACACTCCCGCGCAGTTGACGACGCAACGCGCCGCAAACGTTCCTCTGTTGGTCGTTATGCGCGCCACTTTGCCCTCTTGCACGTCCATTGACAGCACCGCCGTGTTCAACGAAACTTTTACTCCGTTTTGAACGGCGTTTTCGGCGAACGCCACCGTCAATTGATAGGGCGAAACATATCCCGTTGACGGCGCATACAGCGCGCCTACGGCAAAGTCTTTGACCGACGGTTCTTCTTGGGCGAGTTGCTTTTTGCCTATGATCCTTACTCCCGGTATGCCGAACTTTGCCGTGCGGCGCACCGTACCCTTGGCAAGAAAGCGGATCAGACGGCTGTCAAAAATGACGTATTGCCCCGTGCGGCGAAAATCCACGCCCAATTCCTTGCAAACGTCGCCGTACATGGCGTTGCCCGCGACAACATATTTAAGTTTGAGGCAACGGTGTTTGAGGTCGATACCCGCGTGCACCATTCCGTCGTTAGCCCCGCTTGCGCCGCGCGCAACGTCGCTGTGTTTTTCCACCAGCAACACGCGCAATTTGTAGCGCGAAAGTTCGCGAGCGACAACGCACCCGCTTATACCGCCGCCTATAACGACGACGTCCCACGACGTACCTTCCAACGCGCCATCTCGCAAAGCAGGCAATTGCTCGGGCTTTTCCGAATAACCTTTGAGGCGAATATCGTTTACGACATGCTTGCCTTCCGTTACAAACATCTTGCCGATCGCCACAATATTTGCCCAATTGTCGCACTCGCCCGTAAGCACAATGCTACGATCGGTTTCGGTGACAGCAATGTCGTCTACGTTGTACTTTTTGTACACCTGGGATAGGATTTTGTTGAAATTCATGCTTACCTCTTTGAATAAATAACGCGCCGCGCGCGGCTATGCAACGTCCGACGCTCCGCAAAAAGATTAGTGAACAAAGTTTCACTACCACCATTATACCAACTGAAACAATGAAAATCAATAGGTAAATTTTTTGTTATTGCAAAACCGTTGACAATTTTTCGATAGCGCAGTATAATATGTTAGCAATTTGAATATGCGCCCTCAACCGAGCGACGAAGTTGCGAACGCCACAAATCGAATATGCGCCCTCAACCGAGCGAAACGCAGTGAAGCGAACGTCACGAGCGGTAGCGAGTATTAGCGAAATTGGATAG
>CANQPI010000002.1 GCA_947625725.1 uncultured Clostridia bacterium | reverse complement strand
TTTGTTGCATTTTTGCCCCATAAAATTGCAATTATGCTATACTTTTGCCCCATAAACCCGCAATTATGTTATACCGCTAGGGCAAAAATGCACAAATTTACCCTTAGTCGCCCGCAACATATTCGACGCAAAACTCGGTTGCAATTTTTGCAAATATCTGCTAAAATACCTTTGTTACAATGGGGGAATATCAATGGACATCAATCTGAAAATCAGTGAAGAACTAAACGTAGGCAAATGGCAAGTGGACGCAGCCGTCAATCTCATAGACGACGGAAACACGATTCCGTTCATTTCGCGCTATCGCAAGGAAGCGACGGGGCAACTCAACGACGAACAACTGCGCAAGTTGGACGAACGTCTTGCCTACCTGCGCAACCTACAAGACAAAAAGGCGCAAGTACTCAAAAGCATTGACGAGCAGGGACAACTGACGGACGAACTGCGCGCGGAGATCGAAGCGGCGGAAACGCAAGTCGCCGTGGACGATTTGTACCGCCCTTACCGTCCCAAACGCCGCACGCGCGCCACTATCGCCAAGGAAAAGGGGCTTGAACCGCTTGCCAACATCATTTTGTTGCAAGATTGCGACCAACCCGTCGAAAAAATCGCCGAGCAGTACGTCAACGCGGAAAAGGGCGTGGATACGCCGCAACAGGCGATCGAGGGCGCGCTGGACATAATTGCGGAGATCATTTCGGACAACGCCGCCTACCGCACAGCCATTCGCGACATGACTTTGCGCTTTGGCAAGATCAACTCCGTTGCGAAGAAACCCGACGTCAAGACGGTGTACGACAACTACTACAACTACGAGGAGGACCTGACCAAGATCCAAGGACACCGCGTGCTTGCGGTAAACCGCGGCGAGGCGGAAAAAGTCCTCACCGTCAAGATAGTCGCGCCCGTGGAATTGATCACAAACTACCTGTTGCGCCACGTGGTGACGCGCAAAAACCAATACACCGAGCCGTTGCTGACCCAAGCGGTCAACGACAGTTACGCGCGCCTTGTCGAGCCGAGCGTCGCGACGGAAGTGCGCAACATGCTCACGGAAAAAGCGCAAGAGGGCGCGATTGCCGTTTTCGGCAAAAATTTGGAGCAACTGCTGATGCAACCGCCCATCGTGGGACAGGTCGTACTCGGTTGGGACCCCGCTTTCCGCACGGGTTGCAAACTTGCCGTTGTGGACGCCACGGGCAAAGTCCTCGACACGGCAGTCATCTACCCCACCGCACCCACCACGCCCGAAAAGATCGCTCGGGCAAAGATAACGTTGACGTCCCTCATCAAAAAGTACAACGTCACGCTCATATCTCTCGGCAACGGCACCGCCTCGCGCGAAAGCGAACAAATAATCGTGGATCTGTTGCGCGAAACGGGCTTGCCCGTGCAGTACGTGATTGTCAACGAGGCGGGCGCAAGCGTGTACTCGGCAAGCAAGTTGGGCAGCGAGGAATTTCCCGAGTTCGACGTGGGACAGCGCAGCGCGGCAAGCATAGCGCGGCGATTGCAAGATCCGCTGTCCGAGTTGGTCAAGATAGACCCCCAATCCATAGGCGTGGGACAGTACCAACACGATATGAACCAAAAGAAACTCGGCGAAACGCTGACGGGCGTTGTGGAGGACTGCGTAAACCGCGTGGGAGTGGACCTCAACACGGCAAGCCCGCCGCTGTTGCAGTACATATCGGGCATAAATGCCGCCATTGCCAAGAACATTGTCGCCTACCGCGAGGCGCACGGACGGTTCAGCAACCGCAAACAACTGCTCAAAGTGGACAAGTTGGGCGCAAAAGCCTTTGAACAATGCGCGGGATTTTTGCGCATTACGGGCGGCGACAACGTGTTGGACTCCACCAGCGTTCACCCCGAGAGTTACGCCGCCGCGGAGAAATTTATGCAAATGCAACACATAGAGCCGCAAAACATAGGCAACTTGCAGGGGCTGAGCCAAACCAAATTGGACTACGCTCGCATTGCCGAGGAGTTGGGCGTGGGCGAACTTACCCTCAAAGACATTGTCGCCGAGTTGGAAAAACCCGCGCGCGACCCACGCGACGAAATGCCCAAACCGATACTGCGCAACGACGTGCTGGAAATGAAAGACCTCAAAGAGGGAATGATTTTGAAAGGCACGGTGCGCAACGTGATAGACTTCGGCGTGTTTGTGGACATAGGCGTACACCAGGACGGTTTGGTACACGTTTCGCAACTGTCCAAGACCAAATTCGTCAAACACCCGCTGGAAGTTGTCAAGGTGGGCGACATTGTGGACGTAAAAGTTTTGTCCGTCGATTTGAACAAAAAGAGAATTGCGCTGACAATGAAGATTTAACGGTTGATTCCGACCAAACGCAAGTCGGTTCGTTCGACGCGGTGCCTCGGGTATCCCCTGCAAAAAGGCTTCATTCACGCCGCACACAATTTGGTAAAGACATTTTTCCACTTGTGTGCGGCGTTCATTGCAGATTATTTTGCAGGGGACACCCTCGCGCCTGTGTGAAAAAGGTCGGGACTTTGATTGGACAACTTGCACCGTAACAAAGTTGCTAACTGTGAGATGGCTTTCCCACAAGAGGGGAAGTGGCAAACGCAATTCCAACAAAATTGCTCAAAAAAAGGCTCTCGGATAAACGATTCCGAGAGCCTTTTGTAAACTGTTTTTCGGCGAAATCTCACTCCGCGGGAGCGACGTCGGCGGCTTGTGCGGCGCGGCGACGGCTTGTACGAACGCATATCGCCTCGGTGATCACCACTATCAACGTGTGCAACAGCGCAATGCCCAGCGGCACGGCGATCAGTTCCAACGGGTCAAGTCCGACAAATTGATCCAAAACGGGAATGAGTACGCAAATAGCGATTGTAAACAGGTAGCCCGTCAGGTGCAACACAAACATGGGGACGATAATGCCGTACTCGCGCACGTTGCCTTTTGCCGCCTTGCGCCCGCCCGCGCCCACAAACAAAAATGCGGGAAAAGCCACGCGTATCCGCTTGAAATACTGCGGATCGATGTCGGAAAAAAGTTGTCTTAGCGGTACGAGCATGCCCGTAAACGCTCCGCACAACGCGGTAACAATGACCAACAATGCAATTTGCCATGAGTAACTCATATTTCCACCCTAAAAACGAATTTTGTACAAGTAATTGTACAACATTGCGGCAAAAATATCAACCCTTTTGACAGGCGTGCAAAATTTTTGTCACAAAGCGCGCTTGCTCTGCTACTCGGCAGGTTGCTCCTGCTGTTCGGAGTCGGGCTGTTGCACTTCGGCGTGCAACTCGTTGAGTTTTTGCGCGCGGAAACGTTTGTTTTCCCTTTGAACAAAGTAGGTGGGTACAAATCCCAACGCCGCCACCACCGCGGCAAACAAAAACAGTTCAAACGGGTACACCGTATCGCCCTGTTTGTAGCCGCCCGATACCTGCGGAATAGGGAAATATCCCGGCGCGGGCGCAACGCCGAACTCCTTCACCGTCGGTCCGAAACCGTTGATAATAATGGGGCAAAATATACTTGCTATGATCATGGGAAGCGTTACGAAAATGATTATCCGCACGCCCTGAAAACAGCCTGCTTTCTCCGCGGGGGTGTAGTCGCGCGCGGTGGCGTTGAACAGTCCCGCGGACAAAAGCGACGCGCTCTCCACCAACGTGCCGCCCACAATAAACAAAATGTAGGTGGCGACCATGTTGTTGTTGACAAACTTGACAAGGTACACAAGTATGCCGCCCAACACTCCCGCGGCAGCCACGGGGTAAAAGAATTTGTCCTTGCCGAACTTGTCCATAAGTTTGCCGCCCGCTACCGCCATTGCCGCGGAGAGCAATATAACTGCGGCAAGAGGCCAAATAAAGCCCTCGCCGAAACCCAAAGTGTATTGCAAGATCATTATCATGTAGGGTTGCCAAAGTTGCATTGCCAAGCCCGAGAGCATCATTCCCACAAGGCAAATGTAGATCATTTTGTGCTTTTTGACGTTTTTGGGGCGAAAACCGTACACGACTTCGCTCATATACTTGCCCGATTTGTCGGGGCGCAATGAGGGGCTGTCCTTCAACAAAAACAATCCCGCCACGCCCGCGATCGCGGTCATGCCGCCCAAAATCACAAAAAACCACGTCCAATGCCCGTTTTGCGTAAGCCCGTCAAAGCCGACGAAAATTATCATAAGCGCGGCGACGGGCATTATCGACAAAATGACGTCCACAAAACCGCGGTTGGTAATGTCCGTAACGTCCGTTATCCAACTGCTGAACGCCGCGTCGTTGGAAATACTGCCGAACACCGTCATTACGCAATCCATAACGACAAATATCGTCACTACCCAAACTATGTCCTGCTGCGAAAAATGTTCATCTCCGAAAAAGGCGAAACTCGCCGTCACCAATCCCCAAATGATGTAGCCCCACGCGATAAAAACTTTGCGCTTGCCCACGCGGTCCGACCACACTCCGCCGAAAATGGTGACTATCGCCGCCACCACCGCGCTTGCCGCGACCGTTGCGCTGGTTGCCCACGATTCGGCGGTTATTTGCTTTTGAATATAGGTAGAAAAGTACATGTTTTCCACCATCCAGGCAAGTTGCCCCATAAGTCCGAAGATAACTATCGACGTCCAAACGCGCGCTCCCAACTTGTTGGATCTTTTTACTACTGACTCGCTCATACGTCCTCCTTGCAGTCAAGCCCATTATAGCACACCGAGAGGGAAGTTGCAATAGTCAACTTTTTGCGACTGCGGCAAATAGCCCGTTACACGCAAAAAGGGGAGGGAAAAACCCACCCCATATCGCGATTTTGTTACTTTACAAGCGTTTCCAACTCGCGGAGAGTATCCTCAAAGGACTTGGCGACCACGTCGAAAGGTTCCTGCGCGGTCAGATCCACGCCCGCAACCTTCAATTCCGACACAGGGTCGAGCGAGCCGCCCAAGGACAAAAACTTTTTGTAGTTTGCAACGGCAGGCACGCCGTCGCGCAGAATTTTTTCCGCAATGCACACGGCGGAGATTATGCCCGTGGCGTATTTGTACACATAGAACGCTCTGTAAAAATGCGGAATACGCGCCCACTCGTACTTGATCTCGTCGTTGTGCGTAACCGCCTCGCCGTAGTACATCTTGTTTAGTTTGAGATATTCGTTGCACATCACGTCGGCTGTCAAGGGCTGACCCGCCTCCACCAATGCGTGAGAAATTTGCTCGAACTCGGCAAACATTGCCTGACGGTACATTGTCGTGCGCAACATATCCAGATAGTACTGCAACAAATATTTGCGAACGTTGACGTCCGTTTGCGTTTTGAGCAAATATTTGAGCAACAGCACCTCGTTGCAGGTGCTTGCCACCTCGGCGACGAAAATTTTGTAGCCCTCTTTGGCAAAGGGTTGCGCCTTGCCGCTGTAATAGGTGTGCATGGAGTGTCCCATTTCGTGCGCGATGGTAAATATATCGTGAGTGGTCTTTTGGTAGTTGAGCAACATATAGGGGTGTACGCCGCTCACACCGCTGCTGTACGCTCCGCTGCGCTTGGTGGGCGTTTCGTGTACGTCTATCCAACGGTGGCTAAACGCCTGCCGCACCACGTCGAGATAGTCCTCTCCCAAGGGCGCAAGCCCTTTCAAAACAAGTTCGCACGCCTGCTCGTACTCGCAGGAAATATCCGCGTCGGGAAAGATCGCCACGTGCAGATCGTACATGTTGAGAGTATCCAGACCCATAACCTTTTTGCGCAAAGCCATGTATCTGTGCAACGGCTCGAAACTGTTGTGCATACATTTTATCAAATTGTCGTAGACGGACTTGTCCACGTCCTCGTAGAACAACGCCTGCTCCAACGCGCTGTCGAAATTGCGCGCCTTGGCAGAAAAGCAATCGGCTTTTACGCTGCCCTCGTACAGCCCCGCCAAAGTGTTTATCTTGTCGATATATGCCTTGTAGTAGGTTTGGAACGCAAGTTTGCGCACCGCTTGATCCTTGTGTTGCAACAGCATGGAATACGCTCCGTGACCGAGTTGCACCTCTTTGCCCTCGACGGTGATTGCGTCGAACTTGATGTCGCCGCTATCCAAGCGGTTGAACACCTCGTGGAACTGTCCGCTGAAACTGCCCACGCCCGCCAAAAGCCGTTCTTCCTTTTCCGAAAGAATGTGCGCCTTGCCGCGCAAAACGTTGCCGAGAGCCACGTCGTAGTCGGCAAAATCGGGGTCGTTGATGAAACTTTGCAACTTGTCGTCGGGGATGGCGGACAACTCCGCGGACACGAAACTCGTCGCCTCGTTGTACTTGACGTACTCGCCGTAAATGCGGCTGTAACGCGCTTGCTTGGCGGCGTCCTGCAAATCGCTGTCGTAATCCATGTGGGCGTAGCCGAACAGACGGTCGATTTTGAGTTCGACCTCGTCCGTCAGTTTGAGAAACTTCAACAGCGCGTCGCGGTCGCTCAGTTTGCCTTGATACTCCGCCAATTTGGGGTAGGCGGCGACAAAATCGTCGAACTCGCGTTCCCAATCTTCGGGCGACGGGTAAATGTCGCCGAGATTCCAAGTGTATTTTTGCGGAATGTCGCTGCGTTTTGTGTAACTCATAACAAACCTCTCCTTTTTGCTGAATATGCCAACATTATATACCGTTTTTGCCGAGATGTCAAAGCAAAAGGCGAATTGTCCACCCAAGCGCAACGGTTTGAGAAAAATATTTCTCTGTTACAACAAAAAGGGAACAGAAAACTGCTCCCTTTGTTGTTTTTGTTTGGCTTTTAACGTAAAGTCATTGATTTTTGTAGTCCCACACCACAGGACGATTGTCGGGATTCCATTGTGTGTGCCAACCAATCGGTTCGCTTTCTGCTTCACAATAAATTGTTAGGTTAGAGCAACGCTCAAAAGTATATTGACCTATGCTTGTGACAGTACTTGGAATTGTTATTTCCGTCAAATTACTGCAATCTCTGAAAGCCCCGTCGCCTATGCTTTGCAATTTACTTTCGCTTGCAAATGTTATCGATTGCAAATTGCTACAACGGTAGAAAGCCTTGCTACCTATGCTTGTGACAGTACTTGGAATTGTTATTTCCGTCAAATTACTGCAATCTCTGAAAGCCCCGTCGCCTATGCTTTGCAATTTACTTTCGCTTGCAAATGTTATCGATTGCAAATTGCTACAAGAATAGAAAGCGAAGTCGCCTATGCTCGTAACCGTGCTTGGAATTGTTATTTCCGTCAAACTACTGCACTCGTAGAAAGCGTAGTTTCCTATACTTTGTAATTGGCTGTCGCCTTCAAACGTTATCGTTTGCAAATTGGTGCAACCGTAGAAAGCGCGGGCGTCTATGCCCGTGACAGTACTTGGGATTGTGACCGACGTTATATTGTCGAAATCGCAAAATTGATAATAGCCGATTGTTTCTATGCTTTCGGGAATATCGATTTTTCCTGTCACCTTTTGCCAATCACCGCTTTGTTTCATAAAGAAATTCACGGCATAGCACATTGGATTGGCATATGCATTGCCAAACGTAATTCCGCACCAATCTTCGATTGTTCCGCCGTAGTAGACGTTTTTCAGATTGTCGCAACCGCTAAAAGCTCTTCCCCCTATATTGGTTAGATGAATATTTTCGGCAAAAGTGATTTCTTTCAAAGCGTCACATTCATCGAACGCCTGTTCGCCAATTTTTGTTATATTGTTGGGAATAGTGACGGACAAGATTTTGAACTTGCGGAATTGATAATCACCTATTGCGGTAATGCTTTCGGGAATCACTATTTCCGTTAACTCTTTCCAATCACCCCCTTGTTTCATAAAGAAGTGGTCGGCATAATAACGCATGGGGGTGGCATACTCATCTTCAAATGCTATTTTGCACCAACTTTCTATTGTTCCGCCGTAGTAGACGTTTTGTAAATTCGTGCAGCTACTAAAAGCGGATTCACTTATGCTTTGCAATTGACTGTCGCCGTCAAACGTTACCGTTTGCAAATTCGTGTTGCCGTAAAAGGCACCACTTATGTTTGTTACGGGTAAATCGTTGTAAAAAGGCAACACAATTGCCTGTACGATATTGGACGAAACTCTTGTGAGGCTGTAACTTTGTTGATCCTCGTTGAGAGTGTAGGTGTAGCCGGGGGTATCCAATGTGTACACGGCGTTGACCTCTTGGTTGTCGTCAAACTCAAAATCGAATTGTTCCCACGTGCCGACATAATCGAAACCAAAATATTTTTCTTTTGCAGGGACTTGCGGCGCAGTAAATTCTGCCGTTGTTTCTGCATTGTAGGTACGTTCTATTCTTTGCTCGTTGCCGACGAATGTAATTTTGTATTCTATCGGTGTGTACACTGCATTTACAATTTGGTTTTCTGCAAATTGTAATTCGTATTCCTGCCAAGCGGCGGTATAGTGTTCCTTGGTGGGGACTTGCGGCGCAGTTACATTGTCCTTTGTTTCCACCGTGTAGGTGCGCACTTCTTGCTTACCGTTGCCAACAAAAGTTACCTTGTACTCAATAGGAATGTAATCGGCGTGAATGACTTGTTCGTCGGAAAAGTCAAATTCGTATTGTTGCCAACTGCCGTTGTAGTACTGTTTGGGCGTAACTTGCGGAATACCAACGCTGTTGACGGTTTCCGCCGTGTAAGTTACAGCCGTTTGCTTTGTGCCGTCGTCAAAGGTCGCCGTGTACTCAATGGGAGTGTAAACGGCGTTTACAACTTGGTCGTCGTCAAATTGTAATTCGTATTCCTGCCACACACCTGTGTAGTGTTCCTTGACGGGGACTTGCGGTGCGGTCACTTCGTCTTTTGTTTCCACAGTGTAGGTGCGCTCCTCACGTTGACCATTGCCGACAAACGTCACTTTGTACTGAATGGGCGAGTAAACGGCTTGCACGGTGATGTCGGCGTTGTTAAGAGTGTATTGTTGCCATACGCCCGTGTAGTGATCCTTTTGCGGGACGGTAGGTTCGGGTACAAAGGTCGTACCGTCAAGACAAACCACTTTTCCCACTTCGCGCTCGTCCGCGACAAACGTTACGGTAAATGTGTGAATACTTTCCGCGGGTTTGCCATCCTGACCGGCAGGACCTTGCGGACCTGTTGCGCCCTGCTGACCTTGTTCGCCTGTTTCGCCTTTGTCGCCTTGGGCTTTGACCCCGGTGTCCTTGTCGCCGACCCACCAATTTCCGTTTTCACCGATATGGGGTGTTACGCCGTCTTGTCCCGCAGGACCTTGCGGGCCTGTTGCTCCTTGCGGTCCTTGGGAACCTGTTGTTCCTTGTTGACCTTGTTCGCCCGTTTCGCCTTTGTCGCCTTGGGCTTTGACCCCGGTATCTTGCTCGCTCCGTTTTCACCGATATGGGGCGTTACGCCGTCATTT
Organism: uncultured Clostridia bacterium; assembly: GCA_947625725.1. Classification (GTDB taxonomy): domain Bacteria; phylum Bacillota; class Clostridia; order Christensenellales; family CAG-314; genus Fimimonas. Next base: position 101,763 of record CANQPI010000002.1, on the reverse strand, counting down.
GGTTTGTCGGGCGTGCACGCAACAAGCGTCAACGCCGCAACGACAAACAGCGCAAGCAATGCGACTAATGTCAATTTCCAAAACTTCTTCATAATGTGCCCCCTGTTCGATTTTTCAACAAAAAAAGTGCCGCCCCGCAAGGGAACGGCACTGCAAATGCTTTCCCCTACTGTTGCGACACATCCATTACTGTTGCAATGCGAAAGACTCTCTTGGGCATACCCATGGTAATGTCAGGCAGAGCAAATTGCCAATTATTACATGGGTGTACCCCAAAAAGAGTATAAAAATACTCCCGCTATGCAACCGTACAGTATTCAGATGTGTCGCAAGTGTAGTTTAACAAATATACAAAGTATTGTCAAGTAGCAAAACAATATGTCCCGCGTGAACAGTGTCATGCGGAACATAAAAGCGGTTATCAATTTTTTAACTATACGACAAAACGTTTTGCCCGTATTGCGTTCAACGGTTGGTCACATCACCGTGTAGCCCTCGGTGTTTTGGATAACCTTGAACAGTTCGACCTCTTTGCCCGTGCGGCTATCCACGTACACATAGTACTCGCGGTCGCCCATCATTGCCTCAAACTCGTAGCAAGCAAGATACTTGCCGTCCTTTTCTATCAACGCCTTGGCAACGTTTGTTACGCGCAGTCCGTTACCGACTGCCGCTTGCGCGTCCTCTCGCGACGCCTCGCCGAACGACACGTCCCAATCGCGGTGATTCATCAGATACGCGCGCGCTTCCATGCCTACCACTTCGCCGTTGCCGCCCACTGCGACCTTGATCAAATCGGGATACACTATCACGCCGTCCATAACGGTAGCGCAGTTGACGTAGGTAACAAAGTCCTGCGTTTTGCTCACCCACACGCCCTGTACGTCGTAGCCAAGACCTTTGCAAAACTCTTGCGCGATCTCGATACACTTGTCCTTGTCGGCGACGTTGTCGTCGGTCGGCTCGGAGTACGCCTCGTACTGCACAACTTTGCCGCCGACGGTCGTCAACACTCTGCCGCCGTCTATTTCGAACACGTACATTTTGCCCTCGTTGTCGATCTCCCCGACAAACTTTGCCTCTCCAAACAGTTCGCCGACGGTTTGTTGCACGTCCTTGGGCGATTTTTTGCCGTCGGAGGGCAGACGTTTTTGCTCGACGCTCTCCGAGAACGGTCCGTCGTAAATGAGTTTTTCGTAAGTGAAAGCGTTTTGCTCCACCTCGTTCAAGCCGTCGGAAAGCGCGCCTACGTTGCCCGCGCCGTTGCCGTTTACGATAAACATACCGCTGTCGCTCTCGCTGTACTCTTGCAAAAAGTCGTACAGACGCGTGGCGACGGAGTCCAGATCGACAAGCGCGGCGCGTTGGTCGGCAGTCAGTCCGTTACCCTCGCCCAACCTGCCGATAAGGTAGGTTGCGTAGTCCTGCGTTTGATTTACAAACCGTTGACACGCCGCCAAATTGTCGCTGTCCGAAAAGGGCAAATCGGCAAGGTTTTGATTGACCGCGTTGGCGTGTATTACCACGTCGGTGAGCATTTTTGTTTGGTGAGCCGCGTCGTTGGATACGGCTATTTTGCCGAGGTCGGCGTCCAAATTTTTCATACTGTCGCACGCGGCGTAGAGCGAGCGTTTGTAGTTGTTTTCCTGCGAAATTTTGTACACGTTTTCGTCCGTAACCTGCGACATACGCATTTGCGCCACCTTGTCGGACAGCGTTACGCCCAGCACGATCGCCGAAGCGACCGCCAACAACGCCACCGTGCCGAAAAATATCATCCAAAAATTTTTGATAGTACTGTTTTGTCTGATCACGGTATCACCTCACGCGCAAAAGATATGCTTGCCGATAGTTACAAGTTGCGGACGGGACCAGATCCATTTGCTGGTAGCCGTCGCGGGGTTGAAGTAGTAGATCGCGCCGCCCGTCGGGTCCCAACCGTTCATGGCGTCCTGCGCCGCGCGAGTACACTCGTCGTTGGTGCCCATGTTGATCTGACCGTCGCTGACGCAGGTAAACGCGCCCGCTTGGTAGATCACGCCTGAAATGCTGTTGGGAAACGCGCTACTCTTGACGCGGTTCAAAATTACTGCGGCGACCGCCACTTTGCCCGTGTAACTTTCGCCGCGCGCCTCTCCGTAAACGCAGCAACTGAGCAAATACAAATCGCTGTTGGACAGTTTGCCCGAAGAAGTCGTCCCGCCGCTCGAAGCCGTGCCCGATAGCGAAATGCCCATGGCTTTTGCCGTTGCGCTACCCACGATTCCGTCTGCGGTCAAGCCGTTTTTGCGCTGAAAGTACTGCACCGCGGCTTTGGTCTTTGCGCCGAAAATGCCGTCCACGCTGCCCGTGTAGTATCCCCAGCGTTTGAGTTTGGTCTGTATCGTTTTGACCGTCGCGCCTCGACTGCCCACCTTGACTGTGGCGGCGTTTGCGCTTTGCGTAGCAAATACCGTCAAAACTATCGCCAAGGCGACAAGCGCAAAAACAAACGCAACGGTTTTGATTGTTGCAGATTTTGTCACAAAAGTTTCCTCCTAAAATTTTTTTGTTAGTATGTGCGCCGCGACGAACAATATTCCGTCAAAAAGCGACAACTGTCGCGCGCAGTACGTTTGACAACTGTCGGCAAGCAATGTTACAATAGTTGACGAGGTGTACAAATGGAAAAAATCGTGATAGGAATTGCAGGCGGTACGGCTTCGGGCAAAACCACCGTCGCCGAAAAGATTTTCGAAGAATTCGGCAACGACGCAGTGCTGTTGTCGCACGATTGGTACTACAAACAGCACGACGATCTGGACGACGAACAACGCAGGCGTCTGAACTACGACCACCCCGACTCGCTGGATACGGCGTTGCTAGTGGAACACGTCAAGGAACTCAAAAAGGGCAATGCGATAATGCACCCCACCTACGACTTTGCCCACAACCGCCGCACGGATACTTGGGTCAGGACGGAAAGCGCAAAGATAATAATCGTAGAGGGGATACTGATCTACACGGACAGCAAATTGTGCAAACTGTGCGACGTCAAACTCTTTGTGGACGCGGACGCCGACGTGCGGTTTATTCGCCGTTTGAGTCGCGACGTGAACGAACGCGGCAGAACTATGGACTCGGTGATAAATCAATATCTCGGCACGGTCAAGCCCATGCACGAACAATTTGTAGAACCCTCCAAACGCAAAGCCGATTTGATAATTCCTCAGGGCGGACACAACCAAATAGCCATCTCTATGATTGTGGACGCCATTCGCAAAAAATTACTTTGATAAACATGGAACTGAAACTACAACAAGTGGCAAACGCGCGGGATCTGGGCGGGATACGCACCCCATGCGGCGTTATTGCCCCAAACAGATTGTTGCGCTCGGGACATCTGAGCATTGCCTCGCAACAGGATATACAAACGCTGTTATCCAAGGGACTTTGCCGCATAATCGACTTGCGCACTCCCGCGGAAATAGGCAACCACCCCGACGTAGCAATACCAAACGTCGAGGCGCTGAACGTGTCGATAATGAGCGCGACCACATTCGGCATCAGTTACGAAACGCTGGACGGCGCGCAAATAGCCGTCAAACTGCAAGCGGGCATAGACCGTATGCTTGCGCGCGGCGAAACGCCCATAGAACACATGCGCATACTGTACCGCAAGTTTATCGAAGATCCTCACAGCCGCCAAGGTTACGGGCAATTTTTGAGAATTCTTGCCGAACAGCCGTCAAAAGGCGCAACTTTGTGGCACTGCACGGGCGGCAAGGACCGTTGCGGCACTTGCGCGGCATTGTTGCTCTACTGCCTGGGCGCGGATATGCAAGACATATTCGACGACTACCTCGCCACCAACGCGCAGGTGAGCGCGCACGCCGAGAGTATCCTTGCCAAAGTAAGACCGCACGTTTCATCCGACAAATTGGAGTTGGTCAAATCGATGTTGCTTGTGGACAAAAGTTATTTGCAAAGTTTTTGGGCGCAGGCAGCCGAACTGTTCGGCAGTATCGACGGCTTTGTACAAGAGTGCGGCGTGACGGAAAGGCACAAAGAACTTTTGCGACAAAATTACCTCGTCTGAAATTTTTACCGAATGTTCGTCGCAATTTGCGCCTACAAAGGACGTTGCGACAACTGCCGCACGGCTGCGTTTTGACAAGACAAAGTACCGTTTCTAACAAAAAATAGCGATATGGGGTAAAAAAAAACGGACTGTCGCCAAGAGAGCGACAGTCCTTTTGCTTTGCCGCGACAAAGGGCGGCGGTTGCAAAAACGTCAGTTATTGTACGTTTCGTACTGTATCGTAATCGACAGCACGCGCGTTTGCGAAATCGCGTTGTACTCAAAAAATCCGTATCGATTTGCTTTGTCAAAGGTCAAAACCGCTTTGAGGTTGCCGTAGCCGTTGTCCGTTTGCGCTTTGTGCAGTTCGTCCGTACCCACGCCGACGGTGTTTTGTTTCAGTTTGTCCGAGTTGTAATCTTCAAACTCTATCTCCACGCGCGTGATATATGCTCCCGTCAACGTAAAGCGCAGGTGCGAGCCGGCATACAGTCTGTTGACGTAGTTGTTTGCAGTACCGACGTATTGGTAGGACAAATAGGGGCTATGTTGAATAACGCCGTTTTGCGCCGTATCGATTTGGTCCAACTTGACGGTTTGTGCGGCATATTGCGCAAAGACAAATTCCGCCACGACGTCCCCCTCTACCGTAATCGTGCAAACGCCGTTTTGAAAGACGACGGGTTTGTCGTTGACAACGGCGTAGGCTATCACCGACTTGACACCGTTTTTGCCGTAGTCCGTAAAGGTGAAAGTGAGTTCTTCGCCGATCGAAAGTTTGTTTACAAACAAAGTTTGAACTTCATTGCCGAAATTCAAAATAGAGAAATATTCGGCCGTTTCGGATACTGCATAAAGGGTGGGGTTGCCCGCTTTGACGGTCGTAAATACGCGAAGCGAAACCAAATCGGGGTCGGAGGACTGCACCGACACCACTTTCGTTTGGTAAAGCGCGGCTTCTTGGTCCGATTCCCTTTGGAGAAAACCTTTTACCGTAACGACGTCGCCGTCGGACAAATCGACAAGTTCGGAGGGGTCTGCGTACGCAAAAATTGCGCAACTCCCGTCGCTATCGGTCAAAAGTAGCGAACCGTCGACAATATCCGCGCTGTAAACGACAGCCTGCACCTGATAGTAATCTTTGCTTGGCGCGTTGACGAAATTTTGCGCAAATTCGATCAGTTGCGCCAACGATTCCGCCACGATCGTCTTGGGGTTGCGGTCGAAAACCTGTTCTTCCGTCAGTTCCTCGTGGCAGTCCTTGCTGCTGAAATATTTGCCGCACACGCGACATTGCCAATGATTGCGCCAGCCGTCCTCCGTTTCGGTGCGCTCTTTGGCTTCAAAGTAGTCCAAGGTGTGGGGAGCAAGTTCCGCATCCACCTTTACCCTGTCGCCGCAAGCGGAACACTCGTTGTAGTAGTAGCCGCGCACCGTACAGGTGGACTTGACCTCGGAATTTTCGACATACACGTAACTGTGCGGCGTTTGTTTGAGAACGGTGCGTTGAACGTAGTTGCAAACGGTACACGTCTGCTGACTGAATCCGTCGCTCGTGCAGGTTGCGCTCTTGCCGTCGGTGTTGACAAGATTGTGATTGCCGCGATCCTCCGTTCCGCACACGAGGCAACTCTTTTTGTGTCCGTCGGAGTCGAAAGTGTATGCGCTCCAATTGTGGGGAAGTTTGTCCAAAACTTCCGTTTTTTCGTCGTTGCACGTTTCGCACTGCCAAACGACGGAACCCGCTTGCGAACAGGTTGAATCTTGGCGCAATTTTTCCGTATATTTGTGTTCCGTTTGCGGGACGGTCTTGTTGCCGCGCGTTTCGCCGCAAACGCACTGTTCCGTTTGTTTGCCCGCGTGTTGACAGGTGGCTTGTTCAACGGTTATCCACTGCCAATCGTGAGGCGTTTCGTCCCCTTGCGACAGGTTGCAAACAATGCAATAGTGCCAATGCGTCGTTCCGTTGTGCCGCAGATCCGACTCCGACCAAACGTGACTGCCCGTTGCGGGAATTTTGTATTCGTGCAAATACCGACACTCCGTACACATCTCGTCGGCATGTCCTTCCGCGCCGCAAGTTGGCGACTTGGCAAAGCCGTCGGGACACTCGCAGGGTTGGTAATCGTGTTGAACTTTTTGCTCCTCGCCGCACCGCTCGCACTTGTAGTAGTGTCCGTCGATCGTGCGCTTGGAGAACTCGCTCTTGTCCCAACTGTGACCGAGCGCGGGCGTGGTGACGTCGGACTCCGTTTTGCCGCAAACGCAGGCTCTGTCCTCGCGACCGTCGGCTGTGCAGGTGGGATCGCTGCCCGAAGTGCGTTGCATGGCGTGGTCTGCGCGCGTGTCCGTCTGCTCGGCGTTGCAATTGACGCAAGCGCGCCAATGCTGCGTTTCGTCGTACATATATTTGCCGAAATTGTGTTCGGCAAGCGGCAACCTTTCCGTAGAGGTCGCGCCGCACTCGCAACTCATTGTGCGACTGCCCCGCTCGGTGCAGGTAGACGGAGTCAAACTCAGTTGCACGTCGAACGCGTGCGGTCGGCGGCTGTTTTCTTCCACGACGTGGCACTCGGAACACTCCGTCCAGTGGCAATCTTCGTCGCGATTTGCGACGGTAAAACTGTGTTGCGTTTTGTCTATGGGCTCTTTGACGGACGCGCCGCACTCGCAACGCACCACGCGGATTCCCGTTTGAGAGCAACTCGGCTCGCGCTCCACTTGTACCAAAATGTCGTAACTGTGGGGTACGGGATCGGTAGCGTAGTCGCAACGACTGCATTTTTGCCAATGCTCCGCGCCGCCCTCCTCACTGACGAAACCGAGGTCGTGACCGAGTTTGTCGATAGTTTCGACGTAACTCGCCCCGCAACCGCAAGAGTAGACTTTGCTCCCGTCCGCGGTACAGGTGGCGTCCGTTTGCGACGTCAGCACGTAACTGTGTTGATGCGGCGCGTCGGGGTCGTCCGACGGCTTTGGGGGTTGCAACGAATTTTTATTGCCGCCGTCGCATGCCGCCGCGACAGCCAAACAAAAGATCGTTGCCAATATCAACAGCAACAACGCCAATAGTTTTCCTTTGCGATTTTTCATGATCACCTCAATGCAAAATTCGACAAAAATATACAAAAATTATAAGACTTATACAAACAATAATCAAGATTTTGAGAAAAAATTTTGCAGAATTTTTCGGCGAAGCGAACTAAAACTCCTTGCAACCCAACAAATAGTCGGCTGAAATATCAAACAACTCGCAAAGCGTCCTGAGTTGTTCGTAGGAACACTCGTAAACGCCCTTTTCGTAACGCTGATACACGGGTTGCGCAACGCCGAGTTTTTGCGCCACTTCCGATTGGGTCAATCCCGCTTGCAAACGTGCCTCTTTCAGTTTTTGTCCGACTTCTTTTTTGAGCATTTTTTACCGCTGTTTTTGTTTTTCCCTTGACTTTATTATACGTATAATGTATAATTGTTTCGAAATTATACAGTAACAGTATAGATCGTCATTGAAAATGACAGCGATTTGCAGCACATCAGCATGTATTTCATTCAAGATGGATCGACGGCACTTTTTCCGAAATATTTACCGTTGCCGTCTGCGATCATAAAACAGTCCGACGTTTACCGTCGGGCTTTTTTGCATGCGCACGTTTTTTTGCACTCGGGCTTTTACTCGCATGTTTTTTACTCGCATGTTATTTTTCACTCGCACTTTTTTTCACGCGCACTTTTTTTCACGCGCGCCCTATTTTTGTCACTACAATTTCAATTTTGTCACCAAAATTACAATCGGATAGGGATTTGAGTGAGCGCAGGGCGACACAATATTTGACATTGAGCCCCCAAAAAAGGCTTTCCGCGGAGGAAAGCCCTTGTCCAAATTTTTTGCGTGGGTAGTCGATCACTTTGCAAGCGCGACCGCAACGGAGCATGCGACCGTTGCGCCCACCATGGGGTTGTTGCCCATACCGATCAAGCCCATCATTTCGACGTGAGCGGGGACGGAACTGCTGCCCGCAAACTGAGCGTCGCTGTGCATACGTCCCAATGTGTCCGTCATGCCGTAACTTGCGGGACCCGCCGCAACGTTGTCGGGGTGGAGAGTACGTCCCGTGCCGCCGCCGCTGGCAACGGAGAAATACTTTTTGCCGTTTTCCTGACACCACTTTTTGTACGTGCCCGCGACGGGATGTTGAAAACGCGTCGGGTTGGTAGAGTTGCCCGTGATACTGACGTCTACTTTTTCGTAGCGCATGATGGCTACGCCCTCGTTGACGTCGTCCGCACCGTAGCAACGCACTTTGGCGCGTTCGCCGTCGGAGAAAGGTACTTCGCGCACTATCGTCAACTCGCCCGTGTAGTAGTCGTACTTGGTCTGCACATACGTAAAGCCGTTTACGCGGGAGATAATGTACGCCGCGTCCTTGCCCAAACCGTTGAGGATAACTCTCAACGGCTTTTTGCGGGCTTTGTTTGCGTTGCGGGCAATGCCGATCGCGCCCTCCGCCGCCGCAAACGATTCGTGTCCGGCAAGGAAAGCAAAGCAGTCCGTTTCCTCACGGAGAAGCATTGCGCCCAAATTGCCGTGTCCCAAACCGACTTTGCGTTGGTCGGCGACGCTGCCGGGGATACAAAACGCCTGCAAGCCCAAACCGATACACTCAGACGCTTCCGCCGCGGTCGCAACGCCCTTTTTGAAAGCGATTGCGCAACCGAGAGTGTACGCCCAAACGGCGTTTTCAAACGCTATGGGTTGCACGCCCTTGACTATTTCCTCGACGTTTACGCCGTGGCTCAAACACAGATCGCGCGCTTCTTCGAGGGAGGCAAGACCGTACTTTGCAAGTTCGGAGTTGATTTTGTCTATTCTTCTTTCATAACCTTCAAAACTGACAGCCATAGTTGATTCCTCCTTACTCATTGCGCGGCGATATGTATTTGACGGCGTTTTCAAAACGGCCGTAATGTTTCTTTGCCTTGTTGAGCGCTTCGTTGGCGTCTACGCCCTCGGAAATGCTCTTCATCATCACGCCGAGATTGACGTACTCGTAGCCGATGATCTCGTTGTTTTCATCCAAGGCGAGGCGCGTAACGTAACCTTCCGCCATTTCGAGATAGCGAGGTCCTTTTTTTGCGGTAGAGTACATTGTGCCCACCTGACTGCGCAAACCTTTGCCGAGGTCCTCCAAACCCGCTCCGACAGGCAAACCGTCGTCGGAAAACGCCGATTGAGTACGCCCGTAGACGATCTGCAAAAACAACTCGCGCATTGCAACGTTGATCGCGTCGCACACAAGGTCGGTGTTGAGCGCTTCGAGAATGGTCTTGCCGGGCAAAATTTCCGCAGCCATTGCCGCCGAGTGAGTCATACCGGAGCAGCCGATCGTTTCCACCAACGCTTCCTGTATCACGCCCTCTTTGACGTTCAACGTCAACTTGCAAGTGCCTTGCTGAGGCGCGCAACAGCCGCAACCGTGCGTAAGCCCGCTGATATCCTTGATTTGCGTTGCGGCGACCCATTTGCCCTCCTCGGGAATGGGCGCGGGACCGTGATTGCAGCCCTTGGCAACGCATTGCATACATTCTACTTCGTGTGAATATTGCATGGTTAATTTGTCCTCCAACTAAAATTTTGCAACAAAAACAGTATATCACAATATGTTTTTTTAGGCAATGTTTTGCAAAAAAATTTGACTTGCAGAGGTATAGCAATGTTTTATGTAACTATAAATTTTTTCAAATAACGCCGTCCGCGTTCGCCCTCGCGACAAAAAAACAGCGTCGGCGCAACGCTCGGGCATTGCGCAAACGCAAACGAAACAATATTATGTCAGTTTTGCCAAGCCAATTTGTACAAAACTTTACCGTCGGGGCTTTTGAGAAACGCGCCGCTTTCGTCCAAAACAAGATAGCACGGCTCGCCGTCGCGCGGACGGGCAAGCGAACCGACGTTGAGCATGTACAAGCCGTTGCGCACGCTCAAACCGCCCGCATGCGTGTGTCCGTAAACGAGCGCGTCCCCCTCTTTGAGAAACGGCGGCGCGTTGAAAAGATTGTACCTGTCGCCGTGCGTAAAAAACAACGTTCTGCCAAAGTGGTACATCACGGCGTTGTCCTCCATTGTATCAAGCAAGTTTGCCGCAAGAGGACCGTCGTTGTTGCCCTTGATCAAATACTGCACGCCGTCCAACTCTTTCAACAATTCGACGACTTCGTACGGGTCGCTCCAATAGCCGAACAGATCGCCGCATATCACCGTTTTGTCGGGAGTTTCCCGTCGGCAAACGGTCGCCGCGTCCCGCAAAGCCCGCGCGCTGCCGTGGAAATCCGCAAATACCGCTATCTTCATTTTTTCAAAACCTTTTTTGGGGGGAGATTTTCAAGAAAAATTCCCACCCCATATGCGTATTTTACAGTTCGATATGTTCGATCCCGTCTTTGTCGCTGCGCTTGTAAACCACAAATCTGTTGCCGATACACAGCACGGGTTCGCAACCGAGTTTGTCGCATACTAAATCGCACATTTCCCGAGCGGACGTTTGGCAACTTTTGAGAGAGGCAACTTTGACCAATTCTCGGTGATAGAGCGCGACCTCTATTTCCTTCAAGATGTTTTCCGACAGTTCGTCTTTGCCGACGGTCACGATCGGTTTCAGTGTGTTGGCAAGCGATTTGAGTTTGCTGCGTTGTTTTGTCGTTATCATATCCTTCCCCCATCAATCTACAAATTCGAATTCGATCTCGCCGACGATCACCGTACTGCCGTCGTGCGCGCCGACGCGTCGCAGAGCGGCTATCACGCCGCGGTCGCGCATGACCTTTTGAAAATACCTAAAACTGTCGTAGTCGTCCAGATTCACCTTGCGCGCAAGCATTTCCACCAAACCGCCCGTCACCTCGAAAACGTCCTCGCTCAACACGTCGATAGCAAAGTCGTCGGATAGTTCTTTTTGCAACCGTATCGGTTGATAACTCAACGGTTGCGGCGGGGGGAGCGTTTGCAAAATTTTGGCAAGGACTGTCACAAGTTCGTCCACGCCCTCGTGAATGAGCGCGGTCAACGGAAACACTTGATACTTGTCGCCGTACTTTGCGACAAAACGGTCGAGATTTTCTTGCGCGGAGGGCATGTCCATCTTGTTGGCAGCCACCACCATGGGCAGTTCGGTCAGCGATTTGTCATAACGGAAAATTTCATTGTTGATAAGTTCGAAATCCGCCAAAGGATCGCGCCCCTCGCTGCCGGAGATGTCCAGTACGTGTACCAACAGTCGCGTGCGCTCGATATGCCGCAAAAAATTGTGACCAAGTCCCGCGCCCTCTCCCGCGCCCTCGATAAGTCCGGGAATATCCGCCATTACAAAGGTTTGATCGTAACAACTCACCACGCCCAAGTTGGGACTCAGCGTCGTAAAGTGATAGTTGGCGATTTTGGGTTTGGCGTCGGATACTACCGACAGCAAGGTGCTTTTGCCCACGTTGGGAAAGCCCACCAAGCCAACGTCGGCAATGGTTTTGAGTTCCAACATCACCTCGTACTCCTGCGTTTTGACGCCGTGTTCGGCAAATGACGGCGACTGCCTGCGAGAGGTTTTGAAATGCCAATTGCCTCTGCCGCCCTTGCCGCCGCGCAAAACGACTTCGCGCTGACCGTCCTCGAACATATCGGCGACAATATCGCCGTCGGCGTTTTTGATGACGGTGCCGACGGGGACTTTGATTTCGACGTCGTCGCCCTGTTTGCCGAAGGAGCGTTGTCTGCCGCCGTTTTCGCCGTCGCCCGCCCTGAAATGCTTTTGGTAATGGAAGGCGTTCAAAGTGTTTTCCGACGAGGTGGCTACAAAAACGACGTCGCCGCCCTTGCCGCCGTCGCCGCCGTCCGGTCCGCCGTTATTTACGTATTTTTCAGTGTGAAGGCTGGCGGAACCGTTGCCGCCGTTGCCCGATTTGATAAAAATTTTTACTTTGTCAATAAACATTTCGATATCCTTACCCTATTTGTAACTGTCCGTAATTTGTTTTGCCGCGCGCATTGCGTCCGCCACCGCTTCGGCAACCGTTTTGCCGCCCGCCGCGTCGCCGCCGACATATACATTGCCGCAAGGACGTCGAACGTCGTCCGAACAAACGTTTGCCAATACCGAGCGGTCGAATTTGCCGCCTATCGCCGCAACGACCAGATCGCATGCGAGGACCGAAGCGACGTCGCCCGTTTTCAGCGCGCTTCGCCCTTGCGATACCGTTTGCGCCAGACTGACCGCCAAACCGCCGTTTTGCCAGACGATCGCAACGGGGGCGACGTTGTAAACAATGTTCGCGCCCTCGCTCTCGGCAAGAGCAATTTCCTTGTCAAACGCGGGCATGTCGTTGCGCGTGCGACGGTACGCCACGGTGACGCTCGCGCCCAACCGTATCGCATGGCGAGCGCAGTCCATAGCGGTATTGCCGCCGCCGACGACTATCGCCTTTTTGCCCGTCAAGTCCGTTTTGTCCGCAAGAAATTGCGTATATGGGGTGGCAAATTCTTCGCCCGCCGCTCCGAGAGGGTTGCAAACGGAAGCCCCCGTGGCAACGTAGACAACGTCAAAACGTTCCCTTGCGCAAAGTTCCACGTCGGCGTTTGCGTTGACCGCGACGATTTTGCCCGCAAGTTGTCGTTCTATGCGAGTCAACGCCGCGCGGGGCAGACGGAACTCGGGTATGAGTTTGAGAGTGGAAAGCAACTCGCGGCGTTCGTACAAAGTCACGTCCGCGCCCTGTTCGTACATTTTGACGGCGAACGTAACGCCCGAAACGCCGCCGCCGATAACCGCAACGCGCTTGCCTTTCAACACGTCGGAAATGCGTTCGACAGCGTAGGGGTGTTGTCGGAAAAGCGCAATTTCCGCGTCGGCTATGCGCACGGATTCTCCTCGTCTGCCCAACACGCAACCGCCCTGACACTGCCGTTCGCGCGGACACACGTAGCCGCAAACCTCGCCGAAAGGATGTCCGACCATTCTCGTCGCCTCGGCGTAGTCGCCCGATTTGATAATCTGCAAAATTTGAGGTATCCTGTTGCCGACGGGGCAAAACGGCACGCAACTCGGCTTGGCGCAGTTCAAACAGCGACCGCACTCTTGCTCGCAATCGAAAACGTCGTTATCAACCATGATGTTCCTCGTAGTACTTGCAATACGCCCTGACCGAACAACTTTGACAAAGCGGGCGTTGCGCCTTGCAAACGTATCTGCCGTGCAGAAGTATGTAGTGATGACTGTCCGCCCATTTCTGTTGAGGAATGGCAGCCATAAGTTGTTTTTCCGTATCCAAAACGTTGTCGGCGCACGCGATACCCAACCTGTTGGACACCCTGAACACGTGCGTATCCACCGCTATCGCTTGTCCGCCGAAGCCCACCGCATACACCACGTTTGCGGTCTTTCGTCCCACGCCCGCCAAAGTTTGCAACTGTTGCAAGTCGTTGGGGATCTGCCCGCCGAATTTGCTTACCACGTCGCTTGCCATATCGTGCAAATGCCGCGCCTTGGTGTGAAAAAATCCGCAGGAACGTATCAACTCCTCCAACCTTTCGACGGGCATTTCCGCAAGCGCTTGCACGGTGGGCGCTTCCGCAAACAACGCGGGAGTAACCTGATTGACCCTCTTGTCGGTGCATTGCGCGGACAAAATTACCGCCACGATCAACTCGTAGGGCGAGCGAAAAACCAACTCGCTCTTGGCGTCGGGAAAATCCTTTGATAATATATCCAATATCGCTTTGGTATCAACCATACAAGCACCTTGCGCCTTCGCTTGCAAAAAAAAAGGATATAACGGGGTTGCAAGCATTGTTTTGTTGCTCCCATTATACCCTATTCGGAGTAATTTTTCAACAATTTGCGCCCATTTCAAATGCGAGTTACGGTGTTGCCGTGCAAGGTCGTCTTGACAAGAAAAAATCCGACAAACGTTTCGCTCCCCGCCAGAAAACTCCTTGCGCGCAAAAAATCCGATTTGCTCAACTTGACGGAAAGTCCGCACCCGACGCCCGCGGCGCGCGGAGTGGACACCAGCGCGCACATAGAGCCGCTGTTCGAAAGATAGTTGTAAGCGCGTATTGCCACGTTGCGCGATCGGTAAACAGCAATTACATATTCCATTACGATTCTCCTTATGTACTACCGACGAACCGCTGTGTCATACGGCGAAAATACTCCCATAAAATATATTACTGAAAAGTTCCTCAAAAAGTGTGTACGGAGGCACAAAAAATGATTTATCTTGACAACGCCGCCACCACCGATTACAAGCCGAAGCAGGTTATCGACGCCGTTTTGGAATGTTTGACGTTGTACCCCTACAATCCCAATCGCAGCGGAAACAAGTTTGCGCTTGCCTTGCAACAAAAGTTGTACGATACGCGCCGCAAATTGCACTTGTTGCTTAACAACGACAGCGAACTGCACGTGGCGTTTACCGCGGGCTGTACCGCCGCGCTCAACCTCGCCATTTTGGGGACGGCTCGGCGCGGGCATATAATTATATCCTCCACCGAACACAATTCGGTGCTTCGCCCCGTAATGCAACTGCAAAAAAAGGGTTACGCCGAGGTATCCGTCGCACAGCCTGACTCGAATGGGATAATTACCGTCGAGGAGGTGGAACGACTCTTGCGAAAGGACACCTACCTGATCTGCATTTCCCACGCGTCCAACGTAAACGGACAGGCGCAGGACGTTACGGAAATAGGCGAACTCGCCCGCAGAAAAAACATCAAGTTTTTGGTGGATTGCGCGCAAAGCATGGGGTACTTTCCGCTGGATATGGCAAAGTCCAACGTGGACATGGTCGCGATTGCCGCGCACAAGGGCTTGCACGCGATACAGGGAGCGGGGGCGTTGATATTCAACGAGCGTTCCGTTCCGCGCCCCATATCCTTTGGAGGGACGGGGACGGAAAGTCACCTCTACTACCAACCCGCCACCGTACCCGACTGTCTGGAAAGCGGCACGCTGCCCTGTCCCGCGATAATGGCAATGAACGCAGGTATCGATTGGTGGTTGGCAAATTGGCGTAGCAACCGCGACATAGTTGTGGAAATGCAACGAACGATTTTGGACGGGCTGAACAAAATACACAACGTCAAAGTGTACTCGCGCCCCAACAAAAGCGGCATTGCGGCGTTCAACATTGGGCAAAGGGACAGCGCGGAGATCGCCGACGTCCTTGCGGAGAAATACAACGTGTCGGTGAGAGGGGGATTGCAGTGCGCGCCGTTGATGCACAAATACCTCGGCACGTCGGAACAGGGGGTTGTGCGCGCGTCCGTCAGTTGCGCCACGGAAAAAGAGGACTGTTACGCCCTGCTCAACGCGGTGGAAATGCTGTCCAAAACAAGCGTCTGAAAAGCGACCCCCGACAAGGGTTGCTTTTTCTATATATTTTTGGTATAATCGGTTCAAAAGCAGAGCATTTTGCCGCAAGCCGTCGCAAAGGGGGACCGTTACCGAAACGGCTTGCATTGTCTGCCGCCCCACAACGATCGGACGGCAAATATTCGAACGGTATATCGAAACTATATGTACAAAGTATTTCTCAAAAAGGGCGAAGAACGCCGAATTGTCGACGGACACCCGTGGGTATTCGCCAACGAGGCGGCGAAAATAGAGGGCAAGGACAAAAACGGTTCGCTCGCCGCGGTGTACGCTCACGACGGCGCGTACCTCGGGAGCGGATTTATCAATCACGCGTCCAAAATTTTGGTGCGGATATTCATTCGCGACGGGAGAGAGGACGCCGACAACGTGATCGCCGAACGCATTGCCCAAGCCAACGCTCGCCGCACCGCTCTCGGCTACGACAACTGCTACCGCGCGGTATTTGCCGAGGCGGACGGGTTGCCCGCTCTCGTCGTAGACAAGTACGGCGATTATCTGTGCGTGCAAATTTTGTCGCTGGGAATGTACCAACGCAAAAAACATATCGTGCAAACGCTCGTAAAGGAATTTGCGCCGAAAGGCATTTACGAAAGATCCGACGTCGCGGTAAGGCAAAAAGAGGGTCTGCCCGAAGAAACGGGCGTGCTGTACGGCGAGATCCCCGATTGGATCGCCATCGAAGAAAACGGTCTGCAAATGGCGGTAGACGTGCGCCGCGGACAAAAGACGGGGTATTTTCTCGATCAAAAGGAAAATCGTTTGGCTTTGCGCCGTTACGCCAAAGGCAACGTGTTGGATTGCTTTTGCAACAGCGGAGGGTTCGCCCTGAACGCCGCCACCGTTGCCAAACAGGTAATTGCGGCGGACGCGTCGGAATTTGCATTGGAAAACGTGCGCAAAAACGCCGAACTTAACGGTTTTGCCAACATACAAACGGTTTGCGCGGACGTTTTCGAACTGCTAAGACAACTGCGCAAAGAGGGACGGCTGTTCGATTGCGTAGTACTCGATCCGCCCGCTTTCACCAAAAGCGCGGGAGAACGCGCCGACGCTTTGCGCGGGTATCTGGACATCAATTTGCAGGGGCTCAAACTAGTCCGCGCGGGAGGATACCTTGTGACGTGCAGTTGTTCGCACTACGTTTCGCAACAGCAATTCGAAAACATGCTCGCCTTGGCGGCGCGGCGAAGCGGCAGGCAAGTCCAATGCGTGGAGATACGCGGACAAGCCCCCGACCACCCCACGTTGCTATCCGCGGAGGAAACGCACTACCTCAAATGCTTTGTTCTGCATATAATCGAATAATCGAAACGCTCGGGTATCCCCTGCAAAAAGGCTTCACACAGCACTTCGGGTGCTTGCACACAAAACGGCTTCACATAGTGCCTCGGGCATTGCTCGAAAAAAGGCTTCACTTCAAACGCCACACATTTAGTAGGGGAACAAAACCCACTTGTGTGGCGTTTTCGTTGCAGATTATATAGGTATTCGGGTATTCCGTGTCAAACGGCTTCGCTTCGGGCTACGCCCTCGTTGCAGATTGTTTGTCACGAAACACCCTCATACCTTGGTGGAACAAGGTCGGAACTCTGATTGGACAACTTGTACCGCAACAAAGTTGGTAACTCTGAGAGGGCTTTCCTACGAGTGGAAAAAGTGGTACTCGCGTTGTAGTATCAAAATACTGCTTTCCATTATAATGGGAAACAACGTCGGCGACTGCATTAAAAGCCTTCTCTTGGGGACGCAAGAGAAGGGGGACCGTCGTCAGACGGTGGATGAGTTTCGACATTTAGATTTGTGTGCGACACTCGTTGCAGAGTGAGTTGGAAATATCCATTAGTCTGTTTTTGTTTACTTCCACACCAAATTATTACAAAAAAAAGCGTCGAGCGTTTTGCTCGGCGCTTTTCGGTCAAAGCCGATTATTGTTATTTTTGAGTTTCGTCGGAGTCGTCGTTTGCGGCATTCTGTTCGGAAACGTCGTCGGAGGGAGCGTTCGAGTTGGACGCGTTGTAGCGCGCGTCGGCTCTTTCCTGCTTGGGTTTGATGCAAAGCAACACTATGATGCCGACAAAGGAAAGTCCCGCAACAACGTACAAAACTATCTTCCAAGCCTCTATCGTTTTGCGTCTGCTAACGTCGCCCTCTTTGGGATTGACTCTCAACAACAATGTGGGATGTTCTTCCTCGGTGGAGGGTTCGGCGTCGCCGCTGACCTTTTTCACTCCGTAGTGACCGTAGGCGTCCGTCACCGAGAACACGATTTTGTAAACGTATCCGTCAATAACGTCACTTTCGAGCGGGGTGATAACGCCGCTCGTGGAAATGCAATTTTCGTATCCTTCCGTTACCGTCTTGGTGCTGTCGTCGAAAATCAACAGCCAACCGTCGTCGTCCGCGCCCTCGACTTTCTTGCCCACTTGTTTGTACACGACGTACGTTGTGGTTGTGGAAGAAGCGTCCGTTATGCTGAGCGAATAGGAAGATACGGAATAGGTCGTGCCCACCGTCAAGCCGTCCACCTGTTTGTTCTTTTGCGTTTCGGAAAGGTCCACTTGCGGGTGAGTAGTATCCATTGTGCGATATTTAAGCGTGCAATCGGCTGCCGCTACTTGTTTGTCGTCAACGGGCAGTTTGCTTTCGTTGGCTTGGTCAATGACTTTTTGAGCGTCGTCAAAGGTATCCGCAAGGATGTCGTCCTCGTCAAAAGTGTAACTGCTCTTGCTTGCTTTGGCTCCGTCCACTACCGCAAAGCGGAAATTCCATTCCCCCTCGGAAGTGAGGCTGAACGTGCTGGTTACAAGGCAACGGCTCCACTCCTGCATGTCCTGCGTGACCGCGCCGTTGGAGTTGACGTACAAAACGTAAATAACGTCGTTGGGAATAACGCTGTCTTTGGCTTTTTGCTCGCTGGTTTCGTCCTCGTTGACGACCCATTTTGCGGTTATGGTGATGTCGCTTGCGGGCATTGCTATTTCCGTATTGGCGGCAAACAAACCTTGCAAGTGCGACGGAAGTTCTTCGAGAGCGGCTCCGTCAACTTCGCCTTCGCTCTCCTGCTCTACGCCGAGAGTGATCTCCCAACCGGCAAAGTACGCGTCAAAAACGGTGGTTTGTTCCTCGCCCTCGACAGGCTCGGCAGGCTCCAAATGAGATTTGGCTGTGGGAGCGGCGGGCAGACGGAAATGTTCCGTTTCGTACTTGTCGGAAGTGGTCGGCGCGTTGTAGTTGTCCGCGGCGTAGTCGCCGCCCTTGTAGACGACTTTGTATTGGGCGGTTTTGTCGTTACCCTCTGCGTCCTTGGGTTCGTCCTTGGGTTGGTAGCGGTAGTTGATGCCGTCAAATATCTCGTGGACCTTGTCGGTGTCCTCCCACCACTTGTTTGCAAACATAAAGTTGGTACTCATTTCAAGGTAGAAGTCGTTGCCGCTGTACGCGCCCTCCTCTCCTTGGTATTGCGTAACATACTCTCTGAACTTGTCCGCGTTGAAAGTGACCGTACGCTGAACGGGTTCGCTATCGCCGCCCGCGCTCGGTTCTTCCGCTATTGCCGCCGTGGTTGCCTCGAACGTGACTACAAGCAACAACAGCGCTATCAAAATACTCAAAAACCTTTTCATTATTCCTCCGAAGGGCAATTTGCCCAACCCTTTGTGTACGGCAAAAAATGTGCGTCTTTTACCGCATATAGTGTTATTTTACATTTATTTGCTTTGATTGTCAACTACTTGTAAATATAAAATACAATATTACGCCTCAAATTGCCCCCGAAAGGGCGCAGCACAATTTGCGCGGCGTGCATAGTATGATACGGCGCGGGTTTGCGCTCTACCTAAGAAAACAAGGAGATACGGTTGACAATTCTGATAGTGGCTTTGACTGCGATCGTCGTGTCGTTGGATAGTTTTATGGCGGGATTTTCCCTATCTCTCAACAAAAAAGCGTCGCCCGTGTTGCCTGCCGCCGTTTCGTTTGTGACATTGTTGCTTTGCCTTGCCACGTCCTTTTTGGCAAAGGCGTTGAGCGCGGCGAGCCGTTTTGCCGATTATTTCGGCGCATGTCTGCTGTTTGTGCTGGCGGCAATGTGTCTTTTCCGCGAGGAAAGCCACGCTTACGCGCTCAAACCCGTAACGCTGGGCGAAAGTTTGACTATCGGAGTTGCCGTGGGAATGGACGCCGCAATCGCCAATTTGTCGCTGGTCGGCGTGGGGGTAGAGGCGATTGCACCCATAGTTTTTGCCGCGACGCACTACCTGACCGTCGCGCTGGGACAGGCGTTGGCGAAAAAGGTGGTTTTGTCCCACACAAACTTGGTTTCCGCGATAATGTTGTGCGTGATCGCGCTCACCAAACTTTTTTGACGCAAAATCGACTTGCGTTTGGTCGGGCTCGGTCGCGCGGCATGCGCGGCGTTTTTCTTTCACTCGTGGAAAATCTGTTTGTCATTTGCAAACTTTATTTCAAAACAAACAATTTCAATCAAAGTTCCGACCTTGTTCACACAGGCGCGAGGGTGTTGCCCGAGTAACAATTGTATTTGGTCAAAAAACTGTTTTATCAAATAAACCCAAGAGGCAATGATCTTAATATCTAGTCGGCTTTGACAGTCGAAACTCATCCACCGTCTGACGACGGTCCCCCTTCTCTTGCGTCCCCAAGAGAAGGCTTTTAATGCAGGTCGCCGACGTTGTTTCCCATTATAATGGAAAGCATAGTTTTTGTTGAAACAGTTGCAAACTTTATTTCAAAACAAACAATTCCAATCAAAGTTACAGCCTTATTCCACCAAGGTATGAGAGTGTTTCGTGACAAACAATCTGCAACACACTTGCCCTTGTAAAAGGGGCACTGAGGGTGTTGCACTACAAAACAATCTGCAACAAGCATTATCCTTGTTTCTGGGGAGTGCCGAGGGTGTTGCGCAGTCAACCTTGTTCCACCAAGGTATGAGGGTGTTTCGTGACAAACAATCTGCAACGAGGGCGTAGCCCGAAGCGAAGCCGTTTGACACGGAATACCCGAATACCACTTCGTCCCTATCGCCTGCTTACGCAGACACTTCCCCTCTCGAAGGGGAAACCGATACACAGTTACCAACTTTGTTGCGGTACAAGTTGTCCAATCAGAGTTCCGACCTTTTTCACACAGGCGCGAGGGTGTCCCCTGCAAAATAATCTGCAATGAGCGCCGCACACAAGTGGAAAAATGTCTTTGCCAAATCGTGTGCGGCGCGAACGAAGCCTTTTTGCAGGGGATACCCGAGCGCATCACCGTACCGACTTGCGTTTGGTCGGAATTACTCGTCCGCTATCCCGGGCGCAACGTAGAGAGGCACGCCGTCCTCCTCGCCGTCCTCGCTGTCGGCAAAACGTTCGATATACTTGCCCACTTCGAACCTGTTCCAAGGCTCGATCTGCGGCGGATACGCGACAAACACCATGTGTTCGCGAGTAACGGGGTGGTCAAACTCCAACCTGTAAGCCCACAACGCCAGGTTACAACCGCGCTTGACGTTGCCGCCGTAGCGCACGTCGCCGAACACGGGGCAGTTGATAGCGGCAAATTGCACGCGTATCTGATGACTGCGCCCCGTGCCCAACTGCACTTTTACGAGGGCAAGGTCGTCCTTTTTTTCCAAAGTTTGGTAACTGAGTTCGGCGCGTTTGGCGTCGTGATCTCCGAAAGTCGCCACGTACACGTTGTTGGTAAGGGAATTTTTTTTGAGATAGTTGACGAGCGTACCCTTTGGTTCGCGCGGACTGCCCACAAGCGCGGTAAGATACTGTTTTACCATGTCGCCATCCGCTATCTGTTTGGACAGTCTTTCGGCGGATTTGCTGTTTTTGGCAAACACCATAACGCCGCCCGTGGGACGGTCGAGTCGGTGTACCAACCCGAGGTAAACATTGCCTGGTTTGGCGTATTTGTCCTTGATATACCCTTTGAGCAACGTCAACAGGTCTACGTCGCCGCTGTCGTCCGATTGAGAGGGGATATTTTGCGGTTTGACCACCACCAAAATACTGTTGTCCTCGTGCAGGATCGCAACGTCGTCCATTGTGAAATTTCTACTCATATTTTTCTCCTTTTGTCCACAGTCCGCTCGCGCCGCAGGGCAGGGCTATCCCCTCGTCGGTAGGCAAGCACACCTCGTATGCCGAAACGTTTCCGCAAGGGGGCATTGTCAATCGGAGAAGATTGCTCAACACCGTCGGTTGAAGCCCCGTAGTGTAACTGTTTAATAGCACAAACAGCGCGTTTTCGCTCAACACGTTGCGGCAAAGTTGAAGAAAGTCGTATATGTCCCGCTCCAACTTCCATTCTTCTCCGCTTGCGCCGCGACCGAAACTCGGCGGGTCAAGCACTATCGCGTCATAGCGATTGCCGCGGCGAATTTCGCGCAGAACGAATTTGCGACAATCCTCTACTATGTAGCGCACGGGTCTGTTTGCCAGATCGGACAACGCCACGTTTTCTTTTGCCAACTCCACCATGTTTTTGGCGGCGTCCACGTGACACACGCTTGCGCCCGCCGACAGACAGGCGACCGTCGCGCCGCCCGTGTAGGCAAACAAGTTCAGCACTTTGACGGGGCGATCGGCTTGCTTTATCAAGTCTATCATCATTGCCCAATTTGCCGCCTGTTCGGGGAACAACCCCGTGTGTTTGAAGTTCATCGGGCGCACGTTAAAGCGCAGATCGCGCCAACCCACCACCCAACTGTCGGGCAGTTTGCGTTCGAACTCCCAATGCCCGCCGCCGCTGCTCGAACGAATGTAGCGCGCGTCCGGCTTGACAAAAGAAGCAAGCGGTTTTTGCGCGCGCCAAATGACTTGCGGGTCGGGTCGCAACAAAACGACGTCCTTCCAACGTTCGAGTTTTTCGCCGTCGCCTGTGGCGATTATGCGGTAATCTTTCCATTCGTCGTTGATCTTCATACCTTGGATAAATAGAGAGTAAATTTTTCGCCGTTGACGTCCCATTCCTTGCAGAACGCGCCGCTGTCGGCGGGCAAAACGCTGTCGGCAAGACAGCCGTCGGCGATTTCGGCGGCGTTGTCGGCAAACACTTTGGCAAGATGTTCCTCTGCGCGATAGCCGACGTTGATGTGATCGGTCACGACAAAATCGCACTCCTTGCGCATGGTCTGTATCTTGGATACGATCTCGCGCACAGTGCCTTCTTCCACCAACTCGGGCGTGAGAGTAACGTCCAACGCCACGGTGTCGCCGCGATCGGACGCAACGGAAAAGCCCTCTTTGTTTTTGGAAGAAATGAGCAGATCCGATTCTTCCACTTCGACGGAGTTGCCGTCCAGATCGAAGCGGTGTTTGCCGCCGTTCTTGACGTGTTCCACCACTTCGCGCGCTTTTGCACCGAGGTTTGCCAACGTTTCGCGAATTTTGTTGAGCAGTTTGCCGTACTTGGGTCCAAGCGTTTTGAGTTGCGGTTTGATCTCGTAATCGGCAAATTCCTCCGCGGAGGCAACAGGCACCAACTCCTTGACGTTAAGTTCGTTTTTGATAATATCCGCCATTTCGTCGTCGATCTCGCCGTCGGTAGCCACGTACATGCGAGCCAGCGGTTGACGGTTCTTGACGTTGGCGGCGTTGCGCGCGCTACGTCCCAACACTACCAGATTCAACACTTTTTCCATAGTTTTGTTGAGGCGTTTGTTGATACGTTTGTCGTCCGCTACGGGAAAATCGCACAAATGTACCGAACGCGGAGCGTTTTCAAAGCAATTTGCGGTGATGTTTTGGTAAATGCTCTCGGTGACAAAGGGCACAAAGGGCGCGGCAACCTTGACGAGGGTGTCCAACACGGTGTACAAAGTCATATATGCCGCTTGTTTGTCGGCGGTCCACTCGCTGCCCCAATAACGTTCGCGGCAACGGCGCACATACCAATTGGAGAGCATGTCGGTAAAGCGTTCTATCGACCGTGCGGACTCGGTGATTTCGTATTTATTCAACCCCATATCGACGTTTTTGACAAGTTGATTGACTTCGGACAGTATCCATTTGTCCATCAGGGAGAGTTTACATTCGTCCAAAGAGTACTTGCTCGGGTCAAAGTCGTCTATGTCGGCGTACAACACGTAAAACGCGTAGGTGTTCCACAGCGTTCCGAGAAATTTGCGCTGCGTTTCGCTGACAGCCTCGTCGTAGTAGCGACTGGGCAACCACGGCGCGCTCGCCGTGTAGAAGTACCACCGCACCGCGTCCGCGCCCTGCTTGTTGAAACTGTCCCACGGATCGACGACGTTGCCCTTGTGCTTGGACATCTTGACGCCGTGTTCGTCGCCCACCAAGCCCAAAACAATACAGTTGCGAAAGGGCGCTTTGTCAAACAGCAACGTAGACACCGCTATCAATGTGTAGAACCAACCGCGCGTTTGATCCACCGCCTCGCTGATGAAATCGGCGGGGAAATTTTGTTCGAACAACTCTTTGTTTTCAAAGGGGTAATGGAACTGCGCGTAGGGCATTGATCCGCTGTCGAACCAACAGTCTATGACCTCAGGCGTGCGCACGAACTCGCCGCCGCAGTCGCACTTCCACTTGCACTCGTCTATGAACGGGCGGTGCAACTCTATATCCTCGCTACAACCGCATTTTTCCGCAAGTTCCTTGCGAGAGCCTATCACGTGTACTTTGCCGCATTTGTTGCATATCCACACGGGCAGAGGCGTGCCCCAATACCTGTCGCGGGATATTCCCCAATCGATAACGTTTTCGAGGAAGTTGCCCATGCGCCCGCTGCCGATCGTGGGCGGTATCCAATTTATCGTGCCGTTTACGCGAAGAAGATCGTCCTTGACGGCGGTAGTCTTGACAAACCAGGATTTGCGCGCATAGTAGATGAGCGGAGTGTCGCAACGCCAACAATAGGGATAACTGTGTTCGAACATAAGTTCCGCATGCAACAATCCGCGATTAGCCAAATCTTTGAGAATGATTTTGTCCGCATTTTTGCAAAACACGCCCGTCAGCGCGCCGCAACCTTCGACAAATTTGCCGTCCTCGCCCACAAGTTGAACAAAGGGCAAACCGTACCTGCGCCCAACGTTTGCGTCGTCCTCGCCGAATGCGGGCGCAATGTGTACAATGCCCGTGCCGTCGGTCAACGTGACGTAACCGTCGTTGGTGACGTAGTAGCAGTCCTCGCCTTTGACGTCGGCATAGTCGAACAGAGGCTTGTAATGCGTATGCTCGTAATAACTGCCCTTGCGACAATCCACAACGGTATAGGAGCCCTCCTCGAAGTGCTTGCTCAACAGTTCTTTTGCCAAAATGTAGCGCGAGCCGTCCCGCTCCACCGTTACGTAGTCGTAGTCGGCGTTCATGCACAGCGCGACGTTGCTGGGCAAAGTCCAGGGAGTGGTCGTCCAGGCGAGAAAGTAAGTATTGGGTTGGTCGGCAAGTTCGAAACGCGCCACGGCGGACTTTTCCTTGACGTCCTTGTAGCCCTGCGCCACCTCGTGAGAACTGAGCGCGGTGCCGCAACGGGGACAGTAGGGGACGATCTTGAAACCTTTGTACAGCAAACCCTTGTCGTAGATGGTTTTCAACGCCCACCACTCGCTCTCGATGTAGTCGTTGTCATAGGTGACGTAGGGGTGTTCCATATCCGCCCAATACGCCACGCGTTCAGACAACGCCTCCCACTCGCCCTTGTACTTCCACACGGACTCTTTGCACTTTTTTACAAACGGCTCGATACCGTACGCCTCGATCTGCTTTTTGCCGTCGATACCGAGAGATTTTTCCACTTCCAACTCGACGGGCAAACCGTGAGTATCCCAGCCCGCCTTGCGCAACACGCGTTTGCCTTTCATAACTTGGTAACGCGGGATAAGATCCTTGATGGAACGCGTCAGCACGTGTCCGATATGCGGCTTGCCGTTGGCGGTAGGCGGTCCGTCGTAAAAGGTAAAATTGCCGTCGCCTTTGGCGGCGGTCTGCTCGAATATTTTGTTTTCTTTCCAAAATTCGAGAACGCGCAGTTCTCTGTCTACAAAGTTTAGCGAACTGTCTACTTTGATGTACTTGGACATAAATTTTCTCCTTAAAAAATCGGCATGCGTTTGAAAAAACACATACCGACTGTGCAATACCATTTTCAAACGGGTACGTCTGCGCATATCAGCATTTGTGCAGATTATACCTTGCGCCAAGATAACGGTGCGCCGCCGTATTCGCTTACTTGGCATAGCCGTTGGGCGAATCTACTTGCGGGGTGATAACTTTCGGAAAGGTTTGACGCGCCTTACAGCCGCGGACGCGCTCTCTGTGCAAACGGATATGCCGCAGTCTTGTCCCCGCTCGAACGTATTTTATGTATTTATTTTACCAAATGTCGCCGCGTTTTGCAAGCAAATAGCGGCAAAATTGCCCTCTTTGCCCGCCGAGCCCGATTGTACGAGCGATTTTCGGCACAGATACAGGGGCAAACAGCCAAACAACGCGGGACAAACCGCGCAACAAATGCGCAACGAACCGTGAACTACCGCGCAACAAACTGCGCTCCAAGCCCGATTTGCGAGGCGGCAAACCCGACGAGAGCGCGCAAAAAAAAACTACTTTTTGGGAAGTTTGCGCTCGACGCCATGCTCGTCCACTATGTACACGTTGTCGAGGGTGGCTTCGGTAGCGCGCCGCCACTCGGCTATGTACTCGCGACGGAGGCGAAATTGCTCGTCCTTTTCCTCTGCGGTCAAGCCCTGTTCCGTTTTGGACTTGCGCGCCAATTCGTTTATCCTGTCGATTTTCGATTGTTCCATAACCGTTACCTTGAAACAAATTATAACACCGCCCCGCTGTGTAGTCAACAAAAAGTTTTGTTTGCACGGCAAAATGCGCCCGCAAAACTATGCGACCCTGCTTGCGCGGTTGCGCCTACTCGTCGTCCAACGGCGTATATAACGATTGCAACTCGTCGTCCGTGTAGCGGCGGCGTTCCGCGCCGTTGCGAAGAACGCAACGTTGATCTTGCGTTGCGATTTGCTCGCTCCGCTCTCGGGCGACACCGTCGGGAGTTTTTTCCGATAGATCCCAATTGCGCAAAGTCGCTTGCCAATCCGACATAGGAACGTTGCCTACGCGCCACCCCTTGGATTGATAGTAGTTGCAAAATCTTTCCGCATTGACTCGTAACGAGTGCGCGCTGCAATAATTTGCCACTTCTTCCACTGTGGGAGGGACTGCGCCGCTTTGTTTGGCAATCTCCGCCGTTGAACGCGAGAGTGCGCGTGTGCGAGCGCTAACCGACGTGCGGTCGTTTACATTCTCATTTACATTCTCATTTACATTTCCATTTACATTGTCGTTAACATTTACATTAGAAACGGTTTTGTTCTGCTTTTGTTCTCGTTTGTTCCCGTTTTGTTCCGCGTTTGTTCCCGTTTGTTCTTGTTTTGTTCCGCGTTTGTTCTTGTCGTCGGTGGGCGTTTCGTCGTCTTGCGCGTCGGCAGCGGATTCGGCTTTTTTCCCCTTTCGATTGAGATATTTTTTGTTATTTGCGTCAATAAGCGGCTTTGCCAACTCAAAAATAGACTTTGGAAGCCCTGCCAAACGCTGAGTTTTGCCGTCCAACCCGTACGAAATGATCGCCTCGTACACTTTTATTTTTTCCGTAGAACTAAGTTTGCGTATTATGTTGTAAACGCTTCGGTAAATTATCACGCTATCGCGTTGCAAATTTTTTTTCATTTTTTCTCCTTTTTTTGCACAAAATTTGTCGAACTTTTGTTCGTTATTTGCTTTTATTTTACCAAATAAAATAAGACAACTGTCTGTCAGTTTTTTGAAAATTACACCAAAAATTTCAAAAAATTTCAAAAAAAATTTTGACAAAGCCCGCCAACTACTTGCGCATAAAAAGGGTTTGGCTCGATACAAAACAAAAGCGTTCCTTTCGAAACGCTTTTTTCGGCATAGTTAAAACCGTCGCAATTTTTTAATCTACAAACTCCTCTTGCAAATCTTTGCACCGTTGCAACCAACAGGACAACTCCCGACTACCGCTATCCATAAACAGCGAAAGCGCAATGCGTACAAAATACCGATGTCTTGCTCTTGTGCCATGTTTGCCTCCTATTTTAACAATTATATACGAGCATTTTTCGTATGTCAACATTAAATACGAGTTATGCTCGTACAATATACTTATGAACACAACCTTAATATCCGAGAGAATAAAGGAAGTACGCAGAGAACACGGATTGACTCAATCTCAATTCGGCAAGTTGTTGGGCGTGTCGCAAGATACCGTGTCGCTGTGGGAACTTGGCAAGGCGTTGCCCTCCGTGCAGGACGTGATAAAGATCGTTCAGACATGCAGTACGGAAAACGATCGTTTGAGCGCAGACTATTTGCTGGGCTTGACCGAGTACTGAAATGGCTTTTTTTTCAACCTCAACCGCTTTGGTTGAGGTTTTTTACATGACCTCGCAACAGGTTGTGACGAGTCCCTTGCCCTAAAATTCCGTTCTGCGCTTACCGAGTTCGATCATAATATTCTCCTCAGACTTATTGTACAAGTAAACAATTAAAGTTACTGAATCGAAAATCAGATTAAAAAGAAATTTAAGATAGCGGACAAAAAACGTTTAAATCAAAACAACAAAACTTGAAAGAGCTTAGATCTCTTTCCATTTGGACACAAGACTACGACTTGTTGTCGGAAGGTCTATCGTATTTATATGTAAAATTTGAAATTGACAACCTTCATGTATTCAATACTGACACAATAATTTTTCGGAATTAACTTTAACATTTCGCCTTAAATCATCTTCTTAATCCCAAAACTTTGTGATTCAATTATCATATAACATCTCCTCTTTCTCTTAATTTTTAGGTAAAGTTTAATTATATATTGAAAAAGAATCTATTCCCTGTCTTTTTCTCTCACAATTTCATTATTTAAATAAAACTACAAGAATGACAAAGTTGAATCCACTATAGTTGCAAATAGTGCATATTTTACATATTTGGTTGCAAATAGTGTTGATTTCACATAAAAATCGTGCTACAATATTATTATGATTGATAACCTCAACAATTCAAGTTCGTTAAATATATTAGTGTCTAAGCTAAACAAGTTGATGCTATGCTCTCCTGATGTGCTTAACTATGAAACTTTAGCGTCCGAAATTTCTGTTAATTTATCCACATTAAAAGGATGGATGTGTCGGAAAAGATCTCCTTCTTTGAAAACGATTGATAAGATAGCCAATCGCCTCGGCTGTCACACTTTTCAATTATTAAAATCGGATGGACAACTTGAGAACAATGGCGTTTCCGCGAATGATTCCGTCACAGCGTTCGTGCAAAATTTACAAGTAATATTTAATAAAAAAAGAAAATTTAATCTTATTGAAAAGTGCGACTTGGTCAACAGTGATTATAAGCCCGGAGATATTTACATAACAGAAACCATGTTAACATCATATTTAAGAAAGAACAGCCGACGGATTCCTCCTTTAAAGACGCTTGATTACATTTCAAGATCACTCAACATTGAATCCTACGAACTTTTAATGCCAAAAATCTATTAGGAAGGTAGTTTTATGAAAGATTGTGTTAAAAAGACGAAAGACAGAATTTTACAAATTGAGACCATTGTACAAGCGTTGCCTAATACCGTGCCCGGCGAGTTTAGGGTAACATTTAACTACAAGGGAAGAAAATCTATAAACATTGCCAGCGAAGTATTGGCGAGATTAACCGATGATTCCTCGGTTGTGTTTGATCCGTTTTTTGGATCAGGTTCATTTATCTTAGCGGCGGCAAATACAAAGGCGAAAGAGATTATCGGGACGGAATTGGATCAATATTCTTATTTCGCATTTCACTCTCTAGTGCTGAAAACCGATTATGATAAATTGAATAATTATTTTCAATATATAAAAAAGACAGTATATGATCAAATAATGTCTCTTTACCAAACGGAATGTTGCGGCTCGGTAAATTATATTTCCAAACTGTTATTTGATCCCGCTAATGGCGAAGAAGGATTATTTAATCCTGTTCCCAATAGAGAAATTCAAAATCACGAGAATGTAAAATTAGTTGCGGCATGTCCTTACTGCGGAAAAAAATCAAAACGCTTTGATGAAAAAGACTTGCAAAAAATAAAATCTTTGGACTCTTTTGATACTTCAAGATTTCCCAACACAGAATATATAGAAAACAGTAGAATTAATATTACCAAAGAAACCGGCGCCAATAAATACGATAAAATATTTGTTAAGCGTTCTAAAATTGCCTTATTACTAATACAAGACGCCATAAATTCTATCCCCAATTGCAACGAGCGAGACCTTTTGGAAAACGCTTTGGTTTCGACGCTTTCCCTTGCAAGAATTGCAATGTACGGTTCGGCAACAGATATTTTATATCATGTATTGAAAGAAAAAGCCCAAGAGACAAATGTATGGCTTTTATTTGAAGAAAAATACAAAAATTTCGTAAATTTCAAAAAAGCACATCCTGAATTTCAAATTGACGAAAACGACGCGCGCATCAAACTTTTTAGAGCGGATTATGCAACGTTCATTAATGCTCATCCTGAAATCAAGGCAGATATTATCTATACTGATTTTCCTTACACAGATCAGGTGCCTTATTTAGAGCGCAATCAATTGTACCGAGTTTGGTTAGAAACATTTTATGACAAAAAAACATTTGCTCTAACAAAACAGATGCTTGATGAAGAAATAGTTCTTACCAATGCGCCATCACGTCAAAATAAAAACACAATCGAGAGTTACTGTCGAGATCTTGATAACATGTTTTCACAACTGTCTAAAGCAATCCGCCCTGATGGTTTAGCTGTGTTTACATTAAATTTGGGAAAAGAAAAGTACTTTAAAATTTATTTAGAGATTATGAATTTGGCACGTAAAAACGGCTTTGAATTTGTGCATTCCATAACGCTAAAAAAGAATGACCCTACATTAAAAAAGCAATCGTCAAAAACCAATACCCTGTCGCATGAGCAAATAGTATTTTTTCAAAAACTATCAGATGACAATGCCTATTTTTACTTAAATGAAATGAACTATGAATTTGAAATAACCAAGTTTGTTTATAGGCAAGTGACAAAAGCCGGTGCTAACGGTGTATCTATCAGTGCCGCAGTTCAAGGCATTATAGATAATTTGTTGCAAACTCATAAAATCGTTGCAAACACAAAAATAATAGAAAAAATCAGGAGAATTATCCAATCGAATTTTAGTTGTATTCATGGCTTTGTTTTTTTAGATGAGAACAGATTGTATCTTACTATCGAAGATGACGATTTACTGTTTGCTAAGCTATACAATTTAGTACCTTTATATATAAAAAAATTATTAAAAACACATAATAAATTTCTACTCGAAGATATCTACCAAGAGTTAACAACGTCTTTGTGCGATGGAAACCCCAAAACAATTGAGCAAGTTTTAGCAAACGACGAACATCAAAAAGCGATAGAGAAACTAATAAAAAATTATTGCACAATCCAAGATGGGTATTTTGTAGAAAGAAAAGCCGAAACTGTTCCCTGCGAAAATGCGATAGATATTTCAACTCTTTCCGGAACAGAATTCGAACAACTAATAAAAAATCTTTTAACTGCCGAGGGATATGAGGATGTATTGGTCGTTGGAGGCTCGGGGGACTTAGGGGTAGACCTAATAGCAAAGAAAAACGAGAATGCTTGCATTTTTCAGTGTAAGCGTTGGAACGCAAATGTTGGGTCGACACCAATTCAAAGATTGTATACGGAACTAACCTTACATAAATATTATAAGGCTTTTTGCATCACCACTTCGGACTATACGGAAGATGGCAAAAAAGAAGCCAAGCTTTGTGGCGTGGAAATAATTAACGGACTACAAACAATTGAATTACTAAACAAACATTTTCCCGGACGTTATTTTAATGGGGCTATTACCATTAGATAACAATAAAAGCGATGCAATCAAAATTGATTACATCGCTTTTATTTTTATCTTGTCCAATATGAATTTATAGGATCCCATCTTAAATGTTTTTCAAGCAAATCTACAATAGTATTATATTTTTTTGATAACGGGGAAAGCCAACCGTTATGAATAAGAACTTCTATCAGTCCATTATCATAAAGTTGCGGCGTGGTTAGATGTCCGCATTGCTTGAGCATCGCGTTAGCCTGCGTAATGATGTTTCGTTCAATTTCTTGAATTGATTCTTTTGCTTGAGGCACTGTTGTCAAATCGTCTTTAATAAAAATCAATATCGAGTCCCCATTTAAAGATTTCTTAGGACTTATTATGTTTTTTACCGTCATTGATTTATCTATATGAGACTGCATAATGAATCTAAAGTGATTACGCTCTAAAATAGATATAAGGCGGTCCCAAACTTTTAGATTGGAGTCGTGAAAATAAAGGCAAAGATGATGATTTATCTTTAATTTTTTTGAACACATGGTAAATACTTGATCCATTAGTTCAAAATAATTCTCTCTATCTTTATTCCTTCCCACTGCGGTAGATACAACTATTTCGTCATCAAAATTAATATCCAAACTAAAAAATGGTGAATATAGTTGTAAGTACTCAGAATATAACACTTGATCCAAATATGGCGGGTCTGTAATGATTAAATCCACGCCATTATTCGGGATCTCATCCTCTCGAATAAATTGACTTCCCTTTTTTAGAAGTAAGCAAGTATTCTTTTTTAAAAACGAATAATTTTGAGCAACTTTAGAAAAACCATAGTTTTCTTGCATGAAGTCTTTTACTTGCATAAAAGAATTTAGTTTTTTTATTAAAAGCTCTATCACATTTTTTTCTACACAATTTTCTTTGGGTATCCATAAAGGCCATTGAGAATTTGAGTGTGAGTCTGTAATTTTGCAAAGATGTAAAATCGACATAAGAATATATTGCAAAATTTCTTTTTCAGCAGAATCATAGGTATCAATTACCGCCAAAACTTTGTCTAAAACGTCCAAATTTCTTTCGGTAAATATATTCTTAATAGAGTCGTTTTCGCATACTGCTATTTTGGAATTTTGCAATAACGCAATATCCCTTACATATTGCAATGGCTCGTTTGAGTGCATCCGATCAATATCATGCTGATCGGGCTCTTTTTCTGTTTGTTTACAATTCGAACATTTGTAATAAATCTTAGTTACTTTATAATCGTTTTTAAGTCTATGTGGTTTATCAAAAATTACTTTCGTTACTATTCCGATACTTCCACAATTAGGACAAATCGTATGATACCGACTAATTAAAGGGGTGATTTTCGTAGAAAAAGATGTGATTAATGTCTCTACATTTTTAACCGAATTGATATTTAGTAATGTCTTCGAGATAAAAATAGGCAATTCATTTATATCGCATCCTATTGCCTTGCGATTCATCCCGCTTTTAATAGACTCTAATATTGTTACGCCCGATCCCATAAACGGGTCAAAAACAATATCTCCTTCTTTTGACAAACTTTTTATAAGATAGTCGCATACATTATACGATTTTTGAGACCAATATATATGCGAGTTATACATTGGATTGTTTTTTGACGGAACAATTTGAAGCAATTTATTTTTAAATGTGAAGTAATTCAACGGTGGAATATTGGGAGTTCCGCAAAGAATTAAATATTCCAATACTTTTTTTTGTGTGCTGTTTCTTTGATTGGCATGATTATAGGATTGTGTTACTATACGAATTTTATCAATAGGGAAAAATTGTTTTGCCGCACACACTATATCATCAATTGACATAACATATCTATCTGTGGCTTGGTTTTCTGTGTCTTGGGGGTATGCAAAACTAATTGCCAAATTAATATTGTTTTGGGCGCAAAAAGAAATCAACCTTTCCATTTGACTTTTGGCTGAGTTTCGTTGACTCAATTTTGATTGATATCTGCCTTCCGTATACAATCCGGTTGTGTACTTACCTTGAACTATTGACGGCTCCGGAAAATTATATCTCGCAGCGACATTAAGAAGATGATAGTATCTTGAATATTGCATATCTGTATATGGAGGATCGGCATATATAAGTCCCACTTGTTTTATGCAATCACGATTAAGAAGCACATTAAAATCCTCGTTATAAACAAGGTTTTTCCCGGAATACTTTGCCGGTTTAGTATTTAAATATTCGTTATATTTCTTTAAAAAGATTTCGTATATGCTTTTTTTGCGCTGTTTAATAAGACGCGTATAATTTTTTGTGAGATTTAAGGGTTGTGCCATATGACCGTCTTTTGAAAAAACTACTTCTTTCATGGCATAAAATAAACATGTATATAATACATTTTGACATGTTACATCGATATTTTTAATCGTTTTAATTATTGCGTCTATTTCTGCCGCTTGCTTGATTCCAAAGTAACTGCTTGCGTAGTAAGAGAGAAAAAGACAATATTCTCCCGAGTTTTTTAAATTAGTTGCAGTAATCTTATTTCCTGTGATAGGAGAAACCGCGTTATTCCAAATTGTTGGATAATTCTGATATAATCTAATCAACTCCGCTTTATTGTTATCAATCACGTAGGTTTCTTCTAATGTTATATATTGTTCAAAATAAGCTGTAATGTGTTTGAAATTCCTACTATACGCTTCATTAAAATCAAAATAAAACTCATCGGTCAATGCTATCGGTTTATTTAATATTGCATCGGCAATAATGCTGGCAAACAATTCGGTATCATTGGCAAAAACCATATAATTTTTTTTGAATATTTCACTAACCGCTGCCGAACCCGAAAAAATATCCAATATTGCCTTTTTCTCAGGCAGATATTGGGATAGATTTTCAAATATAAAATCACGTAATTTTTGCTTACTACCCTGATAATTTAAAACAGCGAAGTCCATAAATTACCTCTTTTAAACAATCATATTATTCAGTATACAATTTTTTTTCTTATTTTGCAATTGAATTTTATCCACATATTAAAATTTTGACTGTTTTTTTTCGCATCGCGATTTTAAATATCTAACCCGTTGTTTTTGTTTATATAAAAAAATTATTATGTGGCGACAAAAAATAAAATGATAACTAATAAGTCAAACGAATGTGAATTAAAATACGTTTATTAGTTGGCAGAAGAAACTCACAATATAAGCGAATAACACTACCTTGGCGATCGATATTTTTACTAGATTTTCCTTGACATTATTTCTATAAATCATTATAATATTCTGATTTGGTAAAAGCCATTTGGGCGGCATGGGATACAAGGAGTTTATTATGAGCGATTTTAGATATGTAACAAAAGCGGAATACGCAAACGCAAAGGAAGATTTGGAAAGATTGATCCATGCTGTACAAAATGAAGTACGGGAAGATTTTACGTTTCAGTATAAGTTTATTGGCAGTGCAGCACAGAATATGGTAACAATGGATTATTCATCAAACATAGGTTATGACTTCGACGTCAATCTATATGTCAATGATGACGATGAAAAGTATTCTGCAAAAGAAGTAAGAAATATTTTAAGAAAGGCATTTGATAAGTTTAACCGTCAATTCCAATATGATTATACCGAAGATAGCACACGAGTTTTAACTATCAAGGTAAAGGACAGTCAAAATTCAAAAATTTTACATAGCGCGGATTTCGCCATCGTATATAATTGCGATAATGGGCGTCAAAAATATATCCATTATAACAAAAATCAAGACAGCTACGAATGGCAATATCAACCAAAGGGATATTATGAATTATCCGAGCGCATAGATCTAATCAAGCAAGATAGCCACAGCGCTATGCTTTGGCAAAAGATTCGTGATTTATATATTGAAAAGAAAAATCATAACCTTGCAGGCAAAAAATCGCGTGCTTTATTCGCCGAAACAATAAACGAAATTTATAAGCAAAATTTTAAGTAAACAACAATATAGCACAACGCAATCTGCTTTCCGTATTTGAATGGTTCAAATTCGGGCGCGGACGTGCCGCCAAAGCATAACTCAATCCAAAACAACGGATTGGGTTATGTTTTTTTTTGATTTAATGTTACTCTACCTTCGCGGGAGAGCGCGGCGAGCGCAATGCAGACGGGTTGGCAAGCGCAATCAAGTCATGCAACCGCCGTTGCGCCGAAATTGTTTTTACGCTTGAAAACGGTCGCCAAGTATGCTACAATTGGTTGTAATAAACACAAATTTAGCGGAGCAATAAATGACCAAAACCGAAATAGCAAAAACGATAATCGACATTTGCCAAAACGACGCCTCTTTCTGCAAAGACATCAAAGGCGGCGACCCAAAATCTTTTTTGTCCGAGATAGCCGACGATATGTCGGAAAAGGACTTTCTGTTTTCGGTGGACAAATATTTGGCTACCTTCAAAGTGTGGGGACACCTCTACTTTTACAAAAAAAGGGCAAACACGTATATCAGCTTTCGCGTCAGGCGATACGGCAACAGTTTGTTCATCACCCAAGCGGAAAAAGACCTGCCGTTTTCCAAGGGAGATGAGATCGTCGCCATCGACGGAATGACTATCGAGCGCGCCGCCCAAAAATTTGCCGCATTTTTCGACAGCGATCCGCCCGACCGTCAGGGCGAACGTTGGGAAACCGTCATTGCCCACGCCGCCGCCGTTACCGTTCGCTCCCGCAAAACGTTTGATTACCCCGTTCGTGCGGACATTGAGCGACAAACAAGCGAGCCCTCTTGCGTATGCAAGTTTCTCAATAAGGATTGTTACTACATAAAACTCACCAATTTCTTTGACGAAGGAGATATTTCGTCAATAGTGAATTATGCCTCAAAAGATATTACTTGCACCAAAAATCTCATCATAGATCTAAGAAATAACTGCGGCGGGAGCGATACCGTATTTTTGTCGCTTCTGAAATTTTTGCTTGCCGAGGACGACCCTATGTGCGGCAAGCCGATTTTTACAGGGGAAGATGATATTCTCTACACCGAGCGCAATGCAGACGGACGCATAAAACTCTATAAAGAGTATCTAGAAAGCACCACTTCCGACGAAGTTCGAAGGTATATTGTCGAGCGAATAGAAGAACAGACAAGAAACAAAGGAAAAGGTTTTTTACCTGCAAAGCCCGACGGATTTTTGTTCCCGACAAAAGGCACGCGTTGTCCCGAAAAGGTCGTTGTTCTTACCGACTATTATTGCGCATCCTCGGCGGAAAGTTTTGTGGAAATCGCTTCTCGCTTGCAAAAGGTGACGGTTATCGGTCGTCCCACAATGGGGGTAAACGATTATGCCAACCTTACATATTTCGACTTTGGAGAATATGTTTTGCACTACCCCATCTCGCGTAGCAAGGCGATAGACAGCGGCAATGGCACAAGAGGCAAAGGACTTCAACCGGATATTTTTATCCCGTGGACGCCGCAACACATATTTGATGACATAGACCTTGCCAAGGCGATAGATTGGTTGACGACAACCTCAAAATAAAAACGCCCGACTAACCGACCGAAAAGTTCGTTATGTAAAAAATGTGGCTATTGTTACAATATAATAAATTTGCGTTGCAATTACTTCGCCAAGTTGAGAAAATGCGAGCCCGACGTTATTTGCCGTCGGGCTCGTATTGTTGTGCGCCAAAAGATTTGTTTGGTAATTTTTGCCTTGTCGCCAATACGGCGACGGAACAAAAATTTTTTACGCTTTTGCTTGCTAAGCCGCTTGACAGTACGCCCTATCGCTTTGCAGTCCACATTATTTTGTTTGCACGTATTTTCGGGGGGGGGGCGAGAATAGCAAACCGTTGATTATTGACATATTTTTTACGTGATGTTATAATAAAAAAAATTTAATTTGCGGAGATATTATTTTGAAAAAGCAGTACGGCTCGACGCCTCAATCAATGAAAAAAATGGAAATGTACGGTTTCCATTGGATGGAATTCGTGACGCAGATCCCGTCGCCGCTATGTATCGTTACATCCTACAAAAGTAACGGAAAAACAAATGCTTGCATGCAATCCTGGATCACGTTTACGGGCGGCAAAAACGGATTCTACGCGATCGTTTCCGCGGTAAGTAAATACGGTCATTTGTATCAAACGCTACATGAAAAGGGCGAAGCCGTCATTAACTTTATGTCCGCAGATATTTACGACAAGTGTATGGCGACCATACAACACAACAAATTTGACGATGACGAAATAACTACTGCCGATTTGACCGCTGTAAAAGCCTCTACGGTAAATGCGCCGATGATAGAGGAATGTTTCATCAATATGGAATGTAAGTTCAAGTGGGAAAAGGAAATCGCCGACGGGGACGATTATGTTTTGATGTGCCTTGAAATAGTCAATGTACATATAGATGAACGCCATCTCGACGAAAACGATTTGGGTCGAACCGGCAAAACGGGAATTTTGTACAACATTCACCACCCAATTGACCCTGAAAAATTCCAAGGTACGGCTCACGACTATTTGGGCGTTATAGAAAAAATACGCGATTATGCCGAGTACTGAAACAGCGTTACGCGACAAGTTTTGACGGAGAAAAAATGTTAATTGAAAAATTGTGCGCCGAGATAGATTCGAAGTATCAACAATAGAACGGGTAATGCGGATACTCGAAGAAGGCGGCGTTACTACCGATTTCCGCTCCGTGTGGCTGTTGGTGTTTTGGGGACGTCTGACTGTCGGCGGAATGATCTTGACCCCTATCACGCGTCACCACACCATGCACTTGTTAGCATGCTTGGATAAATTAAGATAAATTGACAAAAATGACGACATGGGGTACAATTTCGGTGAGGTGAAAATATGATTTTGTACAAAAACGGCAGCGCGCTCATTGGCGACCGAATTATAAAAACGGACATTGTGGCAAACCACGGCAGAATAATAGAAATTGCGCCGCAAATCGTGGCGGACGAGCAAACGGAAGTTGTGGATTGCTCAAACCGCTACATTTTGCCCGCGTTGGTGGATATTCACACGCACGGCGCAGCGGGATACGACTTTAATACCGCGGACAAAGAGGGAATGAAAAAAATCCTCGAATTTTACATCGCGCACGGTGTGGGAACGGTTTTTCCCACACTGATCGCCGACACCGACGAAGTTATTTGCCGCCAAGCGGCGTTGATCGCGGAGTTGGCGCAAGACTATCCCGAAATAAAGGGCATAAATTTGGAAGGTCCTTTCCTTGCGCCGTCGCATTGCGGCGCAATGCCCAAAGAACTGTTGCAAAAACCGTCGGCGGACAAATTTTTCCTCTACCAAAAAGCGGCACAGGGCAAAATAAAAATGATAACCGTCGCGCCCGAACTGCCCGACGCGTTGCAGTTTATAAGCGAAATTTCCGACAGCAAGGTCGTTGTCGGTATCGGACACAGCGGCGCGGACGGCGAAACGGCGCAAAAAGCCCTCAAAGCGGGCGCAAAGAGTTTTACGCATTGGGGCAATGAAATGTCCCAACTCGACAGTCGGCAACTCGGCATGGCGGGCGCAGGGCTGCTAAGCAACGCCTACTGCGAAGTTGTTTGCGACGGAACACACGTTGCGCCCGACGTCGTGCGGTTGTTGCTCAAAACCAAAGAGGACAAAGTTGTCGGCATTACAAACAGCATGTCGGCAACGGGGCTGGGCGACGGCAACTACACTCTCGGAAGCGTTGCGGTAACGGTAACAAACGGCGACGTCCGCGTCAAAGGCGGCACACAAAGCGCAGGCAGTACATTGGACGCATACAAGGGACTTGCCAACGTTGTTTCCATGTGCAATTTGCCACTTGTGCGCGCGCTCAAACTTTGGACGACAAATCCCGCCAAATTGGTCGGTTTGAGCGACTTGATAGGCACTATCGAAGTGGGCAAACATGCGGATTTTATTCTCTTTGGCTGAGAGGCGCGTCCGAAAACGCTTCGCCGCCCCACCCCCCCCCCAAAAAAAAATACAATGCAATTCATTGCAAAATAAAGCATCGCGTGTTATAACGCGATGCTTTGTGTTTGTCTGCAAATATACAACAAATGTTATCTCAACAAAAAGTACAACAAAACGCCTGCCAATCCAAAGCCCACCACAATTATCAACAGCACGGGTCCGTACACCTGAAACGCCGCCGCTATCATTGCGCGTCGCTCCTTGCGAGTAACTTTGACCGCCCGTTTGCGCTGTCTGTCCCGCTCTTCGAGTTGTTCGGGGGTTTTGCCCTCCAAACCCGCCATGGAGTAGACGGTTCTGCCGTCGTCCTGCTTGTACACCACCTTGGGTTTGTTTTTGCGCTTGCCGACCATGCTAACGTTGCTCCGCGCTTTCGGCAACAGACGTTTGTTCCTGCACTTCGACGGGACGTTCCGTCAAATCAGACGACTGCTCGGGCACGGAAGTTTGCTCCTCGTTCGGGTCGTCAAACAAATGACACGCCACAAAGTGTCCGGGAGAGATCTCGCGCATAGGCGGATCTATCTCGCTGCAACACTCCATGCAATATTTGCAACGGGTGTGGAACTTGCAACCCTTGGGCGGATTTGCCGGACTCGGAAGTTCGCCTTGCAATTCCTCAGGTTTGGCTTTGCGGTGAGGATTGGGCACGGGAACTGCGCTGAACAACGCCATGGTATAGGGATGGCTCGCATTGGTACAAATATCCGCAGTGCTGCCCATTTCCACAATGTTGCCCAAATACATAACGACGATACTGTCGCTGATGTACTTGACAACGGACAAGTCGTGCGAAATGAACATGTAGGAAATGCCTTCCTCGCGTTGCAACTTTTTGAGCAGGTTGATGACCTGCGCCTGAATGGACACGTCCAACGCCGATACGGGTTCGTCGCAAATTACAAGTTTGGGTTTGACGGCAAGCGCGCGCGCAATGCAAATACGCTGACGTTGACCGCCGCTGAACTCGTGGGGGTATCTGTCGTAATAATGAGGCTGCAAACCGCAACGTTTCATTACGTTCAACACGTAGTCGTGAATTTCGCTCTTGGGGACGATATGATGAACCTTGACCGCCTCGCCGATAATGGAGCCCACCGTCATGCGCGGAGGCAACGACGAATAGGGGTCTTGGAATACGTACTGCAACTGCGTGCGCAAAGGACGCAATTGTTTGCGGCTGAGTTTGGACAACTCGTACTGTTTGCCCTGCTCGTCCGTGTAGACGGCAGAGCCCTCGGTGATGTCGTACAGGCGCAAAATGGTACGTCCGAGAGTCGTTTTGCCACAGCCCGACTCTCCCACTATGCCGATAGTTTTGCCGCGTTGCAACTCGAAACTTACGCCGTCAACGGCGCGCAAATATTTTTTGACTTTGCCGAAAACGTTTTTGTTGACGGGAAACCACTGTTTGAGGTCGTTTACGCGCAAAATGATGTTGCTGTCGCCGCCGTCGGTAATGGCGACGGATTGTTCTTGTTGCACGTTGCGTTTCAGTTTGAAATGCGGGCGGTTGGTGACGCGGATGAAAATAAGATAACCAATGTAGCAAAGTTCCAACAAAATGATGACGCCGAATATGACGCCTAGCGTGATCTCCGCCGCTTGGGATATTGCAAGTAAATTGATCATTTGTTTTCCTCCGATATGTTGCAACCGCACCTGCCTAAAATGTAAAATATCATGATATGGGGTGCTTATTTTTTGTACTTGTGACAGAACACGCTGTGCGTCGGGGTCACATAAACTTCCTCGGGATACTCGCCCTCACAGCAAGCGCAACGCTCGCCGCAACGGTCCTTGAACAGACATTCGTTGGGAATGTTGATGGGGTTTGGGACAACACCCGGTATGCTGTACAGTTCGGCGTCCACGCCCGTTTCGAACGTAGGTTTTGCCTTTTGTATTCCCTTGGTGTAGGGGTGCAGAGGATGGTCGAAAATGTCGTAGACGGTGCCGCGTTCCACGATCTTGCCCGCATACATAACCACAACATAGTCGCATGTTTCCGCAACGACGCCCAAGTCGTGCGTGATGAGCATTACCGACGCGTGACATTGTTGTTGCACTTCCTTGATGAGGTGCAAAATTTGGCTTTGAATGGTCACGTCCAACGCCGTTGTGGGTTCGTCGGCTATTATCAGTTGGGGATTGCCCACAAGAGCAATCGCTATCATTACGCGCTGGCGCATTCCGCCTGAAAGTTGGTGCGGATAGTAGTTGACGATAGTTTCCGCCATGGGGATACCGACGCGTTTGAGCATTTCGATCGCTTTGGCGTGTGCCTCGTGCTTGGTAGCAAGCGGGTTGATGAGATACACGACTTCTTCTATCTGATAGCCCACCGTGAACACAGGATTCAGGCTGGTCATCGGCTCTTGGAATATCATGGAGATGTCCTTGCCGCGAATACGATACATATCGTTGGTAGGCATCTTGGCAATGTCGTAGGTAACGTCCTCCATTTCGTAGAGCGGTATGCCGTCCTCCGAACGCGCTTGCAGAGGCACTTGGATCGGTTTGCCGTCCTTGCCCAACACGGGTTTGCCCTTTTTGTTGAGTTTGTCCGTGTACAGCGTGTTGCCGTCCTCGTCGGTTGCGTAAATGGGGATACGTTTGCCCTTGTTATCCAACACGAAATCGCGCGTGGCAAAGCGAATCGCGCCCTCCGTCACCTGTCCCTGCGGCGCTTGCACAAGTTGCATGATGGACAAACTCGTTACGCTCTTGCCGCAGCCCGATTCGCCCACCAAGCCCACAATGGAGTTCTTGGGGACGGAAAAACTGATACCGTTGACCGCCTTGGATACACCGCTGTCGGTGTAAAAGTAGGTGTGAAGGTTTTCCACTTCCAAAATGTTGTTGTCGTCTTTGAGTTGCGTGGTAAAGTACTCGGGCGTAACTTTTTTGCGTTTTGCCCTTTCGAACTTTTTCATTTCCACAAGATTGCTATGCAATATTGCACGGCTCTCGCGCAAACTCAAAATATTCGGATTTTTTTCTTTCTTTGTTTTCACAGTCGTTCCTTCTGCTCAAATGTACACATTCGCAATTGAACACGTGTACAAAATTGTGTGTAAATTCGTTTACTTCTTTGCTTTGGGGTCCATTGCGTCGCGCAATCCGTCGCCGACAAAGTTGAAACCCAAAACGGCAATAACTATCAGCAAACCGGCAGGCAACCACCAATTTGGGTAATTTGACATTATCGTCGTTGTTTCCGTACCGGCGTTGATCATTGTGCCCCAAGCCGCCTGCGGATAGGGGATACCCAAGCCCAAGTAACTCAACGTTGCCTCGTACAAAATTACTCCGCCCAAGCCCAACGTCATCGATACGATAAGTTGCGGCATGATGTTGGGTATGAGATGCACGAAAATGCGCCTCCAAGTGGGTATGCCCATAACTTCGCACGCGACAATGTACTCCTGCTCGCGCAGATACAGTATTTGTCCGCGCACCAAACGCGCCGTGCCGCTCCAACCGAAGATGGTCATTATGCCCATCAGGTAGTAGATTTTTTGTTCCGGTTCGACAAACTTCCAACTGTCCAACACGAAGGACGCTATTAGCAACAACGGCAAGGTGGGAATACAGTTGAGAATATCAACTATACGCATGATGATTTGATCCACCCATTTGCCGAAGTAGCCGGAAATGCCGCCCAAAATGACGCCGAGAAGCGTTTCCAAAATTACCACCACAAAGCCGATCGTCAAAGAAATTCTGCCGCCGTACATCAAACGGATAAAAATGTCCCGTCCGCTGTCGTCGGTGCCCAACAAGTGATTTGCCGACGGGGGTGCTTTGGAATTGCTGGGAACTCGCGTGATTTTGTACTCGTACGCTTCGACCGTTTCGCCGTTGACGGTGCCTGTGATCCAACTACCCGTCATTACGTCCACGGGCGTTTCGTCCTGTTCCGTTTCGCTCCAAGTGTAACCGAACATTTTGCAAATGGGCGGTCCGAGGAAGGAGAAAGCAAACAGAATAATGATCATGACCAAGCCGACGACAGACAGTCTGCTACGGAAAAACCGTCGCATAACCATGCGCGCGGGGGTCAGTTCCTTGTAATAGACCTTTTGCTCAACGTCCTCGTCGGACAGTTGAACGAGTTCGCCGCTTGTTTGCACCGCTTGATCTTGCAACGCGTCTTCGCGTTCGGTCGCTTGTTCGATAGTCAACTCGGAGGCAGCGTTTTGCAGATTTTGATTTTGTTCTTCCATTACAACTACCTCCTTACTTTGTAAGTTTTACCCGCGGATCGACTACCGCGTACATTATGTCGGATAGCAACGTGCCGATAACGGTCAGTATCGCCAAAAACATGTTGTAACCCATGATAAGAGGCAAGTCGCCTTTTGCCAAGGATTTGTAGGCGATACGCCCTATTCCGTCGATTGCGAAAACTTCTTCCGTAATCATGGCTCCGCCGAACAAACTAGGCAATATGCCCGCCAAAATGGTCATCAAGGGAATGAGCGTGTTGCGGAATGCGTGTACGTACACAACTCTCTTTTCGCTGAGTCCCTTGGCGCGAGCGGTACGTATGTAATCGCTGTTGAGAACTTCGAGCATGTTGGTGCGCGTGTAGCGCATGGTGCCGCCTATCGAAAGCACCACCATTGTTACCATGGGCAACACCAAGTGCCATGCCATGTCGCCGAAACGCACAATGCCCGTTGCGCTGCTACCGCCGCCGACCAAACCGCTGGTCGGGAACCAACCGAGAGTATTGGCGAACAGTTGTATCAACAATGCCGCAAAGAAGAAACTCGGGAAGGAAATTCCTATCATGGTAAGCACCGTAACCGTGTAATCGCGTACCGAATATTGGTGCGTTGCGCTGGTGATACCCAACGGAATGGCGATCACAAACTCCAAAATCAAAGCGATCAAAGAGATTATGAACGAGATCCACATGTGATCGGAAATTACCGTCGTGACAGGCTTTTCGTACATAAGAGAACGTCCGAAGTTGCCGCGCATCATGTTCCAAAGCCAACTGAAATAGCCGCCCAAAACCGCGCCGGCTTTTTCGCCGAAAGTTGCCTTGCGATACTCGATAGATTTGACGCCCAAGTTGGAGAGCGACAGTTCGTAGTTGCCGTTGTCGTCGGCGACAGTTCCCACCGTGTAGTTGCCGCGAGAAATTGGCGTAGAACCGGCGTCCATTTCGTCCAGCGCAAACGTTCCGTCCTGCTTCAAAGTCAAGCGCAAAGAGCCGTCAACGGTTTCCCAATTGCCGACAAACAGATTTTTCAGCGCGTCGGAATTGCCCAATGCGCTATCGTAACTGTCGTTGCTGACGCTTTTGCGCAGTATAACTCCGTCAAATTCGCCGTCCGGATCGGATACGGTAAATTGCAAAAATCCGTCGCTGTCGCCCTCGTTTATGACGTAACCGAGGCTGCCGTTCAACCCAGCCATTTTGAGCGACGACGCAAA
The DNA here is from genome assembly GCA_947625725.1 of uncultured Clostridia bacterium. Classification (GTDB taxonomy): domain Bacteria; phylum Bacillota; class Clostridia; order Christensenellales; family CAG-314; genus Fimimonas. The sequence goes on along the minus strand of CANQPI010000002.1, from coordinate 56,937 downwards.
AGCGGAGGCGTCCACAGTGTAGTTGCCCTCCTTTGCGCGGGATTTGCCCGAAGTGCGTTGATACAAAACGTATGTGCCGTTTCTTTTGAGAGTTATCTCCCAAGTCACTCCGTTTTCCTGTTCGGTGTAGTAGTCGCCGCGATACCACTCGGAAGCGGCATAGTTGCCGCCGACAACTCTCTGATGGTCTACGTCCAACACGTCGCGTTTGAACTGTTTGCCGTTACATTCGACGTTTTCGTCATCGACGGTTATGATCAAAAAGCCGTCGGGCGTGTACAACCCGGCATTCCTCTTGATTTGGTTGACTTGATCCAACGTCATTGTGCCTTGTTGAAGTTGCGCATTGTAGAGTCCGTCGATATAATCGACAGGCATCAACCTTGCAAGGACGTAGATTATCAACGAAACTCCCAAAAGAATGACTATCGAGAGTAACAATCTTTTTACTATATACTTAAACATTTACTTTGTCCCTTTGTGTATTTTGCGGGAGTACGCCTCGCGGAAGACCGCGAGGCTCATTGTGCGTTACTTGTTGCCTACAAAACTTACTTCCCACAGACGTGCGAGCGGTCCCTGGTAGGACGAACGTTCGCTCTCGGGAACAAGCGTACTCGAATCGATAACGCCGCTGTTCCACACAAACATATCGTTACGTTGATAGGTGGGGAATTCGACTGCCAATTGCATTACGAGATCCAGACACTCGGCGTAGATCTCCTTGCGGCGAGTTTGGTTCAAAGTTTGACGCGCCGCGTCGATTTGGTTGGAAAGTTGCTCGACAATGCCCTTTTCCTCCGTGTATTCGCCGGTAGAATTGAGTCTGATAGCGCGATAGCCCCAGTTGTTGGTGGAAGTAGCCTGACTGTCAATGTGATAGACTTGATACATATCGGGGTCTACCGTGCTGCCCCAGGCTGCCGCCCAAACTGCCAACTCGCCCGTGTTGAGTTTTTTCAAAGCGTTGATGTCCTTCTTGACGGTGATCTTGAAACCTATTTTGTTGAGGATCTCCGCCGCTTTGATCATGGCGTTGTAAGCGGGGTGGTCGGTGCTGTCGCCGGCAATAACAAAATCGTACTCCAATTTGTTTGTGCCGTCAGACAAAACGCCGTCGGCAAGAGAGTAGGTGTGATCGGAAGCGTCAAGTTCTTGTTGACTGAGTGCGCCTGTTTCGTCATATTTGTAGTACTGACCGTCGCTGTCGGTTTCCGTGGGATATGCCCAGGAAGCGCGCGTCATAGGTCTGTAAATTTGCTCGGCGTAACCTGCATAGAAAGCAATACAAGACTCCGTGTTGATAGCGTGCATGATCGCTTTGCGCACTGCCAGATCGGGAACTTTTTCCGCGTTGATGCCGATGTAGCCGTAACCGTTTGTACGGATCTCGTCGTGTTCGAATTTTTTGCCCTGTTGTTGCCACCCGGTTACTTCGTCAACGTTTTCCTTTTGAGCGTTGGGTTCGGCAAAGTGGATATCGCCGTTTTTGAGGCTGTCCATGATGACCTTGGCGTCAACGACCTGATAATTGACGTACTTGATCTTGGCAGGAAACTCAAAGTACTCGTTGCGCTCGAAGTAAACGACGTTGTTGCTCTTGAAATTGTCGGGAGTGACGTTGGCGCTGTTGCCGCTAGAAGTCGTCGCCTTGTAGGGACCTGCGCCCACGGGCAGACCGATTTTGTCGGGATCTTTGACGTAAGTGTTCAAAAAGTCGATATCGCTCCATGCCACGCCGAAGTGACGTTCGTAATCGAATTGGGCAATCTCCTCGGGGCTGGAATAGTAGTACATTGGCGCGACGGTAAAGGCAAAGTTCCAAATAGCCTTGGGGTCGATACCTTTGATGGTTATTTGCAAAACCTCGTTGCCCTCTACCACTTCCTTGGAATTGTCGTCGTCCTTGTATTTGGGCGGTTGATAGGTGACGGTTTGACCCTTGACGTTCTCAAACGTGACGGGCTGATCTTGATTGATGAATTTGACGCCCTCTATGTTGTAGATACGCTCGTCTTCTTCCATGCTGTTGAAGTAATCCAACAATGCCTTGGCGGTAAACTCGCTGACAAGATCGTTTGCCGTTTGCCATGCTGTGATAACTTGCAGAATACCTTGCGTTTGAGTACCAGGAATATTGGCGTTGTACACGGCGTTGATAGCCTGTTCTCTCGTCCAAGTTTTGCTTGCCTCGCCGAAAGTGTAGTTGAGTTTTCTGCTTGCGTCGTCCCAACTGATGTAGCCCTCGTTGTAGAGGAACGCTTCGGTATCGGTAGTGAGGTGGGTGGTATTGTTGAACTCGATTTGCGACGCCGTACCGACAGCGAGCGTGTAGTCGTTGTCCAGTTCATCGCGGAAAAGTTCCTTGGCGCGTTTGTAGTCGTCCAACAACGTGTTGTAGGCAAGGTAGGATTGATAGTAATCGGGATTGGAGTTCTTGTACTGCTCCGCCAATCCATTGTAGTACTCAACCTTTTTTTGAAGTTCCTCTTCCATCGCGGCGTCTGTTGCAACGTTGAGATCTTTGAACGTATCTCTGTACAGGTCGGAAATCACGTCGTAGAGCCGCCGAACGCGTTGGTAAGCCTCTCTCTCGAATCTGTCGCGAGCGCCTTGCTGTTGACTCTCGTCCCTTTGTTGCGTGCGGTACTCGGCAAGACCTACGATTTCGGTAGAGTAGATCGTGGAACTACCCGTGTAGGCGGGATCGAGATAAACGTACAGATTGAACAACACGTCCCTCATTGTGAGCGGAGAACCGTTGCTGAATTTGAGGTCGTTCTTCAAAACGAACGTGTAGGTGGTCGTCGAATTGTCCACGGTGGGATTCTCGGTGTTGCCCTCAGTAGTGAAACCGTAGTCCAACACCACGCAAGGTTCGGTTTCGCCGTAGGCGACGTTGCCGTTCTTGTCGGAGGAAAGCATGCCCACCTGAGTCATACCCACGATTTCGCCGTCGGTAGCCGACGTGCTGAAAAACGGGTTGAATACGCCGTCCAACTCCGCAATGGACAGGACAAGACGGGACGTTTCGTTGTCGAATTTCGTTTCTTTGCAGGCGGCAAGGGCAAACAAACAGGTTGCGCCCATTACTATCGCCAACAAAACAGTTACGAATTTTGTAAATTTTGTCATAGTGTTTCTCCTTGTAGATGTCGCTCGCTACTGCTATCAAGCGGGCGTAAAGCTTGATTCAAAGCCTGTTACAGTTATTTTTGTATCGTCGTAATCGTCATATATCGCTTTGCCGAGCAAAGTTTCTATCTGTTGAGCCGTAAACTGCAAAAACTGCATGTTGTCGGTATAAGTGCCGCTGACGGTAACGTCGCGTACTTCCGCACCGCTATTGGCGGAAACCGCAAGCGTACCGAGTTGCAATTCGGACGAATCGGGGAAATCCACAAGCGTGAATCGAACGTTTGTAAAGTGAACGTTCAGTATCTTTGCCGACGCGCCCAACGTGCCGAAAACGGAATAGGTCGGGTGAAGCGTGCTGGTCGGCGCGCCGATAGACAGGTTGCTGATCGTGTAGCCGTTGCCTTGCAACACTCTGTTGAAAATGCCGTTGTTGCCCGCAAACGCCACCACGTTGTTGCCGCAATCCACGTCGTCGGTGAGGTAAATGCCGTCGCTTGTACGCAAAGCCGAAAGCAATGTTTCGTAGTTGTTTACAAATTGCCACACGCCCTCGATAGAGTCTACGTAAACGGGAATATCCGTGCTTTCCTCGCCGCCCGGGTGTGTATAGTCGTTGTCCCAAGCGGTTTCGAGTTCGGGATCGGAGTAGTAACCGAGGAACGTCCTGGTGTAACGGCGAAGATTTCTGCCGTAGTTGAGGCTGTCGTTAAACTTATCTCCCTGCGCGACGCGATAGGTACCCAATTCGGTTTGTTCTCCGTCCACTACCATGTACACTACGTATCTGTAAACGATTTCCGTTTCCCACTTGGCGTAGAGCGTGATGTCTTGGGTGACGCGATCGGTGGCAAAGTTCCACGGTACGGTACAATTTTCGTCCCTGTACCAACCTTCGAACACAAAGCCCTTTTTGGTCAGTTCGTTACTCATATAGTTGCTGATGTCTATAACGTACGAATTAAGTTTGTATCCGTGGTAGAGCCGTCCCAAAACGTCGGTTGAATTGTTGTGCAATGTGCCGCCATTCAGTTCAAACGTTACGATCACCATACCTTCGAGGCTTTGCTCGTTAGAGTCGCAAGCCGCGAATATGCCCACCGTCAACGTCAAAATCAGCAATACGGCTAAAATTGCCGAAAATTTGATTTTCATGATTTGTCCTTTTGTCAATCGGTTAATATAGTTACTTTATCTAGTAAGAGAAAGTAATTGTGATCGTTACGTCGAATTTCTCCGTTTCGGAAAATTTGTCGCCCTCGAAGGTCATTACGAGTTGAGTTACGCGTCCCTTGGCGGCGTCCATCTTGATGTTGAGGTTGTTTACCGACGTGAGCAGGTAATCCGTGTAACCGAGTACCGCCTGTTCGTTGCCTACTCTGACCGTGGCGTCGAGATGTTTGCCGCTTGCTTGATAACCCGCAACAAAGTACTGTTCGTCCAGCGTGAGCGACGGAACAAAACTTGCGTTGGCGGTTTCGGAACCACTCGTCGTTTCCGTTGTGTAGGCTTCGGTTGTATCTTGGTCTATTTCGTTGATCGTTTTGGTCGTTTTGGTCCACTCGTAGCCGCTGCCCGTCTTGGTGTAGACGGCGTCGCTGGAATATTGCAGCAGTTTGTTGAATTTGGACTCGATCTTGATGTGAATTTCGTTGGCTTGGGACGCGGCGGCATAGTCTTGTTGAAGTTCGTCCAACGCCTCTTGTCCCTTGACGCAACCTGCGCAAAGCGCAAGCGCAAGAGCCAACGCCGCTGCCAAAGCGACTGTCAAATATCTTTTTTTCATCACAGGATACCTCCTTTGAGCGCTACGTATGCCGCAAACATCAAAGCGTTGAAACTTGCTATCGAAGCGAACAACGCGTCAACGGGCGCGTGAGCGATCGTTTCGGCTGTGCTGATAACGCCGGTGTTGCTCGCAGCCGTGTTCCAAAATCTGATATACGCTTGATAAGGTTCTAGTTTTGTGTCGTTGTCCCTGATCTCCTTGTCCGTGAGCCAATTGTGAATGATGTTGTAGGCTTGGACAAGTTTGTCGAAATCATCTTGGGTGATGTCCTCGGGTTTGAGGTCGCCGAACAACTCTTGGAGCAGGTCTATGACGTGGTCAACGTAATCTTTGCTCACGTCGCCGTTGAAGCCGGAAGCCTGTTTGTATTCCGCGCTCTTGGCGTCGAGAATTGTCTTGGCACTTTGGAATCCCGCGTCCGAAAGGAGCGTATCCAATTGGAATTTTTCTTCTCCGCTGAGCCTGTTGTAGTTTTGGAGCGCCGCGCTGAGAGTCTTGTAGGAGTACAACGAGTCGTCCATTGTGTACAAATGCGTGATCGAGTGATACGCCACGTCAATGTAGTACAGGCTGAGAGCCTCGTTGTAGAAGTTGAGATCGCTCTGCTCGACGTATCTTTCTTCCTTATTGGCGACCAACCTGTTGTACGCGGTGATGGCGTCGTTGATCTGCGTTGTGGCGTAACGGTCTATTTGCGGAAGATCGCGCAACGCTTTGACGGCGTTGAGGAATTCCGACGCATATCTGCCCAACGTTTCGGGCAGCAATTGATCCGACACGTTGAAGTATGCCTTGTAGATGGGACTGTCGTAGCCGAACGAGTTGACTGGGATCTGCATTGTGAGTTTGACTTTGCCTACCAAATCGACAAAATGACGGTAGTTGTACAGGTTGCCGTAGTAGTAGGAGATCTCGCCTGCCGACTCGAAGTTGAAATAGAAGTCGTAACCGTACAGTTCGTCCAGATAGGGAAGTTCACTCGGATCCATGTAATCTTCGGTGGGGTCTTCGGGAGGCGTTTTGCGAACTTCCTGCGCCACGTTGGAAATACCTTCGAGCAAGGGCGCGTTGTAACTGTTGAATATGACCGTTTTCAAACCCGAGCAATCTGCAAAGGCATAGTCGCCGATACTGAGCAGGGTTGAGGGCAGGGTCACTTGCGACAGATATATGTTGCCCGTTGCCGCCATAAATCCGATACGGGTAGTGCCTTCGCGCACCTCGTAAGAGCCGTTACGCTTGGCGGCGGGATAGCACACAAGTTCCAAACCGTTGTTCTTTTTGATGTACAGCACGCCGTTATCCAAAACTATGCCCGTTGAGCCGAGTGTTTCGTAAGCGGCTCCCGTGCCGTTGTGCGTAAAGCCTGTAAAGCGGCTTGCGCCCGCCATTGCGCCCTCTGCCTGTTTGAGGTTGTCGCCGATCTCCAAGGTGGTAATGGGCGTATCCACAAACGCTCTTGGGAGAATGACTTCCAATGCGGGGGCTCTGAAAGACGTTATGCCGCACATTGCAAAGGCTTCGCGACCGATCTCTTTCAGTACGGGAGCGGTGACTGAGGTAAGATTTTCGCACAAAATGAACGCTCTGTCGCCGATTTTTTCTACCAACGGCATGTTAAGACTTTGCAATCCGCTGCAATAGTAGAACGCAAAACTGCCGATTTCCGTAACTTTGCTGAGGTTGATGTTGCTGAACGTCATTGCATATCCCAAATCGAGGTTGGGATAGAACGCGTTGTCGCCCACCTTGGTAAGAGAGTTGGAGTTGATGGTACGCAATCTTGTAGAACCCTCGAAAGCGCCCTCGCCCAATTCGGTCACGTTGTTCATGTTGACGGTCATCAAGCCCACAGGCCCGTTTGCGCTCTCGGTCAGGCAGTAAGCAAACGCATAGTCGCCCAACTTGCCCGTAACGCCGTTGATGTCCGCCGTTTGCAGAGCCAAGCAACCGTAAAACGCATAGTTGCCGATCGTGCTGTCGGGTTCGGTTATAGTCAACGTCGAGAGTCCCGTGTTGATAAACGCATAGTCGCCGATAATCGCTTTGCCGCCGAAACTGACGGACGAGAGTGCGCTTGCCCTATCCAAAACAAGGGTGAGAGTGCTGTACAGTTCGTCTATTTCGTAGTGGTAGCCGCCTGCAAATGCGCTTGCTCCCACCGTAACGTCGCCGTCGAACGCAACGTCGGTAATAGCCGTGCCGACAAACGCTCTGTTGCCGACGTAAGTTACTTTGCCAAGATCGATAGAGCCGAGCCTTGTGCAATTTTCGAACGCGCTGTTGCCAATGTGCGTGCAACTGTCGGGCAATATCACCGACGTGAGCGATCCGTCGCCGTAAAACGCGCCGTCGCCGATACTTGTGATCGAAGTTCCGCTCAAATCGACAGAGCCGACATTTGTTCCCGCAAACGCACCGCTGCCGATATACGTAACGGAGTCGGGGATATTGATGGAAGTAAGACTTGCGCAACCGCGGAACGCGTCGTCGCCAATACGCGTGAGCGCAGAACCGACGGGTATCGTGACTGTGCGCAGCGACGTCAAGCCGGAGAACGCGCCGTTGGCGATTTCCCGCACGCTTGCGGGAAGCGCAAATTCGGTAACGTTCGAATGAACGTACAGCAACACGGTTTTGTCGCCGTTGTACACGGCTTTGGTAGTTCCGTCATAGGTGAAGCCGTCCGCGCCGTTGGCGTCCTTTACGTCGAATGTGCCAATATTGTTGCAACCCGCAAAGGAGTTTGCACCCAACGTTTCGCAACCTTTGCTGAACGTTACGAGTTGAAGGCCGGTGCAGTTTTGGAATGCGCCGTCGTCCACGTAAGTAACCGCGTTGGCAAATTTCACGCCTTTGAGCGAGGTGCAACCGAAGAACGAACGTTCGGACACCACGTCGCTGTAAATAACCAACGGATTGCCGGCATAAATGTCTTGCTCCGCGCCGTTGGCGTTACGCGTTTTGGAAATTGCCGTGCAGCCCTCGAACATGCCGTAGGACAAGCGAGTGGACGAACCCAAAGTGAGCGTTGTCAAACCGACGCAACCTTTGAAAGTATTTTCTCTGCCGCGGCGCAAGTTGCTGAGGTTGAGTTCTTTCAGAGAGGTGCAGTTCTCAAATGCCGATACGCCGAGTCCGTAGGGACGGGCAAGCATGTTTGTGCCGACGTCTACCAAATCCGTACAATTGCGGAACGCGTAGTCGTTGATCATGTGAACTTTGTTAAGATTGATAGATCTGAGGTTGACGCAACCGTCGAATGCGTGCTGACCGATCGTGGTAAGTTTGCTATCTTCGCCGATTTTGACTTCCTCCAAAACGAGGCAGTTGCCGAACGCGTAAGTTTCGATAGAGGTAACGGTATCGGGTATTGTGACGCTCTTTACCGTTGTGTTGACAAAGGGTGTGCGTTTGAGGTCGAGATTGTACTTGTCGTCCTCGGGCAACTCGATTGTGTTGTCCATACTGTAATGGCAGAACGCAAAGGAGTTGATGTACATGATGCCCTTGTCGTCGGGGATCACCACGTCGCCGCCCTTGCCCTTGTAGGCAATGAGTTGACGCGCGTCGTTGGTGACGAATTCGCTCTTGACAACGACCGAACAACTTGCTTGCAACACGTTTTCTCTGCCGGTTGCGGTATCCCTGACCGACATTGTGATCGTGCAGTTGCCCTCCGCCTCGGCGGTGACGATACCGTCGGTTGTGACGGTTGCCACGTCGGGGTTGGTCGTTCTCCAAACAAGTTCGTAACGGGATTTGTTTTGTTCGAAATTCCACGGTTTGATCTGCGGGATCAATTGAATTTGCTCGGACGGATAGCAGGATATTCCCGCGCCGCCGCTGAAATAGTTGGTATCGCCCGTTTCGCCGATTTCCGAGAAGTCGATATCGCCGGTAAAGGCAAACAACGTTTTGTATCCCGTAAACTTGACTTCTTCCAACGTGGATTGGTCGTAACCGTTGCGGTCGGTAGACTCGACGTCGGTAACGGTGATTTTGATTGTGTGTTCCTCACCGCCGCTTGTAAAACTGACGGTGGTTGTTCCCTCGGAACGTCCCTCGATCAAGCCGTCGTGCGCCGTTGCGATCGTTTCGTCGGCGGATTTCCAATTGAGCAGATACAGGAAGTTTTCAATGTGATTTACTGTTGTATCCAGCGTGTAGTTGCCTGTGCCGACAACGTACTTTGTAAGATCCAACGTTTGTCCTATATCCAAAGTTACGCCGTTTGTTTCGTCGTATCTGACGCTACCCGTGTTTGTCAACAACGTCTTGTCAAAGTCCAGATCGGGATTGTCCATTTCGGGGAGAGGTATCCTGATAAGGTTGGTGTTGAGCGCGTAGTCGTCTATCTGGAACAGAATACAATCGGGCATCAGCGACTTGCGGATATTGTCCATATAATTGGTGATTTCTATCTCCACTTTGGTAGAACTGCCGCGAGTCGTTTGATACACGGGTATGGCGTTGTTGTTCAACGCGTCTACCGTCACCAACTGCTGACCGTTGGACATTTCGGGAGTGCCGTCGGGGTTGAAAGACCAATTGATAACTACGGGACGTACCGATTGCGCGTAGTGATTGTCGTATATCTCCAAATCGATAAAGTACTGCCATTTGCGCGTACTGTTGTTGTACTTGGAGCGGAACGTATAGCCGGAAACCGTCGGTGCTTCGGTATCGACGTAGAAACTGAACGTGTAGGTATCGTTGGAGTTGCGGTCGCTTTCCCAATCCAACGACGCGGTCATTGTAACTTCGAAACGTTCGTTGTTGTAGCCGAACGCCCCGTTGATGTTGCCGATCATATCCGAAGTCAGTACGTCAAAGTCGAACATGGGCAACTCAAACTCGCAAACATAGGGCATGGGGCTGCCGTTGAAGTGCGCTTTGTAACAGTTGTAGTCGTCCATATTCCACACCACTTCGCCCGTGGACGCGTTGCGAATTTGCACGCTGAGTTTCTTTGCGCTGCGCAACAGACCCGTATAAACGGCGTAGAGTTGGTTGAGCGTTGTGGGCTGGTAGGACAATGCCGCGTGTTCTTCCGTAGCGGGAATGGCGTTGTATCCCGCGGGCAAATTGTACAGATACGTGCCCATGGGGATAATGTAGTCGTAGTAGTACAATGCGTACGGAGTCGTCGCGACGTAGTCGGCTTTGATCTTGTCTTGGTCGTCGATAGCGTTGTTGTGCGCAGTCGTTTCCACTTCGTAGTAATCTTTGTCGAGAATGGGCGCTTCGCCCCAATCGCCGTAGAAAGCAAGGAAAGGAATGTTGAGGTCCACGCCATTGGGGGATCGATCCTTCAACGTGACAAATCCCTCGACGTACATACCGTTGACAAAACTGTTGTTGAGGTATTGTTTGTCCGCGTCGCTCAGGGTGATCTTGACGGTGATTTCGGCAGTTTCGTTGGCCTTGACCGTTACCAAATCTCCCGCAAGCGTGCCGCCGCTCACCACGTTGTACTCCACGCTGTGAGAGAGCATGTAGGCTTTTTCCGCGACGTATTTCTTGTCGGCGGAAAGCGACTCCGTAAACGTGTAATTGCCCAATTTGTAGCGAACGTCGCTGTCGGAAATATTTCTCAAAAAGAACGTCATTTCGTACACGCCTTGACGCGTCGGATCGTCGCCCAACTCCATCTTGGTGGTGTTCATGATGTTACCGTCGGAGTCCTTGGTGTACATGTATGCGCGGGTCGTTGTCGCTTTGAATATATCGGCGATACCTGCGCCCTGTTTGCGGGGCGAATAGGGGTTGCCTTCCTGGTTTTGCGCTATCGTGGCGGTTGACATCAGCAGTTGGTTGACCGCATTGCGCAACAACACGGGGTCTGCGTCCTCTGCACTAACGGCTTCGGGATCGAAAATTTTGTAATTGTCTTTGACATACTGACGCGCAAGCACCGCAATACCCACCAAGTTGGGGCAAGCCATAGACGTGCCGCTCAATTTTTCGTAGCCGCCGCCCGGAACTGCCGACCAGATGTTGCCGCCGTGCGCGGTGATCTCCGGCTTGATGGTAAGGTCGGGGTTGGGACCCCAACTGGAAAAGTCGCTCATAAAGGGACCGGCTTTGTTGTTTTTGTTGATGATCAGCGTTCCCGTGGGATTCTTTGCAAGGTATTCGCCGTCGTCTTTGCCGATCGAGCAAACGGCAACCGTTTCGCCCGCCTTGCCGACGGTCATAAGAATGTCGCCGTAGACGTTGTTGTAGATTATTACGCCGGCAGCGCCCGCGATTGCGGCGTTGATGGCTTTGTCCTCAAAACTGAGGTCGCCGCGCTTTACAAGAGCGATCTTGCCCTTTATTTCTTGGGCAATTGCGCTGTAATTGGCGGTTGCTCCCAAACCGGGGACGGTGATGTAATCTATGACGAGTTCGTCGCCCTGCGTGTTGGTGTTTTCAAACAACTTTTCAAAAAAGTCGTAGTACTCGCTACCCATGTCGGCGGCTTCCTGGAAGAAGATAACTCTGCCGTCCTCCGACGTGATGTATTTGTCCATGTTGCCGTTGATGGACGCTACCGCGAGCGCGGAGTTGTAAGTCGCGGGAGAACCGACCGTGCCGCTGTCGGGGTTTTGCACCATGTTGGTGTTGCCGAACTCGCTGCCGTATGCGCTGCTGTAATCATTGCTTGCCGCAACGATAAGCGAAATGCCCGCGTCGGCTATCTCGTCGTAAATTCTGTTCTTTTCGTCGTTGTCGTACTCACGGGAGAAACCGCAACTTGCTCCCAAACTCATGTTGATGGCGTCCACGCCCAGAGCCACGCAATCTTCGAGAGCGGCAAGGATATCTTCGTCCTCGGCGCCGCTCCTGTAATCGGAGAAAACTTTCATTATCGCAAACTGCGTGTCGATCGCAACGCCTTCGAGGTGAGTATCTGCGCTTCCGTCGAAATCGTCGTTTTGCTCAAAAATCGACTCGGTCGCATAGCCGCCGATAATGCCCGCTACGTGGGTGCCGTGTTCGCTGAGGAAGGGCATTACGTCCGTGTCGTTGTCGGCGTAGTCGTAGCCGAATGCGATCTTGTTTTTCGTGAGGTTGCCGTAGTACAACTCGTGCGCTTGGAGGTTGCCGCCCGCAAGTCTTTCCGCAACGAGGTCATTTTCGTTCAATATCCGTTCGATATCGCTGCGGTCGTAGCGAGGGTCAACTACCTCGTGCGTGGTGAACGCGGGGTGCGCGTAATCGCAACCTGTGTCGAGAATTGCCACCAAAGTTCCTTTACCGGTGTACTTGTCGCTTACGTTATTTTTGAAAATACCCGTTTCGAACACTTTGACGTCGTTGGTGACGGCTTCCTGCTCCAAGTAAGTGTTGCCGATAATAACGCTGTACACGCCGTCGTGATTGACGAGTTTGCTCAAATTCTCATAGGTAGTGGTTGCGGCAAAGCCGTCCACGATGTTGCTGTAATGATATTTTGCGGAAGTGATCAAGCCCTCTTTGACAAGTTGATCTTCCAATTTGTTTTGACGGGTTATCGCTTTGGCGGAAGCGGTTTGCGCCTCTGCCCCCGCAAGATATTGCGCAAGGCTCGTGTTTTTGCCGCTTCTGTTGTACTGTCCCAAGACAGATCCGTCAGACAACGTGATGATAACGTTGACCGCGCCGGAAAGTTTTTCGGACTTAACTTCCTTGATCAAATCCTTGTTGATGGAGTCGATATTCTTTTCTTTGAGTTGGCGGATTATCTCCTCCTCGTCGAAATGAAAAGAGGCATTGTCAGTTGCCACGTCGCTTGACTCGGTTGCAGAACAACCGGGCAGCGCGTAGATACCTATCAATGCCATTACCAACACCAGTATCAATGAATGGAGTATTTTTTTCTTCATAGCTAACCTCTTTGCCGCAATCAATTTGTCTGAAAAGGAATATTGCGACAGTATATTAGTTTAATTATACCACCTGGTTCACGTTTGTCAAACAAATACGCGCCCTAATTGAGAAATTTTTTATTTTTATCTCAAATAATTTAATATATATATTATATTTTGGGCGATTTCTATATTCCTATGCGAAATTGCGCCCTTTGGTGAGGATACAACGGTCGAGTTGAAAAAAATTTTGGGGCGAGTTCGCCGAAACTTAGCATGCGGCGCAAGTTGCAATGCGCCGAAAACGACAAACCCCGTCCGCATTTGCGAACGGGATTTGTTGTTTGTTGTGTCGCCTGTCGCGTTGCCGCTCGACTTGCGGTTACTCGACGGTAACGGCGACTGTGTAGACGGCGTTGCCCTTGTCGTCGGCGGTCTTGACAACCGTCACGCGATAGGTTTGATCGTTGTGAGTAAAGGTGAGAACATTGCCAACTACGGTCACGTCGGAGGGAGTGAAAGCAACTTCGTTGTCGTAAAAATTGTTGCCGTTGTTCCAGATGTAGGGAGTTATCTCCGCAATGCCTTGAACGTTGCCGTCGCCGTCCACAAACAGCACGACCTTGAAGTAGTTGTCGTGAACGCCCGTTGCGCTGTCGTCAACGTGATCGCTCTCGACGCTGACGGTGGTCCACGCCTCTTTGGTAACGGTCAAACTCGGCGTATCGGCGTTGACGTAGGTAACGGTCCACACCGTTCTGCCGTTGATACTGCTGGTCGTCACCGTAAAGGTGTTTGCAGCAGTCTGCTCCACCGTCATGCCGAAAGACGGATCGCGGAAGTTGTACACCGCGTCGTAGTAGCCCTGCGCGTTCAGTTCTTCCAACTTGTGCAGTTTGACGGCGTTGCCCTGTTCGTCGCAGGCAAACGTCGCGCGGAAAGCCTCGTCCTCGGTTGTGAGTTGCACCGTGCGCGTGACGTTTTTGACAACGGTAATGAGTTCCGTATCGGGGTCGAAAGTTATTATATACTCTGTGCTTTGATCGCCGTTTACAAGCGTGCAGGTCCACACGTTGACGTCGCTACGGCGAATGTCGGTAACGCCCTCGACGGGGACGTAGTCGTTGCCGCTGAGTATCTCCAACGTCAGGTAGTAGTAACCGTCGCCGAGAGGCTGTTCCAGCAAAGCGCGGTAGTCGCCGTTATCCGTGTAGACGGTCAAACCCCAAGCAACGGACTTGGAAGTCCACTTGGTCATGTCCACCTCGGTGTTGATGGTTTCCTCGCCCACCACGTAGGACAGCGCGCAGATAAAGTCCTTTATATCCACCCTTGCCGACGTGGTTGCGTGCCCGTCGTAGATGGCGCGCAGTACGCTCATACTTACGCTCGGTTCGCCCATTTCTTCCGTCACGTCAATGCCGAAAGTAAAGCGGAACTTCACCACACTGCCGTTTTCTTCCGTGACGTCAAAGGTATGCTCTGCGCCCGCGCGCAGGAACAACGCCTCGCCCAAACGCAACTCGGTAACGTCGTCCTCAAACTCGTAGTCTGTACCGTTAAAGGTCAGGCGCACCCTGCCGTACTCTGCGTAGACGTAGTTGCAGTCCGCGCTCTTGGCGTAGCCGTTTTCGCTGTCGTAGACAAAGTAACTTGCCTTGCCGCTTTCGTCGGACAGTTGCCCGAATAACAACACGTTGCGCGAAGCAAAGTCCACAAAACTCACGCCCGCAATGCTTGCCTCTTTGATGACTACGCGGTCGTAGATCGCGCTATCCCAAGTTTCTTGCGCCTGTGCCATTGCCTCGGCGTCCCTCACCCAGATGGTTACGGGCAAACCTTCGCCTTGCGTTCCGTTGGGACCGGGCAAGAAGGCGTTTTTGTCCATTTGGATAGCGGATATGTCTGCGTCGGTCAGATCGAGAACCATTCGATTATCGCCGCCGTCCATATAGTTGTGCGAAAACGCCGAATATCCAATGTACTTCACCTTGTTCAACTTGGTAACGCCGTTGTTCATTTGGTTGTTGGCGTTGAACGCGTAGTTGCCTATATACTCGGCGTTGGGCAAATTGACGTTGAATATCCAATAGGTAGGATTGTCCTCGCTGACTGCGCCGTACAAATTGTAAGCCACGTAAAACGCGTAGTTGCCAACATAGGTCACTTTGTCGGAGGATACGGAAGTAAAGCCGAACTCGTGTATGCCGTAAAAGGCGTAGTCCTCAATGCGCTCCACTTCGTTGAGGTCCAACTTGTTCATGCTGCCGCCGAATTTGTACACCCCCGCAAACGCGTTGCCGCCGATAGCCTTGACGCCGTCGGGGACGGTAAAGTCGCCCACCACCGTCGGACCTTGGTACGCCAGCAACACGCCGTCGCGAACGATACACTCGTCCGTGATCAAAGCAAAACCGTCGTCGATTATTTCATAGTGACGGTATGTGCCGTCGGAAAACTCGAACCGAACGATATTGTCGGTAAGTTCGCTGTAAAATCCGCCGTGTACAATGCCGCGTTCGTCGATATACAAGCCGTTGATGTAGCCGAACGTTTCGTCATCGCGAATCGCTCCCAACAACAGCACCGTCCAATCGTCGGACACATAGATTTTTTCGTCGCCGATGACAAAGTACACCAGCCAGGTTTCGTCTACGAAACTCATTTGCGCCGTGTTGAAACGGAAACTGTCGCCATTAACGCTTGTGTACATCAGACAGTCCAGACTGTAAATGTAGGTATACGTACCCGTATCGGTAACGTTGCCGTTTTCGTCGCGCATTTCGGCATTGCCGTGACCGTCCAAATAGAGGGTCTTTTGCGTTATGCTGCCCTTGTCGTACAGCGCGTAAGTGGCGTTGTAGTCGTCGCGCAACGACAGTTTGCCGTTGTCCAGCATATCGAACAGGAAGGGTATCGCACCCTCGTATAGTCTGCCGTCGATAATGGCGTAAGTCGCGCGGAAAATGACGTTTTTGCCGTTGTCAAAGTCGTCGTGCCAATGGTAATTGCTCATTATAGGCGTGCTGTCGTCGATATAGCCTATACCGATAAGTCCATAGTATTCGTTGCCGTCTTTGTCGATATAGGTGCTGTCGTTGTAGCCGTCGCCCTCTATCGTGCCGCCGCCCACGACATCAAAATGACGGTCCGCCTGCGGATCGGCGCGAATAACAAAGCAGTTGTAATCCTCGCGGTTGTCTTGGCTGTCAGAGAACGTGACCGTGCCGAGAGCGACGTACATTGTGTCCTCGTAGGGTTTGCCCTCGCTGTCAATGCCGCGAAGCACCACTTTGTACTCGGATAGCATTGCTTGTTCGTAGTAATTGACCGTAACCCCGGTAGGCTCGTAGGTACCCACTTCGCCCGGGGCGACCGCAGTGCCCAATCTGTCGGAAGAATAATCTCCCAACAACACGAGATAGGTATCCAAATAGATACTGCCGTCGGAATAGATCAAATAGTACTGTCCCGCGCCCTCGGCGTCAACGATAAAGTCGTCGAATTCGTCATTGTCGTCGTAAATTATCGAAATGAGGTGCGTTTGCGATTTGTCTGCGGAAACAAATTCCAACAGATATTTGCCGTAGTAGTCTATCGATTGATAAGTCCCTTCTATCGGTTGACCGTCTGCGGGCGTGTACTTGGCGTTGCCGTAGCCGTCGATTTGGAACTTGGCGCCGCTGTGCGCTTCGTACTCCTGCTCGTAGATGTATTTGAGAGCCGACTTGTTGCCGTTTGCGTCTGTTTGGAACACAAAACGGAAGTCGCTGTAACTCTCCACGAGGTTGCTGTCGCCTATCTCGCCGACGAAGTCGTCCACAAGTTCTGCGTCCGCGACGAAAGTGTACTCTTGCGTGCGTTCGTCGTAACTGTACGTGCCGTAAATGACAAAGTGATACAGCCCGTCGTCGTAACGCACCGCAATTGCAGCATGCGTTTCGTCAACGAGGTACAACTTGTCAAAGTAATCGCTTTGACCGTAAAACTGTTTCCAGACAAGGTCCGTAACGCTGTCCGTCGCGATCAACCTGCGAGTGTAAACAACTTGATCGTCGGCGACGTGTTCATCCAAGCGCGCGATCAATTTGACGGTAGCCCCCTCTGCGCCTGTCAACGTGTAGATCTCCAAACGGAAAGCGTCCTCGCCCTCTACATAGTTGGTGGCGGGCATGTTTGTCACAGTCCAACTGCCATAAGGGTAGGTTTTGCCTTGATAAGTGAGCGTACCCCACTTGTCAAAGGACATCTCGCCGCCCTCAAATGTGATGTCGGCCGCTCCGCCGAAACTCGTTTCGATAACTTCGCCGTTGCGACGGAAATCCCAATAACTGTTTTGGTCGGTGTAAACTTCGCTTGTAAAACGAAACGTGCCGTCGTCGTTTGCCGTTACCACGCCGTTATCTATCTCGTAGTAATACGACTGCCCGTCGGACGTGGTGATCTCGGCAAACACAAACGCGCCGTAGATCGCGCTTTCGTACAAATATGCGCCCGTAGCGCCCGAAGGCTGAACGTTGTAGGACTTGCTGAGCGAGTTTGCCCACTTTGTCAAACTCGGAGCAACTTCGAACGCGTAGTGCTGAGGCATAGAGTCGTACGCGTACAACGCTTGGTAGCCGACTTTGCCGTCAACGGAAGTTTCCAACCACATCTCCGTCCAGGTGTATGTGCTGCCGTCGTCCCGCACCATGAGCAGTTCGTTTGTTTTTATCGTGTAAGTACCCTCGGCGTAGTCGCCGTTTTCGTCGGCTATTTTGACAGTGCCGAAGCCGTCCAACAACAGATCGGGTACTGCGCTGATAGCCGCGTTCTCGAAATAGTGACCGAACACTTCGTCGGACACGGTGTATTCGCCGCGAATATCCACGCCGTATTTGTTTTCGACAGAGTTCTCCTTGATACGAAACAAGAACAGCGGATAGTCGGAGTTTGCGGTGATCACCGCATAGGTAGTTTCAAACAGGTAAACATCTTCCACTCCGCCGTCGTCCTGTATCACCATGTCCTCCCACTTGTAGTAGAAAGCGCGCAAAGCCGAGGACAGTTCGCCCTGCTCGTTCACGGCGAACACGATCATGCCACCTATGCCGTTGGCGTCCGTCATGTCGTCCAGATATAACACGCTGTTGCTTGCCGCGTTGTAGTAGAAGCCCGCCTTGTCGCTTTGAGGACGGTTGAATACCAAATTGCGGTTGCCGTCGCCGTCGGTGACGGTGTTGACGGAAAACTTGAATGTGATCTTGTCGGAAACAAACACGTATTCGCCCGTGAGTTTGTCCATTTCCAACGAACCTTGCACCGTTTGACGGTCGCCGCCTTGGGGCGCGTACACCAGCGTTACGCTGTCGCCGCCGTTGAAAGAAATTGTTTCCGCGGGGTCAAAGCCGTTTGCAATCGTTTGTCCGCGCAGATCGCCGAAGTAGTAAAAACCGTCCTCGGTGATTTTGCCCTCCAAACGAACGTCGTTTCCCTCGGCAAAAGAGAACGTTCCCGTTGCGGCGTTGTAACTGCCCGTCTTTTCTTCCAGACCGCGACGGTGCAGGTAAACGGTGCCGTCATGCACGGTGGAAATGAACAAATAGTCGCTACCGCCGAACACGTCGCTAATTCCATGCTCCCACTTGGCGTACAAAGAGATATTTGCGCCCGTCATAGAGGAAGTGTCGAATTCGTCGCCCGCCTCGTACAAAATAGCGGTATCGGCGGATCTTGCCCAACCTGCCAAACGCAAATCGTCCTCCGTTTGAAATACGCTTCCGTCGGGAAGAACCTCTTTGCTGCCCTTGATAACGTCCCTGAAAACGGTCGAAACTCCCGCCAAATTTGCGTTGAAATTGATACGCACGTATTCGCAGGTGCGATACACGTCAAAAACTTCGCTCTTTCCCAGCGAATCCGTCGAAAGCCTGTTGGGCTGTTTGTCGTCGGCTTCGCCCAAAAGCGCGGACGTATCCACGGAAAAAGCCGCGCCGAAACGCGCCTTGCCGCCGATTACTTGCGACGGAGCGTCGGGATATTTGCCCAAAACGTCATTGTAGTAAACGTTTACCGTGTAGTCGGCGTCGTATTTTGCGGTCAACGTCAAGCCCTCCTTGGGCATGACGTCGCTGTCGGTGATTTGTTGTTCGCCGTTGAACCACCCCGCAAACGTCAAACCGCTGTCAGCCGTCACCGTGACGTTTTTCAGGACGTCGGAGAGTTTTGCGCCGCTTTTTACCTGCAAACTGTCGGCAGAAAGCGTTCCGCCGTTGCCCGCGTCCAGCGTGAGGGTGACTTCGTTGTCGCAACCCGCAAACAACATTAGCCCGAGAGCAAGACACGCAACAGTGACAAATATCGCTATGCGCCTGAATTTTTTCATACTAGCACTCCTTTGCCGCAAATCGGCATAGATTATAGTTCAGCATTATATATTCTATAAAAAATTTTTATATCTGTCAACTCATTTTCCCTTTGTGAATAATTTGGCGTTGCGACAAACGCCGCGCGCGAGTAAAAAAGTTTGCCAACAGAACTTTGGCGCACCACTCACGATATTCGAAAATGTCCTTTGGCAAAAGTTGCGAGCGTTGGGCGACGTGGCAAAACGCGGTAATATTATTTTTCGGACTATCGCGAAAGATATGCAAAAACGGCGCGCTGTCGTACAGCGCGCCGCAAAGCCGTCGATATTCGGCACTTGGGTATGAATTTTACGTTTGCAAGCCGTTCGCCGTTCTACTCGACAAAATTGTTTTCGACGCGACGTCGGCGATATGTTCCGGTTCCTTTGCGTTGGGGCGCAATCCGTCAACGGAATGGCACGAATAGTTGTCTTTGAGCGCGGGATTGTAACGAACATTGTCGGAATAGCCCGCATAGGCAGTTATGCTGTCGCCGAGAAAAGAAACTTTGGGCTTATCCTAAATTTGGCACTTAACGTCAAAATTATCGCAAAAGATTGCGTTGCTTCTTACTTGTCGGAAGATTGCGGTTTGGCCTCGGCGGAAGCCTGTTCGGGCGCGTTTTGCTCCGATTGTTCGACGGGTGTCAAACCCACAACGTCGTTGACGGGCAACGTAAACGCAATGCCCTGCCCCGCGGTTTGCAAGCCGACGTCGCGATAAAGGTTGTGCAAAACGTCCTCTTTGATAGTTGCGTCCACAAGTATCATCACGATTTCCTTGTTGGGGACTACCGTTATTCCGAAAAATTTTTCCGCTTGCGGATTTGCCGTGCCCGTGGCTGTCAAAACCGTGCCGCCTCTTGCGCCCGCGGCGCGAGCGGAATCCATTACCGCTTCGGAATAGCCGTTGTTTACAATGCAAAAAACAACTTCGTACTGATCCATACTTCACCTACCGTTTGTTACTCAAAAATTGATATGCCGCGACCCCGGACATACTTGAAAAAGGCACGGTAAAAGCAATGCCCTTGCCGCCGCGGAGGGAATTGAATTTTTCCTCCAAGAGGGCGGTCGCGGCAGGAACGTTGTCCTCGCGAATGACGGAGAACAGCACCTGTTTTTCCCTGTCGGAATCGAAAAAACCGAATATTTTTGTAGCCGTGCCGAAAGCCGACAATTGCAATTGCATGTTTACCTCAAAACCTTGCAACAGATCCAAAAAGAAATCCGCTTTGTTGCGAGGTACTACCGTAATCAGCAACAAAAGTTTGTAGGGAGCAATGTTTTTGACGGGAGTTTTCGGTTGCGCGCGCTTTTTGCTCTTGGGAGCGGGTTTGCTTGCGCGCTTGACTGTTTTGTTGTTTACCGTAGCCATGTTTACCTACCGAAAATTGATAATTTGATCGTCGTCAGCAGCGATCAAACGATGTTGCGCTATCTTGGCGCGCACGTTGCGCTCCACGACTGCTTTGAAACCCAAAATTTGTATTGTGATGAGCGGCGTCATTGCCACCATTGCGACAATGCCGAATGCGTCCGTAAGAATCTTGTTTTCGCCTTGACAGGTAAGGCACGCTCCTATGGCAAAGGGCAAAATGAAAGTTGACGTAAGCGGTCCGCTTGCCACGCCGCCGCTGTCGAACGCGATCGCCGTGTAAATAGGCGGCACGAAAAAACTCAATCCCAACGAAACGATATATCCGGGAACAAGGTAGTACAAAACGGAAAAATCCAACCATATCCGCAACATAGACAAGCCGATAGATATACCTACGCCGATGGACAAAGCGATCATCATGGATTTTTTCGTAATGGCGCGGTTAGTCACTTGCTCGACCTGCTTGTTGAGAACATGTACCGCGGGTTCGGCAAGCACTACCAACATACCCAACACAAAACCTATCGGTACAAGTATCCAAGGGATCTCGGCAATTTGCGCGCCGAGTTTGAAGCCGATTGGCAAAAAGCCCACCGAAACGGCGGTCAGAAATACCGCCAAACCCACAAAGGTAAAGGCAATGCCCACCGCAATGCGCTTGATACGCGCCGCGGGCAATTTGAGGTAGACAAGTTGCAAAACGGTAAACGCCACGCATATCAAGACGAGCGCAAGACCCACTTCCTTGACCACGCTCCACAACTCGCTGCCGAAAGCGGCAAACACGTTGTCGCCGATAACGTAGTTGGCAACGTTAAAGCCGCTATCCACATTGCCCGGCGAGGCAAGCCCCAAAATCATTACGGTAAGTATCGGTCCGACAGAGCAAAGAGCCAACAGTCCGAAACTGTTTTCGCCCGAGTTTCGACCGCCTATCATTCCCGCAATGCCTACGCCTATCGCAATGATAAACGGCGCGGTAATGGGTCCCGTCGTAACTCCGCCGCTATCGAACGACAGCGCGAGAAAGTCCTCGCCGCCGTTGACTGCCAGCAACGCGACCAAAGCGAACATTACCAAATAGAAAAATATCAACATTGCGGAAATGGACTTTTTGAACAATATTTTGAGTACGCCCACAAGCAAAAACACGCCCACGCCCACGCCGACGGATACGATCAGCACGACGGGGTTTACTTTGGCGGCAATTTGATCGGCAAGCACCGACAGATCCGGCTCCGCCACGGTTATCAGCACGCCCATTACAAAACTGACTATCAGCAAAACGGACAATTTTTTGGATTTTGTAAGTCCGCTGCCTATGTACTCGCCCATGGGCGACATTGCCAGATCCGCGCCCACATTGAACAGTCCTATGCCCAAAATCAACAACAACGCCGATACGACAAAAGTAACTATCTCTTTGATCGAAAGATTCACAAGCGGAGTGGCGCACAAAATGAGTACTATCGCGACAACGGGTAGTACCGAAACAAGCGCCTCTTTGATTTTGTTCCACAAAATTCTCAGCAAAAGAAAGACTCCGCAAATATAATATATACATCTTAGCAAAAAAAAGCGCTTTTGGCAACCTGTATTGAATATTTTGACGAAACGAAAACGATAAACCACTCCATTGTT
Organism: uncultured Clostridia bacterium; assembly: GCA_947625725.1. Taxonomy (GTDB): domain Bacteria; phylum Bacillota; class Clostridia; order Christensenellales; family CAG-314; genus Fimimonas. Next base: position 34,771 of record CANQPI010000002.1, on the reverse strand, counting down.
AACGCCCGCACCGCTCCGTTGCAAATACGGACGGTCAAAACGCGCCCGACAGTCGCTCTGCGACAAAAAAGGCACAGCCCGTCGGGTTGCGCCTGCGCCGTTGCCTCCAAGTGCGCGCGAAGCAACAGCGCGATATAATAATACAAGAAGTTTTCTTCTTTGTCAAGATTTTACAGAAGATTTCTTCTAAAATTTAATCATGAAATTGGGAGAGAGAATAAAAGAACTTCGCAACGAGCGGGGCATATCGCAAATGCAACTAGGCAAAGCCGTCGGCGTAAGTCAAAAAGCCGTTGACTATTGGGAGAGAAACGTCAACGAACCCAAGGCAAGTTACGTCATTGCGTTGGTGCGTTTCTTCGACACCACTTTTGACGATTTTTTTGCCGAAATAGATTGACGATACATTTGCAAACGGAGATAGTTTATGAAAGAATTACGACAGGGACAAATATTTACCGTCACGCCGCCTACTTTTCCCAACGACAAAACCGCGTTGGTAAATCATGTGTTGGATACCCATTTCGCCGACGTCAGAAACAGAGCAGGTTTTGATTTGCAGGAAACTCCAAGCGTGCTGGCATGGTTTGTATATATGGACGGTGCCACGCACGGGCCATCTATTGATTTTCTATGGCAAAACGAGATTTTACCCAACGGTTACATTCGTGAAAAATATGTTTCCGACCGCAATTTTTTGCCAAAGTTTTGGCAAATAAAATTAAAGAAAAGTTTTTTGCCGTACAGGTTGGCGTTCTGTCTTAGCCCGGACGGAAAATCCGGCGAAAAAAGTTGCAAATTTATGGGTGCGTACATGTTAGACGGTTTTGAAACGGCAGATGCGACCGTCACACGGTACAAACGCGTTGCCGATACATTTTTGTTGGGCAAGGAGTATTATGCGGAGGAGTTGGAGGATATATTTTTGCAAGAGCCCAAACACCGCAAACCCCTAGAAACACTTCACGTAAAAGCCAACCTATACCCGCTGAAATACGTTTCGCAACTGCTAGGCGTACAAATGGAAGGTTTGGACGAATCGGGCATTGTGCCGAAAAAACTTATAGACTACTACCGATACTGATATCGGGTGGAAAACAAAAAAAATCTCGGACAAAACCTGTCCGAGATTTTTGTTGTCTTTTTGCTCGTTTCGATTAGGAAATGATCTTGGAAACGACGCCGGAACCTACCGTGTGGCCGCCTTCGCGGATAGCGAAACGCAGACCTTCTTCCATGGCGATGTGCGTGATCAACTCAACTTTGATGTGAGTGTGGTCGCCGGGCATAACCATTTCCACACCGGGGTCAAGTTCGATCGTGCCTGTAACGTCCGTTGTGCGGAAATAGAATTGAGGACGGTATCCCTTGAAGAACGGGCTGTGACGGCCGCCTTCTTCCTTTGTCAGAACGTAAACCTGTCCCTCGAATACCATGTGGGGAGTAACGCTTTTGGGTTTGGCGATAACTTGTCCGCGCTCAACCTCTTTGCGGTCGATACCGCGAAGAAGCAGACCGATATTGTCGCCCGCATACGCTACGTCAAGCAGTTTGCGGAACATTTCGACGCCGGTAACGACGGAGGACTTGATTTCCTCTTTCAAGCCGACGATCTCTACGGGGTCGGAGGGCTTGATGCTTCCGCGTTCTACTCTGCCGGTTGCCACGGTGCCGCGGCCGGTGATGGTGAACACGTCCTCGACAGGCATCAAGAAGGGCTTGTCGGTGTCGCGTTGCGGAGTGGGAATGTAGTTGTCAACGGCGTCCATCAAGTCGAGAATGGGCTTGAATACGGGGTCGTTGAGGTTGTTGTTGCCTGCAACGGCGGCGTCCATAGCGGCCTTTGCGGAACCGCGGATAACGGGAACTTCGTCGCCGGGGAATTCGTACTTGGTAAGAAGTTCTCTTACTTCCATTTCGACAAGTTCAAGGAGTTCTTCGTCGTCAACAAGGTCGGTCTTGTTGAGGAACACTACGATGTAGGGAACGCCAACCTGACGGGCAAGCAAGATATGTTCGCGAGTTTGGGGCATCGGACCGTCGGATGCGGCAACGACCAGAATTGCGCCGTCCATCTGAGCAGCGCCGGTGATCATGTTTTTGACATAGTCGGCGTGGCCGGGGCAGTCAACGTGAGCGTAGTGACGCTTGTCTGTTTGATACTCTACGTGAGCGGTGTTGATCGTTATACCGCGAGCCTTTTCCTCGGGGGCTTTGTCGATTTCGTCATATTTCATGACTTCCGCTTTACCTTGCATAGCCATAACCATCGTGATAGCGGCTGTCAAGGTTGTCTTGCCGTGGTCTACGTGACCGATTGTGCCAATGTTGACGTGCGGTTTGCTTCTGTCAAATTTAGCTTTTGCCATTGTTGTTTTTCCTCCTGATTTTTGATGACAAAATTTTTATTATTGATTTTTTTTGGTGCGGTGCAATATTCACCGCTAAATTAGATTATACATTATTTTTTTGCTCAGGTCTATACTTTTTTGAAAAGTTTTTGACCAAAAACAATTTTTATCGGTCGTTTTTGGCAATTTTTTCTCTGATCGCCTTGGGGACTTCCGCAAAATGGTCGAATTGCATTGTGTAATTGCCTCTGCCCTGCGTTCTGCTGCGCAGATCCGTTGCGTATCCGAACATCTCCGCAAGGGGAATGAGAGCGTTTACCACTTGCACGCCGTTGCGCAGTTCGATACCGGTAATGTTGCCTCTGCGACTGCTCACGTTGCCCATAACGTCGCCGAGATATTCCTCCGGCATGGTGATCTCCACCTTCATCATGGGTTCGAGCAACACGGGGTCGGCAATTGCCGAAGCGTTTTTGAATGCAAGCGAGCCTGCGATCTTGAACGCCATTTCCGAACTGTCCACGGGGTGGAAACTGCCGTCGAACACTGTCGCGCGGAAATCCACCACTTCGTAACCCGCAAGAGGTCCCGTTTTGGCGGCTTCCTGTATGCCGTTGTTGACGGGCTGAATGTATTCTTTGGGAATACTCCCGCCGACGGTGGCGTCCACAAACTCGTAGCCCGTGCCCGGTTCGAGCGGTTCCAAACGAATTTTGCAGTGACCGTACTGACCTTTGCCGCCGCTTTGACGAATGTACTTGCCCTCCGCCTCGACGGATTTGCGAATGGTTTCGCGATAACTGACCTGCGGCTGACCGACGTTTGCCTCCACCTTGAACTCTCTCAGCAACCTGTCCACAATGATTTCGAGGTGCAGTTCGCCCATACCCGCAATGATGGTCTGACCCGTTTCCTTGTCGGTGTACGTTTTGAACGTTGGGTCTTCCTCCGCCAATTTGACAAGCGCCAAGGTCATCTTTTCCTGACCGGCTTTTGTCTTGGGTTCGATAGCCACTTTGATAACGGGCTCGGGAAATACCATACTGTCCAAAACAATGGGGCGTTTTTCGTCGCAGAGCGTGTCGCCCGTGGTGGTATCTTTCAAGCCGACCAACGCGACTATTTCGCCCGCGTAGGTTTCGGCGATCTCCTCGCGTTGAGCGGCGTGCATTTGCAGTACCTTGGCTATGCGTTCGCGCTTGCCTTTGGTAGAGTTGTACACGTAACTGCCCGCTTTGAGCGTTCCGCTGTAAACGCGGCAGTAAGCCAATTTGCCAACAAACGGGTCGGAAACGATCTTGAACGCCAAACCGCAGAAAGGTTCGTCGTCATCCGTTTTGCGGACGATTTTTTGTTCCTCGTTGCCGATCTCGAAGCCCACAACGTGGTCGATATCCACGGGGCTGGGCAGGTAGTCGCAAACCGCGTCCAACAACTTTTGAATACCTTTGTTTTTGTAGGCGCTTCCGCAAAGCACGGGGTTTACCTGCAAATTGATGACCGCTTTGCGAAGTGCGCTCTTTATCTCGTCGATACTCAGTTCCTCCCCGAGCAAAAACTTTTCGGTGAGGGCGTCGTCCGTACCCGCGACAAACTCCACAAGTTCGGCGCGCGCTTTTTCCACCGCGTCCGTCATGTCGGCGGGAACGTCGGCTTCGTCCACCACGTTGCCCGTGGGATCGTTGTAGTAGTAGGCGCGACGGGTTATGATATCCACCAACCCGCGGAAATTTTCTTCCTTGCCGATAGGCAACTGAACGGGCATTGCGTTGGCTTTGAGGCGAGTGCGCATCATATCCACAACGTTGTAGAAATTTGCGCCGTTTATATCCATTTTGTTGACAAAGGCAATGCGCGGAACGTTGTATTTGCTGGCTTGGTGCCACACCGTTTCGCTCTGCGGTTCGACCCCGCCCTTTGCGCAAAAGACCGCTACCGCTCCGTCCAAAACGCGCAACGAACGCTCCACCTCTACGGTGAAATCCACGTGTCCGGGGGTGTCGATTAGGTTGATACGGTAGTCAACGTTGTTGTAATGATCCAGCCAATGCACCGTGGTGGCTGCGCTGGCGATAGTTATGCCGCGCTCCTGCTCTTGCGCCATGCTGTCCATGACCGCCGTGCCCTCGTGCACTTCGCCCATTTTGCGCGTTTTGCCGCTGAAAAACAGTATTCTTTCGCTTGTAGTTGTTTTACCTGCGTCGATGTGCGCCATAATTCCGATGTTGCGCACGTTTTGCAGGGGATATATTCTTGCCATTTAATTACCTTACTTGTTGTAAAATTACCATCTGAAATGCGCAAACGCTTTGTTGGCTTCTGCCGCGCGGTGCATTTCTTCCTTTCTTTTGAAAGCGTTGCCTTGCTCGTTGTAGGCGTCCATCAGTTCTCCCGCAAGACGGAGATACATGTTTCTCTCGTTACGCTTGCGCGCAAACTGCACCAACCAACGGATAGCAAGCGTTTGACGTCTTTCGGGGCGAACCTCCATGGGAACTTGGTAGTTGGCGCCGCCTACGCGTCTTGCTTTGCACTCCAACAGGGGCATCAGATTGTTGATAGCCTTGTTGAATACTTCCATGGGGTCCATTCCCGTCTTGGCTTTGATCTCGTCAAATGCGCCGTAGACGATTTCCTGAGCGGTACCCTTTTTTCCGTCCAACATAACTTGGTTGATTACCTTGGTAACGACCTTGCTGCCGTAAACGGGATCGGGAAGAACATCTCTCTTGGGAACTCCGCTTCTTCTGGGCATAGTTTTTTCCTCCTTGTTTTGATGTTTTTGAATTTTTGTTTGTTTACCAAATACAGCCAACTCGACGCACGCCGTGTGCGGAGAAACTTCTGTCTGAACGCAGACACGCTGCGGACATACTGCTTACTCGGCGAAAAGTCTAAATTCAAAAACCTCGACGTTTCACCAATTGAACTGTAAATATGGTTATCCCGTGCGGCTATTTCTTGCCGGCTTTGGGACGTTTGGCGCCGTACTTGGAACGGGCTTGTTTGCGGTTGGCTACGCCGGCAGTATCCAACGTTCCGCGAATGATGTGGTAACGGATACCGGGCAAGTCACGCACTCTGCCGCCACGGATCAAAACGACGCTGTGCTCTTGAAGGTTGTGACCTTCGCCCGGGATGTAGCAAGTACCTTCCATACCGTTGGTACGGCGTACGCGCGCAATCTTGCGGAGAGCAGAGTTGGGCTTTTTGGGAGAAGTGGTCGTAACGTTGAGGCACACGCCGCGCTTTTGAGGACAACTGTCCAACAGGGGCGATTTGCTCTTTTCGGCTTCGCTTCTTCTGCCTTGTCTGATCAATTGGTTGATTGTTGCCATGTTTACCTCCTTTTAATGATGAAATGTCGAGTTTTGGAAAAAACTCATTTATACAAGCGGCTTGCGCCGCGATTGTATCAAAGGAAATTGTTGCCAACTTACGCTTTAAGTACACCTACCGCGCCGCTGGGGACTTCGATATTGTACTCACGGGCGATATCGTGCATTGTGGAACAGATTCGGTAATTGACGCCGTTTTTCTTTGCCGCGTCGATCAACTCCGTGATGTAGGCGGTTTCGGCGTCGGCGGCAATGCGAATTTCCGTTATGTTGCCTTTTTTCAGTTCGCGCATAATTTGCCTTTTGCCGATCACCACTGTTTGCACATCATTAGCCATATTTCACCAATGTACATTTTAGCAAAATACGGCAAAGCAGTCAAGCGATTTGCACCGCTTGACTGTGCCTAAAATTTACAGATATTTGTTTGCTTTGTCAACACAAGTTGGCGCGCCGAACCTTGTTCGCATTTTACTTGCACACAACGTCACATAGCCCGTTTGTTTCGCCGCATAAGGAGATGGAATACCTATAAATTTAGAAATATTGTATGATGCGACGATAAAAACGGAGTTCACAATCCATATTGCAAACTCCGTTTATCAAAATGTAATTTTTCGATTTGTTTGAAGTGCTTTATATCTGAATATATAAAGCAGGTACTACGCCGTGGCTGGTGTCGTCCACACTGTAATAACTGTAAATGTAACCATCATTGCTTACATAATTCACATTATAATTTTGACTGTAATTGGGTGAACGCAACCACCACCAACCGATATTTTTGTGGCTACCACTCGTAATCACATAAGCACCTTGACATTGGGCATAAGCGGAAGGTTGTAACTGACGTGCTATGTCGTCAATATTGCCACTACCACTAAATCCATACCCCTTGTTTGTTACATCTCTGTAACTCAACAGGAATACATTGTCGAACGTGTTTTCGCAAGCATACTTATTTCCATTACTCATTGTTGTATTTGCGCTGTTATCTACTTCCGTAGTATTGATAAATGGTCTAATCGATTGACTAAACGCAGTATTGTAGAAAATATCGTTGAGCCACTTGCGAAGATCACTTTCCCTGTAATTGTTTGAATAAACTGTCTTTTCGTTTACTGTGCGTGTACCGCTAATTTCATGATAATACTGCTGACTGTCCAGAATTATATCTGCCATAATTAAGGCTTCGCCGTCTTCCTGTGACAATATTCGCCAAGTAATAGGTTCCCATTGAAACCAATACACCGTTTTTATTTTGTAACCGTTTTGTACTTGATAACTAGAACTTATACTACTATCCGACGAGGTAGACCTTGGACGGTAACTTGCAAAGTAAACTCCACGATACTTAGCGTCTTTGTACTCTACATCAATATGCCACATGTAACTTTGCACTTTTCCGTTAATGTAGTATCCATAGTCTATCCAGCCGTTGGCATTGCTACCTGTCGGCTTTCTATTTCCTATCTCCGCATTGAGCATAGATTGAAGAGCGGTATCTTCTACTTTACGTTGGGGGTAACTGCCGAAAATAATTTTGTCGTCTGTTATATTGTAAGGACAATCGACTTTACACACCGTACACTTGCCATCTGCACCCCAGGTATGTTTTCCACTCCATATTGCGGTCAATTCCAAATCTCCCGTTGTGCCTTGCGGTATGCTATCGGTATAAATCGTTCCGTCTGCCGCTTGCCATTTTGCATAGTGCGTTTTGTCTGTATTGTACAACTCGGGCAAACCAACAGTTTCCTCAATCGTATATTTCGTCGGTTTTTCCTCGGTAAAATCGCCGATTCTGCTGTCGTAGATGAACGTTATGTCGTACTCTATCGCTTTCCACGTTGCTGTGTAAGTTACGTCCTCGTCGGTCATTGTGATTTCACATTGCAAATCCGTAGACACTTGTCCACCGCCGTTGAACCATCCAACAAATGTATAACCCGGATTTGTCATGGCGGCAATCTGTACTTCGTCGCCGACTTTGTACTTGTCCGTCAATTGCTGTACGCTACCGGCATTGCCGTTGTTAACAGTCAACGTAACTTTGCTCCACTTGGCAATATATGTCACATCGTCGGCGGTCAGTTTTATTGTGCATTGTAAGTCCGAAGAAATCAACTCATCACCTTTGTACCAACCGACAAATATATAACCGGGGTTTGTTGTCGCTGTAATAACTATTTCTTGACCAAGTGTGTAGGCTCCGTCCAAAATCGTAACACTACCAGCCTGAGGATTGTTGACTGCCGTCTTTGTAACAGTTTCAACAAAGTGAGCAGTATATATTTCTACATCCTCGGATATTGTAACAGAATAAGTAGGCAATTCAGAAAGTTTTTGTACGCCATTGTACCAACCCACAAACGTATAACCGGGACTCGTCTGCACCGTAACGGTAACTTGTTTACTCGTTTCATCATATTCCGTAATGCGAATAATCCCCGCATCTTCGATATTTGTTTCAAATGTTATGGGGAAATATATGTATTTTGCCGTATATGACAATTTATCGTCAGCCGATCGTACCGAAAATTGTACATCATCGGAAACCTTTTTATTACCAAGATACCAACCGACAAATTTGTAGTATTCCTTGTTTTTAGCGGTCAGCGTTACATCATCCCCACCAACAAGCACATTATCATTTGTTTGTACTACGGGGTTGCTTTCGTAGGCAGTCGCGCCGCTAAACTCCACCGTGAAAGATCCTTTTTGCTCGGTGACGGTAAAACCGAAACCGCACCCCTCATAAAGTCCATGCGTAAGTGTTATCGTTTGAGAGGAAGTTATTTTGTACTTTTTAGCGGGATTGGCGTCATAGGCATCCATGGTAAACGACAACTCGCCCGTCGTCGTCACTTTAAGTGTGTATGTCCCGGCGGTGGGCATGAAACCGTAATAATATTTGAGTGCGGTATCCGACTCAAATGTCTTGCTACTGTTAAGCGGAATTATGTTTCGCGCGTTAGTCGCGTCGGTATATGCATATAGAGCGGTGGGCACTTTTATTTTGCTGTCAAAGTAAAATTTGCTACCAACATTAAACTCGTAATTCATTGTGTACCAATCGGTAAAGAATCGATTATTATCGTTGTAGACCTTGGTGGGTGCAGGACAAGTTGTGCCTTGCGGTACATGGAGAACTTCTAAAATTGTTTCAAACGAGGAGTCGGTATAAGTTACAACCGGAACCATTGCTTGTACTGTGTGGACGTCTTGATCGATACCCACTTGAACGGTGTAGTAGTATTGTTTGGGTTGCCAAACGGCACTTATATCATTATAGTTTTTTTCGCTCAAATAATGAGTTGTGGCGTGACCGTTGAGGTCAGTTAGATACTTGCCGTCGGATGTTTGCCACCCGATAAAGTCATAACCGTTCCGTTGCGGAATTGGCAAAGTTAAATGCTGTTCGTAGGGCGTAACGGTAAAATTTTCGGATAAACTGCCGTTGTTCAAATTGGGTTGCGCTGTGTAGGGCTTGTAACTTTGATAAAGTTTGAGGTTTCCCCTCATAGCCGTTGCGTAGTCCCAAGGCTCGTACGTACGCGTATTGCCGTTGTAGTAAACACGAGAGTCAAATTCAAATACCCCTTGTTTGACAGGAGTGTCGGCGGGGAAACGCTCGTTTTCGATAACTCGCACTGTATCATAGGGTTCTTGCGCTTGCAAGTTGTCGTACAAAGCAACATAAAAGTCGCGCTTGACATAGATATCCAACACATAAGTTTGAACCACCACGCCGTCGCTGTTTTCGATTGCAAGGAATTGAAGGTTGCTACCATACTCAAGTGTGAACTTCTGTGCTCCGTTTAGAATATTGAAATCGACATCATAAAACCAATTCCATTTGTAACCGCTCTTGATTGAGTACACCATGCTCTCCATTGTGCGTAGAGTAAAGTTATTGTCCTTGCCTACCTTGTCTACGCCACCGAGATCGTCACTGGTAATCTCCACATAGACAGCCTTATCTGCTTTGCCCCCTACAAATTCTTGCGCTACATCAGATTTATAGCCCTCGGACGCGGGTTTTAACGAAACGTATTCGTCTTCATATTTGGAAACTATCTTTTCCCAATAGGCGTAGAGGGTCAAGTTTTCGTCGGGCATGACGGACGCACTTGTGTAAGTTCTTCCGTTCAAGTCTTTCCACACAACGAAATTGTATCCACTACGCACCGGAGTAGGCAAACCTGTCATTAGTTTGCCCACTTCGTACTGCATTGGCTCAATTTCTCTATCTCCTCCGTTTACATCAAAAGTAACGGTTTTGTTATTTGCGCTTGGCGTCGTACCCGTTCCCGTCCCGGAGCCGCCTTGATTGCCTGAGGCGGGCGGCGTTGCGCCGTCCTTACAAAAATAAGTGACGACATTAAACTCGCGCAATGCCAACACGCCTTTACTGACAGTGCCGTCAAGGTACTCTTCCTCATGACCGAAAAACACCACATACATCATAATGTTGTTGCCGTTAACTTCGTACCTACCGCTTTGCTCACTCTCATCGTTCCATTTGCCGTCTTTGAGAACATAGTACCGCGACGGCACTTTGGTGTTGCCGCGATACATGTAGTAAGTGCCATTTAGACTATTTTTGCCGTCGTTTTGGTTACAAGCGACAAAACATGCCGCAACAAAGGAGAAAACACATACAATCGACAAAATTATTATCAAATTATGATATTTTTTCATAAAACACCTCTACAAAATTTGATATATTTATTATACGCTAACCATTGGTTAGTGTCAAGTGTTAAAATTAACTAGCGGTTAAGAAAACATACTCTAATTCTAACTAATGGTTATAATTTGATTATGTATGAAATTTTTAAGAAAAGATTAAAAGAGGAAATTAAATTGTCGGGAATGACAAATATAGAATTGGCGACAAAAATAAGCGTTTCGCCTGAAATGATCACGCAGTACTACACCACGTCCAAAATGCCGAGTTTGGAAACGTTCGAAAAATTGTGTCGCGCGTTGGACGTATCCGCAGACTACCTGCTCGGGCTATCCGACTGAGCATAAAAAACAACAAGCACACCCAAGAGTCAAGCGCAAAATTGACGACTTGGGTGTGTTTTTTTACAAATTTGTTGCCGAAAATCCAAAACAAAGGTCGGTATCCGCCACCAAAAGGCGCGCAAGCAAACTCGCCGCAGCAAAAAGACGCCGTAGCGACGTGTAATGCATGTCATGACGGCGTCTTGATCGACTGTTATTCGGTGAGTTTGCCCCACAAAACCGTATTGCAACGGCGCGCGGACGGCTCTGCGCCGCAAATCATTGCGCGGTTGCCTTGGGGGTTAGTCCTCGTCGGAGTTGGAGGAGGCGTCCGTAATGATACGGGGGACAAGTTCCTTGTCGCGATAGCAAGCAAGTCCCGTGCCCGCGCCAATCATCTTGCCGATAATGACGTTCTCCTTCAAGCCGTAGAGCGGGTCGCACTTGTTCTTGATGGCGGCTTCGGTCAAAACTCTGCTCGTTTCCTGGAAGGACGCCGCGCTGAGGAAACTGTCGGTAGCAAGGCTTGCCTTGGTGATACCCAACAAAATACGTTTTGCTGTGGCGGGAACGCCGTCGTTTTCCAATACGCGAGCGTTTTCTTGTTCAAACTTGAATATATCCACTATTTCGCCGGGCAACATGTCGGTAGTGCCTGCGTCCTCTATGCGCACCTTGCGGAGCATTTGACGAACGATAACTTCGACGTGTTTGTCGTTGATCTCTACACCGTTGGCGCGGTAGGTTGCCTGAACTTCCTTGACGAGATATTCTTCGACCGCCCACAAACCCTTGGTGGAAAGCAGATCCTGCGGATAGATAGAGCCCTCGGTAAGGGGAACGCCCGGTTCTACCTTGTCGCCGTCGTGTACCTTGATACGTGACGAATAGGGTATTGCGTAGTCCGTAACCTTGCCGTTGGAGTCCGTTACCTGAACGATCTTTTTGTCGGTGTTGGTAGGTATGCTGACAGTACCCGTAATTTCGCAAATCACTGCGCAACCCTTGGGTTTGCGCGCTTCGAACAATTCTTCTACGCGGGGCAAACCTTGCGTGATGTCGTCGGCTGTTGCAACGCCGCCCGTGTGGAATGTACGCATGGTAAGTTGCGTTCCCGGTTCGCCGATAGATTGAGCGGCGATAACGCCCACCGCTTCGCCCAGGTTGACGGGCTTGCCGGTAGCCATGTTGGAGCCGTAGCACTTGCAACACACGCCATGCTCGCTGCGGCAGGTCAATACCGTCCTCATGTACAATCTGTCGATACCCGCTTTGACTATTTCGCGCGCGAGGTCGTCGTTGATCATTGTGTCGCCGCGGCAAATAAGTTCGCCCGTTGCGGGGTTGACTACGTCGTCTATCACGTACTTGCCGATAATGCGGTCTTCGAACTTTTCGATGATCTCATCCGTGCCCGATCCGCGGAACGCCTCGATCCACATACCTTGCGGACGGCTACCCGCGCTGCAATCTTCTTCGCGAATTATTACGTTTTGCGCAACGTCTACCAAACGACGGGTAAGATAACCGGAGTCTGCCGTTTTCAAAGCAGTGTCGGCAAGACCTTTTCTGCCGCCGTGCGAGGAAATGAAGTATTCCAATACGCTCAAACCCTCGCGGAAGCAAGCCTTGACGGGCAACTCGATGGTACGTCCCGAAGGATCGCTCATCAAACCGCGCATGCCGCACAACTGACGTATCTGGTTCATGCTGCCGCGCGCGCCGGAGTCCGCCATCATCCAGATGGGGTTGTCTTCTTCCATTACGTCCTGCACCAACTTTTCCACTTCGGACGCGGCGTCTTTCCACACGTCGATAACGGACTTGTAACGTTCGTTGTCGGTGAGGTAGCCCTCGTTGTAACTGTCCTCGATTGCTATGACCTGTTGCTCCGCTTCGTGGAGAATGGTCTGTTTCTTTTCGGGAATGTTCATGTCGAACACGCTGGTAGTAAGTCCGCTGATGGTGCTGTACTTGTAGCCCAACGCCTTGACGTTATCCAACATTACGGCTGTGGGAGTCGTTCCGCGCAGTTTGTAGCACTTTTCCACAATTTGAGAAAGTTGCTTTTTGCCGATAAGATAACTCTTGGGATTGGCGATCATTTCCTTGGTAAGACGCTTGGAAATGCCCAACGTGTGACGTTCCAACTTCTTTTGCGCAAGCACTTCGGGGTCTTTGATGGTTTCGGCGTCCAACTGTTCGGCTTTGGTATCGTCGGCGTCCACGTAGATCGCCTGGCAGAATATCAGTCTGCCCACGGTCGTCCAAATTTTGCTGCCGTCCTCCATTTGAATGTTGACGACGGTGTGCAACGTGATGTCGTGAGCGACATACGCCTCGTAAGCCTCGTCAAAACTGCTGTAAAACTTGACTGTGCGCAACAGTTCGACTTCTTGTTCCGTCAAAGGACGTTGATGACGCGTTTCGTCGTACAACTCTATGATTTTTTGCGTTTCTTCCACATTGCAGCGCACGGTGGTAAGGTAGTAGCAACCGAGTACCATGTCCTGCGTGGGGGAGATGACGGGTTTGCCGTCGCTGAGTTTCAAAATGTTGTTGGCGGCAAGCATCAGATAGCGCGCTTCCGTCTGCGCCTCGATAGAAAGAGGTACGTGTACCGCCATCTGGTCGCCGTCGAAGTCGGCGTTGAACGCCGTGCATGCCAACGGGTGCAATTTGATGGCGCGACCCTCGATAAGCACAGGCTCGAATGCCTGAATGGACAGTCTGTGCAACGTAGGCGCACGGTTGAGCATTACGGGGTGATCCTTGATGACGCCTTCCAAAATGTCCCAAACCTTGTCGTCTGCGCGTTCGACGCGTTTCTTTGCCGACTTGACGTTGTGGCACTGACCAAGTTCGACAAGTTTTTTCATTACAAAGGGTTTGAACAGTTCCAACGCCATTTCCTTGGGGATACCGCATTGGTGCAGTTTGAGTTCGGGACCGACTACGATAACGGAACGTCCCGAGTAGTCCACGCGCTTGCCCAGCAGGTTTTGACGGAAACGACCCTGTTTGCCGCGGAGCAGTCCGCTCAACGATTTGAGTTCGCGATTGCCCGCGCCCGTTTGCGGACGTTTGCTGCGGCTGTTATCCAACAGACTGTCAACGGCGTCCTGCAACATACGCTTTTCGTTGTTGATAAGTATTTCGGGAGCGTTGATCTCGATGAGCCTTTTCAGACGGTTGTTGCGGTTGATTACTCTGCGATACAGGTCGTTGAGATCGCTGGTGGCGTATCTGCCGCCGTCGAGGGGCACCATTGCTCTCAATTCGGGAGGAAGCACGGGCAAAACGGTGAGGATCATCCACTCGGGACGATTGCCGCTCTTGCGGAATGCCTCCACAATGTCCAGACGTTTGATGGCGCGAACTTTTTTTGCGCCTTGGTTTGTCTTGGCGAGGATTTCGCGCAGTTCCTTGGCTTCGGCTTCGAGGTCAATGTTTTGCAACAGTTCGCGCACGGCTTCGGCGCCCGTTCCCGCGCGGAAATCCAACTCGGGATTTTCCTTGGCTTTCGCTTGCGCCTCGCGGTACTCGCTCATGTTGAGAATTTGCTTGTACTGCATGCCGCTTTGCTTGGGATCGATTACCACGTAACTTTGGAAATTGATCAGTTGTTCAAGATATTTGGGGGACATATCCAAAATCAGTCCCATGCGCGAGGGCGTGCCGCGGAAATACCATATATGCGACACGGGAGCGGCAAGTTCTATGTGTCCCATGCGCTCGCGGCGCACCTTGGATTTAGTTACCTGAACGCCGCACTTTTCGCACACGATACCCTTGTAGCGGATACGCTTGTATTTGCCGCAATGGCACTCCCAATCTTTGACCGGTCCGAATATTCTTTCGCAAAACAAACCGTCTTTTTCCGGCTTTTGCGTGCGGTAGTTGATGGTTTCGGATTTCTTCACTTCGCCATAGGACCACTCGCGTATTTTTTCGGGGGAGGCGATACCGATCTGTATGGAATCGAAATCGTTCATGAGTCCGGTACGCGCCAAAGTGTTGTTGCGCAATGCCGATATGGATTGTCCTGTAATTGTTGTTTCGTTACTCATATCTACCCTCCTTACTCGTTATCGTCTTTGTCGTCGAACAGGTCGTCGTCATCTTCGTCGTCGCCGTCCTCCTCGTCCGTGCCGTGAAGCGCGTCCAAAAGGCTGTCAAGACCGTCGTCGTCAAAGTCTTCGTCGCTGTCCGAATCGTTGTCGTCCTCCGACTTGTCGCCGCCGAACAAATCGCCCAGAGCGTCCTCGTCGTCCTCGAACAAACTGTCAAGACTGAAATCGTCGTCCTCGTCGGTGAATGTGTGTTGTTCGCCCGTTTCGCCGAGAGAAATTTCGTCTTCTTCGTTGAAGTTTTGAATGTTGCCTCTGCGATCCTCGTGTTCACGCTGCAAAACTTCGTTGTAGTCCGCCTCGTCGTCGGTAGAGTCGCGCACAATGATCTCCTCTTTGTCGGGAGAAAGCACCTTGACGTCCAACGCCAACGATTGCAATTCCTTGATAAGCACCTTGAAACTCTCGGGGATACCCGGATCGGGAATGTTTTCGCCCTTGACAATGGCTTCGTAAGTTTTGACGCGTCCCACCACGTCGTCCGACTTGACGGTAAGTATCTCTTGCAATACGTTTGCCGCGCCGTAGGCTTCCAACGCCCACACTTCCATTTCGCCGAAACGCTGTCCGCCGAATTGCGCTTTGCCGCCCAAGGGCTGTTGCGTAACAAGGCTGTACGGACCTGTGCTGCGCGCGTGTATCTTGTCGTCTACCAAGTGTACCAATTTGAGGTAGTACATATAGCCGACCGTAACTCTGTTTTCAAACGGTTCGCCCGTACGTCCGTCGTAAAGTTGAACTTTGCCGTCCACTTTGCCCGTTTCGGGGTTGACCATGCCGTTTTCTTCGAACAGGCGGCGTATTTCCTCCTCGGTCGCTCCGTCAAAGACGGGGGTGGCAATGTTCCAGCCCAACATCTTGGAGATCAATCCAAGGTGGACTTCCAACACCTGACCGATATTCATACGCGAGGGAACGCCCAAGGGGTTCAACACTATTTGCAACGGCGTGCCGTCTTCCATAAAGGGCATGTCCTCTTCGGGAAGGATACGCGAAACGACGCCCTTGTTGCCGTGACGTCCCGCCATTTTGTCGCCGACGGAAATTTTGCGCTTTTGCGCAATGTACACGCGCACCAACTTGCTGACGCCCGGATCCAACTCGTCGCGGTTTTCGCGAGTAAACACCTTGACGTCCACTACTATGCCGCCCTCGCCGTTGGGTACGCGCAGAGATGTGTCGCGGACTTCGCGCGCCTTTTCGGAGAATATCGCGCGCAACAGTCTTTCCTCGGGGGTGAGGTCCGTTTCTCCCTTGGGAGTGACCTTGCCGACCAAAATGTCGCCGGGGTGAACTTCCGCGCCGATACGGACGATACCGTCCTCGTCAAGATCTTTCAATGCGTCGTCGCCGACGTTGGGAATGTCGCGGGTAAATTCTTCCGGACCGAGTTTGGTTTCGCGGCACTCGATTTCGTGTTCCTCGATATGGATAGACGTAAAGGTGTCTTCCTTGACCAACTTTTCGCTGAGCAGTACCGCGTCCTCGTAGTTGTAGCCTTCCCAAGTCATGAAGCCTATCATCATGTTGCGACCGAGAGCAAGTTCGCCACCGTCGGTGCTGGGACCGTCGGCAAGGACTTGTCCCTTTTCGACGCGGTCGCCCACTTTGACGATTATCTTTTGGTTTATGCACGTACCTTGGTTGGAACGGACAAACTTTTTGAGAGTGTACTCTTGCAAAGTGCCGTTGTCGCTTTGAACGATTATTTTGCTGTCCGCGGCGCGCAACACCGTGCCCGCTTCCTCGGCAATGATCATGACGCCGCTGTCGTAAGCGATACGCGCCTCGATACCCGTCGCCACAATGGGTGCCTCGGGGCTGATGAGGGGTACTGCCTGACGTTGCATGTTACTGCCCATCAAAGCGCGGTTGGTGTCGTCGTTCTCCAAGAAAGGAATGAGGCTGGTCGCGACGGAAATAAGTTGCCTCGGGCTGACGTCGATATAGTCCACTCTTTCGCGCGGGAATTCCAAAATCTCCTCGCGGCGGCGGCATGTGATACGTTCGCGCTCGAAATAGCCGTTTTCGTCCAAAGGCTCGTTGGCTTGTCCGATAATATATTTGTCTTCCTCATCCGCCGACAGATATTCTACGGTATCGGTGACTGTTTTGTGAATTTTGTCCACTCTGCGGTAGGGCGCTTCGATAAAACCGTACTCGTTGATACGCGCATAGCCCGCCAAAGAGGTGATCAAACCGATATTTTGACCTTCGGGAGTTTCGATCGGGCACATTCTTCCGTAGTGAGTGTAGTGAACGTCGCGCACTTCGAATGTGGCGCGATCTCTGTTTAGTCCGCCGGGACCCAATGCGGACAACTTGCGCTTGTGCGTAAGTTCGGCAATGGGGTTGGATTGATCCATAAACTGCGACAACTGCGAAGATCCGAAGAACTCTTTGATTGCGCTGCTGACGGGACGAACGTTTATCAACGTTTGCGGAGTGGCTTTGCCCGGTTCTTGAATTGCCATGCGCTCGCGAATGACTCTCTCCAAACGGGAGATGCCGATACGGAATTGATTTTGCAACAATTCGCCTATGCTGCGCACGCGACGGTTGCCCAAGTGGTCGATGTCGTCCGCAACGCCGATACCGTACTTCAAACCGAGGTTGTAGTTGACGGTGGCGATTATGTCGGCATGGGTGATGTGCTTGCTGATCAATTCGTCGCGACGCTCGCGAATGAGCGCGGCTGTGTCCTCGACGGAACGTTCGGCGGAAAGTATCTCGCGAAGAACGGCGCTATCCGCCGCCTCGTACAAGCCGAGAGCCTTGTAGTCGATATCCGCAAAACGAACGTCTTGCGCCATTGCAAACGTACGCGCGTCTACCGTGCGGTTGCCGATAACCTTGACGAGCGGGCACTCGTGCGCCAACACGATAACTCCCGCAACGTTGAATTTGTACAAGTTGTAGCCGTTTTGATAGGCGATCTCCGCCGCTTCCGAAACGAGAACGTCGCCTTTCTTCTCGTCGTATGTGGTTTTGGGCAACTCCGCCAAAACGCGACCGCTGACGTCGATCTGTTCGCCGAGTACGTCCAAAACGCCGTTTTCGGCAAGCACGACGCAACCCAAATGTTTGGACAGCACGTCCTCGTAATCGTGAACGGAACCCGCTTGGGAGCCGTCGTAAATTTGCGTGTAAGTTTGCGTATCGGCAAAAACTTCGTTTACACCGCTTTGTTGAATGTCGAAAGCGTCGGTTGCGCTGAGTTTTGTTCCCGCTTTGATCGTGCGTTTGAAAGGAATAGTGACGTCGGCGTCAATGTAGCCGCCCACCGCTTGGGAGTAAAACGCTTTGTCGTCCGAAACTTCGACCTCTACCGTTTTGCCGCTGTCGGTAAGCAACTTGACGCTCTTGACAACTCCGCTTTGCGCGATCTGACGGGCTTGTTCCTCCGTCAGGCACGTATATTTGGCAAAAGTCAACAAATCTACGTTCACGTCCTTGCCCAAAGTCAAACCGACAATACGAGTGGCAAGGGACAACTTTTTGTTAAATTTGTAACGTCCGACGCGCGCCAAATCGTAACGGTGCGAGTCAAACAGCAGATCGTTCAACGTCTTTTGGACGGATTCGTCCGTGGGAATCTCGCCCGGGCGCAAACGACGGTAAATTTCGACAAGCGATTCCTGATCGGTCGCGGTGTCGTCCTTGACAAACGTCAACGCGATAACGGGGTCGTACTCCAACAACTTGGCTATGTAGTTGCCGCTGCCGCCGTTCTTGTTGACGCCGTTGTGAAGGATACCGCGAAGCAGTACCGTTATCGGCAACTTGCGGTTGCGGTCGATGTGTACGTACAGCACGTTGGCGTTGCTGTCATGCTCGATTTCCAACCAAGCGCCGCGACTCGGCATTGCCGTCGTGTTGTAGACGGGTTTGCCGTTTTTGTCCTGCAAAATTTCGCAGTACACGCCTGGCGAACGCACCAATTGCGAAACGATTACGCGCTCCGCACCGTTGATGATGAAACTGCCCGTGTTGGTCATGAGCGGAAAATCGCCCATAAACACTTCCTGATCCACAAACTCGCCCGTTCCCTTGTTGATCAAACGCACGTTGAGGCGCAACGGCGCGGCATAGGTGGCGTCGCGCAGACGGCACTCGGCTTCGGAATACTTGGGTTTGGAATCGATGCGATGATCCAAAAATTCCAACCGAAAGTGTCCCGCAAAGTCCTCGATAGGCGAAAAGTCCTCGAATACTTCTCTGATGCCTTGATCGATAAACATTTTGTAACTTGACTTTTGCACTTCGATCAGGTTGGGCAAAGGCAGTACTTCCTTTGTCTTGGAAAACGACTTTCTTTCGTGATTTCCGTACTTTACGATCTTGATGTCTTGCTGCATTACACAACTCCTCAAAAAAATTTTTCAAAAAATTTGACAAAAATTGTTGCAAAGCCGCCCGCGATATGGTATTGTGAATACACAAATCGACTGTATTTAGGCAAAATTTCCGCAAAAAAGCGCAAAATTCCCCCTAGGGGCGCATATACACAACCTATATATTAGCACCTTTGCGGTCAACAGTCAAAACTATGTGAGAGATAGTAGTAAAAAATAAATACAAAAATATTTTTTCATTTTTGGATGCGGTTCGTTTGGAGTCGCATCTTGTTGTTTCTAAGCAAACCGCACTACCCCGCCAACGCCGCAAGGGCGGCAACCTCGCTCAAAGGCGAACTCGGCAGCATTTTGCAATCGGCAGGTTATAATCTTTTTTTTTCGCAAAAAACCAAATATTGCCCTAATCTCGAATTTGTTTGTTGCAAAAGGAAAAAACGCACTATGGGGTGCAAAAAGGTAAAAAAACAATGCGACGCCGTTGCGCGTCGCATTGTTCGCAAATTGAAATTTTTACGTCAAGTCGTCAAAATTGACGATCGGAGTAATTGCTCCACTCCGCCGCTACTTCTTGGGGGATTTCCAACGCGGTGTTGTCAACGTTGCTGTATTTGAGCGTTCCGCCGCACTCTATCGTCGTGCCGACGGCAGGATAGGTCGCCGTAAGCGACAACTCCACTTTGGGAGAAGTTCCCTTGGACAGGTCGATCTTGACGCTGCCGCTGTCAATCGTGTAAACGCCCGCGTCGCCCGGATCTACCGCCAAAACGTTGTAATTTGCTCTGCGAGCGTTCAAGATGAGCGAGTCGCTGATATCGAACCAAAAGTCCATCATGTCGGCGATAGCCTGCACGTTGTCGCAGGTGTAGACGTTTTTGCGGTTGTCAAATATATCTTCCTCGCCGTCGAGCGCGTCAAACAACTTTTTGTCGTAAAAATGGTTGAGCGTGATCAACGCTTCTTCCACGACAAAGGAATCGACTTCATTGCCGTTGAAACAAACCCATTGTTCGAACTGCGTTTCGTCCTCGGCAACAGCCGCTCCCAACTTGGCAAGCAAACCGCTCACTTTGTACGCGATCGTGTTGTACACCGTGTCGTACAACAATTCAACGGTAACTCCCAACGCGCTTTCGCGAACGTAATAAATACCCGCGCTGTGCGCCATGAAACCCTTGACTCTTGCCGCTTGAACCTTGTCCAAACTTGTAACCCGCGCACGGCCGTTAAGAACGTTGTAATGCACTTCCACCGCGGGGACTTTGAGATCATACTCCACGCTGTAATAGTCCCAAAAACTTGCTTGGTCGCCGTCGTATTCGTAGTCGCCCAACGAGGTGAGATCGCTTATCGTAGAAAACTTGTAATCTTCGCCGTCGCCTTTCTTTGCCAGACCGTGATTACTGCAACCTGCAAACAAAGCCAATGCAGTTACCAACATCAATAACGACAAAGCAATCGCAGAAAACTTTTTCATAATTTACTCCTTTGTTCTGTTTGTGATACAGCAACATTATATGTTGTCGAAATCGTGCTGTCAACTTTCTTGCGAAAAATTTTTCCAAGCAAAAACTCCCAAGCGAAAATGCTCGGGAGTTTGCGCGGGTTTGCCTTGCGTCAAAAACAAAGTTTTTTTCGTCACGCCGTTACTATCAACGCAAACGAACTGCCGTAGGTGCGTATCACGATACGGTACTGTTTGCCGCCCGCCGTCACCGTGTAGGCGTTGTCGCCGTTTGACTCAAACACAGCGTCGCGTTGCAATGATGTGCCGACGGTGAAGGTAAGCACGTAGCGCACGGTGAACCTGCCGTTTTCGTTGGTGTAGAGGAAACGCACCATGTAGAATGTTTCGCCGTTTTGACTAGCCTCTCCGTACAGGTACTTGCCCTCGACGGACAAGTCGCTCACAAATTTGTCACTTCCGTAACTGACGTTGAACACATACGCCTCGTAAGTGTACGCGCCTGACGTTGTGTTAAGCACTTGACGTACAAGCGCCGCTTTGCTACCGCCCTCGATAGCCGATTGATATGTCGTGGTCGTAACTCCGTCCTCGGGCAGAGAAATGCTGACAATGTCGTAGCGAACGTAATTGTTGTACATACCCGCATCGTACCACAGTTGCGCGATCGTAACGCTGCCCGCGTCCGCAACCTCGAACGTCTTGTCCACCGTTACCGCTTGCAAGATCACTTTGCCTTTTGCCGAATCGAGATAGAACATCAATGTGTAGCGGATACCGTCCTGCGCCGTTACGCGAGCGATATAGATGTAGCCGTAGTTCATTGTGTATCCGTCGATACTTTGTTCCATATCGTCGAAAGAGCCCGTTACGACAAGCGGATTGTTTTGGGTGTCGGTGATATATTTGAGGTTGTACTCCACCTGCTTGGTGCCTACGACAACGTGACCAACGCGTCTGCCGTCGATTTTGATACTGCTGTCGTCGTGTTCGCTGTCCGTGAATGTGGCGTTGAGTCCGCCCGGAGTCACGGTGAATGTGTTGCGTTGCGAACCGTCGTAATGCAGCGTTACCGCATACGTTTCGGACAGGGTATCCATCTGACCCGTGTAGTAAGTCAACGTGACGGCAATGCCGTTTGCGCCGTAGCCGACGTTGATCGTGTAGTCGGTGCGGTTGCCGTTTAAACTTGCCGCCGCGCTGAACGTCGCTCCGTTGGGAGTAAATATCAACGTAAGTTCGACGCCGAATTCGTTGTCGGTAAAGGAAATAGCCTCGCCGTCCCAACGGTAGTACGTCTTGTCAAGATAGTTGTAACTTGCGCCTGTGGGCAACGGCAAGGTGAGAGTTTCGCCGCCGCCGACGGGATATGCGGTGATCGTTGCGCCGTCCGTCAGGTAGTAGTACTGTTTGCCGCCAATGGTCAGCATTGCGTCATCCAACACAAACGCGCTGAAATCGTCGGAATAATATGCCGCGGCGTGCGCGCTGTGATCCACCATGTAGAACGTGTGCGCGTCGTTGTCGATCACAAACACGCGCGACAGTCCCGACGCTCCGAAATAGCCGTAGCCCTTTGCCTCGTCGAACATTACCACATAGCCGTTGTACACTCTGCCGTAGTTGTCCACGTAAGTGCCGCTGCCGAAACCGTCAATATCCAAACTAGACCAATCGGTCGTGCTGAGATACAGGTTGTCTTCCTGTTCGGCATACTTGTAGTAAACATAAACGTCGTCGCCGCTTGAAGAATCGTAGCCCAAACGGAACACAAACGACTGCGTGGAGGATGTGTAGCGATATGCGTCCAATTCCTCAACGCGAGTGTAACTGCCGCTTTCCACACGGACAATTCCGTTGTAGATCGCCGCGCTACCGCCACCGCCCAAACGAATGTATGTGTCGGTGTGCGTAACGTCGCCGTCGAAGTAGGCGTAATCGCCGAAAGTAAGCGTGTGCGGTATCAGTCTGTTGCCCACCAACTCGAAATAGAAGTGAGTAGAACCGAGAGCGTTCCCTTCGACCACCCAGAAGTGTACTGTCGTTGCGCCATCCGCGCCGTTGATAAAGGACGGACCCGTAGTGCCGCCGGTGGCGACTTTGCCGAGGTACATATTGCCGCGATACAAAGTGCCGTCCGCCGCGCGATAAGTTGCCAACTCGGCAGTATAGCCCGCGCTCGTGATATGTCCGCCGCCCTGCACGTCGTAGTCGCCCACTCTGTGCGGTATAAGGCGTTGATACAGCGGCAATTCCATCAACTGCGTACCGTCGGATACGGTGAAACTGCCAAGCAACACGTGCGTTATCTCCGTTGTGCTGTTGTAGAAAGAACCGCCGTCTTCCGTTTGCACCTCGTATTCGCGGAAATCGGACGTCCACCTGTCGGTGCGCCTGTAAGTACCAACCGTTTGGCGCGTTACGTAGGTCAACGTGTCGATAAGGTAGTAGTAAGCGTTGCCGCGACCGTCAAACACAAAGTATGCGTACAGACTGATACGTTGATTGTCGTTCATCTCGTACCAATATCCCGCGTCGGTGTTTGTGACGTTCACGACCCGATCGCCCTCTACCGTGAAAATATATTCTTTGTCCGAAACGATAAGGTAAATGAGCAACGGAGTGCCGTTTTCGTCCGAAAGAACTTCGCCCAACTCGCCGACAATGGTTTTGCCCGCGTCGTCGGTAAACGTATAGTTACCGTAGCCGTCGGAGGTGAAATTCGAATAGGTGTAGGCAGAATCTTCCTGTTGGATAAAGTACGACGAAACGCCTTGGGACGTTTGCTCGGCAACTACAATGTAGCGGAACTGCGTCAAACTGCCCAAATCGCTTGCGGGGTACTCGCTCGACAGCCAATCGTTCAGCACAAAGTCGAACTGTCCCTCTTTGCCTGCCACTTCGGTGCAAGTTCCCTGCCCGATGTAGCGGTACATGTTGTTGCCTACCAAAACTCCCAAATAAACGGTGTCGTTAGCAAACAGCAAGCGCGCCGTGTAGCCGTCGATCGCCTCGTAGTACATTGTAAGAACGTCCTCGCGAACGACTTCGTCAAAGTGTTCCGTTCCGTCGTCGTCAACGTAATGTACAAAGTTGCGGTATTCGTCGTCTATCAGGAAAATGTAGTAATCGACGTAGCCCAAAGTGTAGAGATAGTACACTTCCGTCCTGTTCTGTTCGTCGCCGTCGGGCGTGTAAAACGCCTGCCCCGTCGTGCGGTTGAGGATCAGACCCTCCATAACCTCGACAACGTCCTGCTCCTCAGGGAATACCTGCGTAAGTTTGCCTTGACTATCCAACTCGAACGTGAACGACCCTTCGGCGGGTATGCCGTTCTCCTGTGTGCCGAACAGGAAAGTATCGTCCTGTTGCGGCGTTACCGTGCTGACGAACTCGGTGTAAAGGACAAAGGCGTATTCGCCCGTGGAAACTTGCGCATAGGCAGTCCACATCTCCGCACCGCCGTTCTCGAACACGTACACAAACCCCGTGTACCAAGTGCCGTACACGTACACGTTGTCGAACTCGTGTTTGCCGAATTGGTCGGAAAGTTCCTGCTTGACGTCGGCTTGCGCGATTATGCGGTCCACCTCGAAATCGCCGTACTCGGTGTCCAGACGGAAGTAGTAAATAGTACCGTCCTCGCCCATAAAGCGCACGAGCATGTACTCAGCGGTCACGTCCGCTTCCGTTTCTTCGTCCAAATACACGTACAGCCAATTGATGATTTGGTACTCGCCCTCTACGTCGCCGAACACGCCGCTGCCGAAACCGTCCAGATACAATTGGTTGTCGGTGCTTTCGAACTTGTCGGTAAAAGTACCGCGGTTGCCGTCGTCACGTTCTATCCTGCCGTCGTAGTGATCGAAGTTGTAACCCTCTACCGAAGTTACGGGCGTTTGCCTGTCGATAGTGAATACCAACTCGAACAAAATGCTCACCGCGTCGCGAACGTATCCCAAGAAAAAGTTGTTTTCCTCCTGCCACTCGTAGTAGCCGTACGCCTCCAAAACGGGAGAATTGCCCACTTGATACACGTAGTTGGAATTGTTGTAGCGGTAAGTAAGCCCGCCCAAACCGTCAAGTTCGATCACGCAACCGTCGGAAGAAGCATAAAGTCCCGCTTCTTCGAGATGCTGACGGCGATATACTACCGAACCGTCCGCAGTGCTTTCGAACAGATTGAACAGGAACGTATTCTCCGACGAACCGTCGTCGGGGACAAAACGGAAGTAACCCGAGTCTACGTCAACGGTATAGTCGCCCTCGATACGCTCGCCGGCGTGCACGTATATTGTTTTGCCGTTGGCGGCAATGGTCAACGTGTCCTCGCTGCCGTCCAGATCGGGGTAACTCTTTTCCAAAACGTCGCGGTAGTAGTAAAAATAATTGCCGCTGATCCTGCCGTTAAGCACAACCGTTCCGTTTTGAGTGTCGTCCTCGGTAAAGTAGAACTCGCCCGTAGTTTCGTCGTAGAACCCAAACCTGTCCTGCATGTTGGTGCGGCGCAAACGAAGTAAGGACGTGTTGCCGGTAGTCGGATACAACTGATCGCCGCCGCCGAACATATCCGCGTAGCCTTTTTCCCAAACGCCGTAGAGCGTTGTGTTGCCCTCTACCGTAAAACTGTCGCCGACGGAAACGTCGATATTGCCGTTTTGCGACTCGGATACGCCGAGCAGTCTGTACGGACGAGAGGGAATCATCAAGTCCTCTTGCACCGTGATCTGCGTGCCGTAATAGTAGTACTTCATCTCGCCGCCTGTGTAACTGACGTCGGCGGGCAAATTGGCGTCGAA
Source organism: uncultured Clostridia bacterium (assembly GCA_947625725.1). GTDB lineage: Bacteria > Bacillota > Clostridia > Christensenellales > CAG-314 > Fimimonas. Next base: position 9,317 of record CANQPI010000002.1, on the reverse strand, counting down.
AATGACGTAGTAGCGTTCTCTTTGCAAATATGCTTCAAATTGCTCCGCCACTCCCAACGAAGAAGTGTTCAGTCTGCTGCCCTCGGCAAGCGTGTTGAGGCTGAAATGCTCCGGTACTTGCAGAGCGTCGCCGCAGTTGAAACTTTCGCCGTAGATAGCCGTGCCCGTTTGCGTAGACGTAAGCGTGTACCTGCCGTCGGTATCCATTGTGTGCAGCGTAACCGTGTAAGTAGCGTTGTACTTTGCCGTGAGCGTCAGATCGTAGTCGGCTGTCGCGTTGTCGGGCAAAAGACGGTTGCCCACATACCAACCCGCAAAAGTAAGTCCCGTTTGGGGAGTGGGAGCCTTGTCCGCCAAAAATTGCAAAATATTTGCGCCGCTCGCAATTTGATAACTTGTCGCCGCAAGAGTACCGCCGTCGCCCGTTGTCAGCGTCAACGTGTGGGTTTGTTGTCCCTCGGGACTCCACTTGGCGTAGTAGGTGGCGTTGCTGTCGGGCATTGTCTGCGGCAAAACTTGCCGTTCGCCGTTGCACTCGGGGTCGAGATACCAACCCTCGAACACATAGCCGCCGCGCGTAGGTTCGCTCGGGAGTCGGTCGGAAATATCCTCGCCCGACTTGGCTTGAACGGACGCAATTTGCTCTCCGTCCGAAACGAACAAAAGCGTGACGTTTCGGTCGCATGCCGCCGCAAGCGCCGCTACCGCTACCAGCAGTACAATTGTGAGAATGTAAACGAATTTTTTCATGATTGCTCCTTAGGGGCACTTTCGCCGCTGAAACTGCGGCGAAAGAAATATTTGACGCGCAAGTCGCGCAAGTCAATTATTGTTGCAAAGTGAGTGTAAACAATGTTTCGCCGTCGAGCGATTGTACGGTAATCGTGCCGTCTTTGATTGTCCAACGATAGTATGTGTTGGTGTAACTTCCCTTGGGCTGATAACTTACCCAAATCGTGTAACTGCCGTCGCCGTTATCCTGTACGTGAGCAAGGGTTGTGCCATAAGGCGCCAGATCCGTTGTGATACCGCTGCCGTCAAGCGTTGCGGAGTTAGTTCCGTCGGAGTAGGAGCCAAACGCTTCTTGCGGTATGGTAGTTGTGGGCGTTGCGTTGTTGCGCGTAAAGATGTATCCGCTCGAACCTAGCACAGCCAAACAGATGTCGTCGTTGAGGAACACCACCGTTGCGCCCGTCAATGTGTAGACGCCCGTTTTCTCGTTGTAGGTCAAATTGCCCGAATAGGTAGTTTTGCCCATATACAGAAAACTGTCAGCACTGAAAACAATTGTAAAGTTAGTCCAACCACCGGTACGCGTCCAAGTGTCACCGCGATATTTTTCGGGGAAAGTAACGCTGTCGTCGCCGTCATCACCGCCGCCTTGCTCAACGTAGGAAGTAAAGATTATTTCTTCGCCCAAGCCCTCAACGCAAGGGGTAAGTTTGATTTCGCTAAGCGAAGCGGAGTAGGTGTAGAAATTTCCCTCGTAGAATGCGTAATATGTTCCGCCCGCAATAGATGTGCTTGCGCTGATCGGTTTGGTGATAATGCGAATGTCTTTGCCCTCTATCACCGGTTTGAAACTCTTGATTTCCATGATAATAGAGCCGTCGGCGTTTTGCCACTTCGTGCCGTTGATGCCTGTGACGTTCAATACTTGACTCATTCCCAAGTATTCTATATAGTAGGAAACTTTTGTTCCCGACTCGTCCGTTGTGTAAATTCCGTTGTCGTCGGCGTACAAAGTGATCGTGTATTCCGTATCGTTATATGTGTACTTCAACACATTGTCGTCAAAGGTTGCAACGACTGCTTGCGCCTCGCTCCAACCGCTGAGTTGAATGGATATACCCTTTTGAGTGATGATCAACTTGTCGCCGTTGGCGGCTATCCAAGTACCCGTGTAGTCAATGTCTATCTTGATTTCGGGGATAATTTCCTTCTTGGTGTACTTGTGCGATTGACCTTGCAAGTCGGTGAGAGTCAGTTCGAACGTATCCAACGTGTCGCCGCTGATGGCAAACTCGTACCAGCCGCTGCCGCTGAACAGCGTACCGCTGTGTTGCGCGGAGTCCCACGTGAGAATGGTTATTCTGTCGCTGCCCAAGAACGGCGTAGGCACGTATTGATCCTCAGTGTAAGTTCTCGGTTCAAAGTAGATGTCCGGTTGACCTTCGCTGGCAAAGTATTGATACACTCTCGGGTCGGACGTAAAGTCGGAATCCACAAACTCGGGGAATATGGTAGTCCAATCCACCGACGGGTTGGCAAAGTCCACCAAATCGTAAGTCGCGTCGTAACGACCCTTGACAAAATACATGTTGCCGCTTGCCGAAACAAGAACGATCATGTTGTGATCTTTGGTCATTGTTATCGTGTAGGTTTTGCCGCCCAGAGTTACGCTACGAGTGCCGTCCGTGATGTTTGCCGCATAGTAGTTGCCTATGTCGTCATAGGAACCGTCGGTAGACGTGCGGTAGAAGAAGGATTTTTCGCCTATCTCAATGTAGTTTTTGGAGGCTTCGTTGACCGTTCTCCAATAGCCAATGTACTCGGTGTCGAACGGGTCGCACTCGATGGGCGTAAGGTCCTCTTTGGTGCCTTGCAGTTTGAAAGTCCAATCGGGATAGCCGCTGATGCCACTCAATCCGATACTGTTGTCGCCGAGAGTGAGCAGATACATGGTTGTGCCGCTCGACGTTTCGTTTGCGCAATACATCCTGCCCGCGGCTTCGTCGTGATAGAAGTATCTGACGGGGCTGGAAATGGTCGTTGAACCTGTACCTTCGTCAACAAAACTTCTGCTGAATCCCATGTAACCGTCGGAGTCTACCACAAGGTACTCGTATTCCGACCCGCGGGAGAAAGTTTTGCCGCGATACTGCTCGGGAATGGCAATTCTCGTTTGCTCGCCCTCGCGCTCAAAGAAGTATATCGTGTTTGCGCTGATTTGTATTTTGATCAACAAATTTTCGCCGTTTTGTATCACTTCGAACGTCCACTCGCCGCTTGGACCGTCAAATGTGTAGGACGTGTCGCTGTTTTTCGTTATCTCCTTGGTTTCGCCGTCGTAACTGAACGTGTCGGACGTAATGACGATTTGCTTGTTGTCGAAAATGCTACCCCAAGTGCCGACAAGTTCGTCGCCGAAAAGTTTCTCCTCCTCATTCGACACAAAACGCGCAGTGAGAGTTACGTTCTCGGCGGGCATTGTGAACGTTGCGCCCGCTTCATACTTGGTTTCGCCGTGATACCAACCGTCGAATTGATAGCCGCTTTCGGCAGCAGGAGCGTCGGGCAACGTAGTTGTGCCGTCCTCCGCAAGAGTGCGCTGTTCGGGCGTTGTTGCGGTATCGGCGGCATGATCGCCCAACTCAAAACTCAACGTGTAGGTTGTGGGTTGATTTTGCGTCCATTGCGCGGTGAAAGTAGTATCTTTGCGCAAAGTGTACTTGTCGCCCGCTTGATAGGTGTTTTCGCCGTCCGACCAACCCGCAAAGGTGTGATCGGCGAACTCAAAGGTGTTTTGAGGCAAGGTTATTTGCGAGCCTATCTCTTTGGAAATGTCGTCGGGCGCGTCGCCCGTAGCGCCGCTGCCCCCCCCCTCAAAAGTTGCTTTTACTGTGGTGGGTTCGCATGCGGCGAGTCCAAGGGTGACGACCATTGCGACTACAAGCGTTATGCAAATCAACCAACGCGATATGTTTTTCATAAATTCCCTCCTGATTTATTTTTTTGCTCGGTGAGCGCAGTTAAACGCTCGGAGTAAATAACTTTGTGTTGTTGCCGTCCAAGTCGGAGAGCGTAAAGCCGCCGTCGGCATTGAATGTGATGATGTACAGCGTTTTGGTAACTTCGTCGTAGGCAAAACCCGTATCGGGAGCGCCCGCCGTGCCGCCAAACCCGCCATCGCCGAAGTTCAACGTGTAATCGATCAAACGCAGAGCGTTGCCGTTGAGCGTGGCGTTGCCGTTTGCGGCGATAATTACCGTATCCTCGCCGCTTGTAAAGGTCTTGCCGCGCCAATCGGTCGGGAAAGAAGTGCTTGGCGTGCCGTTCTCGTAGTAGAAAGTGCCGCTATCCGTTTCCACCTTCAACAAAGCGTTCATATAGTAACCTTCTTCCCACAGGCTCACGGTGGCGTTGAGCGCGCCCGTTATCTTGTAGGTGTTCCAAGTGAGGCTTGCGCCCGTGCAGTTTGTGCCGTTGAAAGAGAACGTGTCGTCGCCGATAACTATTACGTTGTCGCCGCCCAACTGCGTCCACCTGCCGACAAAGGTAGAAAGGAACGTTACGCCCGCGCTACCTTCGCGACGGAATTGCAGATCCCACTTGTCCTTGTTGGCGGAGTGATCGAACATAACGCTGCCGAACTCCACCATCGAAGAACTGATAATAACGTCCCAATAGGAGTTGTCGTACACCGCGCGAGCAATGTAGCCTTCTTCCTGAATTTCCTCGCCCCAATACTTGACTTGCTGTCCGTTGATGGTAATTGTACCGCCCTCGATATGCAACGTCAATTTGTCGCCGCCGCTCGGTTGATATACCCAATCGCCGTTGTAGTCGTCGGGCAGACCGACGGTCGAGTTGGGTACGTCCGTTCCTTGCAGACAGTATAACTCGTATTTGTCGTCGGCGAAATCCAACACAAACAACATTTGCGTGCCGTAGAGAACTCCCAAGCCGAACCTGTTGTCGTCAATGGTAAATTCGTAGGCGTAATTTACTTTGCCGGCTGTCATTACGTCGCGTATCTCTCCGCGGTAATGCAAGTAGCCGTCGCTATCCACCGTCAGATCCTCGCCGTTGCCGACTATCGTCCAAGTGCCCTTGTATTCGTCGGGCAGAGGTTTGGCTTCCAACAAAATGTACGTTCTGTCCTGTCCCTGTCCGCCCGGTTGAGCGAAAGTAAGAGATTTGTCTTGCAACGTGTAGGTAAGTATCCAATATCCGCCGTTGTAGAGAACGTGCAACGTGTAGGCGTCGCCGTCCTGCTCCGCGTCGAGAAGATACGCGTTGTTGCCGTCCAACTTGGCTTTGCCTAGTTCGAAAGAAATACGTCCCATATTTTCGCTGTCCCACTTGGTGTTGTTGAACGCAGCGGGGAAAGTTTTGTCGGGGATCGTGCCGTCCGCCGTGAACAGATAGAACAGCGTTCCGCCCATGTGAATGTACAGCACGTCGTGATCTTCCGTGAAAAATCCGAAGTAAGTAGTGAACGGGTCGTTTTTGTACGCGTAGCCCTCGGGGGTTTGCACCACTTGATAGGTTTGCTCGCCTTTGATGTCGTCGTCGTACTTGAATTCCGTTGCGGATATTTTCACCTTGCCGACGTGTCCCCCCAGGGGGTTTATTTGAGTCCACTGCCCGTAAAAGTAGTCGGGGAGCGAGGTCGTTGATTCCGTCGCCTTGAAGTAGGCGCGTATGACTGTGTTGTCCGCTATATTAAACGTGTAACTGCGCGCTTGCGCGTCCGTAAGTTCGGCGTCTACGCCCTGTACCGTAAAGCGATTCAAAGTGTAGTTTTGCGCGGGAACAAAGGTCACGGTTATTTCGTCGCCCTCGATGTACTCCGTCTTTTGCGGTTGGACGGTGATCGTCCCCGTACCGACAACGTCTATTTCCGTCCTGAGCGAATAGGTTTGGAAAACGCTTTGAGTGAAATAAACTGTTATCGTGGTGTTTTCCGTTATCGTAAAACTGTACACGCCGTCTTTGTGATTGACGGGAGCATCATTTACCATAAATGTGTAAATTTCGTAGCCGGGGTCGGGTGTGGCTGTGACGGTAATTTCCGTGCCCGTAAGATACGGACCTTCTTCGGGATCGACTTCTACACTGCCGTTTTCCGTTTTTTCAACGGTGAGCGTGTAGGTCGTGGGCGTATCCGCGGAGTTCCACTGCGCCGTGAGCGTTACGTCGTCGTCGGGCATTGTGAATGTTGCGCCCGCGGCATAAGTTTGCGTGCCGTCGCTCCATCCGCCGAATTCCCAACCCTGCTCGGCTGACGGTCCCTGCGGCAAAGAGGTCGTTTCGTCCTGCGCCAAACTTTCCTGCGCGGGAGCCGTTGCGCCGCTTGCGGCGTGCGCGCCCAAACCGTAGGTCAAAACGTGCTTTACGTCGGTATCGGTCGGTTCGAACGTGACGACGATTTCGGTGTTTTGCGTGATATTAAATGTGTATATGCCGTCGTTTAGCGACTGTTCTTCGCCGTTGACTTTGAAACTTTGCACTTGATAATTTTCGTTCGGCGTCACAGTAACCGTAACTTGCTCGTCGGCGGCGTAGCGACGGTTCTGTTGCTGATCGGTGTAGGTGACGGTTCCTTCTTGACTGTTAAAAGAAGCGGTGATAGAATAACCTTCCTCACCGCATGCTACAACAACCAACAAGGTTCCGGTCAACACGAGTGCAAGGCACAAAAATGCGACAATTAGCCTTTTTGCTTGTTTCATAAACATATTCCTCCTGATAGCTAACTCCTTACTATTTCCTTGCCGATCGGTTACTGCACCGCCAAAATAGTAATATTGAATGTATTGTAGCATATTTGTATGCAAAAGGTAAAGCAAATGAAGTCAAAAAATGAAAATATTCTAAAAAAAATTTTGAAATTAAAGCATTTTATGTGATAAAATATAGCACGTCCTGTCGAAAAACGGAACATTTCGACCCTTGTCTGCGCGCGAATGTAGGCGCATTTTTGACGGAATTTTTGCCGCACGGGTCGCAATTGTTGCGCTTTGCCCGTGCTTGCCCGACGACGGGCGCGGGGCGAGAAAAATTTCGGCGCGCCACCTTGCCAAACGAAAAAAGCGGAACGGTTTTTCCCCGTTCCGCAAAAATTTTCCTTTGGTCAGTACAACCTTTGCCTTATGTAATTGACGTCGTTCATCAACTGCTCGCTGGTGGCATTGGACTTGGCAAGCAATGCGTTTGTCAAAGTGCTTTGAGATATTTGCGCGCTTGCGAGAAGTTGCGTTTGCGCCGCGCTGTTTTCGACGCTGGCTTGCAGTGAGGAAATTCGTCTGTTGAAAATGTTTTTCATATCGCTCACACTGCTCTCCAACCTGTTGAAGCCGTATTCGATCGATTGCCCGAGCGAGCGCATTTCCGTCTTGATAGACAGACAAATTTGCTCCGTCGCCTCGCGCATGCTCGCCACGATTTGCTGCGTTTGGCGTTCGCGGTCGATTTGCTGCAAAGCCTCGCGTATCGATTCCGCGCGGTTGGTTTCGATATAGAAAATCACCAGATCCAAATAAGCCCAGTCGCGCTTATCCAGAGAATTGCCGTAATTTTCTAACAGCGTGTCGTAAAAATCGTTGCACAATTTTGTCAACGGTTCTATTTGATTTTTGCGTATGTCTTCGATTTTGCGGTGCGCCTCGGCAATGTCGGCTTCGTTTTGCGCCTGCACTTTCGGAACAAGATCTTTCCTTGCGTTTTCTACATCTTGTTTTGCCGCTTCTATTGCCTTTTTCAATTCTTTTTCTTTATCATAAAACACTTTCCATTCTTTATAAAATTTTTTATCACGACGACGATTACGTGAGTAAAGAATTGTTTCAACTACCGCGATTATCAAGGCAATTCCGCCTAATGCGAACGAGATTCCCGACCAAAATATATGTATTTTTAGCAATAAGCCGCCGCCAACCTCTAATGCCGCCGCTAAAATATAAAACATTATAGACACGGCTAATTGCGATTTAATTGATTTGGGATTAGAGGTCAGCGATATAATTAGAGAAAGCAACAATAAGCCGCCAATCGAAAAAATTCCCGCAATAATAAATGCGACCCACATCCCTACGATCCTCAATCCAACAGGATTAAGCATCAGGTCGTACCCCCAAGCAAATAATCCCACTGCTATAGAAAAAGCAATAATTCCAAAAAAGATAGTCACTGCTGCAACTTTATCAACACCCTTATCTTTAATTTGCCTTCCGCAGACATCAAGTTCCTTTTTTTCTGTATCTTTCAATTGATTTTCCAAACTTTTTACCCGCTGTCTGGTTTTTTCCAAAATCTCTTTTTCGGTAATTTTGGCGGGCACTTTGACTGCGTTATTCAATTTGTCGAGTTCTACCTTTTTTTGTGAGAGCCAACTCAATCCCGCGCGCAATGTGTACATTTGAGATAACAATTCTTCTTTTTGCGTCAAAACTCTATCCTCCCTTTTTCTTTTAGTTCGTTCGTTGCCCATTCGGATACAACGTCTTGTTCAAATTGCTTTTGATGAGCATTTTTCAATATAATGTACAAGTCGGAAAGCCCTTGCTTATTATCCATTTTATATCCTTTGAAATTTATCACAACTAACCGAGTTTGTTACCCTCACGTTACGGTTAATTATATAACTAAAAAATAGTCTTGTCAAGACTATCGCATAAAAATATTCCTACTCGGACTATACTATAATCACTATGATAACCAAATTTGCACAGCGGCTCAAAGAAATACGGTCGGAAAACAAAATGAATCAAATGGAATTTGCTTTGAAATGCAACGTGCAACAGTCCTGCGTAAGCAAATGGGAACGGGGTGCAACTCTGCCCGACGCCGAAATGCTGTGCGTGATATGCAACGTGTTGCATGTCAGCGCGGACTACTTGCTGGGACTGTCGGATTACTGATAGAAATAAGATAACAAAGCCGCTCTTGAAATTCTTTAAGAGTGGCTTATTTTGAACAGATTTGTTCGAATTAACCACCTTGTTTCCATTTGGCGTGCAACAAACGTGTTCAGACTGTGTTCCGCGCGTAATTTTGCGCCACTTTGCACCACTTTTAATGGTACTTGACTGAATTTGTAATCAAACCGCCACAAGGAGAGCCTTTAACAAACTTTGATTTTGCAAATATTTTTTTGACGGCGGAGAGGCAAGCAAGACGAGGCGGGCAAGGACTGCACAAGGGAGTTTACTGTGCGTAAATGACCGCCGTGCAACCGCAAGCCCGACAAAGTATTGCGACGACTATACGCCGTCAAAACCTTACTCTCCCGGGCCGTGTCCAGCCAAGTACCATACTATCCCCCTTACATTTATTTCTGCGAACAGTTGAATTGATTAGTTAAATATGTCACTGCGTGACATGTTTAGCCGCGGGGGATAATGCCTAGGGTACTTGGCTGAATTTTATTGAAAAAAAATCTCCGACTGATGTCAAAGATTTTTAATGGATGCGGCAAAACCTTACTCTCCCGCGCCGTGTCCAGCCAAGTACCACACTATCCCCCTTACATTTATTTCTGCGAACAGTTGAATTGATTAGTTAAATATGTCACTGCGTGACATGTTTAGCCG
>CANQPI010000001.1 GCA_947625725.1 uncultured Clostridia bacterium | reverse complement strand
TTGGTCGAAAAAAATAGGGATTTGAGTGAGCGCAGGGCGTGTGGACACAACGCACAAGCGGGCAAAACTCAAATCCCTTCTGCAATCGGCGACCTGCGCGGCGATTGCAGCCAATCTTGGGGGTGTCGGGGCAAGACCCCCGACGAAAGTCAAATCAGAGAAGGCGCGTGTAGCGACTTCCTTAGTAGTCCGACCAAGTCGGCGCACTTGCGCCCCGTAGGGGTCGGTCGCATAGTCGAACGAACCGACTTGCGTTTGGTCAGAATACCCGAGCGCAGTTTCTGAAATGCCCCCGTCCTTATTCACCAAGCCCCGAGGGTGTTGCCCGAAAAATAATCTGCAACACACTCGCCCTTGTAAAAGGGGCACTGAGGGTTTTGCACAACAAAACAATCTGCAACAAGCACGCAGTGCGCAGTGAAGCCGTTTTGTGTGCAAGCACCAGAAGTGCTGTGTGAAGCCTTTTTGCAGGGGATACCCGAGCGCCTTATTCTTTGTCCGCTCCCGTGCAGTAGCGGATTATCTTTTCCACCGCTATGCCGCCGCGTTTGCCTTGGGGCAGTTTGCCTTTGTGATTTTTGTTTTCCACGCTGACCTCGCCGCTATCCACGACATAGGTATTGGCGCGATCGTACAACGCAAACTTGAAATTGGTTGCGCCGACGTACCAAGCAAACACAACGCTGCTGCCGTTTGTGCCGAATTCGATACCCTTGGCTCCCTTGCAATTGCGCGCGTGTTTGGTAATTTCGGTAACGGGGAGGCGTTTCATAAAGCCCTTGTTGGTCACGAGCAAAACCTCGCCCTTGTCGCGAACGACCTGTCCCGCAAACACAACGTACTCGTCGTCGGCGAGGTTGATGCAATGCACTCCTCCCGCCACTCTGCCTTGGAGCGGAATTTCCGCAACGTCAAAGCGCGTGCAACCGCCGCGATTGGTAACATAGAAAATTTCGGTATCGGGTCGAACGATTTCCACGCGGAACACTTCGTCGCCCTCTTTGCCCTTGTATCCCTGAAAGACAGGTTTGAGCAGTTGATATTCGCTCCAAGGAGAGCGTTTTATCATGCCTTGGCGCGTGTACACCAACAGTTCGCCCGTGGGTTCTTCTCCCGCGGGTTGCGCAAACACCGCTACGGGAATCTCGCCCGTTTGCGCGTCGGGGAAGATATGCGACAACGTCAGTCCCGCGTCGCGATAGCGTATTTCGGGCAGGTCGCCCGCCTTGATACGGAAACAGTTGCCCAAATTGCTGAAAAACATCACGTTTACGTCGGTTTTTGTTTCCACCGCGCGGGTAAGCAATTCGGACGACGACGAACCGATAGCGTCCTTTTGCGACATGTTGAAGTTTTTGGACGGAATACGCTTGACGGTATAGTCGGCGGCGATACCCACCACCACGGTTTCGACGGGTTTTTCGTCCGTTTCGCTCGGGATAACCGCGTCCGATTCCGTCTTGCAAATTTCCGTCAAACGCGGCGATTTGTAATTGCGTTTGAGCGCGGTAAGTTCGCTCTTGATAAGTTCCATTTGCTCGCGACGGCTGTTGATGATAACGTTCAAACGCGCGATTTGATGTTCGAGGTCTTTCAGTTCGTTTACGAGCTTGTTTACTTCCAATTTGGTGATACGCGCCAAACGCAGATCGAGTATCGCCTGCGCCTGTCTTTCGGACAAATCAAACCGTTCGCGCAGTTTGTTGCGGGCGTCGGTGGTCGAGGCGGCGTTTTTTATGATCTGAATAACTTCGTCGATATTTTGGACGGCTATCACAAGTCCTTCCAAAATGTGAGCGCGTTCCTTTGCCTCCTCCAACTCAAATTTGCTGCGACGAAGAATAACGTCGCGTTGGTAGGACACGTAGTAGGCGATTATGTCCAACAGTCCCATCAATTGGGGCTTGCCGTCGGCGATAGCCACCATATTGATGCCGTAGGAAACCTGCAATTGCGAATATTTGAACAAATTTTGTATAACTTGATTTACGTCGCAGTCCTTGCGCAACTTGATAACGGCGCGAAGTCCCTCTTTGTCGCTTTCGTCTACGATCTCCGAAATGCCTGCGAACATATCCTTTTTTTCGTCTTTCAAAGCGGCGATCTTTATTAACAAGTCCGCCTTGTTAAGTCCGTAGGGTATCTCGGTAATTACAATGTTGCGGCGGTCGTTCGGAGCGACTTCTATGTGCATTTTGGCGCGGAGAGTTATTTTGCCCTTGCCCGTTTCGTATGCCTGCACCAACCCGTCGCCCGGTATGACGTGTCCGCCTGTGGGGAAATCGGGACCTTTGACGATCTTCATCATGTTAGTCAAAGAAATGCGCGGATTGTCTATGTAGGCGATCGTTCCGTCGATTACCTCGGCGAAGTTGTGGGGAGGTATGTTGGTGGCAAGTCCCACCGCGATACCCGTCGCGCCGTTGACAAGCAAATTGGGAAAACGTCCCGGGAGCATATCGGGCTCTTTGGTGGTGTCGTCAAAGTTGCGCGACCAACGCACGGTGTCCTTTTCGATGTCGCGAAGCAATTCCAACGCGCAGGGAGAGAGTTTTGCCTCGGTGTAGCGCATTGCCGCCGCGCTGTCGCCGTCGATATTGCCGAAATTGCCCTGCCCGATAATGAGAGGGACGTTCATTGCAAAAGGTTGCGCCATACGCACCATTGCGTCGTAGATGGAACTGTCGCCGTGCGGGTGGTAACGTCCCATGCAATCGCCGACGATACGCGCCGATTTGCGCGTCGGCTTGTCGGGAGTGTTGCCCTGCTCGTACATCGAGTACAATATGCGGCGTTGAACGGGTTTCAAACCGTCCTCTACGCGAGGCAACGCTCTGTCCAAAATTACGTGTTCGGCGTAGGGCATCATGGATTCGTGCATTACCACTTCCATGGGCTTGGTGACGAGATTGCTGCCGTCCTCCATTTTTACTACGTCGTTGTGTTCCAGATCGAATATATCCACTTGTTGACTCATTTGTTCACCTCGCTACACCAACTTGTCGAACAGGGCGTCGTTGTCCTTGTTGAAGTCGGCGTTTTCCGTTATGTACGCCTTGCGAGCGTCGATTTGGTCGCCCATCAGAGTAGTTACCATACGCTCCGCTTCGGAAAAGTTTTCTATCGTAACTCGCATAAGGGTGCGACTTTCGGGATTCATTGTGGTTTCCCACAGTTGCTCAGCGTTCATTTCGCCCAATCCCTTGTACCGTTGTAGGTCGTAACCGCGCCCGAACTCGCCCACTATCTCTTGTAACTCGTAGTCGTCGTAGGCGTAGCGCACTTTGTCCTTTTTGGAAATTTTGTACAGCGGCGGCATTCCGATATACACATGCCCGTCGGTGATAAGTTCGCGCATGTAGCGGAAGAAAAACGTCAGCAAAATTGCTCTGATGTGCGCGCCGTCCTGGTCGGCGTCGGACAATATGATTATCTTGTCGTATTTGAGGTCGTCGATATTGAAGTCCTCCTCGCCTATACCCGTATCGAGCGCGTTGATAAGCGAGCGTATTTCTTCGTTGGCGAGAACTTGGTCTATGCGTTTGCGCTCGGCGTTCAACGGTTTGCCGCGCAACGGCAATATCGCTTGAAAACGACGGTTACGCGCTTGCTTGGCACTGCCGCCCGCGCTGTCGCCCTCCACTATGAACAGTTCGTTTTTGGAAGGGTCGCGCCCCGTGCAACTTGCGAGTTTGCCCACCAAGGTACTGTTGAATATGCTGTTCTTTTGCCGCGTTACTTCCTTGGCTTTGCGCGCCGCTTCGCGCACTTTTGCCGAGGCAATGGATTTTTTTATGATAATTTCCGCAACGCCGCCGTTTTTGTTGAGCAACTCGGTAAAAGCCTCCGTCGCCAACGCCTCGCAAGCGATGCGCGCTTCGACGTTGCCCAATTTTGTTTTGGTCTGCCCTTCGAATTGGACGTTTGCCATTTTTACGGACATTACCAAAGTGATACCCTCGCGGAAGTCCTCTCCGATAAGATTGTCGTCCTTGGCTTTGAGAAAGCCCTTTGCGCGGGCGTAGTCGTTGAAAACCTTGGTCATGGCGGTTTTGAGTCCCGTTTCGTGCATGCCGCCCTCGCCTGTGGGTATGTTGTTTACGTAACTGACGAGATTTTCGGTGTAGTTGGTCGTGTACTGAAACGCAAATTCCAACTGCAACGTTTCGTTTTGTCCGCTCCAATACAACGGGTTGAGGTGCAAAGGCGCTTTGTTTTCGTTGAGGTACAACACAAAGTCTTTCAAGCCGCCGTCGTAGCAAAACGTTTCCGTCTTGATGTTGCCGTCCTCGTCGTCGGCGCGTTCGTCCGTCAAAACAAAGGTTATGCCCTTGTTGAGGAAGGCAAGTTCCTTGACGCGCTTGTGAATGATCTCGTAATCCATCTGGATATTTTTGAATACGCGGCTGTCCGCCAAAAACGTGATCGTACTGCCGTGGCGGTCGGACTTGCCCACTTTGGTGAGGTGATCCTGGGGTACGCCTGAAAGAACTTTACCGTTGGCGTCTACCAGGCTGTGAAAGTGCTGTACGTACTCGTAGCCGCCCTTGTACACCGTTACGGTAAGCCAACTTGACAACGCGTTGGTGACGCTTGCGCCCACGCCGTGCAGTCCGCCGGAAAAAGCGTAGTTTTCGTTGTTGAACTTGCCGCCCGCGTGCAGTTGCGTAAACACTACTTCCACGCCGGAAATGTGCAGTTGCGGATGCTCGTCCACGGGGATGCCCCGTCCGTTGTCGCTGACGGTAACGCTGCCGTCCTTGTGGAGAGTGACTTCCACTCTGTTTGCAAAGCCGTTGCTGGCTTCGTCCACGGCATTGTCTACTATTTCCCACAGCAGGTGATGCAGTCCCGTCCTGCCCGTGGTTCCGATGTACATTCCGGGGCGCATGCGAACGGCGTCCAAACCTTCCAGCACCTGAATGTCTTTTGCTTCGTAAGTTTTGTTCACTTTGTTTCCTCCGATGAGTGTTGTCTGGGGTGGTTCGAAGTTTACTTTTGCATAAATGCAATCCGCCGCCGCCGAAAAAAGCGTTCGCGTCGACGCAACTTCAAGCATAATTTATTATACCACAAACGTGGACACAATGCAATAGAAATTTAATATTTATTCATTAGAAATCAATAAATTTTGCGCCAAAAATTATTTATACAGAATTATGTGAATATTTATGCAAAAAAACAAATATTTATACAATGCGTTTGCATAATTATGCAAAATTTGTCGGAAAAGCGGCGCGACAAACAAAAATGCCTTTTCCTCACAGGGATAGGCATTTTGCATTGACGGAAAAATTACGCGGTGAACGCGACGAGATCATTGTTTTCTTCTGCGGAACAGACCTTTTTTCTCGGCGGAGGACGCGGTTTGCTCCTGCGACTCGACGGGCTGAGGCGCGCGTTCGTTTAGCCACGCGACGACGTCGTTGTACACGTTTTGCTTGTCGATTTCGTTGAGTATCTCGTGTCGGGCGTCTTGGTAAAGGCGCAACGTAACGTCCTTAACGCCCACTCTGTCGGTGTAGAATTTGGCTAACTTGGTAACGCCCTTGCCGTAGTTGCCAACGGGGTCGTCGCCGCCCGATATTATCAGAATGGGCGTTTCCGCATTGATATTGCCGAACTTTTCCTTGCTGTAAAGTTTGGATATGCCCGCCATAAACGTGCGGTAAAAATTTGCCGAGCAAACAAATCCGCACATTGGGTCTTGGTTGTAGGCGGCAACTTCTTGCGAGTCGCGGTTGAGCCAGGCGTTTTGACCGGGAAACTTCTTTTCGTAACTTCCGAATGATAGTTTGGCAATGAGTTCGGCGGGGTATCTGCCGCCCTTGTTGCGACACATGCCGCGCGCCACCACTCCGCATGCGGTGTAACTAAATCCCTTGATGTAGTTTGACCCGCACAAAATAAAGCCGTCTACGTCGGGGCGTTCCTCTATCACCGCTTGCGTGACGAAACTGCCGTAACTGTGTCCCATCATAAACAGCGGCACGTCCCAATGATCGCGACAGTAATCTAGCAATGCCAACTGATCTTTGACGTTGTTGCCGAACATATCCCCCTCCTCGTAGCCCAAACTGTCCGAGGGGGCGGTCAGTCCGTGACCGCGGTGATCGTTCATTACAACTACGTATCCCTGTTGATTGAGAAAGTTTGCAAAGTCGTCGTAACGCGCGGAGTGTTCTGCCATGCCGTGGGCGATTTTGACTACGCCGCGAGGCGACGCCACGTTGTCCCAAACGTACAGTTGCAATTGTTTGCCGTCGTGCGAAGTAAAACGAGAGAGCTTCATATTGTTTTCCGCCTTGTATTGTGGATTTTGTTTATCAAAATTGTACGACAAACAAAAGCAATTGTCAATACGTTTCAAACACAGTCGTCGTTTTGCAACGTCGGTTTGAGAGCGATGTCAAAACGCCAAACAAAAGAATTTTATATTTCGACCTATATCGGCATAAACTAAGGATATGAAAATAGTTTTGAGCGGCGGAGGCACCGCGGGACACGTAACGCCCAACTTGGCGTTACTTGACAAACTGAACGGCAACACCGTTTGTTACATTGGTACTGACGGCATGGAAAAAAACCTTGTCGCGCCTTACGTTGCGCAGGGCAAAATTGCGGAATACCGCGCCATATCCGCGTTTAAATTGCAACGCAAACTCGCGCTCGGCAATCTTTTGCTGCCTTTTCGCTTTGCGCGCAGCGTAAGAGAAGCCAAACAGCAACTCAAAGAACTGCGCCCCGACGTGATTTTCAGCAAGGGCGGCTACGTGGGACTGCCCGTTGTGATCGCGGGCAAAAAATTGGGCATACCCACCGTAATACACGAAAGCGACATGACGCCTGGGCTTGCAAACAAAATTTGCGCGCGCTTTGCCGACGTGTTTTTGTCGGCGTTTCCCTGCGATAAACGCGCAAAAGTAACGGGCGTGATCGTGCGCAAAGAGATCATGTGCGGCGACAGGGCGAAAGGACTTGCGACAATGGGCTTTGACGGCGGCAAACCGATATTGCTCGTAACGGGCGGAAGCCTCGGAGCAAAAGCGCTGAACGACGCGATCGCAGTTTGTCCGCAACTTGCCGACAAGTACGATATTTTTGTGATAACAGGCAAAAACAAGCACATGGGGTGCGATTTTGTACACCAAGCGGAATTTATCGACAATATGAACGACTTGATGGCCGCCGCCGACGTGTGCGTGACGAGGGCGGGCGCAAACACCCTTGCGGAACTCACTTTGGCGCAAGTGCCTTTTGTGGCGGTGCCGCTCGTCAAGGCGTCGCGCGGAGAACAAACGATCAACGCCCGCTACTTTGCCGAGCGCGGTTGCGGACTTCTGCTCAGTGAGGAAAACCTAACCTCGGAGTTGCAAAGCGCAGTAAACGCCGCCTACAACAACCGCACCGCCATTCGCGCCAAGCAACGCGCCGAGCGTTCTCTCTACGGCACGGACAAAGTTGCGGAAATACTACTAAACGTAGCAAAAAACAGGTAAAAAAAAATCCGAAAAATGATAATTTTTATATTTTCTTTGACGGTTAAAAGCGCGTTACATTTAATACAGATAATGCGCTTCCTTTATTGACATTTCAATTTATTTATCGTATAATCAACTTGCGACACAGTTTAATAACTAATCGATTGCTTGAACATACTTACCTTGGTAAGGTGTTCCTATTCGCACAATCAAATCTTCAAGCAAGAGAGTTATTGTAAACTAGTGTCGCAACTACGCGGAAAGGCACTTTACAGGTGTCGCTCCGACAAGAGCGACACTTTTTTGTAAAAATACGCAAAGGAGAATTACAGATGAAACAGAAACGAGTTTTACTTATTATTATGTCAGTATTACTTGTATCGGCTCTTTTTGTTTTGATCGTTACGGCTTGCAAAGGGCAACAAGGAAAAACAGGCGCGCAAGGTCCGCAGGGAGAAACGGGCGAAACGGGTCCCAAAGGGGACTCGGGCGAAAGCGCATACGACGTATGGCTTGCCAACGGTCACAGCGGCTCGGAAGAAGATTTTCTTGACTGGCTCAAAGGCGAAAAAGGAGATCAAGGTCCGCAGGGAGAAAAGGGCGACCAAGGCACTATCGGTCCGCAAGGCGAAAAAGGAGATACAGGCGATACCGGTGCGCAAGGCCCGCAGGGAGAAAAGGGCGAAACAGGCGCACAAGGAGCAACCGGTCCCAAAGGGGACTCGGGCGAAAGCGCATACGACGTGTGGTTAGCCAACGGCCATAGCGGTTCGGAAGAAGATTTTCTCAATTGGCTCAAAGGTGAAAAAGGCGACACAGGCGTTGCCGGTCCCAAAGGCGACAAGGGCGAAACAGGCGCGCAAGGACCGCAAGGAGAAAAGGGCGATACTGGAGATACAGGCGCACAGGGAGAAAAGGGCGAGAAGGGAATATCGCCCCACATCGGAGAAAACGGCCATTGGTGGATCGGTGAAGTGGATACGGGCGTATCCGCCAAGGCAGTCGGCATAGAAAACATAGTTATCGATTACAACGGACACGTTACAATAACCCTGTCAGACGGCACAACCTACGAAATCGACGTCAAAAACCCCGCCTGCGAACATGTATTCTCAACCGAACAGGTAGACCCCACTTGCGAAAAACGCGGTTACACAAAATACACATGCAACACATGCGGTTACAGTTACATAAACGACTACGTTCCCGAAACGGGACATCACTACTACAACGGGGCTTGCGTTTGGTGCAAAACCCCCGAAAAGTACGACGGTCCCGCCTACTCTACGGAATGGTACGCGTCCTCGTCGTCGTCTTTTGAGATAAAAACCCCACAAGATCTGGCAGGACTTGCTTATCTTGTAAACAGCGGCACAAATTTTTCGGGCAAGACGGTGTACCTTGCAAACAACATTAACCTTGACAACGTCGAATGGATACCTATCGGCTCGGGTTCGTCTACACCTTTTGCGGGAACGTTCAACGGTAGAAATTTTGTGGTTTCCAACCTCAAAATATCAACGCAAACTCAATACGTCGGCTTGTTCGGATATGTTACCGGGGCAATAAGTAACATTGTGTTGACAGGAACAAATATCACGGTAACTACATACGAAAAGACCGATTACGTCGGAATTTTGTGCGGATACACTACCTCTTCAGTATCAGGGGTTGATACGGCGGGATTTGTTACCGCCGACAACTGCAATAACGTGGGAGGCGTTGTCGGATACACGACGGGAACAGTAAACGACTGTTCGAGTTCGGCAACGGTTGTTGGCAGTGAAAATGTCGGAGGAATTGTCGGTCAATACCTGAACAGTAGCCTAAAAGATTGCGAAAGTTCCTCAACTGTAAGCGGCACGACTCGCGTCGGCGGCGTTGCAGGTCATATCGAATACAACGGAACTGCAACATACAGCAGTTTGAGCAACACAGGCAACGTCACGGCAACGGGTGACTATGTGGGCGGTTTGATTGGGTATTTGTACAACATCAAAGATACATCCAGCGACTTCACATTGCGCTTTGAATATAACCGAAACTCCGGCATAATTAGTGGCACTAATTACATAGGCGGTATCATAGGATATTATTATGCTTATAACAAATATACCGGCTCTAATCGCACAATACAACTAATTTCGTTGGATCTGACAAATACAGGAAATGTTACCGCTTCTGGTGACTACGTTGGAGGTTTGGCGGGTTATGCCTATGGCGGTGCAAACTCTTACATTGAAAAATCATCGAGCAACGCTACGGTGAGCGGACGCGCCTATGTCGGAGGTTTGGCAGGTTATTTGGGAAACATCACCATAAAAAACAGCAGTAATGAAGGGTCAAGTGTGACTTCCAACGGCTACATCTATACCGACACAACCCCCAGCGTTTATCTTGGCGGTTACGTTGGCTATGGATACTCTGTTACAGGCTGCACCAATGCGGTACAAATAACTTACACGTCCGAAGGTCAGTGCGTTGGCGGCATTGCAGGTTGCTCAGCGGGCGTTTTTACCGATTGCACCAACAATGCGGATATCAGCGGCAAAAATCATGTGGGAGGCATTGCGGGCAGTATCGTCTACGGTGGCAGTGCAACGTATAGCAATCTTGAAAATACAGGGGAAGTCACGGCGACGGGCGACTACGTCGGCGGATTGGTCGGATATTTGTACAACATTAAGGATACATCTACCAACTTCACATTACGCTTTGAATATATCCGAAACTCCGCCACTGTCAACGGCGCAAACTATGTCGGTGGCTTGATTGGATATGTTTATGCAGAAAACAAATATAGCGGTTCTAATCGCACAATCAAGTTAATCTCTTTGGAACTGACGAATACGGGAAACATTTCTGCCACAAGCGATTACGTTGGAGGACTGTTCGGATATGCATACTCAGACGACACATCTTCAACAATACAAACGTACAGTTCCACAGGCACTGTTCAAGGCAACGGTTCTCATGTAGATAACCTTATCGGTAGTAAAACAAATATAAATTACGTCGCTTAAACCACATACAAACAAAATTTTACACAAAAAGAGCGTACTTTACGGTACGCTCTTTTTGTACATTAGAAAAAACAATTTTGCAACTAACCAAAACATCTGTTCGGGGAGAGGGATTTTCTCTTCGTCACTATCGCCACTACGTGACAGGTACAGGGTTCGCTCGCCGCGGTGAGTGAGTAGCGACAAGCAGGTGTCTGCTACCGAATCCGCACTGCGAAGATTGAATTTACTCGCCACGCCCCTCAAGGGGGGGGGAAAAACTATTCCACAGTGACAAACTTTGTTTCCCATTATAATGGAAAGCAATGTTTTATTAAAACCGATTTTGATTGCAATTGACAATCGATTTTCACAACAAGCAGTTCTAATCACAGTCCCGACCTTGTTCACACAAGCGCGAGGGTATCCCTCGCAAAATAATCTGCAATGAGTGCTGCACACAAATCTAAATGTCGAAACTCATCCACCGTCTGACGACGGTCCCCCTTCTCTTGCGTCCCCAAGAGAAGGCTTTTAATTCAGTCGCCGACTTTGTTTCCCATTATAATGGAAAGCATTGTTTTGTTGGTTGCGAATACCACTTCCCCTCTCGAATGGAAAACTATCTCACAGTAACCAACTTTGTTACGGTTCAAATTGTCCCAATCAGAGTTCAGACCTTGTTCCACCAAGGTATGAGGGTGTTTCGCGACAAATAATCTGCAACACACTTACCCTTGTAAAAGGGGCACTGAGGGTGTTGCACTACAAAACAATCTGCAACAAGCACGCAGTGCGCAGTGAAGCCGTTTTGTGTGCAAGCACCCGAGCGCAACTTAGTCACGATTTATCTCAATTATCTGTCGGCATCTGTCTATTACCGCCTGGCGCAAACGGACGGGTTTTTCCACGCGGACGCCGTCGCCCAACGATAATATGCGGTTGATGAGCATTTCGTCATAGGGCAACTCGGCCTTGGCTATGTGCGCGCCGCCGAGTTTGGCAACGGAATTGACTCCCAACCACTCCTCGCAGGCGGACAGCGCGGTGTTGTCCACAGACAAAATCACCTCGCACATTTCTTTGTTTCGCAAGACGTCCGTTTTGATAACGCTGCTATCCACGCCGTCGTAGGCTCTGCCGCTGAATTTGTCCCCCACGTCCAACTTTACGATACGCGACAACTTGAAATATCTGAAACCCTTGCGCAAACGGCAAAAACTGTAAACATACCACGCGCCGTCTTTGAGTATAAGGCAATACGGTTCGATCACGCGCACCGAGTCAACACCGTCCTTGGAGTGATACTCTATCTGGCAAAGTTTGCGTTGCGCAATACACTCGGATACGGTGTTGAGAAGTTCGCCCAACACGCTGTCGCCGCTGTCCACGATAAACTGCTCGCTTTTAAGCACGGTGGCGCTTTGGTGAACGCGGTTGAGCCCCGTCAGTTTGAGAGTCGCTTGCTTGGTGACGTCGTCCTGCAAGGTGGAACTTTGCAAACTGAAAATGAGTCGCTCGTATTCTTCCGGAGTAAAATAGGTCGCTTTGAGTTTGTAACTTTCCACTATGCGCCAGCCGCCGTTACGCCCCACCACGCTCTCGATTGGTATGCCGCCCTCGGAAAGCATGGCGATATAACGGTAGACCGAGCGCGGAGATATTTCGTACTTTTTGGCAAGATCCTCGGCGCGAACAAGGTCGTCGCTGGATAACAATGTGGACAAAATGCCCACCAAAACGGGTATTTGCATAAATTTCCTCCGCTTGAATATAATCAAAGTAAAACCGCGTTGCTCTGCGACAAATTTGTTTGCGCAAAGTACGGATTTACAAAATGAACTCAACTTGATTTTAGAATACTGACAACTTATTGTCAACTTTTTGGCAAAAATTTATTAAAAATTTACAAAACACTGACAAACAGTTGTCAAGATATACTTGCTATAATGATAGCGTAAAATGGATACGGACAAAATGGAGGTCATGCTATGAAATACGATTGCTCGAACGAATTCGACTTGAATATAATTTTTTTGAAACTTATCGGAGCATGCACAAAGCAAAGCGCCGAATTGCCCGACGAGGATCTGCCGACGACGGCGTTCGGCAATATGCCCACCTTGACGGAGTTTCAGCGCGCAGTGGACGCAATATTCGACCCGAACTTTGACATGTAGCACTGCGGCAAACTCAAATTTTACCGAGTTGCGCGGGAACGCTCGGGATATGTTGCCCATTGTCAAAAAACGACTTTCGCAGAGAAAGTCGTTTTTTGTATGTTGTCAAGCCGACAAAGTGCGTTTGAGCGCGGCAAAACTATTTCTTTTTTATGCCGCCCGCGCCGTTGAGTACGCCCGAATCGAACGTGTAGGTAAAACTTTGCATTTCGTTGTTGTCGGCAATAGCCTGCTCCGTCAACGCTTGCCCGTAACTTGCGCGCGAATAGTTTGCCTCCCACAAGCCGAACGCAAGCGATCCCGGGGTGGTATTTATTTCGTTGACATACAGTTTGCCCGTTTGGTTGTCCAACAGGTAGTCCACGCGTATCACCCCGCCGAAAAAGAGTTTTTCGTAGATTTCCGCCGTCAATCGAGAAACCTCCGTTTGCACGTCCTGCGCCAAGTTTGCGGCGGGTTTTTGATATGCGCCATTGATATATTTGTCCGAAAAAGTCAGCAACTCGTTGAGGGTCACGGGAGTTTCCACCGCGCTTGTTTTAACTTTACCTTGCGTTCGCATGGCGGCGCAGTTGATTTCGGTAAAATCCGTCAATGCCTCCTCCACCAAAACCTTGCCGCAGTACCTGAACGCACGTTCCAACGCGGGCGACAACTCGCTTTGACTGTGACAAACTTCCACGCCGATACTCGACCCGAGCAAAGCGGGTTTTACAATGAGCGGATAAGTTAGCGTCACATCGGGCAAATCGCCCTTTACCGCGCAAACGCCTTTTACCACGGGGAAACCGCACGCGGTCAACAACTGTTTGGTAAGCACCTTGTCCATGGCAACCGCGCTTGCCGCCACGTCCGAACCGACCAAAGGAATGTCGCTCATTCGGCACAATGCGGCGACGCAGCCGTCCTCGCCGAACAAACCGTGACAGCAATTTACCGCGACGTCGATGGGAATTTTTGTCAAACGCTTGCCGTTTACGATACCGAGCGCGCGTTCGCCCGTCAAAAACACCACCTGTTTGGTGAGTTTTTGCCGCAAATGTTGGCGCGGAGTCCAATCGTTGCCCGCCAAAAAAGCGCGATTGTTTCGGTCCAGATACACACTGTACAATTCGCCGTCGAAATAGCCCTTGGCAAGACACGCCGTGATGATTGAGATTTCGTGTTCGACGCTTTTGCCCCCGTATATCAGGGCAATTCGCCGCATGTTTGATTTTTTCATTGTCTGACCTCGAAAAATTAGATATTAGCCACATCGGGCAAGTCGTTTTGAAACAGCAAAATACCGCCTTGCGCGTAGGGCGCGGCAAGCGTTACGGCTTGTTGCAGATTTTTCGCATGCAAAATCTTGCAATTTGTTTGCGAAAGACCCTCGGCAAGAAATTTGCCGTTGCGCCCGAGTACCACCGCCGCGTCGAAAGTTTCTCCCAACATTTTGCCAACGCTCACATTCATCTCGCGGCGGTATCTTCCGCACTCTACCAATCCCTGCGTGATCACCGCCTTGGGACAACGGAACTTGTTCAGCGTTTTGCAACTGCTTGCAACTCCCGCCAAACTGCCGTTGTAACTGTCGTCCGCAATGTGACAGTTTGCCCCCGCCATCAACTGCAAACGGTGCGGCGTAGGACGCACTTTGGCGACGTTTCGTAGGGTAGTTTGCAAATCTTGTCCCAAACGCAACGCCGTTTGGCAACACATTGCCAACGTGTCGGGCACGTAGTCGGCAATTTGCGGCAAGCAAACGGAAAACGACTCGCCATTTGCGACGATTTGCAAGTGAGTTCCGTCAAAATCCGTCCGTTGAATATCTATCGACAAACCGTCGCAAGACAGGTACTTGGCGCAGATACCGCAGTCGGCAAAGGACGCGGCGATTTTGTCGGAGGCGTTGAGTACGCAAAAACCATTTTCGGGCAAGTTCTCCACCAACTCGCGCTTGGCTTGGATAACGTTTTGCAGCGTTTTGAATGTAGACAAATGTTGCGCGCACACGCCCGTCACAATGCCGAACGTCGGTCGGTAAAGTTGACAGAGTTGCGCAATGTCGCCCCGTTTGCGCGCGCCAAACTCCAAAATGAGAAATTTTGCGCCCTTCAACTCCGTTTTGTTGATAAACGCGGCGATACCGAGCGGCGTATTGCAACTGCCCGACGGCGCAATGCTGTCCGAAAGCAATGCCGCAAGCATATCTTTGACGGAAGTTTTGCCGTAACTGCCCGTTATCGCAACCACTTTGACTGCGCTTTGGCGGAGTTTGTTTGTTGCAAGACGTATGTAATGACGGGCGACAAGCGCGTCTATCGGGAGGCAGATCGCCCACGCCGCCAATATCGTTACGGGCAACGACCACACAAACCAAGCGCAATTGACAAACACGCAAAGAGGCGCAAGAACAAACAACTCCGCAATGAGGATACGTACCGCTCGCTTGGTAAATTTGAGGGGCGACTTGCGCTTGACGGCGTTTGTTATTGTCGCAAACAGGGCAAAAATGCCCAAATTGACGTATAGCCCGAAGTCTGCCAAATCCAATGCGATTGCCGCCGCTTGCACCGCCAACAACGCCCAAAAGTAGGGAGAAAGGCAAAGTTTGAAATACCCGCGCTGCGGTTTGTATCCCGTTGCCTGCAACACTCGCAAACACTCCGTAGAAGCCGCGACAAGACATATTAAACTCAAAACAGACGTTGCAACGCGCACAAGTTACTCCGCAAAAATTTTTACAGTTTGGGCAAAGGCGGCGGGAACAAAAAAGAAGGAAAAATGTCCCCCGTCAATGATTGTAAGGTTGCTGTCGCGCAACAACTTGTTAAGTCGCTCGGCATGCCGCAGAGGGGTCGATTCGTCCTCGCGCCCGTTTACGATCAGTACGGGACAACGCACTTTTTTTGCGACGGCGGACAAGTCCTCGTTGACGACCTTGACAAAGGTTTTTTTCATTTCGTCGCGGCAATCGAGGTAGTCCTTGCCGGCATAAGACAGATCCGTTTTGCCGAAACGTTTTTTTAGTTTGTATATGCGCACTCGCCACCACCGACGCAAGGAAAATTTCCTCAACCCCGCGGGAGCGACAAAAAGCATTTTGCTCACGTCGTCGGGATACTTTGCCGCAAGACACAGCCCGACGCGACAGCCGAAACTGTGCCCGACAAGCGCAACCTTGCGCAAGTTGTTTTCCGTCAAAAAATCATGCAATTCACGGGCATAGTCCCACACGGTCCAACCGTCCGCGCAAGGAGGGTCGCTTTTGCCGAAACCGTTGAAATCTACAAGGTAGTTGGAAAAGTTCGGCAAGAGTTTTGCGACGGGAGCAAAAATACTTCCGTCGCACCCCCACCCGTGCAAATACACAACGGGTTTGCCCTCGCCGAACTTGACATAGTACACTTGTTTACCTCACGGATATTTTATGAGGCAAAAGGGCGCAAAGTGACAAAACTCGACGTTTTTATGTCGCCAAAACGCCAAAAAATTTGCAAAACAAAAAACGCCTCTGCAAACCGATATTCTCTCGATTTTTACCCAAAATAGCCCGATTTTGCCATAGAAGCAACGTTTCTATAACATAATTTATATACTATGCGTGTAATAGTATTATATAAATAAGCCAATTCGGCGGTAATTCGAACACTTTTTGAAACATTAGGAAAAAATTTCGAGATTAGTCGTTCTATTGTTGCCGATCGAGCGCAAGCGCAAAATTTTGCAAGCGGTCAGCAAAAACAGTTCAAGGAAAAACAAGTTATTGGCGGGAAATATCGCGGAGAGATAGCCGTAAAAATCTTTGATAAAACAACGGAATCAAAGTCGCAAAAATTCGAGAAAAAAAAACGAGCGAACGGAGATCGTTTGCTCGCATGACGTTCGGTAACGACGTTTTCGACGTTCACTCTTTCTGCTCCGCTTCTTGCGCGGTACGTGTGGACACAGCACAAGCGAACAAAATGCCGTCTGCAATCGGCGACCTGCGCGGCGATTGCAGCCCTTGCGGGGGTTGGTGGGGTTGCGACTCCCCGCCGAAATTCAAATCAGAGAAACAACGTGCAGTTGTTTCCTTAGCAGTCCGACCAAATCGGCGCACTTGCGCCCCGTAGGGGTCGGTTTCATAGTAAACCGAACCGATTTGCGTTTGGTCGGAATTATGTTAGTTTCTTTACCATAGTGTACGCGTCGCGGGTGGCAAAGCGTTTGCTGCGACGGTAAAAGTTGGGACGCGTGCCGACGATTTCGTAACCGCATTTTTTGTACAGTTCGACGGTGGGAGTATTTGCCGTGTTTACTTCCAATTCGCACCGCTCGCACCCCTGCGTTGCCGCAAAGTCCGCGACAACCGCCAACAGGCGCGTAGCAATGCCTTGACGACGGTATTCGGGCAAAACGGCAATGTTGCAAATTTGCGCTTCTTCGTACATTACGCGCACGCAAACGTAGCCCACCAACGTTCCGTCCGCCACCTCGCCGAACATCTGCGAAAACTCGTTTTGAAACTCGCCTATCAAGTTGTTTACCGTCCAAGCGTCTTTGCCAAAACAGACTTTTTCTATCTTGTTGAGTTGAAATACCGTGGGCATGGAAAATTTGAGTTGTTCCGTCATTTTCTGTTTTCCTCCGCTTGGGATCTTCGGATATAAAGCGGGTCGAGTTCGCTGTCGAAATCGCCCTGCGCAAAACGTTTGCGAACAAGGCTTACCGCGCCGTCAAAGTACCTGCTTGCACTGCCTCTGCCCGCCGCGACGGCGCGTTCGTCGTCATAGCCTATCAACGTGGGGGCAACGCCGTGCGCGTAGTCGGCAAAATAGTAGCCGTTGCCTGCGTCTATCACCGCGCTTTTGCGACTGCCGCACTGCTCGGAGCAGGCGATCGCTTGCAAACAATTGATCGCAATATACGGGCGGGGTATAGCCGTTTGGTATCCCTTTACCGTAGAAACGCCTATACGTATCCCCGTAAAACTTCCCGGTCCGATTGCGCACGCGTAGGCGTCCAAATCGGCAAAAGCAACGCCCGCTTGGGTGAGAACTCGGTCGATCTCGGCGCAAAGCAGTTCGCTGTGGCGACGGTCGGCGTCGCGGACGACAACGGAAACCACGTCGCGTTCGCGAATGACGGCGACGACCAAATCGTTAGTTGTTGTATCTGCAAAAAGTATATTCATCGTTCTATTGTAATTTTGCGAACGCCGTCGCCGAGTTTGTCGATACAAACTCTGACGCAATCGGAGGGCAAAAGATCGCTCACGCGTTCGCTCCACTCTATCGCCGCGACGGAGTTTTTTTCGTAAAATATTTCGTCCAAGCCGAGTATTGCCGCTTCCTCGCTGCTGTCAAGGCGGTAAAAATCAAAGTGATTGAGAGTGAGCCGTCCGCTGTAACTGTTGTGCAAGGCAAACGTAGGGCTGGTAACGACGTCCTCTATGCCCAAGCCGCGCGCCAAGCCCTTGACAAAATGCGTTTTGCCCGCGCCCAAATCTCCCTGCAAAAGCAACACCTCGCCGCCGCGCAACGTTTGTGCAAACTGTTCGGCAAAATTTTCCGTTTCTTCCGTCGATTCGGTTGTGATTTGCGACAAAATTTTCATCAAATACATTGTACTACATTTCGCCGCGCTTTGCAAGCGTAATGACAAACAACAAGCCCTTTCGTCGGGCGCGTCGAACCGCGATTTCCGCAAAAAACGGACTTGAAACAAAACTTCGCCGCCAAAGCAGAAAAACACAAACCCGACAGAGCGATCCGTCGGGTTTGCAGCGTTTGCGCCAAATATTGGTTGCGAAACGATCGTTTGAATGTGGCGCGGCGCCAAGACGAGATACTAATCGACGTTTGTTCTCTCGACAGCGCGCATTGCGTTCGTTGCGCAGTTGTTCTCATATATGCTGCAAATAAATTGGGCTGTTGCAAGCAGACAAAATTCGTAGGCGGCGGACCTGTTCCGCGATCCGAAAGATATTGTTTCTTATACGTTCCGTATAGCGTCGATCGGTTTGAGTCGGATGATTTTGCGTATGGGAATCAACGCCGCAAGCATCACAAATCCGAAGCACAGCGCGATCAGAATTGTAATGGACAACCAATCTACGCGCAAGAACGGGTAAACAAAGTTCAACAAATATGCTTTGCTGAAAACGCTGTTAAACACAAACGCGAAAACAAACACCAACGCGAGTATCAATACAAAACTTATTGCAGAGATTATCAACGTTTCCAAAAGGAAAATGCTCGTAATATCCGCATTGGACGCGCCAAGCGCGGACAATATTCCGACTTCCTTTTTGCGATTGGCAATGCTAAACGAAATAAGGTTTATCACCAACAACACAAGCACAATCAGCAGTATTGCTCCGACCACCGAAAACACAATGGACAACAATGTGATGATTATTTCAAATTCGTAGGTCATTTCTGCTATGTCAACTTCCGTCGTACTCTGTCCCGTTATGGACCTTGCCTCAACCGTCCCTACGTCGTAAATATACCCAAGATAATCCTTGCGTAGCGTATAGACAAAATCGTTTAGGTTTTTTATGGAATCCACAGACACCAATATTCGCGAACTAGACAACTCCTCGTCGATCTTGCGCATGAGATTGTTGCTGACCGCGATAGCCTTATCCTGGTATAAGTCAAACGTAAAAGAAATGCCGACAATTTTTAGTTCGCCGCAATCTAAAATTAATTCGCCCGAGTCGTATTCGCAAAACTTAATTTCAAAAGTTTGCCCTATTTCCTCAGGCATATTGCGCACTTCGGTAAGTTCCGCATTAACATAGTACAATTTGGAATTGGCGTTAAACATTTGAGCATACAACTCGTAAGGCAACACTATTTCGTTGTCCGCAAGTTCAAATTTTGTATTTGTTACTATTCCGTCCGCCGAAACAATTGTGCTTCGATCGTTCAATATAAGACTTCCCATGTAATCGGTTACCTCGAATTTGTTGTCATACCGCTTGTCGGACAAATGCAGAGTGACTTCCTTGGGATCGCTTGAATTGAAGGTGATCGAATTAGGCACAGATCTGCCGTCAAAATTTTCAGTATAAAAAATCCACGGCAAAAACGAAGCGTTGGTTAAATGACTCGTTCGCACTACTCCCGCCAGAACAGCGTTCCCTATGCCTAACGTTGCTTCACTAGTATGAATATTTTTGCCAACTAAAAATTCCGGCGGATAAATTTCTTGTACAAGTTCGACAAACTCGCCGTCAACTTCGACATAAAAGCCACCTTGATAGTAAAAACGTTCCAACCCTGTTTCAGTGATATAAAACGATCCGTCGTCGATCTCCAATGCGTCGCCCACAAATTCGAATCCCATATCCAAAATGTCTTGCTTACTTTGAATCATACTGTCCTTGATATACGTGCAGTTGTCGGCTATGTACCTTATTGTTCTGTTCTTCCACGGGTCGGCACCTGCCGTAGTAAACAGATTATTATAACCGTCTATGCACCCTTGCGATACAGTAAAATATTTTAAGTCGTTTTGTTTGATATACTTTGCCAGCGTTAGTTCCGAAGAAAAACTCAAACACATTTGCGTGATCAGAATCGACAATATGCTGAATATGGCAAGCAGTATGACGCTCACGGTTTTTGCCTTGCGCAACCGCAGAGTGTTGTAACCCATTTTAAGGCGCGTTGCAAACGCCAATCTTTGCTTTGTTGCGACAAAGGAGTTTTGTTGCGTAATTATTTGTTGTTCCGTCGCACCGTTATCCGAAACGATTTGACCGTCTGCTATCTCAATAATTCTGTCGGCGTATTTTTCCGCGCTTTCACGATCGTGCGACACTACTACAACCAACCGATCACGAGATAGATTTTTCAAAATATTCCAAATACTTTCGCCCGTTGCGCTGTCGAGATTACCCGTGGGTTCGTCAGCCAGAATGATCTTGCTATCCTTTATTATTGCGCGCGCAATTGCTATACGTTGTTTTTCGCCGCCGGACATTTCGTCGATACGCCTGTTCAGATAACTGTCGTTTAGTTCCACTTGCTTCAGTGCGTCGGTTACTTTTGCGTCAATGTTATCGGACTTGGAAAGTTTTAGCGCAAGGGCAACGTTGTCGCGGACATTGAAGTCCGCAAGCAAGTTAAACTCCTGAAATATAAACCCGACATAATTGTTGCGGTACATGTCGTAGTCGCGTTGAGAAAACCGTTTCATACTCACGCCGTCGACATAAATTTCGCCGCTTGTGGGCGCGTCTAAGCCGCCGAGCAAGTTGAGCAACGTGGATTTGCCGCTGCCGCTTTTGCCCAATACGATTATCATACCGCGGTTTTCTATATCCAAACTTACATCTTTCAACGCTTGGGTTGCGGTTTTGGATTTTGTTACATACGTTTTGCTGATATTCCTTAGATTTATCATAATGCTTCTCCCCAAATAATTATATCATCAATTACCGGTCCTGCCAACTTCTTTATCTGTGCAATAGGTTTGTTGACCAATCGTCATCCCTTTGAATAAACATTTTCCTTTACATTGTGAACCCGTTATAGTTCCGTCTTGGTTCCACCCTACAATTTGAGCCATGCAGGGTCTGTTTTTTGAATTTAATTTGTACGAACCACCGTATTGGATAATTCCTTCGTTTGTACAACCGTCAATTATCCCACCAAGGTTATTTTTACCAACTATACCGGCGGCGCAACCGCTTTCAGTATCAAAAGTGTAAGTAATTTCCCCTTTATTCCGGCACTTTATAATGTAAGTATCCCAACTATTGAAGCCTACTATTCCGCCTATAATTCCCCGACCGGATACATTAGCATTATTAAAAGTATTATAGATTCTCCCTCCTTGCGCCGATCCCACAACACCGCCAACATAGGAATTATACAGATCAACGTCAATCGAACCGGAGATATTGCAGTCAACAATTTCGCCATCCATCAAGCCGGCAATAGTGCCAACCATAGTATAATTTGAATTATTTGTGCTACTGCAAGTAATTGCGACCCCCTTAAAATTCACATTTCTTACATGTCCATCCATTACGCTGAAAAGACCGTAATATCCGGGACCACTTACGTTTATTTTTAAATTTTCAATAGTAAATCCATTCCCGTCAAACACTCCCGTTAATCTATACTCAATCGGCGTCCATATTTTTTGCAAAATGATATTTTGTCCCAATTTGAAGGACGCCGTAATACGCCATCCCTGACTATAATCATCATAATATTTCGTATACCTTATATTGTTTAACTCTCTTTCATTACTAATGATATATGGGTCATTATCAAAGCCAACGCCACTAGTAAAATATCCCATCAAAGTGATTGCATTGTCGTTAAATAACTCAGGATCATCACTCTTGTTATATTTAATATTTTTATTGTTATAAGAATATGTTACACCGATCGTTTCTACTCTTATATTGCCAGAGCCGAATTTTCCCAGATGATCTTCCAACATGACATCATAAATGTATGTGTAATTTGAAATCGTAACATTCTGAAATTGTACGTCGTTTTGAGAGTTTGTGATCCTCAGTTCAACGGTAACTGTTTCTTTTAACTGTCCGATGTCCTGTCTATCAACGTTTGTAATATCGATCTTATAATTGTAAATGTCGCTTGATCCAAGCGTTATTCCTTGTTTGGGAATAATAATTATTGTCAAAGCGTCGTTATCTCTGAACAATTCACCGTCCGGCGACCACACTACATACTGTTTGTTGTCATCACCATAAGTCAGAGGAGCGGAAGAATATACTCTTACTCTATTAGACAACGAAACGTCTATATAATCCGATCCTCTCATCGCCGTTATTTGTCCATCTAACAATTGGTCGTTGTAGTAGAAAGATAATACTCCGCTATAACTATTGTTTCTTTGTAAATACAGCATTGAATCTTCTATTGTTTTACCATCTAGTTTCCAAGAATAATCCGACGTGTATTTTTTTACTAAAACCTCTGCACTCTCGATAGTCTTGGCTTCGTTGGCATAACCAAAATACACCGTTTCTCCTGCGCGTAAATTCATTCTGTAAACTTGAATATTTCCATAATTAACTGTGGCATTAACAGTCTTACGTTGGAGATTTGAATCATAAAACACTAACGACGGCAATGCAGTGGTCCTTTGCCGCGTGAATGAGAAAGTATAATCTCCGCTTGCGCTACTTGTAAAAGAATTATATTTGTATGACTCGTAAATGTCTATCGTTTTAGCAGATCCAAGCGTTAATCCCTGAATATTAGCAATACTCACGGACAAATTTACATTTGAAGGCGTGTTATTAGTCACTTCGAAATAATAGCAGGCATTTGCAACAAACAGAACATCAACTTTCCCTGCGTTGGACATGGCGACAAGATCGTCATCTTTGTAGACATTTATGTTAAGAGTAGGATTAAACTGTATTGATTTGATCGAATTGACAGGATAAGACTTTACATACGTAACGCTTTGTCCCGACATAACCGTGTTGCCATTTTCTTCGGACAAATCGTTTAGCGTAACGGAAATGTCCGCTGTCGTACTGTTGACGCTACCCGACCCAATATAAATATTGTACTTTTCGCCTTTTTCTCCATAAAAAGTTGCGCCGCGATTCGTTGCGCTGCTCACGAGATTTCCTTTGCAATTTACTACATTTTGTGTAAGACCCGAAGTCGCTGTCACGGTGTAATTTCCACTGTACTTTGCTTCAAACTCTATCTTGGCAAAATCATTGGGATTTAACACAATATTGATGCGGTTAGAAACAGTATCGATTGTTGGCAAATTGTGACCGACTCTATAGTTAAGACGTAGAGTAGCCTCAGCCAAAATGTTCAAATCGCGCGTTTCCAAATTATGAGGAACAGGGACATTGTTTGTTGCTGTCAAATTGTAATTAGCATTGTCCTTATCGAATACGTGCGTAACTATTTTAATTCCATCATATCCTTTGGCTGTCTGAGAGTCATAATCAATAAACATATCGTCTTTAATTACCAAATCGCCGTAGGCGATTTCGCAATTATTGATAATTTGTTGTATTGCCTCTATCTCCTCTGCCGTGCCCTCCTCAGCAAACAGTTGCCAAACATCCACAGCGATATTTGCACATTCAAAAACCATATCGGTAATTATCGGAAAGTTAATGTGCAACTGAGCGATAGCCGCGCCTGCATATTCGGTTAAAAATCCAAATATTTTGTTGCAACATTGAAGTTCTTTCAGATATTTATCAATTTCTCCCTCGCTTATTAAACCGCCCAGAAAACTCAGTCGAGTTTTGGAGCCTATCGCAACAGCATTTATATTAGCGTTGGGATTGTTTTTAAGCATATCATTCCATTTTGTTCGGAGATCTTTTTGCTTTTCCTCCGACTGAATATCTTGTCCGCTAGGACAATTGACAGCACCGCTCAGATCCAACCCATCTACTATCCAATTACTTTTGCCGAATAACGATCCATTGTAAGGCGTTCCCATACTTATAAAATTTGCCACATTATACGGATGATCAATTGCGTACATCATACTAAGTATGCCGCCGCGACTATGTGAAATAAGATTTATTTTAGGAATATTGCCCGTCAATAACTTGTAGTCGGCTAAAATACTATCAATAACCAACTCCAATTCGCCATAAGCCACATCGTGACTAGAATTAATTCCCCCGCAAACTTTGATTTTCGGATTCGAATATGAATTATCTTGCGACCCTTCGAAAATAATAATATTATGATTATCAAAATCCAAAATATTACTAACATCCAAACTCGTATAATCTACGGTATCAGAATCCATTTCAACTTTTTCTAAATTAAAAGTTCTCTCGCAATCAACGCTACACTGATAGTAGTCAATACCGTTACTATCTGTATGATGAAAGTGACTTGCATCGGACGTTTTGCACTCTGCGTTCACCTTTTGTACTTTAGCAAGATATATTTCCGCATTTGTTTCAGCACGAATTTGTTCTATGATCGATAGTTCATCATAAGCAAAGTCGCCGTCGAAATTACTCCAATGACTACCATTACCACCTTGTCCATGCACAAGAACCGTAACGGCAGGTAATTGATTACTATAAACTGTACGTTTTGTAAAATTATGTAACTCATTTCTACTGTATCCGCCAGAACTTTCACCGTTTGACGAAAGGCTACTCTGCGGCGCAGCATTCGCCATTTGCGGAACAAGCGACGTCGCTATTGCCGCGACAAGGATAAAGCAGATTATTGCGCTCAACGCGATTTTTTTTCTGACTTCTTCCATTACACTCTCCTTTGCGTTTATATTTTTTGCCAACCGGCAACTAAAACCGTACTATCTTCCACAACGTCCGTTTCAAAATTCCACTGTTCGCTTAGTCTGTAATCTTTGTACCAACCGAGAAAAACGTAACCATCTCTTGTCGGAGGAGTCGGGGGAGTTATTTTTTCGCCCAATTTAACTTTCAGATAATTTTTTTGTGTACTTTCGTTTTTTATTTCCGAACCGAACATTGAATCAAATACAATAATTTCGTCCTTGAAACCCCACTCTACATTGACTCCTTTGTCCCAACCGTTGTTTAGTTTTTGCTTGAATGTTTCTTCGTCAAGGCGAACAAAGACATCAATGTTGCTATTTTTGAATGCATCATCATTTATCTCTGAAATTGCTTCCGTAATTATCAAAGATGATAAAGAATTGTAATCGTCAAAAAACCTTTCCGGCAATCTAGAAGTATCTGTTATGTAAAAAGCCACTATGTTTTCGGGATGTGAAATTTCCACAGATGATCTATTATCTTTTGCTTTAATGCAACGCAACTGAGTGGATTCCGTGATTTCGCCATAGTAAAAACAATCAGTCAACGAAATGCTTAACAACGAGTTGCTATTTAATGACCATTCCCATAAATATGCATCGGTAATTTCTACTTCTACTAATTGATTCAAATCAAAAAATGCATTCGAATAAATACCTACATGGTGATTAATGACTATTTTTTTGATTTCGTCATTCTCCAACATATTAAGGCGATCATCACCAAATACCGGTCGTTCTGCCCCCACGTGTCGAACCGACAGATTGCCGATTTTGTCCGGAATAGTCAAGCATCCGTCAATTATCTTGTCTTGTTCCGCCCCCAAAAAACAATAATTATCTTTGTCATGTTCCCAGACATAATAACCGTCTATGTTTTCCACTTGCTCTCTGATCGACTGCTGTAATGCTCTGCAACCGCACAGCGAAAAAACCATCGCAACAGAAACAATTGTTATAAGCAATATTACAAACAGTTTTTTCATATTTCCCTCCTCAAAACTTTTGTTTGCTTTTTTCTTCGTTTACAAAAATGTGTGTTGCGGTATATATACCGCTACGCGTTCCCGACCTTATTACAAATTTTATATCAAATTTGTTAAAAGATGATTTTAGAAACAGATAAAGTTTTTTACCAACATAACCCTTGTTTGTAGTGAGTTTACATTTATTATACCATAAATTGTTTTTACTATCAACCCTTGATAAGAAATCCATTGATATTTGATAAAAAATTCGGGGCTTTCAATATAGGAAATGCCTCTCCTTGCGTTGGGAGAGGCAAATTGAGAAATTTTTGGACAAAAATAAACTTGTTTATTTGCAGTTTAGTCATTGTCGCGCAGGTTGTGCGGATTGCGCAAATCACGATTTTGTCGCGCCAAATTGCACCTACGGTTGAGGCTCGGCGGGTCGTTCGGCAAACTTTGAAAGTTCCGCAGGACGTTGGAATTGCAACTCGCGCTGTCGAAAGCGCGGGTTATTTAGAGTTCTGCGCCGTATCCGATTGAGGATCCGCAGAGGGCAAACGTTCCTGTTTCTCGGCGAGTTCGGACTTCGGCTCCTCGGCGGCAGGTTGTTGTTTGTTTTTGCGGCGTTCGGGATCGATAGTCCAATGCAACGCGCGAGAAAGCGGTTTGTAAATTACAAACGTAATGACGCACGTAGCCAATGTTTTGATAACGTTAAACAACAACGTCCACCACAGCGCGGGCATCATGACCTCGGACGCGGTCATTCCGTAGAAAGGTAGCAAAATAAATTGATTGCACAACCACATTGCGGCGCAAAATACCACGCTGCTCGCGCCCAAACTCAAAATCGCGCCTTTTTTGTTGCGGCGCAGTTTGTAGATGAGTCCCGCAACAACGGCATAGACAGTGCCGCTGATAAGGTTGGAAAGCGGTCCGACCAAGTTGGTGGACGTGCCGCTGATAAGCAACTTTACGACGATTTTTATCACATTTACCGCCGCGCCCGTTATCGGTCCGTACATGAAAGCCGCAAGCAACGTGGGGACGTCGGAAAAATTCATTTCCAACCACGGGGTAGCGGGAAACAGCGGAAATTCAAGATACAGCAAAGCCACGCCCAACGCCGAAAACAACGCTACATGCGCCAAAAATATTGCGGAATAGGTCGTTTTTTCTTTGGCGGTGCGCTTTTTGACCGCAACGCGCACGCCTCTTTTGCGGGCAATGAGCAAGTAGGCTATCACGCCCCATTGCAAGCATATAATTATGCCCAATACCGTCCCTGCCATAACGGCAACTTCGTTTATACACAACA
Organism: uncultured Clostridia bacterium; assembly: GCA_947625725.1. GTDB lineage: Bacteria > Bacillota > Clostridia > Christensenellales > CAG-314 > Fimimonas. The sequence continues at coordinate 163,509 of CANQPI010000001.1, read as the reverse complement.
AACTTGTCACAACAGATACCTCCTTTTTGAATTTTAGCGACGTACTAAGGAACGAAGTCCCTTGCATTTGCGGCAAAAAAATACGCCCGCAAACTTGCAAGGGCGTAAATACCTGAAATAAGTATTTGATTCTTTTCTCATCCGGACTGTACCGTCGGCTCGGGAATTTCACCCGATCGGCACCTGCAAAACAGGTGTTCATAGGCTGTAACTATCGGTGTGGAATTGCACCACGCCCCAAAGAATTTGTTGTTGTAAGTTTATTGTAGCACCGACGCGCCGACAATGCAAGCGTTTGAGGCAACATTGTCGGAAAATACCGAACGCGGCAAAAAAAACAAATTTTGCCGTTACGCAAATGATGACAATAAAACAACAGTATCTGAACAATAGCAAAAGTTGCTTCAACGATGTTATAGTGTTTGAGCAAGTAAACGACAACGACGTTTTTGTTACAAATTACTAGTCGAAAAATTGAGCCTCAAAACACGATTATACAAAAAAAATTCGCACCCCATATCGACATTTTGGGTGCGAATTTGTTTTTTATCCCAATCAATACTTGACCAAATTGTTTGCCAAATCGTAAATTGCCCGATTGAAAACCTTTGTCTTGGCAAGCGCCTCTACCATATCCTCGTCGAAAACAACATCGTTTTTCACTCCGATAACGCGATCCGTCTTGCCCTCCGCAAGGCACTTGACCGCATGCGCACCCATCTCGATACCCAACAGTCTGTCGCGAACGGTGGCGTTTCCGCTACGTTGAAGATGCCCCAACACCATTGTGCGAACGTTCAACTCGGGCAAACGCGCCGACAGATCCGCCATTACGTTGTCGGCAACATGTCCCTTGACAAGTTCGCCGCCGAAACGGATACCCTCGGCGACAATAACGATATTGTCAAACTTTCCCAGGTTTGCGTTGTGTTTGATGGTTGCCGCAACTGCGTCGGGATCGTAGGGCAACTCGGGGACGAGAACCGCTTCCGCGCCGCATGCAAGCGCGGCAAACATTGCGATATCGCCGCACTCGCGTCCCATTACCTCCACCACGCAGGTACGGTTGTTACAACTCATTGTGTCGCGCAACAAATTTACGTTGTCGGCGACGACCGCGACCGCACTGTCAAAACCCAACGTGTAGTCGGTGTAGGCAAGGTCGTTGTCGATAGTGCCGGGGATACCTATCACTTTGACTCCGTACCGCGTGCTGAGCGTTTTTGCTCCCGCAAAACTGCCGTCGCCACCGATAACGACAAGCCCCTCTATACCGTATTTGTTCAAAACGTCAACTGCCTTTTGCTGTCCTTGGAGAGTTTTCATCTCGGGGCAACGCGACGTACCCAAAACGGTACCGCCGCGATGGGCAATGTCCTCGACGCTTTTGGCGCTCATACGCTCCACTTCGCCGTCGATAAGTCCTTGATAACCATGACGGATAGCGAATATCTCCGCGTTTGCGGAAAGCGCCGCGCGTACCGTGGCGTACACCGCCGCATTCATTCCCTGCGAATCTCCTCCGCTTGTCAAAACGCCGATTTTTTTCATAGTGTAATTGCTCCTTTTCATTTGTTGTGTTCGTCGCTGTCGGTATGAGCGGCGCGACGGCTGTATTTGCCGTTGAAAGGAATACCGAGTTTTTCGTAGCGGGCAAGGCGGTTTTGCAATCTTTGAACAAAATCTTTGCCGCGCCAGCCCCATGCGCACTCTGCCAACGCGTCCAAACGCGGCAAAAGTTGATAAAACAGTTCCTGTTCGGTCGTTATGTGTTGAGTCCATATCGCGCCCTCAACGCCCAAAACGTTTGCTCTGTCCGATTTGCGCACGCCCTTGAACGGATTTGTGCGCAACACGCGTTTGAGCGGCAAACGCTTGTATGAACGGCTGAAATGCAATCTGCCGCGCAAGGATACGATAATTTGTCGTTCGCTTTGCGTTTTGCGCGCGCTACGGCGTTTGACGGGCGTCCATACCTGACTGACGATATGCTTGTCGGAAGTCGCCGTAAGTCCGTCGTTGCGGCATATAACCGTTTTGCCGCGTTGCAACAAATGCACGCGGAAAGTTTCGATAAGGTAAGTTTGCAACTCGTCAAAGTTGTCGATTTTGAGTTCCGACATGCGCTCGCGGCACAGTTTGCAATTGCACCACCTGTCCTTGGGAGTGTTTTCGTTGCCCAAATGCACGTACTTGCAGGGGAACATTTCGCAAATTTCGTCCAAAATGTCCTTGACAAAGGTATTTGCCGCATCGTTTCCCGCGCAGAGCAATTCCTTGGACGCAGCCCAACGCTTGCGCACTTCCGAAACGGCTCCCGTGCAACTGAACTCGGGATAGGCGGCAAGCGCGGCGGCAAAGTGTCCAGGTAGATCTATCTCAGGAACGATCTGCACGTTACGTTCCGCCGCATAGTCCACCAATTCCTTTACTTGTTGCTTGGTCAAATAGCCCGAGTGCGGAATATCGTCGATAATAGTTTCGCCGTCGCGCACTACTTCCGAGCCGTCGCGCACGCTGGATATTTCGTTGAGCAGGGGATATTTGTCTATCTGAATACGAAAGCCCTGATCGTCCGTCAAATGCAGGTGCAACACGTTGAGTTTGACTTGGGACATAATATCCACAATTTGTTTGAGCGCGTCTATGCCGAAAAAGTGTCTGGCAATATCTACCATCAAGCCGCGATATTCGAAACGGGGAAAATCCTCCACATAGCAATCGGCGCAAGCGATTTGGTGTTGCTTTTCGTCCAGACAAAAGATCTGGCGCAATGTTTCCACGGCGTAAAAACAGCCGCTCGCTTCGGATGCGGTAACGGTAGCCACGCCTTGATTGATCATTATTACATAACCCTCTCGGGCGAACTGCGCGTCTTTGGCAAAGATTATTTGCGCGTCGCTGATCACGTCGGTAAATTGCAAAAAGAAACCGCAACTTTCGTACACAAGATCGGCAAGCCTTTCCGCCTGCGACATAAACTCGGCGTCGCAAAACATCATGGAATTGTCGTTAAGCACAAAACTGCCGGATATATTTTCGGACTTTTGAGGATTGGGTAAAATTTTCATTGTTTCCTCTCAAAAGAATCAGACTGTTTATCGGTTTGACATATACCTTTGAGGTACATATCCGTACTAAATAATTTTAACACACATTGACGTTTTTTACAACTTTATTGATACAAATTTACGCCTTGCGACAGCCTTTGCAACGCCGACAAGCGAAACTTCGCAATAAAAACCGGGACAAAAAGTTCCTTTGTCCCGAAATCAAACGGTAAAGCGCGTCGTCGTCAAACCGTAACGTCGTCCCTCGCGGAACGTCGCTTGAAAATTACGTTTTGTCGGTATCTCCGTCCTCGGAGTTGTCGCGCACGACAACGCGTTGTCTGTAAAAGCGTTTGACGGCTATGATAAGGTAAGCAGCGCCAACGATCGCCGCCACCGCAAGCGCAGTCCAACCGAGCAACGGCAAGGCGTTTACTCCCGCCGAACGACTGTAATTCCAAGCGGTAACAACCGCTTTGTTTTTGTCGCCGAAATCGCGCATTACGCCCAAACTGTCGATATTGCGGTAGTTGTCGGAATTGAGTTCCGCGCTCTCAAAGGGATAACGCCAATTGCTGAGGTCTATTTCGTCCTCGTAGTGGAAAAAGTAGTCGGTAAACTCCGCCATTTCGTCGGGATCGTCGGGGTCGTACTCGTAGCCCTCGGCAAGTATCCTCATTGCGTTTTCGTCGTTGAGCAGTACCTGCGGTTTGATCGCCGCGGAGTAACCGATTTCCAACAAGTTTTTCGCCGCCACGTCGGGACGGTTGAGATAGTTGATGAACAACTTTATGGCGTCCAGATGGTCGGGGTCGTAAGTTTTGGGCACTACCCAACCGTCAAACCAAATGTTGCCGTTGCTGTGAGGCAGGTAGTACGCCAATTCATAGTCCTCGCGTTCGTCGTCCCAACTCTCCTCTATGGCGTACATTGCGTCGCCGCTCCAAGCAAGATCCACTATGGCGTTGCCCATGAGCAAGTCGTCCTTGCCGAAGTCCACTTCGTAACCGAACAGTTGACTTTTTTGCTCGGTGAGCGTCTGCTTGACGACTTCCAAAAGGTTGTCCTCCACGGCGTTGATAAGTTCGCTTGCGGGCATCTCGTCGTAGGGCTTGCCCTCGCTGTTGGTCATACCCTCCAACTTGCCGCTTTCCAACAGGTAAAACACCGTTGCGGCGTAACTGTCGCGAATACTGTCCTTCATCAGAATGTTGCCCGTCAAATCTTCACTGAGTATGCCGCCCTCGCCGTTGTCGTTGAACAATATGCCCCAATTGGCTTTGTTGAGGGTTTCGCCGTCGTAGATGCCGAGCCGTTCGAACTCGAATTTGTTGTACAAAATGCCCAACGTGCCGTACATATAGGGCACAAAGTAGTCGAGCATGCTGACCTGCTTGCCCTTGTTTGCGCCGTCGGCGGTGATTTCGATATTTCCGAAAGTTTCGCCCACCTTGTCGCGGATACCCTGTTCCACGTTGTCGGCGTTGTGTACATAACTGCCGCTGTCAACGCTTGACGAAAAGGCGTTTAAGTAACTCTCCTCGTCAAAGTAATGCAACGGAACAAGCATATCCAACTCGATCAACTTTTGAATGGCGTACTCGCTTGGGCAAACCACGTCCACGTTGCTGTCCCCCTTGGTGAGGCGCGTAAGCATTGTTTCGTTGGTATCGAAAGTTACGTAGGTTATCTCTATTTTTTTGCGCGTCATCTGCTCGTAGTAAGTTTCGAATTCCGTTTTCATTGCTTCTACGTCAAAAATGTAGTCCGCCCAATTGTAGATGACAAGGGTGTCGATTTCTTCCGTTTTGCAAGCGGCAAACGCCGTCAAAACAAGACAGACAAGCAACAATATCGCTATAGAGGAAACAAATTTTTTCATTGTTTTGCCTCCTTTTGCACCTTTTTGATGTTCATCAACAACAGCAACGTAAACATAACCACGAAGAATATCGAGAACACCGCAAACCAAAACGGTTCGAGAGATTTGACACGCGCATCCTCGTAGATGTAGGTGGAAAGGGTTTCTATGCCCGTGTCGCCCTTGTTGAATTGGGTTATGATAAAGTCGTCAAGGCTGAGCGTAAACGCCATTGCAAAGCCGCTCACAATGCCCGGCATTATGTAGGGGAACACTACCTTTATCATGGCGACAAACGGATTTGCGCCCAAGTCCAACGCCGCCTCGTACATATTGGGGTCCATTTTTTGCAAGCGAGGCAGTATCGACAGCACCACGTAGGGCGTGCAAAACGCCACGTGCGAAATGATAAGCCGCGTCATACCTTGCGGAAAGATTGCGCTGAACGCCGCAAAAAACACCATCAAACTCACAGCCATGACCACCTCGCTGTTTATCATAGGCAGTTGATTGACGGTAAGAGTGATCTTTTTGAGCCGCTTGCCGAGAGCATAGATACCTATCGTGGAAAACGCTCCCAACACGGTGGAAATAACGCTTGCCGAAACCGCAAGTACCGCGGTGTTTTTGAGCGCGTCGAGCAATCCCGCGTTTTGCTCGGGATCGAACAGAGATTTGTAACTGTCCAAAGTAAAACCGTTGGTGAAACTGAAACGGCTCGTGCCGGAAAAACTGAATACTATTATCAGCAAAATGGGCAAGTACAGCAAAGCCAGCACCAGGCCGAGGTAGCCGTCGGCGCATACGCGCGCAAACAACTTGCGCAAACTTATCTTTTGGCGCGGGGAACGACCCTCGACGGAACGAACGCGCTCGCGCATGCGGCGTTTGCCCGTTTTGTCCGAACGACGCACGATAACAAACGCAAGTATGGCAATTTGCATTGCCAACACCGCTACAAGTATCGCCAACAACCAATTTGCCGCAATTTGAGAAAGTGCAAGAATACCGAAAGCAGTTTTCATAGCGCGCTCTTGACCTCCTCGTCTTTGCTTGTGAGATTGACCGCCAAATTGGACAATATCACCAACACGAGCATTACCAAACTCATAACGCTACCCACGCCGAAACTGTTGGTAGTTTTGGAAAAGTGCATGTTTATGGCGTCGCCGAACAGGAAAATTTTGCTGCTCGACAGTATCTCCGAAATGGCAAAAGTACTTATCGCGGGAATGAACGTCATTGTTATGCCGCTGATAATGCCGGAAAGGGACAGCGGTACTATCGTTTTGAAAAATACCGTCATTTTGTCCGCGCCGAGATCCTCCGCCGCCTCGATATAACTGTGGTCGATACTGACAAGCGTTGTGTGCAAAGGCAATATCATGTAGGGCAGGTAATTGTACACCATGCCGAACAAAACCGTTCCCATTCCCAAATCTACGTCCAACGCCATGAAGATCGCCTTGGTGGACAATGTACGGATGAGAAAGTTTACCCACATAGGCAAAATAAACAGCAACACCAACACGCGGTTTGAGGCGTGATACTTTGCCAAAAAATATGCGCACGGATAGCCGATTACCAAACAGATCAACGTCGTGACCAACCCGATAATGAGCGAGTTGCCAAGCACCGTCAAGCCGCCGCCCGAATCGGTGAAAAATTCGACAAAGTTGTCGAACGTCAGTTTGCCTGCGTCGTCCAAAAACGCGTTGATCAGAATTATCACCAACGGGACTACCACAAACAACAGCAAAAATATCATGTAGGGGTAGGCAAATGCGCGGCGTGAAAACCTAAACTTGAACTTCTTTTTCACTTTGCACCTCCTCTACTATGATTTTTTCGGGGGCGATCTTGATGCCCACGCGGTCGCCGATAGACCACTCGTAGTCGTTGTCTACAAAAAAGTCGTAGTAAGTGTCGGTACGCACTATGTACTGCCAATAACTGCCCTTGTAGATAGCGGAAATGATCGTTGCGCCGATAGTGCCGTCCGCTTCGTCGTCGGTCAACTCCACGTCGTCGAAATCCACCTTTACGCGCACTTCGGTGTCCACATCGGGCAATTGGGCGGTACAAACAAATTTGCCGTCGCAAAACTCCACTTCGTTTTCGCTTGCGACTGTGGCTGTCAACTCGTTGATAAGCCGCGATTTGTGCATGATGTGAAAGTCAAACGGCTTGATGTACAATCCGACGGTATCGCCGTCTTTGACTTCTACGTTGTCGTGAATGATGATCTCGTTGCGCTCGTCGCCGTGAGTAAGCGCAGTAACCTGGTAGTGATCGCCCTTGAACACGCAACTGAGGACGTCCGCTTCTATCAAACATTGCTTGTTGCCCGTAGGCACGATCCTGATATCCTCGGGACGTATGATGACGTCAATGGGTTCGTTGTTCTTGAAGCCCTTGTCCACGCACTCGAATTTGTGACCGGAAATTTCCACGCAGCAGTCCTTTACCATTGTGCCGGACAGAATGTTGGATTCGCCGATAAAGTCCGCTACAAAGGCGTTTGCGGGCTCGTCGTACACCTTGGTGGGCGTGCCGATCTGCTGAATTTCACCGTCTTTCATGACCACTATCGTATCCGACATGGTGAGGGCTTCTTCCTGATCGTGAGTGACATACACAAACGTGATGCCCAATTTGCTGTGCATCTGCATCAATTCCAACTGCATATCTTTGCGCATTTTGAGATCCAACGCGCCCAACGGCTCGTCCAAAAGCAACACTTGGGGTTCGTTTACCAAAGCGCGGGCAATAGCGACGCGCTGTTGCTGTCCGCCGGAAAGTGAATTGACGGAGCGGTGTCCGTAGTCCTCCAAATCTACCATTTTGAGGGCGTTGTTTACCTTTTCCGCTATTTCCGCTTTGGTAAGGCGGCGCATTTTTTGCACCGTGTTGCCGCGACGATCCTTTGTAGGTTCGCCGTTGGGCACAGTTTTGAGTTTGAGCCCGAAAGCGATATTGCCGAACACGTTGAGATGAGGAAACAGAGCGTACTTTTGAAACACCGTGTTTATGTTGCGCTTGTGCGGCGGCAACTGCGTGATGTCCTGCCCGTTAAAAAGGATCGTTCCGCTTGTAGGCTGTTCGAAACCCGCGATCATGCGCAGAGTGGTCGTCTTGCCGCAACCGGAAGGACCGAGCAACGTAACAAACTCGCCGCGGCGAATACCCAGCGAAATGTTTTTTACTACCGGCTTGTCGCCGTACGCTTTGTAAACGTTTTTGATTTCGATAATTTTGTCGTCCATTGTTTCCTCCTAGAAGTTAGAGGGCGTTGTTACCCACAGTAACTTGCTTTCGCCGTTTTTTGCATTTTGTATAGTGTGCTGTTGTTTGCCGTCCAGCGAAAAAGTTTCGCCCTTTTTTACTCGAAAACGGGAACTGCCGCACACCACATCCACCGCGCCGTACAGCACGTAGCCGAATTCTTCGCCCTCGAACGGATAGCGTTCGATACTTTGCTGTCCCTCGTTGAGAGTGAGGATTATCGGTTCCATTTGCTTGACTTGCGAATTGGGAATGAGCCAGGTCAGTTTGCCGTTGTCGCTATCCGACACAAAGTAGTCCGCTTGCGTGTACACCACCTTGTCCAAACGCTCCTCCGCAAAGAAATCTCGCAAACTTACGCCCAACACGCTCAAAATATCTTCCAGCGTGGCGATAGACGGCGAACAAAGGTCGTTTTCCAACTGAGATATGTAACCCTTGGTCAACTCCGTGCGTTGGGCAAGTTCCTCTTGCGTGAGATCCAACTGTCGTCGGTATTGTTTGATTTTTCGACCGATTTCCACCATATTCGACACCTCGCAAAAAAAAATTACCCATCGGCTAACCCAAGTTATTTACTGTACTGCCGTATCTCACGGCGCAAACCCCCTGCGTTTGCATATACGAAAATAAATTTGGTTGCCACGGGCAACGAATACAGTATAACGCCGCTATTAAGTAATGTCAAACATTTTGATTAACATTTCTAAACTTTTTTCAGCGGACTATTTGCGGATATATCTTGTAGCGGAACCCGCGCCCACCTTGACAACTGCGCCTTGCCGCACCAACTTGCCCAAAACGCTCTCTACCGTTGTGGGACTTACGTCAGGCAGAACGGCGCATATTTCCGCCTTTGATATAGGCACAAGGCTGTTGAGTACTGTCGTTTCGATGCGATTTGTCTTGGACGCGCCTGTGTTTACAACGGCAAAGCGACGGTCCATTTCCTTGTAGCACATGTACAGCGTGGCAAGGAAGTTCTCCACAAAAGGCATGTAGTCGTTGGCGTTGTCCTGCCAGCCGACTGACGAATCTTGCAACGCTTGGTAGTACAGCGATTTGTAGTTGTCTATTTGCTGCTCAAATGAAACGTACTTGCACACGTCAAAGCCGCTGCGATACAGCAACAAAAGACTCAACAAGCGCGAAAGACGTCCGTTGCCGTCCGCAAAGGGGTGAATACACAAAAAATCCAAAATAACGCAGGGAATGAGTAACAGTTGATTGATGTTGGGATCGGAGCGAGCGTCCAAATATGCCAATACCAATTGCACCATTGCCTCGGGCGTTTCGACGGCGGGTACGGGTACAAAACGCACCTTTCTGTTGCCTTGCGCGTCCTGTTCGATTATCAAATTGTCATTTTGCTTGTAATGACCCGCTTGCTCATAGCCAACAGCGGCGAACATTGTGGCATGCAGGGACAAAATGTTTCTTTCCGTAAAATCCATATCTCGCCAATTTGTGTGAATGACGTCCAACGCGTCGCGATAGCCTGCGATTTCCGCTTCGGTGTGATCCACGGGTGCGCTGCTTTTGGTAACTATGGCGCGAATTCGATCATCGGAAGCGACAATGCCCTCTATGGCGTTGGAACTTTTGACCGATTGTACGCGCGCGATCTGTTGCAAACTGTCAAAAACCTTGCGGTAATCTCGCCGACGGCGGCTGTCCTCCGATTTGAAAGAGTAAATTCCGCTTGTCATGTTGACAAGACGCGCAGGTAACATTCCGTTGTACAAAAATGAGTAGTCAAAACGCTTCATGATACACCTCTGCATATAGTATATCCAAAAATGTGCAGAAAGTCAACCGCAATATGCAATTCTCTGCATATTTTATCGGGACAATATGCAGAGGAATGATTAAAAATGTGCAGAAAATATGGAGAGGCGGGAGAGGAATAACAATTTTTAATTTACTTTTGATGACAAAACTCATCTTCCGTATCGTCGAAATACTCCCCCAAAAGCACCAACCTCGCGAAAGACAAACGGGCGGGGCGGTCGTTTAACAAAGCATTGCAAAATCGGTCAAAGCAAAAGGGCAAAATACAAAAATATACCCCTTGTGAGGGCATAGAAGCGAGAAAGGCAAGACAAACGGGCGGGGCGGCGGGAGGCGCGTACAACGACGTGCGACTGAGCGGGGCGCACGTTTAACACAGCATTGCGACGCCTATATGCCCTCACAAGACGGTTGCGCCGACAAAGCGCAAGCGCAACGGCAACACTCTGTCGCTCCCGTACTTGGCGGTGGCTTCGGAGAAAAACACGCCAAAGTACTCGTCGGGTACAACGCAAAGCACCGTGCCCGCAAATCCGCCTCCGTGTACGCGCGCGGCGCAGGGACAAACAGAACGGGCAAATGCAACAATGTCGGCTATCGCCGTGTCGTCGGCGTTGACGGCGCAATTTTTCAGTTGGGTGAGGCTGCTGTCGCCCGAATCGTTAATGAGAGAAAGAATTTTTGCGCGATCGGGGACAATGCCGCTGCCGTCAGACGTCCCGTCGCCGCAAAGCGCGGTCTGCATTTGCTCGACGCGCGCAAGTTCGTCAAAAAAGTGTTTGGCGCGCAAAACCTTGTCCTCGCCGACGGACTTTGCCGCTTGATAGTAGCGGGCAAAAAACTCGTCGGGCGGCAAATCTATTAACCGCTCGCGTCCGAAAAAACGGGCTACGGCGCGCATATCGGCGGGAATAGCCGCATACATCTCGGACAGGAACGCATGACTGCCGCCGCTGTTTACAAGCGCAAGGGACAAACCGTCCAAATTGCCATCCAGACGGGTATAGCGCAAGCCGTCGGAAAAGTCCAACGCCACAACGCCGCCGATCGCGATTACGCTTTGATCCAAAAGTCCGCACGGTTTGGAAAAAAACACGTTTTCCGCAAACTGTCCCGCGCGCGCAAGAACGTCGGAGGGAATACCGCCGCCGTTGTACAACTCGGAAAGGATAGTACCGACAGCCAATTCGAACGCCGCGCTACTGCTGATACCCGCGCCCGTGGGGATAGTCGAATCGGTGTAGGCGTCAAATCCGCCCACGGAATAACCATGCTCGGACAGGTACTGCACCACGCCTTTGATAAGTCCCGCACTGCCGAAACAGGGCTCAAAATCGCCCACGGGAACGCGAAGCGTGCTACGCCCCTTGCCTGCAATGCGAATGACGTTGTTGTCGGTGGGGGCAAACGCCGCGACGATATCCAAATTGACGGTACAGGCAATTACCTTGCCGCCGTTGTGGTCCAAATGATTGCCGATAAACTCCACGCGCCCCGGCGCACTGACAAAGCCGAGGCTTTTGCCGCCGAAAACGCGTCCGAACTCTTTGATAGCAGCGTCGTAACGGCGAAACTCGGCGATATTTTTGCGCCCGTAAAGGCTGTTGAGATAGGGCAAAACTTGATTTGCGTAGGTGAATGATCGCATATAATCACAGTGTAGCACAAAACGCGCCAAAATGCAAGACAACGCACGTTGCCCCTTGCGGCGCAACAACAAATACAAAAAACTGCAAAAATACAAGGGGTTGCACGGAATTTGACAATGCGGCACAAAGGGACAAGTCAAACCATTTAAGAAATTTGCTGTGTTTTGCTTAAGAAATTTGTAATAAAATGGGGAAGATAAAGCGTGTAGGAGAAAGAAAAGGACTCCCGAGGGGTCGGGAGTCCAAAAGTTTGCAGTTGCGCGAAGCGCAAGGCAATGCGCGTTACGCGTAGATACAATTACTTACGCCGCTTGGTGGCAAGTCACAATGATCTCAACAATGTGAACTTGATTTGCCGTGTCCGTATTGGTAATAACAAACGATTGACCGTTGATATTCCACGTTAGCGAAGAAATGTATTCCTCAATGGTCGTAGCGTCGCCTGTTGCATTAACAGTGTCTTCTCCCACCATTATTACGGGCGGAGCAATGGTATCGCCATAAGTGTTGCCCGTTTTGTACTTGATAGTAACGCTGTCAATCACATAACCTTGTGCAATGCTGATGGTGAGCGTAGTCGTACCGTTTTTGTACAGTCTGACTGTGCCGTCTTTGTTCATGCCGACGTTATTGCCGCCGCTTACCTTTGTGCCAACGATAGTGAACAATCCTTTGCCGGAAGTGAAATCGAACTTATCCTTGTCGTTTGTTCCTGTAAGGTTGGTAGTCGTTGTTTGATTGCTCTTGATAGTAACGGGACTTGTCAAAGTCGTATCGTCGTCGCCACCGCCGACATCACTGCCGCCACCTTTGACATAGGTGCATTTTGCGTCAAATTCGATTTTGCCATCGTAGTTTTTGAGAACGCCTGTAACTGTGATCGTATCACCGACTGCCAAATCCTCACCGCCTACCAAACGGAAGCATTGAATTGGGTAGTTCTCAGAGCCGACATTTATAGTAACAGTTATGTTGCCAAATTGAGAATTATACTTAGTGTCGATCGAGGCGATAGTACCCGTCAACGTATACGTGTGTCCATTGGAAAGAGTCTTGCCGCTTTCGAGTTGTTTCAAAGCCGCGATAATCTCGTCTTCGGTTTCGTAAACAGTGTCGTCAATCGTGGGCAAAACGGGCGGCGTCGCTTCTGCCGTGTACACGTCGACCGTGTAGATACGCAATTGCTTTTTGGGGATAAACGTCACTTTTTCTGCCGGTTGATCCATCGTAATGATGATGGTAGTTTCGGCACGTTGTACCGTACCGCCCTCAACAGTCACTCCGTCAAGTCCTTGTTCATTACCGCTTTGAGTTTCGAGCTTGATGTACTTGATGGGCTTTACGTAGGATATTTCTACCTTGCTGAACGCATAGATACGAGCAGGATTGATATAACTTGTGGTGCAAGCGCTATACGACTCGTCCTTTTCGTTCAAGAAAGTAACGTCGTTTTCCTGCCAAGTAATGGACAGGAAACCTGCATAGCCGTATTGGTCGGTATTCGCTTCGCCTGTGGTTGCCTTTGTGATGCTGTCAAAGGTCAAAGTCGCTTGGGCAGCGCCGGAGGCGGTTACGGTTCTGCTGAATGTTATGGAGTAAGTTTTGCCGTCGGCATCCTTGTACTCTTTGCCCTTGGCGTCAACGAGAGTTGCCGTGAGGGTATAATCGATATCTTCCGTCAAAGTTGTACGGTCGGGAATAGTAACCGTGTAGAAACCTGCGCCGTTCATTTCGGAAGAAATGGTTATTTTGTCAGAACTGGACTTCCAAGATACGTTTACCTCTACCTCGCCTTCGTCGGTGATCGTGGAGATCCTACCAATCAAATTGAAGTTTGAATTGGTAAGCGTGGGGTCACTGCGGTGATACTTGTTTACTTCTGTGAGGAGCGCTTGGAGTGCGTCGGCAGAGGGTCCCTTGTCGCAAGCGGCAAGAACCATTCCGAATGTTGCCACAACCAGCACTACTGCAAGTAACAATGCAATTTTTTTCTTCATAATACTCTCCTTTTTTTATTTTTAAGCGTTTTGCGCTTTTTATACTTTTGTCAGTCTTAAATAATGACTATGTTTTTGTAATCGAGTATGCGGAGTTGATATTCGTTGTGATTGTTGTAGTTGTACCAATCGACAATACCGATAACGGTGATCGTTTGACCCTCGAATTCGTCCGCGGTAACAAGTTCGCTACGTTGAGTTTGATCGTTCCACTTGAACAGCACTTCGGTGCGAACGGTGATTTCCTTGCCGCTGCTGTCCTTGCAGTACAGGGTAAAAGCGTCCTTACTTGTGCCGTCCGGCGTTGTGTAGGTGTGATCTACGATAAGGTTGACCATCTTGACCGTGGTTCCCACCAACAAGGTGTGAGTCGGATAAGTCTTGGGAACATACACGGTTTCCTCGCCTTCCGCAGTGTGATCAACCACATCTACCGTTCTGTTGGCATTGAACTGATCGATCGTCAACTCCATAGGTTCGACATTGTGAGTTTCGGTATCCAACCTGATGGTGTTGTTGGGGTCTTTGGTGTTGATGATGTTGTAGGACAAACCGGAAACTTGCCAAGTGCCGTTGAAGTCTTGGGCAGTGCCTACCACGCGGACGTGACTGCCGGGAGAAAGAGCCTTCTTGATGTCGGAAGCAGATCCGTTGTAGTACACGGCAATGCCGTACGAAATGCCGTCTTCCTCGTCGTACTGCTGAACGTAACTTGTGCCGTCGTAACTTGACGTTACGTAGCCCTCGAACGCCACTTTTACAAGTTCATATTTCTCAAAATTGGTGCGGAGTTCCTTGATGGTGATCTCCTGCGCCGCACCGTAGTAGTAGTTTTCGTCCTTGACGCCGGAGTGAACTACAAGTTTTGCCTGCATCGCTTGATTGAGCGCGGCAAGACATTTTTCGCCGTAGCGGTTGCTGCTGGGGTCAGAACCGAAGCCCAAACCCTCTTGAAGCAGTTCCAAATTGAGGTTGCGCCAATCGGCGTTTGCCTCGGGTTTGTACCATACCCAAGCGGTCGTTCTGCCATAACTGTCGTTGTTCCACTTGCCGTCGTCGGTATCGGACTCGACAAGCACCGCGCCACCGTTAGCGATCGCGTCTTGTAACTTTTTCTTGGTGTAGTTGGACGCAACCTTGCCGTAGGGCTCTACTTGTCCCGTAGATTCGGGAGTGTTGACTGCAAGGTAACGCGCTTTGAGTACGCCGTCGGGGTGATCGGCCGTTGTCGGAACGTTGAAGTGCGTTGTGTCGCCGTCGATGTACATACGGACAAAATTGCTGTTAGTCGTATATTTTTTTGTGGCAGAATTTTCGTCCAATTTGAGTTGGGAAACATAGTCCACAATCTCGTACTTGGCGTCGCACTGTGTGCAAACGCCGTTGACCCAAGTGTGTTCGTGGTCGGGCTTGGGCTCGCATGCCGCGAACAACCCAATGCACGCGCCAAACGCCAACAAAAGGACCAAAACTAATGCTGTTTTTTTCATTTTGAATAACCTCGCGTACTAATACTCGCAAATAGCAAGGGCGTTTTTGAACTCGGCAATGATGCCTTGTCTGATAGCGTCAGCGCTGTTGCCCGTTACGATAACGCATTTGTTGAGCAAAACGTCCATTTGGTCACGGGCTTCGGAAGAACCGTAGAAAGCGGGAGAAACAAACAAAGCGTCTTTGTACTCCAAGCACAACTTGGCAGCCATACCAGCCATGTTTTCCTTGGTGTCGGCTTCGTCCAACTTTTGTTTGTAACCGTCCAAATCCTGTACGGATTGAATTACGGGCAAATAGCCTGCGTCCATGCCGTAGCGCGCTTCGAACTCCGCATTGGTAACAAGGAACTTGGCAAGCAACCAACTTGCTACAACTTCCTGCGGGTTGTCGGAGTTGAACAGGCACACGCTCGGTCCTTGCGAAATAACTTTGGATTGAGCAATGGGAGTGTTTGCCTCTTTTTGCGGAATGATCGTAACGCCTACGTCGAAGTTTGCGCTCTCGGCAGGAACTTGCTTTGCCGCACCTGCCGAAGAACCTATGGAAATGTAGGACTTTTTGCCTTGGTCGCTGCTTGAAGACGTAAAGTACGTGCTGGTGTAAGTGCCGTTTAGCAACTGTCTGGTGGTAAACCAGTTGTTTTGATACCATCTTCTAAGCGTTGTCAGAATGTCGTAGTTGGCTTCGTTGTCAAACAGATAATGAGGATCGGTAGCCTTGGTGTAGCCCGTTTGGAATTGTTCAAACAGAGTAATGAGCCAGTTTGCGCCGGAGTCAACTCCCAACGGAGTGGAATTGGGGTCTTTGTCCTTGATGAAAGCAAGCGCATATTCCATACTTGTATGGTCGGTTGTTTGCAGACCTTCCTTGCCGTCGGTGGCAAACCAGTGATCGGGTACGGGAAGTTCCCAAGAATCGAAGGAAGTCTTGTTGTAGTACATCAATTCGGTGGACTTTGCAAACGGGATCATGTACATCTTGTCGTCGCCGAAAGCCTTGCCCTCGTTGTAGTAGGTTTGGATAAAGTCGGCTTTTTGCGCGTCGGTCAAGCCCAATCTCTCCTTAGTGCCGTCGGCGCGAGTTTGCTCGATGTCGCTTTCGATCAGGCTGTCCAGCGCCACCACCGCCTTGGATCTGTTGTAAAGAGCCACGTGGTCGGAGTAGCAGAACGCAAGGTTGGGCGCTTGATTGTTGCCCAATTGCGTTTTGATGACGTCGCGGTTGCTGTCATAGTCGCCGCCGCGTTGGTGATCGACGGTTATGTTGGGATACATTTCCTTGAATCTTGCAAGAAATTCATCCAAAAGCACGCCGTAACTCTGTCCCATACTCGAAATGAAAGTGATGGTAACGGCACTGCCGTCGTAGCCTCCCTCTGGAAGCACAAATTCGGCTCTGCGATTTGGCTTGCAAGCGGCAAGTACGAATATCGCCGATACGACAAGCAGCACTGCCAAAATGATTGCAATAGTTTTTTTCATACAGTTCTCCTTTTTTTGAATATTTGTTGCTGAAATGTTACTCTATAAAAACTGTACAAGACAGTTTTAACCTTTGAGTCCGCTGCGGCTGACGCCTTTCATTATGTACTTGCGCAGGAATATAAACACAAGGAACAATGGTATCGACACCAATGTTACCGCCGCCATCTGCACGGGATAGTTGATTTTGTCCTGATCGATCGAGCCGTCGGGCAAATATACGTTGAATTGAGTGTCGCGCAGACCGTTGGTGATAAGTTGGTGCAATTCGTCGTTAGCAACGAGGCGAGGCCAAATGTAACTGTTCCAAGAACCCATCATTTTGAGAATGGTTATGGAAATGATCGTTGGCAACGCCAAAGGAATCATCACTTTCCACAGGTATTTGAGGTCGCTCGTGCCGTCCACCTTGGCGGCGTAATATAATTCGTCGGGAATTTGCAAAAAGTTTTGCCGCAACAAATAGACGTAGAATACGCTGACAAGGAATGGTACAATAAGCGCCGTATAAGTGTTGCCCCAACCGAGAATGTTAGTGACCGTGCCGTAGTTGGTGATAGTAAACAACTCGCCCGGGATCATCATTGTGGCAAGTAACGCCGCAAACAGCGCGTTTTTGCCGCGAAACTCCAACCGAGCAAAGGCAAACGCCGCAAGCACGGTTATGATAAGCGACAGTATCGTGGAAACAACACCCACAAACACGGTGTTGAGGAACAGAGTGCCCAGATTTGCCGTTTTGAACGCCTCGGCGTAGTTGCTCCACAAAACCGTTTGCGGAAAGAACGTAGGCGATACGCGGCTGGCAAATTCACCCTCCAATGCGTACTCGTCGTAGGACTTCAACGACGAAATGATCATCCAATAGAAGGGGAACAGAACGCTGACCGCCACCGCTATCAAGAAAATGTAAATCAATATCTTGACGATAATTTTGACGGCTTTTTGAACCTTTTTTACCGTTTCGATATTGCGCTCTTTCATTACGCCTTTGCCAAGCGCCTTGGTATCGCCGAGGGACTCGGTCGTGAGGGCAAAGCCGTCGTCGGGTTGGGTTTCAACGCCTGAGGTCGCCGTTTGCCGTTCGCGGCGCAAAGAAAAGTGTTTGCGACCCGTTGCGCGCAAATAGCACAGATAACCTATGTAACAGAGTTCCAACAGGATCACTATGCCGAATATTACTCCGAGGGCGACCGTGCCGCCTTGGGACAAAGAAAGCAAGTTTGTCATATACTCACCTCCGAAAAGCCGCCGTTGCGGCTATGTACGAAAAGTTTTGCGTCATAGTAACTCTCCTTAGTAGTGAACTCTCTTTTTGCTGACATACATGTTGAGCATTGTCACGGCAAAAATTATGATAAACAAAAGTATCGCGCCCGCACTTGCAATGCCCTCTCTCGGAGAGCCGCTCATCAAGTTGCGGTTGATAAATCCTACCATTGTGTTGAGCGCGCCCTCGTTGCCGGCAGGTCCCATTTCCTCTCCGAACACACCGACGATGCTGCTGTATTCTTTGAAACCGCCGATAAAGCCCGTGATAACTACATAGGCGAGCATGGGGCTGAGCATGGGTACGGTGATACGGAAGAAAGTACGCACACGACCCGTGCCGTCCACTTTGGCGGCGTCGTAGTACTGCTTGTTGACGCTTTGCAAACCGCCCAGCAAAATGAGTATCTTGAAAGGCAACGCGTTCCAAACGATGTACACGCACATTACAAACATATTTGCCCAATAAGTTGAGCCCGTGTTGACCCAATTGACCGGTTCGATACCGAAAATGCCGATTATGTTGTTGATGATACCTGCGGTACTGACATAGGGGTTCGCACCGCCAAAGCCCGTACCGACCATGCTGAACATCGTGGAGAACACGATACCTATCGCTATGGTGTTGGTGACATAGGGCAAAAAGTAGATAGTTTGCAACAATCTGTTAAGCGCTTTGATGGAGTTGAGGCATACTGCAATGAGCAATGCCAAAAAGGTCGAAATGGGTACCGTAATGACCGTGAGCAACAGAGTGTTTTTGAGGCAGGTGAGAAACTCCGGATAGTTGATGACTTTTTCGAAGTTATGTATGCCCACCGAGAACGTCATTCCGCCGACGTCGTCCATCAAGGTGTAGTCGTCGAGAAAGGCGATACGCACGGTGTTGATTATCGGCCAGACAGTGAATACCAACGTCAGTATGATAACGGGCGACAGGTACAGCCAAGCCTTCCATTGTTTTTTGCCGTCTACCATGTATTACTCCTCCTTGCTTGTTGTTTGGGAGTTTTGCTCGCTCTTGCCAAAGCGAATACGCGCTTCCGTTTCCTTGTTGAATATAAATACCTTGTGGGGTTTGAGGGTGAAGGAAACTTTTTCCGCCGAAACGTCTATCTTGTTGTCGGCGTCCACTATCGAACGAATTATCGGATTGAGCGAAGCCTCGTTGGTGGAAACAATGGATACGTCGCGCCCCATAACCTCTACGTTGCGCAAAGCGCAGTGGAAAGAACCTTTTTTGTCGTAGATGAAACCTTCCGGACGGATACCGACAAATACGTCCTGATCTTCCACGCCGTCCACGTCCAAAACGCAATCCTCGCCGATATACAACTTGCCGCCGACGACATGCCCCTCAAAAACGTTGATGGGCGGCGTGCCGAGGAACTTGGCAACAAACAAATTGACGGGATCGTCGTAGACGTTTTGCGGTTTGTCTATTTGTTGCACCACGCCCAACTTCATCACCACAATGACGTCGGAAATGGACATTGCTTCTTCCTGGTCGTGAGTGACGAATACCGTTGTGATGCCCGTTTCGCGTTGGATACGTTTGATTTCCTCGCGCGTTTGCAAACGCAGACGAGCGTCAAGGTTGCTCAGCGGCTCGTCCAAAAGCAAAACTCTGGGCATCTTAACAAGTGCGCGTGCAATGGCGACGCGCTGTTGCTGTCCGCCGGACAGTTCGCTGGGTTTGCGGTCCATGAGGTCGTCGATCTGCACCAACTTTGCCACGTTGTAGGCGCGCTCCAACATCTCCGACTTGGAGAGTCTGTCCGCACCCTTGAAGTTTTGCAACGGGAACAAAATGTTTTGCTTGACCGTCATGTGCGGGTACAGCGCGTAGTTTTGGAAAACCAACCCCACCCCGCGATTTTCCGGCGAAAGTTCGGTAACGTCGTCGTCGCCGAAGAATATTTTGCCGCTGCTTGGCTTTTGCAAACCGCAAATCATGTACAACGTGGTACTTTTGCCGCAGCCCGAAGGTCCCAACAATCCGACCAATTTTCCGTCCGGGATCTCAAAATCGAATTTGTTGACAGCAACGACTTCCGGCGCTTTTTTTGTTCTGCCGGGAAAGATTTTGGTTAGTTCTTTCAACACAACTTTCATGTTTTTTTCCGTCCTTATATTGTTTTACTTGAATTGTTTTGCTTTTACTTGTCTTTTATCACTGCGACAAGCACCGTATTTGCCGCCTGTCCCGCAACAGAAATGTAACTGAGTACAAGCGTGACTATCATTGTTACCTGCGACATCAACAGTTCGTATTCGCCCGAAATGCCTTTTTTGCGGAAAACTTCCAAAATGGCGTCAAACGTATCGGATTGTTGGAAAATGTGCAAGTATATCACGAAACCTATACCCAATGCCAACCCCAATCCTTTGAATATCCACATGACGACGGGTTTCTCGGTAAAGTTTACTGACAAAAAGAACAGTATCGCGCTGCCAAACGCCAACAGCACCGAAATTATCAACCTGTCCGCAGTATTTTTGAAAGACAAATCGGACATCAACATGTAGAATACGGCGGCGACAAACATTGCCAACGAACCGATGAGGTAGGTGGTTTTTTGCGGAACGTCGTTTTGCACTTTTTCTATCACCGAAACCGTACCCGTAAGCGCGCAAAAGCCCTCGGCGTAGAACTCTCCCTCGGGCAGATCTCTCAATGCGGAAACGACGCTCGGGTCGGCGACTAGTCCGTCGGCGTCCTTTACAAAGGAACATCCGTTGCCGAACTCCAATTGGCTGTCGCGACGTTTCAATTCTCCGCGAACGGTGATTTGCTCGCCTATTTCCAATTTTTCGTCGCCCTTCAACCGAATACAATGGATCGACACGCTGTCGTCGCTGCTTCCGACCGATACGGTAACTTTTTTGTAAATGATTTTTTCCATTCTTACCCCCGATACAGTGTGTTATCTTTTTTTCTTGGACTTTTTGGACTCGGCGCGCGCCTTGTCAATGTAGGCTTGTTCCTCGCCGACGGGCACGTCGTCCAAATTGACGGGTTGTTCGGACGAGTGAGTTTTGCCCTCGCGCTCCGCTTGCTCGCGGCTGAGTTGCTCTTTGTAGGCGATCAACTCCTGAGTGGACTCGAATATCATCTGCGAGGAAAGGTCCACTACCACCGTGCTTGCCAATATGTCGTGAATGAACGAGTGCGTCTTGGTAAAGATAAACAATGCCAATTGCAAAATCACCAACGCCGCAACCAATACCAATACGATAATCGCACCCATTTGTTGATACAACATCAACATTATCAGCATCACGGGAAACATCGTCCCTATGGTATATTTGCCCAATATGGCTCGTACAAACAGCGCAAAGGTCGTTATGCGTACGCTGTTGTTGAACACCACTCCCAAACTGAACACCTTTTTGCCCACGGTCTGACCGTTTTTAAGACAAAGCGGCACTACAAATTCCAAAATTATGTACGAAAGCAAAAGGCTTATCGTCGTGATGAGTATGGGCAACATTATCGACATCTTGTACGCCTTGGCTGCGTCGCGGTTTTCACTGAAAATCGCCGAATACGCTTCTTGGTACACGTCCTTTTGTTCGTCCGTCAGTTTGTTGTAGTCCTCTGCGGAAATGTCAAAATCCACGCCGTACTTTTGCCCGTACTCCTCGTAGTAGCCGTGCAACGTATCAGTGTACTTGTCCACTTGCGTAATCCACGCCAGCAGAAACGCAAACCCCGCCGCCAATACGCAAAGCAATATAAAATCCAACAAAAACGCTGAAAATCTTTTTAGCACGCCGGCTTTTTGCACGTCGTAAATCATGCCATATTCCCCATGCCCGAACGTCGCCTGCCGCACAGTTCCTCCCGTACGTTCCTATCGACGAACCGAACATCAGTTCCTCCGAAAAAATATTGCCATCACGCGCAAAGCGCAAATTTAAGCATAATTATACTAACAAATCCTTAGCCTTACAATTATACCATAACTGTAAAAGACAGTCAATACCCAATTTTTTTGGGGGTTGAATCGCTCGGATTGCACCGCAATGCGGCACAAATGTTACACAACAAAAAAGCAGCACTCAAAACGAGTGTTGCTTTGACAAAAAACTTCCCTTAGTACCGCAAAAACGCGTATGAAAGGACAAAATCGCACAGTTGTTAAAGTTTGCCGTGTAAAGTTGAAACTGCATGTCAGCCAAGCCGTCCTTGTACGCTTTGTTTTTGCAATTATATGATAATACATTTGACAAAGTTTGTCAATGAAATTTGCTATTGTTACGCAAAACTTCGACAAACGTTTGGACGGGACAAGTTCCACCGAATGAATTTGCCCGAGCGCAGTTTCAAAAATGTTCCGACCTTATTCACACGGGCGCGAGGGTGTCCCCTGCAAAATAATCTGCAATGAGCGCCGCACACAAGTGGAAAATTGTCTTTACCAAATCGTGTGCGGCGCGAATGAAGCCTTTTTGCAGGGGACACCCGAGTGCTTTACTCTACCGTTACCGACTTTGCCAAGTGTCGCGGTTTGTCCACGTCCCTGCCCAGCGACTTTGCGGCGTAATAGGCGAGCAATTGCAACGGTACGCACGCCGTCGCCGCGTAGAGCAGTTCTCCCGTCGGCGGCAGTTCGAAAGTATCCACGCCTTCCATCGCGTAAGGAGCAAAGGCTATCACGCGCGCGCCGCGAGAGGTCACTTCGTTGACGGAAGAAATCATCTTGTCGCGCAATGCGGGGTCGGTGGAGATCGCCACAACCGTCACGCTCCGTTCCATCAACGCCAACGTGCCGTGTTTCAGTTCGCCTGCGGGGTACGCCTCGCTGTGAATGTAGGAAATTTCTTTGAGTTTCAAACTACCCTCGCATGCCGTGGGATAGTCCGTCGTTCGCCCGATAAAAAACACCGCCGAACTGTGCGCCACTTCCTCCGCCAACTGCGCTATCCGATAACTTTCGTCAAGTATCTGCTCCACCGCAAAGGGCAGACCGTCTATCTCGCGGAAAATGGCGTTATGTTTTTTTGCCGAAAGCGTACCGCGCAGCAAAGCGATATCCGCAAACAGCATGGTAAGCACCGCGATCTGACAGTTGTACGCTTTGGTGCTGGCAACGGCAAACTCGCCGTCGGCGCAAATGTTGACGCAGTTGTCGCACTTGAAAGTGAGCGACGAACTGTCTGTATTGGTGACGGCGTAGGTAAGTCCGCCCGATTCCGTCACGCGTTCCGCGGCGCGCACCGTATCCGCCGTTTCGCCGCTTTGACTGATCAAAAACGCCAACGTGTCGCCGTCCACGGGATAGTTGTCGTAAATAAACTCGCTCGCCACAACGGGAATGACGTCCGCGTCGATAAATTTGCGCGCAACCGCCGCAACCGCCAATCCACTGTGATACGCCGTGCCGCAACCGATAAGATATATCCGTTTGAGTCGGCGCACCGTATCTGCGTCCAAGGACAGACCTCCGCGCTCCACGTAGTTGCGCTTGGCTTGACGAAGTTTTGCGGGGATCTCGAAAATTTCTTTGAGCATAAAATCCCCCTCGAAACTTTCCGTTTCCTCGGCGCGCGGCGGCGCAAAAAATTTGACGTCTACGGGCGTGCCGTCCAATCGGAAAAACTTTGCGCCGTTTTTGCCAATCTCCGCCACGGCGTTGTCGGGAGCAACGGCAACGGACGTCGCCCAGTGAGAAATGCACCTGATGTCCGAACACAAATATGCGCCGTTGGACGAAAATCCCACCACAAGCGGACTTTTGTTCCTGACGGCGTACAACTTGTCGCCGTAGACGGACAAAACTGCTATTGCAAACGAACCTTTGAGCATGCGCGCCGTAGTCAAAACCGTCTGCAACACATCGCCGCGATAGTTTTGCCGCAATAGGTGCGCTACCGTTTCGCTGTCCGTTTGCGAGGTGAACTTGACTTGGGGCAACAATGCTTTCAACTCACGGTAATTTTCGATAATGCCGTTGTGGACTATGGCAAAATTGCCGTCCTCCGACAAAAACGGGTGCGCGTTTGCCGTGCTTACCGCGCCGTGAGTAGCCCAACGCGTGTGTCCTATTGCCACGGTCGCCTCGTCTATGCCGTCCACAATGCGTTCCAAAGTGGCAATGCGCCCCTCCGTTTTGTACATTTCCAGACAGTCGCCGCGGCGAAGCGCAAGCCCTGCCGAGTCGTACCCGCGATACTCCAAATATTTGAGAGCCTTGACGGTGTTGCTCACCGCGCCCGCCGCAATTTGACCGAAAATTCCGCACATAACATTCTCCTTTGTTATGTGACAGTATATGCCGCGCAATATAAAAAAGTGTCCCGTCGTAAATACGGGACGCTTTGCCTATCAACTTTGTAAAATTATCAGATACCCAACGCGGCGAAGAAAATGCCCATATAAATGATAGACAGCAAAACGGACAAAGAGAGTTCTACAATGGAAATTATCATGCCGGCAGTGGCAAGTCCCATGCCGCCCTCACCGCTTTGTTTGATTTGCTTGCGCGCTATCACCGAGCAGATAAGCCCTGCTATCGCCACCACGAAAGAAAGCACAAAACCCACTATCGCCAATGTGTTGGTTTTTTGCTCAACGCTGTTTTGAATTTGCACTTCCGACGTTGCCACGCCGCATTTGGGACAAATGACCGCACGGTCGTCGATTTCGCTTCCGCAATATTTGCAATACATAGTTCGAATCTCCTTTTATTCTTTTTTACAGTATATGCCCAAAGCGACTCAAAGTCAAGTATAATCGACAAATTTCGCTGACGGTACGGAGCGCAACTCTGCCGTCAAAACTTTTTTACGCGCGCACCGCTTGCGACTGCAAAAGAGAAAAACCGCATTTTACTTGTTCGAGTTGCGGTATGACAACGCTGTCGAGCCGTACCCGCGATATTCCAATTTAGTTTGAAAATAAAAGTATTGACAAGACTTTGTAGCAATGTTATACTAAAACAAAAAAACGGAGGGTAACTTTATGTTTGGATTGTTTGGAAAAAAGAAGGAAAAAAATGCACCGCAAACCGAAATTTGTTTGGACGAGGCAAAAATCGACGCATTTTGCGATTGGTTTGTGCAAAACAGCGCAAGACTGTACGACGAATTGAAGAACGGCGACGGACAAGCCGCCTCGGAGGAAGCGGACAAAACGTTAAAAGAAATCTTCGGCGGACTGTGGCAAAGCGACGAATACGCCGTAGCGATGCAATACGAGTCGGATCTCGAACAATGCCAGGTTATGATATACCGCTTAAAGGACGCGACGCTTGCCGCCTATGCCGACAGAATATCGGCAAATTTGGAGGAACGCTTGGATACGGACATGTGGATGGTGCTGTGACAAAGGTTCGCACTCCAACTCAGAAGAAACTATCAAAACGACATTGGGTTATCGCTAGACGCGATAGCCCTTTTTGTTGACAAAACCGCTAGTAGACGGCGCATAAATCCACCCTATTGCAATTTACAAATGTAAACTTTGGATTGCTTTGTGAAATATTTGCAAATTTTGAGTTTGCAAAGGAATTTTTTGCTACAATCGGCGCAATGCACGCCGCATTTGTTTGACGGCAAAGGGCGAAAAGAGTATAATTCTATAAGTATCGAGATAAATATTATTCTGCAAAAATGCAGTCACTCAAACGGAGAAAAAATGCAAAGAAAAGACGTACGTAACATAGCGATAATCGCCCACGTAGACCACGGCAAAACAACGCTCGTGGATCAACTGCTCAAACAAAACGGCGTGTTCCGCGCCAACGAAGTGGTCGCCGACCGTGTGATGGACAGCAACGACATCGAGCGCGAACGCGGTATCACCATTCTCGCCAAAAACACCGCCGTACACTACAACGGGGTAAAAATCAACATTGTGGACACCCCGGGACACGCGGATTTCGGCGGCGAGGTGGAACGCATACTTTCTATGGTAGACGGCGTGCTGTTGCTTGTGGACGCTATCGAGGGTTGCATGCCCCAAACGCGCTACGTCCTCAAAAAGGCTCTCGGCCTGGGCAAAAAGGCGCTTGTCGTCATCAACAAGGTGGACAAAGGCGAATTTGACGAACACGAACTGCGCGAACAGATAATGGAACTGTTTATGGAATTGGGCGCAAACGACGACCAATTCGACTTCAAAGTCATTTACGCCTCCGCAAAGCAAGGTTGGGCAAGCGAAACTCTTGCGCCAGGCACGGATATGAAACCGTTGCTCGACGCTATTTTGAGCGAGATCCCCGCGCCCGAGGGCGAAACGGAGGGCGGAACGCAATTGCTGATATGCAATATCGACTACGACGAATACGTCGGGCGCATTGGCATAGGCAAAGTAAACCGCGGCACAGTTACCGTCGGTCAGCCCGTGATACTTTGCCACCGCGACAACACCTTTACCACCGCAAAGGTTACGCGCCTGTACCAATTTGATGGGCTGAAACGCGTGGAGTGCGAAAGCGGAACAATGGGCGACATTGTGGCGGTAAACGGCATTGCCGACATGAACATAGGGGAAACGATCTGCTCTATCGATTGCGTTGAACCGTTGCCCTTTGTCAACATAGACGAACCCACGGTATCGATGCTGTTCAAGGTGAACGACAGCCCGTTTGCGGGGCGCGAGGGCAAGTACGTAACCAGCCGTCACCTAAGGGCGCGCCTTTTCCGCGAGGTGGAAACAAACGTATCCATGCGCGTGGAGGAAACGGACAGCGCGGACTGCTTCAAAGTGTACGGGCGGGGCGAGTTGCACCTGTCGATACTAATCGAAAACATGCGCCGCGAGGGGTACGAATTTGCCGTATCCCGTCCGCGCGTGATAATGAAAGAAATAAACGGCGTAACCTGCGAACCGATAGAATACCTTGTGGTGGAAGTACCCGAGGCTTATGTCGGAGCAGTGATGAACAAATTGGGCATGCGCAAGGCGGAACTTATCAATATGTCGCCGGATAATCAAGGCGGCACAAAGTTGGAGTTCAAAATTCCCAGCCGCGCGTTGTTCGGCTACCGCAGCGAAATGCTGACCGATACCAAAGGTTTCGGCGTGATGAGCAGCGTTTTGGACGGATACGAACCCTACAAGGGCGAAGTTCAGGAGCGCACACGCGGCAGTTTGGTGTGCTGGGAGGACGGAGTCACCACCGCTTACGGCTTGTTCAACGCGCAGGAAAGATGCCGTCTGTTTGTGGGCGTGGGCTTGCCCGTGTACGCGGGAATGATCGTAGGCGAAAACAGCCGCGAGGACGACATCACCGTGAACGTGTGCAAAACCAAACACCTCACCAACAACCGCGCCAGCGGCTCGGACGAAGCGCTCAAACTTACGCCGCCCACCGTTTTGAGTTTGGAACAGTGCTTGGAATTTATCGGCGACGACGAACTTGTGGAAGTGACGCCGCTGTCCATTCGCTTGCGCAAGCAAGTCCTCGACCACTCCGAGCGAATGCGCATTTGGGCGAGAAACAGAAAATAGGCGTCGCCTCTTTTTTCCGACCAAACGCAAGAAATCGGAACTTTGATTAGAAAAACTTGCACCACAACAATACCGAAAACAGTAAACCGACGCTTTCCGTTGTAGCGGAAAGCGTCGGTTTTTCAACAAAAAATTTCGGATACGGGTTACGAGTATTCTTTGAGGGTGCGTTGCACGTCGCGCTCCAAATCGCGTGCGGCAATGGCGTCCTTTTTGTCGTAGTCGCGTTTGCCCTTGACAAGCGCAACCTCCACCTTGACGAGGCTGTCCTTGAAGTACATTTTGAGCGGCACGATAGAGTAACCCTTTTCCTTTACCTTGCCCAACATGCGCATGATCTCGCGGTTGTGCGCAAGCAGTCTGCGATCCCTGCGCGAGGCGACGTTGCTGTAACTGCCCTTGTCGTAATTTTTGATGTGGCAGTTTACCAAAATCAAATTGCCGTTAAAAATTTTGCAGTAGGAATCGGCAAGGTTCACCTCTCCCTTTCGGAGAGATTTGACCTCGCAACCTATGAGGTTCACTCCGCACTCCAACGTTTCCACTATGTTGTAGTTGTGATATGCCTTTTTGTTGGTGGTGATAAGTTTCATATATGCCTTGTTATATTCCTACTACCCGTTGCGCCGAGCAAAACAAACATACCGTTTGCCCGTCAACGGACATGCTTGTGCCGTTACGTTGCCTATTTTAGGACAAAATCCCTCGACGAACGCCCGAGCGGTCGGACATTTGCCGCAAAAACGGCGCAAAAATTTGGTCATTGTTCCGAATTATCGTCGGCAGAGTCTTTCTCCTGCGCGTCCGCGGACGGAGTTTTGTCCGTTTGCGTTTGTTCCGTTTGTTCCGCTTCGGCGGCTGCCGCCGACTTTGCCTGTTTGCGCTCGCGGCGCACGAGTTTGATGTCGCCCATAGTCACCACCGCGTCCAAAATGACGTACACCCAAAACAGCGCGATCCATGCAAACGATGCCAACGGAGGCCAAGGGCTATTTTCCATTACGTTGGGCAAAACGAGGTCGGTAATTACGTAACCGACAACGGCTACGGACAGAATGACCAAGCCCGCAATATTTGTTTTTGTTTTGTCGCGGCGTTTTATGGTGGTTATCACATCATAAAACACCAGCACTACGCCCACAGCGGCAAAAATGCCGCCTATCCAAGGGAGAATTTTGTCCCACATTTGTAAGATCCGCCTTTTTGTCGCAATGGAAAGTTACGACTAAACTATCCCATTGTAACAGTTTTGCAAATATATTATAACTCAAAAGTAAATTTAAGGTCAACGGGCTACGCAAAAATAAATTGTTTGAACGCTTATTTTGCCGTTGAACCTTTCAAAACGACGTCAAAGTCGATTTTGCACGCTTGTCTGTTGACGGACGCCACCCTGACGGTCACTTTGTCGCCCAAACTGAAACGCAAAGCGTCGTTGAACAGACAAAAACGCTCGGGGTCGTAAGTCATCTCGCCCAATTGTTCCACCGAAACAAACCCCTCCACCGTGTTGGGCAACTCGGCAAAGATTCCGCGCTCGGTAACGCCGGATACGATCGCCTCGAACTCCTGCCCTATCAATCGCGCGGCGTAGGCGCACCGTTTGACGTCGCAGGCTTTGCGCTCCGCTTCGTCGGCTATTTTTTCGCGGCGGGAGGACTGCTCGGCAGATCTCGCGCAAAGTTCCTCGTAGGCGGCGACGGCTTTGTCCGTCATTTTGCCCGCGAGAGCCGTTTTGAGTACGCGGTGTACCGTCAGATCGGCGTAACGTCTGATAGGAGAAGTAAAGTGACAGTAACAACCGGACGCCAAGCCGAAGTGTCCCGTGTTGGTATCGCTGTACTTTGCCTTTTGCATTGTGCGCAACATAACGTCGTTTACAAGATCGAAGTAGGGCGTTTGTTTTGCTTGCATAAGCGCTTTTTGCAAGACGGAGTTGTGCAACTCCTGCGGACGGGGGACGTTTATGCCCAGCCCTTTGAGCAAGGCGAACAGCACGTCCGCTTTGGCGCGATCGGGTTGCGCATGCACGCGGTAAACAAAGGGCAAACCGCATGCGGAGGCAAATTCCGCGACCGTTTCGTTGGCGACGATCATAAACTCCTCTATGAGCGTATGCGAAAAACTGTTCTCCGCAAGACGAATATCCACCACTTCGCCCTTTTCGTCCTGTACAAAAACAACTTCCTTGGAGGCGAATTCGATATTGCCGCGCTTGTTGCGCTTGTCCGAAAGCACGCGAGCGAGTTCTCCCATAACGGCAATGTCGTCCGCCACGTCGGCATACCGCTCGGTCGGTTTTCTGTCGCCGTCCAATATCCCTTGCACTTCGGCGTAGGTCATTCGGTGAACGCTGCGTATCACCGAGGGGAAAATTTCGCTGTCCACCACCTTGCCGCGCTTGTCTATCTTCATTTGGCAACTGAGGGTCAGTCTGTCCACGCCCTCGTACAGCGAGCAAATGCCGTTGCTCAATTGGCGCGGAAGCATGGGAAATACCGTTTGCGGCAAATATACGCTTGTGCCGCGGGCAAAAGCCTCTTTGTCGATATCTCCCTCCGACAAAACATAGTGACTTACGTCGGCTATGTGTACGCCCAAAATGTAGTATTCGCCGTCGCGCTCGACGGAAACGGCGTCGTCCAGATCCTTGGCGTCCTCGCCGTCCACGGTAAAGACGCGCTTGCCGCGCAAATCGCGCCTGCCCGCCAGATCCGCAGAACAAACGGTTTGCGGAACGAGTTCGGCGCGGCGTTGCGCCTCGTCGGGGAAACTCTGCGACAATCCGTACGTCGCCGCAACGGACAAAATATCCACGTCTTTGTCTTGGGGAAAGCCCAATATCTCCACGATCTCGCCCTCGGGACAGTTGCGGTTGTCCTGCGGATAGTTCAGGATATGCGCCACCACCTTTTGTCCGTTTTGCGCGCGAAGATCCTTTTTGGGCAAAATGTACACGTCGGAAACAAATCTGCCGTCGTCGGGAATTACAAAACGCGCATTTTTGCTCTTGTCGTAAGTGCCCACAACGCGCGTCGTGCCGCGCTCCAACACTTTGACTATCTCCGCTTCGTCACGAGTGCCGCTCAAACGACGATACAGCACCACGTCGCGGTGAAACGCTCCGTGAGTTTTGGACGCGGGTACAAACAGGTCGTCGCCGTCCTCGCGGATCAAAAAGCCGAATCCGCGCTGATTTGCTTGAAACTCCGCCTTGCCGAACTCGCCCTCCGCCGCCTTGCGATACCTGTTGTTGCGGGCGTCGTAGACAATGCGGTTGTCCTGCTCCAACGCGCGCAACGCTTCGACGACGGCTCGGCGTTCGACGGTGGATCTCGTTTGCAAAATTCCGTACAGTTGCTTGGCGGTAAAATACCGTCCCTCCGTGCGGTCTATGATATTGTAAATTTTTTCAGTAAAAGTCATATATAAAGTTTGTTCCCGTTTGTTAAATTTATTTTCGGCAAATTTATCTTTCTGTTCGTCGGTCGGCGTCCCGCCAAACGCGACGCGCAAAACCGCCCGCAGAGCCAAAAAATAGGGACGACTTGTGTCGTCCCCGCAAAATGCACGTTATGTTACCGCAAAAGCGCAGTGATAATGTTCAGCATAGCCCCAACTTGCGGTGCGGCTTGCGGTTCTGCTGAAGGAAAGATAACGCTGACAATGATCATGGCAATGCAGCAAAGTGCAAGCACGCCCGCGCAAATGTATGTCCACAGTTTGAGTTTTGCGTCCAGACGAGAACCGGCGTTTTTGCCGTAGTAGGACTCGCTGTCGTCCTTTTGAGAACTGCCCGTAAACGCCTCCGTGCCGTCGGAGTTGCCCGACTGCTTCATTACCACAAAAATAATGAAACCCGTGCAAATCAACGCGAGAGCGACAAGAGCGATACGGATACCGGCAACTACGCCTGCAGGTACTTCAACAAGTAAAAAATTCAACACTTTGTGTGACCTCCGTCAAAGAAACAGGGCATAATATACCCCTATAATTCTGTTATGCTTGTATATTGTAGCACACACCGCGCCAATTTGCAACTGTTTGACGCAATTTTAATGCAAGGCGTCGCGTCAAGGTTTACTCGACCCTGTTGAGGGTGTATTCCTCTTCCATTTCTTCGTCAAACAGGTCCATTGACTGTCCGTCGTAGGTGGTTGTCAAAAACAGTTTGCCCTTCCAGGTAAAACTCGGTTCACCAAATTGGTCGATTTCCATATCGGCGACTTCTTCGCCGTTGATTGTGACGGAATCTTCGGTAATAACCACCTCGATACTTCCGTCAGCAGTACGCCACTTGCCGATAATTTGCTCCGACATCTTGTAACTTTCGCCGCCGCCGTCCGTGCGTTCCATACTTGCATAAACGGACCCATCATCTGCACTTAACGTCATCTTTTTGCCGACGTCGTCGTCGGAATCCAACGTGTAACCGTTGCCGTCCAAGGTGAAAGTAAATTCGTCATAGGCACCAAGCCAACTTGAAACAGTGTCGAACGACAGATCCTGCGCAACGATTTCGACGCCGTCTATCGCGACGGTCAAGCCGTCCTCTGTTATGGTAACGACATAGGTTTTGCCGCCGCTTGTTCCCTCGAATGTACCGACGTACTTTTGCCAAGCACATTCCTTTTTGCGGGTCATACCCATTACATACAGATCCGTTTCGTCGCAGGACAGCGTCATTGAGTTGTGAGAGTCGTTATCAGACATTAACGAGTACTCAACGCCGTCAATGGTGAAAGTAAATTCGTCGTAGGCAAACAACCCCGAAACGGATTCGAAAGACAAATCTTGCGCAACGCTTTCGACGCCGTCAACAGATAGGATCAATCCCTCCGCCGTTATACGCACAGTGTAAGTTTTGCCGTCGGAAATACCCTCGAATGTGCCGATATAATCTTTCCAATCGGGCAATTCCGGTTGCGGTTCAACGTAGTTCAACGTAATACTGTCGCCGCCGAATTCCAGATTGCCCCACGAGTTGAAGTAACTCTTGAAACGATACTCCACGCCGTTTACCGCAAACAAAAATCCCTCGGACGTGTCGTAAAACAAATTTTGCGCCTCCGTCTTGTCGCCGTCGCCAATGGTGAGGAACACCGTAGTATCCGTAATTTCCAACGTATATTTGACGTTGTTCGAAACGCCTTCAAAATTGCCTTCTTGACCTGTCCAATCCTGTTTGTACTCGCTGTCTATCAAGCGGCACACAACGTCGCCGATAGTCAACGTCATGTAGTTTCCGCTTGAAGAGGGTTGCACTAACGCTTGTTTGCCGTCGAACTCGAATTCGAAACGGTAGAAAGTGCGCTCGTTTTGATAGTCCCAATCGGAGTAATATACAAATTGATCTGCTGCGAACGTCTTGTTTCCGTTTGCGTCGCCAAAGGTAAGTTTGTCTGCCTCGATCGTCAATGTGTAACCGCCGCCGACATAAGTACCAAGACGATTGTTCCAACTTTGCAAAGCCTCTCTGCGGTTGCGCAAAACGGTAACGCCGTCGTTGCGAGTTTGTCCCGAGGCATACCACAGCCAAACGTTGTCGTCGCCGTCGTCCTTTTGATCCAAAACGTAATCGGCGTCGCCGAATTTTACGGTAAAGCGATAGTATTTGTCCTCGCCGTCGGTGTACCGTTCAAATCCCGTCACTTGGGCGCGTTGAACTTGACCGCCGTTTTGAGTTATAACAAAGTCCCAAGCGGTTATCTGCAAAGTAAAGTTTTGAGCCTCGCCGCTTTGCGTAAAGTAATCTGCGATAAAGAACGACCAATCGCATTGCACCAACTTTTCCGATACGTATTTGCCGCCGCTAAGAAACACTGCGTTATCCTGCGCGGTCACGGTGTAGGTCACGTCGGAAACGGAAAATTGCACGCCGCCCTCTTGTAAGGAGTTCAATGAGGTTGCGCGATCGTTGTTGAGTTTTATGCCGTCCAAGGACATTTCCAACTTGACGTCGCCGTGTTCGCTCGTCCAACTGCCCACAAAATTTGCGGGAACGCTTCCGTTGCGCGCGGCGTCGTCGATCGTAATGGGCAAAGTTGTCGTGTTCCATTCTTCAAAGGTGAGCGTTACGCGCTCCGAACCGTAGTAATTGTAGTACAGTTCTACTTGATACAGCGCGCCCTGTCGGACGGTTACTTTGACTGCGGAAGCCTTGGCAAAAGACAATACTTGCGTTACGCCCGTTGCAAAAGCCTGTCCGAGTTGCTCGGCGATACCCGTGGAGTCAAAGTCCACCGCGACGTCTATCGGGCGCAGTTCGAACACGCCGTCGCCCTTGCTTTCAAGCAGGTTTGCAAACTCTTTGCCGGCATAGGTGCGGTCGAAAATGGCTTTGAGGTAATCCAACCCCTGCGAATTCTCCAAAATTTGCATATTGGGCGTCACTTGCTGCGTTTCCGCGTCGTAGTCAAAGCCCCACACAACGCCGTCCGCGCGGACAAACCAACCCTGCTGTTGTCCCTCCAAATCTTGATATATGCCTTGCGGCGTGTAGTAAATGTTGTAGGTATAGGGTTTGCCGCCGTCTTCTTCTACGCGGCACACCGCCTTGTAACTGTCGGCTTGCGCGGCTGCTTGCAAAGCCGAAGTCAGTTCGCTATGCGCGGCGGTCGCTTGATAAGTCTGAAACCATTCGTCGGGTATAACTTCGCCGCGACCCGTCACTTCAAAGGTGTAAACGGTTTGGTAGTCGATCCATTTGCCGCTTTGCACTCTCGGCAATATAACGGCGACGCGCACTGCCTCTCCGTCGATATCGTACAGTTCGACGTTCTCGATTTGTTCCGTTCTTCCCGTAAGAGCCTTGGCTGTTTTTGCCGCCTTTTCGGGATCGGAAATTTTCCAAACGCCCTTTTCCGTCATCTCGATGTCGTCGGCGGTCAACAGTTCAAACGGATTGAAAATATCCGCAAAATCGATATCTGTAGTTTGATTTGACACCACTCCGTCCTCGTCGTGAGAAACAAGCGCGGCTTTGCCGTCAACGTCCTTGTGCAACCGAACAAATTCGACGGCGGCGCCGTACCAACGTTGCAACAGCACGGCTCTGTGCGTTGCGTCAAACAACGCGCTGCATGCTTTTGATGTTTTTTCGTTGAAAGCGAAGTCTGTTTCCACGCACTCGCCGTCGAACAGAAGAGTACCGCGCAACGATTGCAAAACTTTGTCCGCAAGAGCGGTAAAAGTAACTACAAAGTGCGAATCCGTCCGCACCTCAAAGGAATACTTGCCTGCGATCAAATTTACGGGTTGACCGTTAAGCGTTACGTTCGCAACATAGCCCGTTGCGGGAGTTACCGTCAATACCACCGTTTCGCCCTCGGCGTACAAACCGTTTTGCGCGGAAGGGTTCAATTCGGCTGTGCCCCCCCCCTCTGACGGCGAAACCTGT
Source organism: uncultured Clostridia bacterium (assembly GCA_947625725.1). GTDB lineage: Bacteria > Bacillota > Clostridia > Christensenellales > CAG-314 > Fimimonas. The sequence continues at coordinate 128,773 of CANQPI010000001.1, read as the reverse complement.
AAGTCCACTGTGTACTCTGCGGGTCGAACGTCGCGGAACGTAACTTTGACAAGGGTATCTTCGGTTATTTCAAAAATATACTTTCCCTCGACAAGTTCTGCGGCATTGCCGTTGACGGTAAATTGATCGACTTCGTAGCCGTTTGCAGGCTCAACCGTAACCGTCACCTTTTCTCCCGAGCGGTAAGCCTTGCCGTCCGACGGTGCGCTGACGGCGACCGTACCCTGTGTTTGCTCGAACTCTACCGCCACGCTGTAACCCGTGTCGCAGGCAACGGCAAGCGACGCCGTTGCCGCAAGCAAAACGCAACACAGCAATGCCATCAATATTTTTCTTGCAGTTTTCACGATTTTGTTCTCCTTTGGTATGTTATTTCAATACGGGCACGTTTACAAAATGCAGAACGTTCCGTCACTAGACCTTTTTGAAGTACATTTCCACCGAGGTGTCGTCGTTGCTGAGAACCAGCCAACCGTCGCCCTTCCAAATGGCAATTTCCATTGCCACGTAAACGCCCCACTTGATTTGGTAGCCGCCCATATTGTCGTAGGAGGCGGCGATCTCCTCGCCGTTTATCGTCAACTTGTTGGCGGTGATCACCATGGTGACGGAGCCGTCCTCGCTGACCCACGTGCCCCAAAACTCCTGCATGAACAGTTCGTCGGTGGGATGCACCGCTCCGCCCGCAGTTACGCGATCCATTTCCACATTGCGACGTATGGTGTGTTCCCAATACAGAGCGACGGACTTGACCTCTTGCGTGTAGCCGTTTTGACCCAAACACACGCTGTCCTCCGCGCCTTCCACGTCGAAAGTAAAGCCCTCGTAACTGTTGTACTCGATGTTTTGCGCAACGTACATTGTGCCGTCGCCGTCAAACAGGTACACGCCGTAGGGAGCGACGACAGCCCTGTAAGTAACGCCGTTTTCGACCCCCTCGAATGCTCCGAGGAATTTTTCCCAGCGGCAATCGGCAATGGTAAGCACCACCGTTTTGTCGTCGGCGTCGTTGTCGTGGTCCTCGCCGTACACAAATTGATTGGTCTGATTGGCGTTGAGGTACAAAAAGGCGTGCGCGCCGTTGCAAACAAAGTCAAAGGTGTAGATATACGTTTCTTCCTGTTGCGAAAACTCGAAACCGAACTCGAATTCGCCGATAGTCGTAATGCTTCCGCCCGCAAACAACGTGAGGGTGTTTTCGCCTATCACCACGCTGTACGGAACGTCGTTGCCGTCCGCGCCGCTGTAAATACCGAGGAAATCCAACCACGGGCACTGCGTTTGGTGCAGATAAACCGCCGTTGAGCCGTCCTGCAACACAAGGGTGTCGCCGTTGAGCGTCATGCGGTAAGTTCTGCCGCCCGCTTGGAACTCGTAGCCGTTTGCCGTTTTGACAATATTCTCGGCGTCGTAGCCGTTCAGCCGAGCGGTATCAGGCGTGACGGTGAGCGCGTAGGCAAAACTGTCGTCCGCCCAACTGCCGCAGTAGTCGCCCTCGACGGTGCCGTTGATAAAGTCGTCGGAGAGGGTTATCGGCAACTCGGTACTGTTCCAATTGCCGAAAGTGAGGGTAACATCCTCGCTGATCTGCCCGTAATAGTCGTAGACAAAATGCACGCGGTACAATACGCCGTCGCGCAACTCGATCTCAAATGAGATAGCCGTAGAAAAGTAACGCGGTTCGTCCAAGCCAGTTGCAAAGTATTGCGCAAAGTAACCGGGGAACAGCGAATAGTAGCCGTCCATAACGGTATCCTCAAAGCGCATTGCGAACACGCCGTCGCCGCGATACTGCAACAACGACAGGCTCGCCTCTTGTATCACGAAATCCGCGCCGAGGTCGCTCAAATCAATGTTTTTGAGAAAGTCCGGCGAAAAATAGAATTCGCCCGTGTCGTCGTTTTTGAAAAACTGCCACACGTTGCCGTCGGGACGAGTAACGTAGCCGTTTTCCCAATCGACAAGATCCTCGTACAGACCGTCGGGAGTAACGAAGAAATGTCCGTCAACGTCGGGTTCGCCTAACTCAACTCTATGATAGCCGACCGTGTAACTCGTAGCGTCGGCGGCATTTTGCAACGCTTGGCGAAGCGTTTCGTGTTCCGCCGTTTCCTCGTAGTCGGCAAAGCGAGAGGAAAGCGAACCGTCAACGCCCTCGGTAACGACGGTTATGTCGTAGGTGCGCGCAACGTTCAGCGCGCCGTCCTGACACTCGACGAATATGCCGACGGAACCGTCTTGCCGCACGGTCAATTCGAACCAAGTTACGTTTTCGTAGTAGGTTGTGAGAGTGGCGACGATACGTTGCGCAACGGCAAGATCGTCAATGCTCCACTTGGAGTCGCCGTTGTAGGTAAAATCTTGCCAGGTCAAATCCTTGAAAGGATTGTCGTAGTCGGCAAAGTCTTCTTCGGAAACGTCCCTCACGACCTTGCCGAATTCGTCGTGCGACACAATTGCCGCCTTGCCCTGCACGTCCGCTATCAACAATGTGGAATAAATTGCGCCGTTGTAATAGGAGTCGAAAAGCGCGGCGTGATTTGTTTCGTCAAAGGCGGTTTTGTAAACGCTTTCAAACTGTTGGTGCGTGTCGAGATCTTCTTCGACCATTGTCGCGTCGAACAGCGCGGAATCTTTTATTGCGTAAATAGCGTTTTCTATGGCAAGTTCCTGCTCGGTAAGCGGAGCAAATGCAACGACGACGTCAGTATCCCGCGCGACCGCAAAGGAGTATTTGTTGTTGACAAGTTTGACGTTTGTGCCGTCTACCGTTACGCTCGCGATTTTGTAGCCACGCGCCGCCGCTACCGTAATCGTGACGTTTTCGTCGGCGACGTACTTGTCGCCGTTTGCGGGCGGGGTGAGCGTTACCGAGCCTTGCTGTTGGTCAAAATCGAGGGTTACGGAGTAGCCCTGCGGCGTCGGGGTCGGATCGGGCTTGGGGACGGGCGTATCGTCGGGTCGGCAAGCGACAAGCATGACCAAAAATACCGAGGCAAGCGCGGCACAAAGTAGAACTATCAAAATTTTGCGTAATTTCTTCATATACGTATATTGTTTCATTTTTCGTCAAAATTGTCAAGCAAAAGGGTATTGGTCTGACGGTTCACGGTTTCAACGCCGTTATCGGCACAACGTACACGCCGAAAAGGCGGCAAAAAATCTATATGCACCAGATCGGCGCAACAAAAACGTCGCTGTTCAACGCCGTGAGAGTGTTTTTGAAACACAACACCGCGCCGCAACCCGCGTTTTGCGCAGAAGCGATCAATTTGAAATTTTTTGCCACGCTCAGGCTGGGATCGGAAGATTTTTTTATTTCTATCGGGTGCAGTACGCCGTTGTACTCCGCTATCAAATCGATTTCCGCACCGTCCTTGTTCCGATAATAGTACAAGGAGGGCTCTATGCCGCAATTAAGGAAAGATTTGCGTATTTCCGCAACGACAAAGTTTTCCAAAATTGCGCCGTTTAGCGCGCCGTTTTGCAACACTTGGGGCGTTTGGTGTTTGGTAAGCGCGCACACAAGTCCCGTATCGAAAAAGTACATTTTGGGCAATTTTACCGTGCGTTTGAGCAAATTGTTGCTATATGGGTGCAAAAAAAACACCACGTTGGACTTTTCCAACACTGCAAGCCAACGTTTGGCGGTATCGTCGCTCACCTCTACGTCGCAGGCGATAGCGTGAACGTTGAGTTGCTGTCCCGTTCGACACGCCGCCGCTCGGATAAAGTCCGCAAACTTAAAGTCGTCCTTCAACGCCAATTCGTCCTTGACGTCACGGGTCAAGTAAGTTTGCAAGTAGCCCGAATAGTACATATCCCTGTTGGTGAATTTGCCGCTGTTCAACGCCGGCAAGCCGCCCTCCCATATACGTTGGTAAACCTGCTCTACCGTGGCGACGTCGTTGCGCTGTATCCTTTGTCGCAAACTATCCAACGACGCGTCGAAAGGCGTCAACTCTCCGCTCCCGTACAACTCGTGTTGCGACAACGCCCCGAGCGAAAAAACGGCAATTCTGCCCGCCAAACTTTCCTGCGCAAGGCGCATAAGGCTAAAACTTTGCGATCCCGTCAGCCAAAAACTGCCGGGGGCTGCGCCTCGATCTATTGCAATTTTGATATAGGAAAACAGTTGCGGCGCATATTGCACTTCGTCTATCAAGACGGGCGGTTGATGTAGTTTCAAAAACATTTCGGGGTCGGTAGAGGCAAGTTGTCGCTCGGAATAATCGTCCAATGTTACGCTGTTTCTAGCAGGGTCGAGATGTTCCAACATGGTACTTTTGCCCACTTGACGCGGACCTGTTACCAAAATACAACTATACTCGCGCGACGCTTCCGTTACCGCTTTTTCCATATCTCGCTTGATGTAATTCATACTAAATCTCCGACTAAAATACGATACAATCTTATTTTAGCCGAAAAACAGAAAAAAATCAACAGTTGCATACAAATTTTTCGGCAAAAATGCGACAAGATCGTATTTTTGCCGAAAACAAAGTAGTTGCAAAACCAAGCGTTTTGAGGGAAAGAATATTTTGCAGATACATTCCGTGAAATTTGTCGATTTCATTCCGAGAGATTTTGCATTTTCATTCCGTGAGATTTTGCATTTTCATTCCGTGAGATTTTGCATTTTCATTCCGTGAGATTTTGCATTTTCATTCCGTGAGATTTCAAGGTTTTGTTCCGTGAGATTTTGCGATTTTGTTCCGAGAGATTTTGCCGTCGGACGTAAAAAAGAGGACGCGGTTTCGCGTCCTCTTTGGGGTGATTGCAAATAGTTGTGTTAATCAAGTTTGTGCAATGAGTTACGCCTCGCGAGAAAGACCAACTTCCGGAGCAACCTTGTAACTGTCGTCATAAAATTTAAGGGTACCGTCCGTTTCTATTTCAAGATGATAATCTAACCCCTCATGAGTCCAAGTGAAACCTGTTTTGGGGTCGAAATGAATGTCCTTTGCGGCTACCGTGAAAGAAACGTCACAGCAACTAACTTCAAAACCATCTTCCGAGATAACAACCGTATATACCTCATCCTCACTTTCGACATAGTCTTCCGTATAGGACCAAGTACCAATGTACTCTGTCCATTCGCATGCGGGCTCTTCTTCCTCGGCTTTGCGAGTGAGGGTCATATCTCCAAGTTGATTTTGTACATGGTGAATAAGTATTTGAGTAATCGGGTTGTCGTTGGACTTGGCGGTAATTGTGAAGTCATTTCCGTTAGCCGTAAACTTGTATGTACCCGTTGCGGCGTCAAATTCGTGTGATGTTCCGGAAAATTCACCAATGTCAGACACATTAAATGATGTAACTCCCTCTGCCGTAATAGTAATCGACGAGCCGTCAGTGCCCTCAAACGTGCCGTAGAAACTTTCTTCGGTCAAGCCTGTGTCGTCGTCACCCGCTGTTGTGCGGGTGAGATTAACGGCAATACCTGCGTCGTCACAGACAAGATGTATTGTGGTAACAGGGTTGTCGTCAGACACGGCGGTAATTGTAAAGTTCATTCCCATGCTTGTAAACGTGTAAGTGTCTGTTGCAGCGTCAAAACTATGCGCAGTTACTTCAAAGTCGCCACCAACTGCCTCACTGAAAGTAACTCCCTCTGCCGATATAACAAGCGTATAGCCATTGCCTTCGAACGTGCCATAGAAACTTTCTTCGGTCAAGTCGGTATCGCCGCCGCTCTCGGCTTTGCGATCGAGAGTGCGCGTTCCGATAGAAGGAATACGGAGAGTAATTTGTTGAGCCTTGTCGCCGTCGCCGATAGCCGTAATTGTGCAGGTGTCGCCGATAGCCGTGCAAGTAATCGTGTTGCCGTCAACCTTGATATTGGTTGCAGTATATGTTGAATTCGGCGTTTCGGTTGTGCCTTTTATCGTAATCGTAATGCTATCCGCTGTGATAGTAACTTCGTATCCCGAGTCAGAGTACTCGCCGATAAATTTGTCGGGAATTTTGGCGGGTTCATCTTCGTCGCCACCGGCTGTTTTGGTAAGGGTCAAAGGTCCACCCATCATTCCGGCAAGAGCATAAAGGTTGTTTCCATCATAGTAGAGTACTAAACAGGAGTCATACCCAAGCGAGAAGTACATGCAAATATAACCATTGTTTTCGAAACGTACATCTTCAAGGGGCATATCTCCCTCGTCAGTTGTCACGGTCGCACTACCTGTGCCGTCAGCCTTGATAACCAATGAGTAACTCATAACACCTTGATCGAGTGTTTCCGTACCGGTCCAAGTACCTGCTATTTCTGAAAACTCAGTCCATTCAAAATCGTCAACACTACGAGATAAATAGAATGAATATTCGTGGTCTTCGGAGTCACATGAGAGGAACGTAGAATATTCATCGGTACCACCCGAACTTTGAAGCAAGCGAGTTTCGTCGTTGATTTTGAGTATGAAACCTTCAACGTCGCTCACATACTCAACAATTTTTACTGTTGCCAGTCTGGGTCCAAATGAAGAACTCATAGTGATAGTAATTCCATCTTCATCAATTGTTATTGTAAAGAAGTTTGTTCCGTCATAACCGCGATATGTGCCGATATAGTACTCCCACTCGCACGTCGGTTCTTCGTCACCGCCTTGTCCCGTTCTGGTAAGGGTAAACGGATCTTGAAACGAACTTGCGTCGGGAGTCAATGTCAACGTGTCGCCGCTGACAGTTGCCGTGTAATCGGCAATGCGGGTGAAACACAAATTGCCGTCAGTTATCCAATAGTTGACAGACGAGCCGTTCCAGGTAACGGAGTTTTCTGTGATAACAATTTCTACGTCATTTTCGTTTGCGTCCGTTCCTGTCCAAGTGCCGAAGTACTTGCTGTCGATTTTATTGCTGTCGTCCTCTTTGCGGGTCAACGTCACTTGCAATTCAAATTCTTCGTCGGCAAGTTTTATTTGTTGGATAATTTCGTCAGATGGATCCTCAGGGTTCAAAACTCTTTTAATTGTGTAAGTCGTACCGTCGAGTTGAATGGTAAAGCCATCATAATCGCTGAAATCGAGTATTTCGGCTCTTTGTGCGCCGCTGTCGCCAATAGTAACGTTAACTGTATCGGACGTGATCTCTATATAGTAGGTCGTGCCGTTCTTTTCGCCTTGGTACTCGCCGTACCACGCGTCAGACCACTCGATGGGCTCGGCATTTTGCAACGTCAATGTTACATAGAGAGTTCCGTCGCCGTTTGTAAATGTGGCATCTCCTTGATAAGCGTCGAAAGTGTACGATTGTTGACCAAGAGTAAACGTAAGAATGTATCCGTCGTTCTCGCTAACGCTGATTTGCTCAGCCGTTTGCGGATCGTCTTGACCGATAGTTACGGTGATTTCCGTTGCGGTAATTTCTACCGTAACGTCAACCGGCGTTGTGCTGAAACCGCTACCCAACGTACCTTTGCCCGTCCAAGTACCGATAAGTTCCGCCCACTCGCAAACTTCGTGCGAACCCGCACGATAGAGATAAGCGTCGATATAGTCCTCGTCGGCATCATTCATAAGGTTAATGAAATCTTCGCTTGCAAAATACGCATAATATGTCGTTGAATCATGTTCAAAAGTCAAGTTGAAAACCAAACCCTCGCCGAAATCTTCACAACCAAATGTAATGTCCGCTGCTTGAACGGTGAAACTTTAATCTGCAATTTGAACGGTTATGCTGTCTTCCGTTATCGTAAGGATAACGTGAGGTGACTCGTACTCTGCGTCCTCGGCGGGGTCGGTTTCGAATTTGCCGACATATTGAAGCCAAGGGGATACGGAATGAAGACTGTACGACTCGCTATAATCGTCGGTAGACAAAATAACAAGTCCGCCGCCGAAAGAAAGAATATAGTTTTTGCCGTCGCTCACGAAAGACCATTCTCCGTACTCAGCGTCGTATTCGATATCGGTAATTTGTTCTCCGTTGATGATAATGCTGTCTTCAAAAATCGTAATGGTAATATCCGTTATCGTTTTGTCGCTACCCAAATTACTACCTGCATAGGTGCCGATTTGTTCTGCCGAGAACAGATTGTCGTCATCTCCGCCGACATCACCGCCGCCTTGAACGCGGGTAAGGTAAACAACGAACTCCCAATCGGAATCAACAAATCCAAGCGCTCCGTAGAAATCACCCAAGAAGTACTCTGTGCCGTCTATCGTAATGGAGATCATTAACTCTTCTTCTATCCAATGGACGTTGGTAACATTTTGTTGAACGCCGTTGAATTTGACGATAACGTCGGTTTCGGTTATCTCAACGTGATACAGAACGTTGTCTTGTTCCTTTTCCCAAATACCGATAATGTCTGTCCAAGGACATTCGTCCTGGCTACCCGTTTGCTCAAACGTCACCGCTATCGTTGTGTCGGTGGTAATTTGGAACGTGTAGGTCGTGTCGTCGGTGAGTTCTTGCGCCGTGCCGTTGACCGTGAAAGTGGCAACTTGGTAGTCGGTATTGGGCGTGACCGTGATAGTTACGCTCTCGTTTTCGTCGTACAGTACGCCCTCGGCGGGTGCACTTGCCGTTACAGTGCCTTGTTGATCGTCAAAAGTAAGAGTAAGGCTGAAACCTGTTTCGGGCTTTGGCTCAAACGTCACCGCTATCGTTGTGTCGGCAGTGATGTCGAACGCGTAGGTCGTGCCGTCGGTGAGTTCTTGCGCCGTGCCGTTGACCGTGAAGGCGGCAACTTGGTAGTCGGCATTGGGCGTGACCGTGACGGTTACGCGCTCGTTTGCGTCGTACAGTTTGCCCTCTGCGGGTGCGCTGACAGTTACGCTACCCTGCTCTTTGATGTAGTTTAACGTAACTTTGTAGCCTGTTTCGTCTTTGTCGCATGCGGCAAATACCAGCAACGACGCCGTCACTGCCAATACAACGCACAAAACAGCCACAATAAGTTTTTTTATACGTGACATAAAATTTTTCCTCCTCATAAAAAAATTTGATACAATTTTATCATATTTGAACGAAATAGTAAAACGAATTGAGGCAAAAATCGCGTATAAAATTGAATTTTTTGCGAAATTCGGCGCGATTACACCGCTTTGAGGGCTTTTTGGGTACGCGTAAGACAGGCTCATTTGCCCGACGGGGGACAACAATTGCTACAATATAGCAAAGAGGACGCGAACGGTCGCGTCCTCACGGATATGTCGGTCAAAACCGACTTGAAATTGCAGTTGTCTGTACCGTGTGCTTGTCAGTCCGCTTGTTTTTCCAAATAGACGTCGAAGTCGGTGGCGTCGTCGTACCACATATCAAGTCTGCCATTGTCTTCCTGAATGTTCCAAACCTTGCCGTCGGAGCCTCTCTAAGTCCACTTGTGCAAACCTTCGCTGTAACGGAAACTGTCCGTTTGAGCGTTGACCGTGAAGTCCACGTCGCCGTAGGTGATGTGCAAACTGTCAACATCCACCACAAGCGTGTACACCACACCCTTGCTGTCGGTGGCTTTCCAAGTACCAAGGTACTCGCTCCACTTGCACTCGGGTGTAGGTTCGTCGGTCATGCCGAGCGGGGCGCTGTCGGTGCCGTCGCTGATGATACATTGCTCACCGTAGTACTGTTGACTGAGAGAGATTTCAAGGTTGTAAATCAAACGCCAATTTTTGCCGTTGAGATTGAAGAACCAAGTTATGTATATGCTCGCTTCGTATTCGCCATAGACTTGGCTCAAATCTCTCATAAACGTAAAGTTGTTTGTGATGTCTGCAAAGTCGGCGTTGCCGATCTTCAACAAAACGGTGTACTTGCCGCTGACAGGGTCGCGGGTAACTTTGAGCGCGTAGGGGGTTTGCGCGGAGGACGTGCCCGTACCTGCCCAATAGCCGCTGTTTGCGCTTGTTTTGATCAACCAAGCGAACTGCATGTCTTGGGGCAGAGCGTAATTTTTGTTGATGAGCATGTGTTGCGACTCCGCTTCGCCGTCTGCGTTGAGCGATGCCAACACAATGTACTCTACGCTGTTATCCGGTTCGATAACGCAATCTTTGCCGTTGTAAGTAAAGCGGAACTGGTAGAAGAACTCCTCGTACTCGTAGTCGAACATACCGCGGAACAGAATATCCTGTTTGGCAATGATAGTCGCTTGACCGTTGTCGGGGGTAATTGTGATAGAGTCGTCGGAAATAACTACCGTGTAGTCTTCGTTGCTGTACTCGCCGACATATTGACTCCAATCGTCCAACTCGCGGGTTTGATCGAGGATCAACGTTGCCAAGTCGGTTTCGGCGCCTTGCGAGTTCAGTTCGGAGAGGAACAGCGCGTAGTAAATTCCGCTGTCCGCCTGAGTCAGCGCGTACGTCTTGCCGCCGACCGTGAACTCGAAACGCCACAAATGAGTGTAGGTTCCATCTTCATCTTCATATATGTATTGATCGAAGTCGGTAACTTTGACGGATTGAGATTGATCGTCGATGTAGAAAGATATTGCGTCTTTGGTGATCTCGACCGTATATTGATGATCTTGATCTTCTCCTACAAACGTGCCGACAAAACTCTCCCACGAGGGGAATTTGAAACCGTTGCGCTCAAACAAAATACCTGTTTCCTCGTCGCCGACAAACAGCATCAATCTGTCGTAGGTAGCGCCGTACTGTTGCAAAACGTAATCAACCCCGCCTGCCGTAAAGAAGAACAAACGCGTCGTGTAGGTGATGGGATCGTAGGTAATGTCCTTTGCCGCTACGGTGACGGTTTGTCCGCCTACGTTGATCGTGATACCCGCAGAGGTTATGCTCAACGTATCGGTGCCGTTTTCGCCTGTGTATTCGCCATTGTAACTTGCATAATTGTTGGGATCGTAACCCGCCGCCAAGCCTTGAATTTCAAAGTAAGAGTAAACATCGTCTTCTACTTGCACCAATACCGCTTGATTATCCGACAGGAGCAGTATGTAGACGTATATTATACCCGTGTCGCCTTGATCAACGGGGAAGTATATTATCGTTTGGTCGCCGTCCACAAAGCCGAACGAACTTGCGGGCAATGTGCCGCTGATATACACTTCGCCGTCGCGGCTCAACCGAATGGTCAAACCGCTCTCGGTAATGGTCAACGTCAGACTGTCGGTTACGCCCTCGGCAGGCGTTGCCGTACCCGTGTAAATGCCGACCATCTTTTCCCAAGGGCATGTTCTCAAACGAAGCATACGCTCGTTGCCGCCGTCGTCTACCACTTTGAGCGCAACGGACTGCGCTTGACTTTCCAGAGTGAGAGTGTACGTCGTCACACCGCAGAATACAGTGTAGCCGCCGTCGTCGTTGGCTGTGACGCGCGCCGCCGCAATGCCGTTGATAACAACCGTGTCAAGGTCGATATCCACAATGAAGTTGACGCCGTCCTGCACCCAAGTACCCACAAAGTCGGGATCTATGTTGCCGTTGACGTCCTCCTCGTCGATAGTGAAAGGCAGGGTGACGTTTTCAAAGTCGAATTCCAAAAGGAGCGGTACAAAAGAATATTCCGCATCCAATCCGATAAATTCCGCCGAAACAAGCGCGCCGTTCTGGATAGTCAGGTTGAGCCACTCTTGAATGAAGCCCATATCTTCGTCAAAGTAATCGGCGTAGTTGGTGCCCACCGTTACAAAGTAACTTGCCATTGCCGAAGCAATCTCGGTGGAGTCCGCTCCGAAATACATATCTATCGTGCGCAGTTGATAGTTGCCCTCGCCCACGTCGCGGAACAGGTGATAGAATGTGTTGTCCCCGCGTTGCAACGCAAATTGCGCAAACAGTTCTTTGATACCGCCGACAGAAGCGTCCAACACCTGTGTACCCTTGACAAAGCCGCCTTGCTCGCTGTATGCGAACGTCCACACGCTGCCGTCCGCTCTCTCGTAGTAGCCGCCGCCGAGCGATTGGTCATAGATCGCTTTCTCGGTAACGATCACTTTGTAAGCAATTTTTCCGTAGTAGTCGGTCACGTCAATGGAATAAGCCGTGGCGTTCCCCGCCGCTTGCAACGCGGTTTGCAGTTCCGTAGGCGTTGTGTAGTCGGTGAGGAAATCTTCGGGTATGGTTGCCGTGCCGAAGTTGTCTACCGTAAAGTTGTATTCGCCGATCGAACCCACGATTTTGAAAGACGTGATCTTGTTATCCACGATCGTGACCGACGACGAGGTAGCCGTTTCGTTAAACATAGACAAACTTTGCAACAGATCGGTTGCCCACAGCGTGGCGAAACTCCACGACTCGTCGCTTTGGATCAAGTCGTTGTACTGCATTCGTTCAAACGGATTCCAGAACAATTCCCAAGAGAAAGTTTCTGCGGCGAGATCTCGCTCCGTCTTGCCGGTAACGGGGTCATGACTGACAAAATATATCCCGTCGTCGGTTTTTTCCGCAAGGATAACAAAGTCGGGGATTCCGTACTCCGTCACCTGCAACAAGAGTCTGTTGTTTGTTGCGTCGTAGTAGTTGTCGATAACAAGGTAGTCGTCGCCGTCATCATCGGATATTACGCCATGGACGTGCAAACCGCCCTGCATGTTGTCTATTATCCTGTCCGCGGGAGAAATAAGTTCAATCTCGATCTCGTTTTCGGTGTAGTCGCTAAACGTTACGGTAAATTCGGCGTAGTTTTCCAAAGGCTCGCCGTTGAGTTTGACGGAAGTGATCTCGTATCCAGCGTTTGCGACAATTGTTACCGTCACCACCGCGTCCAAAGAGTACTTTTCCTCTTGGGGAGAAAACGTTACCGTTGCGCCGTTTTCGCGGTTGAGGTGGCAAGTGATTATGCCCGCCTCCTGCGTGGTCACAACAACGTCGGTATCGCCGTGAACGGTAAATTTGTACTCGCCGTCGGTCGCTTTGAGCGGCTCGCCGTTGACGGTGATTTCGCTGACCGTGTGGAAACGGTCGCCCTCGGCGTTGATAGTTACGACGTCGCCCTCGCTGTATCTGTCCTGTTCGGGAGAGTATCTCACGGTCGCGCTATCGTCGGGATCTACCGTGGTGCGTATTTCGAACGCGACTTTGGTAAAGGTGGCGGTTACGGTCGTATCCGCCGTTACCGTAAAGGTATATGCGTCCTCGTCGTTCTTGACGATCTCCGTTCCGTTTGCAAACACCTTGTCCAACGCGTAGTCGGCGTCGGGCTCGGCTGTGACGGTAACAAGTTCGTTTTCGGAATACTTGTTGCCGCTTTGCGGTGCGCTGACGGCTACCGAACCGTGTTGACTAGCCCCGATCGTAACGTTGAAACGCATTTGTTTGAGTTCGATAGCGACAGTTGTCGGCTCGGTTACGGTAAATTCGTAAACGCCGTTTTCGCCGTCGATCGACGCACCGTTGACCTTGACGTCCTCTATCGAGTAGTCGGGATCGGTCGTTACCGTGAGAGTCGCCTTTTCGCCGTCGTGATATGTAGAGAGGTTTTCGGGAGTGCTGAGGTCGTAGTTTGCCTTGCCCTCGGGGTTTACCGTGACCGTTACGCCGAACAGTCCGCGGAACGTCACCGTTACGACGGTATCGGCGGTTACGTCAAATTGATATTGTCCGTTGTCGTCCAACGCGGCGTCCGCGTGTCCCGACACGGCAAAACTTGCTATTTCGTAGCCTGATTTTGCTTCTACGGTGATGGTTGCTTGCTCGTTTTCGTCAAAGAGCGTACCTTCGGCAGGCGCGCTGACCGTCACCGTGCCTTGCTCGTTGTTATATTCGGTCGTCACTTTGTAACCCTGTTCGCCGCAGGCTGCCACGACCAACAAAGTACCCGTAAGTACAAGCGCAATGCAAAGTACCGCAAGCAACAACTTTTTTAGTTGTTTCATAATTTCCCTCCTTATTGCTGACCTTTTACAACTTTGTCGCACACTACGTGCGCGTAATAAAATTGTAATTAGAAAATATTCTAACACTTTTTTGTACGATTAGTAAAGTAATTGAACGCAAAAAAACAAGCCGCACAAAAATTTGTACGGCTCGTTGTTGACAAACGAAAAATTATCGGCAAATTACAAAACGCCCTTTTTTACGCTCAGAAGCACTTTGCCCGTCATTTCGGCGGGGATCTTTTCGCCCATCACGTACAGCATTGTGGGCGCAATATCGCACAAATTGCCCTCTACAAGGGTCGCTTTGCCGCGCAGTTCCTCGTCCACCGCAATGAACGGAACTTTGTTGGTGGTATGCGCGGTAAAAGGTTTGCCGTCGTCGTCCAGCATTTTTTCCGCGTTGCCGTGGTCGGCAGTTACAAACGCTCTGCCGCCGTTACTCAAAATGCACTCCACCAAGCGGCGAACGCACTCGTCTACGGTGGCAACGGCTTTTTCCGTGGCGGGTATGACGCCTGTATGTCCCACCATGTCGCAATTTGCGTAGTTGAGGATCATCACGTCGTATTTATCCTTTTCCACTTCGGCAATGGCGCGATTGCACACTTCCTCGGCGGACATCTCCGGTTGCAAGTCGTAGGTGGCAACTTTGGGCGAGGGGACGAGTATCCTGCTTTCGTTTTCGTTGGGGGCTTCCACGCCGCCGTTAAAGAAAAACGTTACGTGCGCGTACTTTTCCGTTTCGGCAATGCGCAGTTGAGTCTTGCCCAACTTGGCGAGATATTCTCCCAGCGTGTCGGAATAGGTTTCGGGACGGAACGCTATATCCACGTCAACAAACTTTTCGTCGTACTGCGTCATGCACACCCAATGCACGCTGCGTTGACGTCCGTGCAAATTGAATCCGTCAAAACCGCTTTGAGTAAACGCTCTCGTCATTTCGCGAGCGCGGTCGGGACGGAAGTTGAAGAAAATTACGCTGTCGCCGTTTTCGATAGCGGCAACGGGCGAATTGTCCTCGTTGACTATGACGGTGGGCAACACAAACTCGTCCGTCACGCCCTGCTCGTAACTGTCGCGAAGCGCCTGCACCGCATTCGTCGCGGTATGTTCGCTCTTGCCGAGCAACATATCGTAAGCCTTTTCCACACGGTCCCAACGGTTGTCGCGGTCCATTGCATAGTATCTGCCGCAAACCGTTGCGATAACTCCGAAACCGAGTTCGTCCATCTTGTCCTGCAATTGTTGAACAAACCCCGCGCCGCTTGTGGGGCTGACGTCACGTCCGTCCATATAGCAATGCACGTACACGTTGTCCAGACCTTGGCGTTTTGCCAACTCGATAAGCGCAAACAAGTGGGTTATGTGCGAGTGAACGCCGCCGTTACTGCACAGTCCCATCAAGTGGAGTTTGCCGCCGTTTTTCTTTGCCGATTCTATTGCGCCGAGAAAGGCGGGGTTTTGGAAAAAGTCGCCGTCGTCAATGGATTTGGTTATGCGCGTAAGTTCCTGATATACGATCCTGCCCGCGCCTATGTTGAGATGTCCGACTTCGCTGTTGCCCATTTGTCCCTCGGGAAGTCCCACCGCCAAACCGCTCGCGTTGAGCGTTGTCGTGGGATAGGTATGCATAAGATACCTGACATAGGGGGAACAGTCTACGCCTATCGCGTTGCCTTTTTCCTGCTTGGACAGACCGTAGCCGTCCATGATTATCAATGCAGTGATATGTTTGTTCATAAATATCGTCCTTTTGCGCCGCTTGGCGCAGTTTCGACGGCTGTTCGGCAACCCGTCAACCGTCAAAAATATTGTTCCGTCGGTTATTCGTGAGCGTGTACTATCGCGGCAAATTTGGTCGCGACAAGACTTGCCCCGCCGATAAGCCCGCCGTCAACGTCGGACATGGCGAGCAGTCCCTTGGCGTTGCCGTCGTTCATGCTGCCGCCGTACTGAATGTACAGCGCGTCCGCGACGTCTTGTCCGTAGTTGCGCGCAAATATGCCGCGCACGAATTTGATCGCGTCGTTGGCTTGCTCGTCGGTGGCGGTTACGCCCGTGCCTATCGCCCAAACGGGTTCGTAGGCGACGATTACGCGTTGCAACTCCTCCGCCGTTACGTCCTCGAAGCCCTCGATGATCTGACGGGTAAGCACTTCTTCCATCTTGCCGCTTTGACGTTCGGCAAGAGTTTCGCCTATGCACACTATGGGTTTGAGGTCGGCGTTCAACGCCGCTTTGGTGCGCGCAAGCACCGTGGCGTCCGTTTCGCCGAAGTAAGTGCGCCGCTCGCTGTGTCCGATAACAACGTACTCAACGCCCAATTCTTTGAGCATGGAGGGAGCGATCTCGCCCGTAAACGCGCCGGATTCTTTCCAATGGCAGTTTTGCGCCCCGACATGGATGTTGGTGCCGCGCGTCAATTTGACCGCCTTGCACAAATCGGTAAAGGGAACGCAAATTATCACGGTGTTGGGGGTATCCGCCACCAAAGGGATAAGTTCCGTTATGAGCGCTTCCGCCTCGGCGCGCGTTTTGTTCATCTTCCAATTGCCTGCTATTATTTTGTTTTTCATTTCGACCTCGCAAATTCAAAATTCCGTTGAAACGGCAAACGCGCCTGCGGCAAAACCGTTGAGCGCGTAACGTTTGCCATACGGTACGTTTAGGCTTACTTGTCGTTGAGGCAAGCGATACCGGGCAACACTTTGCCCTCGAACAGTTCCAGACTTGCGCCGCCGCCTGTGGATACGTGCGTCATTTTGTCGGCATAGCCCAATTGAGTTACCGCCGCCGCGCTGTCGCCGCCGCCGATTATCGTTGTGGCGTCGCTTTCCGCCATGGCTCTCGCAACGGCGTTCGTACCCTCGGCAAGGGTGGGATTTTCGAATATTCCCATAGGTCCGTTCCAGATGACCGTCTTGGCGTTTTTGATTATGCCCGCAAACAGTTCGCGACTCTTCGGTCCGATGTCCGCGCCTTCGCGATCGGCGGGAATGTGCGAAACTTCCACCACTTGCGTTTGGACGGGCGCGTCAATGGGGTTGGGAAAGTCGGGAATCGTTACCGTATCCACGGGCAAAACTATACGCTTGCCCTGCGCGGTTGCCTTTGCCAACATTTCGCGGCAGTAATCGAGTTTTTCGGCGTCCAACAGCGATTTGCCGATTTCGTAGCCTTGCGCTTTGAGGAAAGTGTACGCCATTCCGCCGCCGATGATCAAAGTGTCGCACTTGGCGAGCAGATTGTTGATAACGTTAAGTTTGTCGCTGACTTTTGCGCCGCCCAAAATGGCTACAAAAGGATGTACGGGATGTTCGAGCGCGTCCGCCATTACGGAAAGTTCTTTTTCGATAAGGAATCCGCAAACGGCGTCCTTGACAAAACCGTACTCCACAATTGCCGCGGTGCTGGCATGCGAACGGTGCGCCGTGCCGAAAGCGTCGTTGACGTAGATGTCGGCAAATTGCGCCAACTTGCGGCAAAATTCTTCGTCGCGAGCCTCTTCGCCCGCGTCAAAGCGCGTGTTTTCCAACAACACGACTTCGCCGTCATGCAAGGAAGCGACTTTGCGTTGAGCGTCCTCGCCCACAATATCGGTAGCGAACGTCACTTTGCCGTCCAGCAACTCGTTGAGTCTGTCCGCGACGGGACGAAGAGTGAACTTTTTGGCGTCGTCTTTGAGAGCCTTGGCTATCATCTGCTCTTTGGCTAACGCGCGCTCCTCCTCGGGGAGGGCTTCCAAAGCGGCTTTTTCCTTTTTGTTGAGTTTGAAGCCTTGCGTGAAAATATTGTGAGGTTTGCCGAGGTGCGAACACAAAATGACCTTTGCGCCCTGTTCCATCAGGTACTTGATTGTGGGCAACGCGCCTTTGATACGGGTTTCATCGGTAATTACGCCGTCTTTCATAGGAACGTTAAAGTCCACGCGTACCAGACATTTTTTGCCCTTTACGTTTACGTCTTTGATGCTTTTTTTGTTCATCGTATTGCTCCTTTTTGTGCATTTTTCAGACGGTAGCAAAACAGCCAACCTTGTCCGATACCATTATAATTTTTTGCTCCAAAGGTGTCAAGTAAAAACAAATACGGAGATTATCGCTATTTTTTATGCCGACCTAGAATTATTTTATAAAAAATTCGTCGTTCCGCAACACGACGGGATCGTGGGGGCAAACGGATCTCGCGGCAAGATGGTATCGACGCGCGGAACGGAAATCGCCCAACCGCCACATACACACGGAAAGTTGCACGTTGGGCAAAAATTCTCGGTAGTAACTATCCGAAAAACCGTGCGCCCCCGTCGCGCAAAGCGCAAGACAGTACCACTCCGCGGCGAAAGCGTAGTTTGCCTCGTCAAAGTAACTTTTGCCCCACAGACAGCATGCCTCGCTGTCAGGAGGCAACAGCAGGGAGGCTTTGGCAAGGTATTTGCGCGCGTCGTCAAGCAGACCCTTGTTCAGAGCCATGCCTGCCAAAAGTTTGTACGCGCCCACCCTGTCCGCAATGTCGGCGCGTTTTTGCGAGGCGAACTTGCGCAGAACGGGAAAAGCCTCGTCCGCAAGACCGTTTTCCGCAAGAGTGCGCGCAAAGTAATAGTTGTCGCGTAGGCTGAAACGTCTGCCGTTTTCCATTTGCTTGCGGTAAATGGCAAGGTTGCGCCGTTCGTGACTTGCGGACGGACGGTGCAACACCTCGCAATCCAAATAGACCTGCTTGCCGAAGGGCTTTATCGCCTCGTGAATGAAGCCCTCGAACTTGCATTTGGCGCAGTTGCGCAGGATACGTTCCCGCCAAAACCAAACGGTTGCCCCAACGCGGTATTTGATGAAATACGTGTCGGCTGTTTGCGGGGATTTTTTCCACCCCATAATGCGATTTTGCGTGTTTTGAGGCAGTATGTCGTCGGCGTCCAACCACATTACGAATTCGCCGCGGGCTTTGGATAAAGCAAAGTTGCGAGCGGCGGAAAAGTCGTCGATCCAAGTAAAATCGAAAACCTTGCAACCAAAGCGTTGCGCCACCGTTTTCGTGTTGTCTACGGAGCCCGTATCCACTAGTATCACTTCGTCCGCAAAACCCAGCCGAGGCAGCAGTCGCGCAAGATGTTCTTCTTCGTTTCGGGCGATAACGGTTACGGAAAGTTTCATATTACACGTTATGAAATCGCAAAAAACAATGACACTGCGCGCTCGCTCTACATACACTGACCAAAGGAGAACGACATGAAACCTCTTGTGCTCGATTTGCCCTATCCGTCCGCGGAGGATCTGACCAAAGACGTAAAGAGCGGAAACATAATTTCCTTCGGTTACGCAACGCTGAAAGGCGAGATCGCCGCCGTGTTGCAGTATGTTTACCATCACTTTTTCTTCGATCTGTTGGACAAAGGGGACGCCGATACCATGATGGCGATCGCCGTAGCCGAAATGACTCACGTAAACATTTTGGGAGAAACAATGCTCAAATTGGGCGTAAATCCGCGTTACGTGCAATGTCCCAACACAAACGCATACTTCAACACGTCGCAGATCAGCAGAGCGACATCTCCCACAAAAATGTTGATGGACGACATTCAAAGCGAAATGGGCGCGATAGCCGATTACCAAAAAATGCTGTTTGTTTTGCAAAACGAAAAAGTGGCAGCCATCATCCAACGAATTGTGCTGGACGAACAACTGCACCTCGAAACTTTCAAAAAAATGTTGGAAAAATACTCCGACAAATAACGGTCGGCAATCAAAGGTCGGCGGGACGTTTTCGTAGCAACGCGTTTGCCTGCGCCGCAATTCCGTCCCCGTTGCCCAACGCGCCCAAATGTTCCGTCGTGGTAGCGGAAAGGTTGACGCACTCGGGCGGGATACGCAATATAGTAGCCAACTTGCGCTCGATCTGTTCCGCAAAGGGGGATATTTTGGGGGCTTGGCACACTACCACCGCCGAAACGTTGACGACCTCGAAACCGCAACCGTCGGCAAGTTCCACGCACCGTTCCAACAGCAACGTGCTGTCTATACCCGAGTAACGGGGATCGCTGTCGGGAAATTGAGTTCCTATGTCCGAATTGTCGCTTGCGGACAAAATTGCGTCGCAGATCGCGTGACACAGCACGTCGGCGTCGGAGTGACCGAAAAGTTTTTTGTCAAAGGGTATTTTTACGCCGCCGAGAAGCACTCCGTCCCCCTCGACAAACGGATGCACGTCAAAACCGACTCCCACGCGAAATTGCGGAATATCCCCTTGATAGGTGATTTTGATATTGCCGCGCGCTCCCTCCGCAAAGTGAACGTCGTCGAATTTGCGCCAAAGCGTACTTTCGTCCGTATAGCCGTCAAAACGCTTGTCCAAACGTTCAAAAGCGCGTAGCAACCGTTGAAAATCGAATACCTGCGGGGTCTGCACGGTAAAAAACTCGTCGCGCTCGACAGGTATAGGCGAGTCGTTTGCCACTCGGTAAAGGGTGTCCGTTATCGGCAGACGCGGTACCGCGCTACCGAAAAGTTCCGCTTGCTCGTACAGATAACGCACAAACTTTTCCGTTATGAAAGGGCGCGCGCCGTCGTGAACGGCAACCGTGCCCGTCCCGTCGGAGGGCAAAACGCTCAAACCGTTGCAGACGGACAGAAAACGCGTTTCGCCGCCCTCGGCAAAAAGTGTATCGGGAACGTTGCGACCCACAACGACCACGACGTCCGCCACTCTCTTGAAAATATCCACGCTGTGTTGCAGTACCGACTTGCCCAACAAATCTTCTTGCAATTTATCTTTGCCGTAACGGTCGGAACGTCCTGCCGCAACAATGATAGCATACCTCATAGTTCGGTGATAATTTCGTACATATCCTGCGCTTCGTCCTTTTTGACGGACTCTTTGAGCAGTTTTACGCGAAAAGTCAGCGCGCCGCCCGCAAAATGCACGCATACGGAGTCGCCGATTTTGAGTTGACAACCCGGTTTGGCTGGTCTGCCGTTTACGTCCACCCTGCCGCTGTCGCAAGCCTCTTGCGCGACGGTTCTGCGTTTCAAAATACGCGAAACTTTCAAAAATTTGTCCAAGCGCATGTCAGATTTCCTTTCTGTTCAAAAAAGCGCGCGAGAGCGTGACCTCGTCGGCATACTGCAACTCGCTGCCGATACTTATGCCCTGAGCAAGGCGCGTAACCTTGACTCCGTACTGTTTGACAAACCTTGCGATATAGGTGGCGGTAGCCTCGCCCTCTGCGGAGGTATCGGTGGCTAGTATCACCTCTTTGACGTCGCCCGTCAGACGAGCGAATAGTTCCGCAAGGCGAATGTCCTCGCGACCGACGCCTTTGAGCGGGTTGAGTACTCCGCCCAACACGTGGTAAACTCCCTTGTACTCTCCCAAACGCTCCACCGCCAAAACGTCCTTGGCTTCCTGCACCACGCATATCGTGGAGCGGTCGCGCGTGCGACAAATATGGCAGGGGTCGGAGTCGGTATAGTTTCCGCACACGGAGCAAACGCGCACCTTGGATTTGGCGTCCACGACGGCGTCCGCAAACGTCTTGGCTTCGTCCTCCGTCATGGAAAGCACCGTCAACGCATAGCGTTGCGCCGTTTTCGGTCCTACGCCCGGCAGTTTGCCGAATTGACGAATGAGTTTTTCGATAGGCTCGATATAAGCAGGCATGTCACATCAGTCCTTTCATCGCGCCGAAGGGAGCCATGAGGCGGTCTTCTTCCGCCTGGGCTTTTTGATATGCGTCGTTGATCGCGGCGAGGATAAGATCCTCCAACATTTCCACGTCGTCGGGGTCGCAAGCCTCGGGCTTGACGACAACGGACAAAATGACCTTTTTGCCGTTTGCCGTCACCTCTACCAAACCGCCGGACGCGCTGCCCACAACGGTCAGTTCTTCCAACTCCTGTTGGGCTTCCTGCAACTTTTGTTGCATTTGTTGCGCTTGTTTCATCAAGTTTTGCATTCCGCCGCCGCCATAGCCGCCGTGACTTCCGCCCGCGCCGTTGTATCCGTATTTGTTTCCCATAATATTTCTCCTATTAACCGTCTATTTTGACGTTTTTGCCCAAAGCATTGAGTATTTTGTCCACCTCTCCCTGCGAAACGGTTTCGTCGCAACGAATTACCACGTTGTTGTCGCAAAATGCGCCTATCTCCGCAAGCAGACGTTTTTTGTATTTTTGCTCCACAAGCAGATACGCGCCGTCCGAGCAAGTTACCACAAAATTGCGCGCCTCGTCAAAAGATACTTTGACGTCGCTCCACACGCCTGAGAGCAACGCGTCGTCCAAACGATCGAGGGCTACCTTGACGCCGCGCCAAATGGATCTCGGGTCGGTTTTGTCCACTACTATCGGAGCGTCCGACCGAAGATTGTGCGGCAACTGCTCCAACCGCGTGATACGTCTGTCCAACCCCTCGCAGTCCACTTCGCCCGTGCTTGCCGCCACTTTGAGAGCCGTCGCCTCAAACAACATCAAGGGCGAAAGCGCGTATTTGAGCGCAGTTTCCGCATTGACGAATTGATCGATCGCATATAGCAACTTGGCTACCGACACGCCGTCGGCTATTTCTTTCAGTCCGTTGTAGACGTCCTGCGGCAACATCAATATACCGTTTGCGTTGGCGCATACCTTTGCCGTGAGCACGTCGCGAACGTACAAAGACAGATCCTTGTTCAGACGCGCCACGTCCTTGCCGTCGGATACCAACTTGTTGATCTCCGTCAAAATATCCGCCGCGCTGTTGTTGAAAACGGCTTTGGCAAGCGCAACGATACTGTTTTTGGAAGAAACTCCCAACACGCTCAACACGTCGTCGTAGGTAAGTTTGCCCGACGAAACGGAAAAACATCTGTCGGCTATCGACAAACAGTCGCGCACGCTGCCCTCGCCCGCTTGCGCAATGGCGGCAACGGCTTCTCTCGTGTATTCCTTGCCCTCGGCGTCGTAGATCTTTGCCACGTGTTCCGCAAGCAAAGGCGTAGGCACCAAACGGAAATCGAAACGCATGCAACGCGACAAAATGGTCGCGGGAATTTTGTGTACTTCGGTCGTACCCAAAATAAACAGCGCATGCGCGGGAGGTTCCTCCAACGTTTTGAGCAAGGCGTTGAACGCGCCCGTCGAAAGCATGTGTACCTCGTCGATAATGTACACCTTGTAACGTCCGTTTACGGGCGGGTATTGCACCTTTTCGCGAATGTCGCGCGCGTAATCGACGCCGTTGTTGCTGGCGGCGTCCATTTCGATTATGTCCAAATTTGCCGTACCGACCGTTTGACAAACGCCGCACTTTCCGCACGGATTGCCGTTGTGTTCCTTGGCGTGAGGACAATTGACGGCGCGGGCAAAAATACGCGACGTCGTCGTTTTGCCCGTACCGCGCGTGCCTGTAAACAAATATGCGTGGGATATTTTGTCCTGCAAAATTTGATTGCGCAACGTGTTGACGATATGGTCTTGTCCGATAACTTCGTCAAACGTTTGCGGGCGATATTTTCGATAAAGCGCAACGTAACTCATGTTAGTTTTCCTCGTTGTAGATTACTTGTATTCCAGCAGTTTTTTGCGCGCCCTTTGCAACGCGCCGTCCACCGCCTTGTAACTTTTTCCCGTTTTTTCCGCAATGGCGTCATAACTGAAACCGTCGGCGAACAGCAGTATAACGCTGCGTTCGAATTGGGTCAGTTGATCGTTGACCGCCTGCACCACCCGCTGAAAAAATTCCTTTTGAAGCAACTGCTCCAAGGGAGTGTTTTCGCCGTCCGTCATGTCGCCAAGGGCTATGATATCCACGTAGTTGTACAACGGCTTTTGTTTGGCGGCGTTGTCGCGCTTGACGGCGTCAAGTATCTGCCGCAAAACGCACAGTTCGACAAATGCGGGAAAACTGCCCTTGTTTTCGTCGTATTTGGTGACGGCGTAAAACAAGCCCAACATGCCCTCCTGCAAAAGATCGTCCTTGTCGCCCCCGACCAGATAGTACCTGTTGGCATAGGCGCGGATAAGTCCTTTGTAATTGTCAACCAACTGCTCTATCGCAGTTTCGTCGCCCTCTTTGGCGCGTTTTACCAATTCTTCCAAGGTCTAACCTCTTTGTCTGACGACTTCGTACAAAGCAATTCCGCAGGCTACCGACGCATTGAGGGAATTGATTTTTCCTTTGAGTTTCAAGGACACAACGCCGTCGCAACACTTTTTGGTGTAGGGCGCAATGCCGTCCCCTTCGCTGCCGATCACCAACGCCACGGGTCCCGTGAGATTTGTCGAGGTGATCTCCGCTCCGTCCATATCCAACGCATACACCCACACGCCCGACTGCTGCAACTGCTTGATCGCGTTGTTGATGTTGGTAACGCGCGCTATTTTGACGTGCGCAGCCGCCCCCGCGGACACGCGCAACACGGTGTCGTTGACGGCGACCTGACGGTTTTTCGATATGACGATACCGTCCGCGCCCGCGCACTCGCACGCGCGAATGATGCTTCCGAAGTTGTGCGGATCGCTCAATCCGTCCAAAATTACCACAAACGGCGTCGGGGACGAGGACAAGATGTCCTCCAACTCGCAGTACTTGAAATCGGCGACGTCCGCAACATACCCCTGATGCTTGCCGCCCGAACACATTTTGTCCAAAACGGCTTTGTCCACAAAAGTGATCTTGACTCCCTTTTGACGGGCAAGAGCCACAATGCCGTTGTCCGAACCCTTTTCGCAAGCGAGCGAGTTGACGGTTATCGCGTCCGATTTGAGCGCCTCGATAACGCTGTTTCTGCCTTGTATTTTCATATCTGAGTTTCCAATATCCCAAGCAGTCTTTCGTCTTGACCCGTAAGATACAAGTAGCCAAGCACCGCTTCCAATCCCGTCGCCTTGCGATAGTCGGCAGCGGTTTGATTTTTTGCCCTGTGATGCGGACTGCTGTTGCGCCCGCGGTGATAAACGGACAACTCCGTTTCGTCAAACGTGGGCAAAACCTTTTCCGCAAGGATAGCCTGCGCGTTTGCTTTGACGGCTTCGGACGTCATTTTGTGCAGGGCGTTCGCCTTGACGTCGTTGAGAGTGGCAAGTTTGTGACGGACATACAGACTTTGCACCGCGTCGCCGACGTAGGCAAGCGCCAACGCGTTTAGCGCGAGAGCGTCTTTTTCCGTCATGTTTTCCGCAAAATACATAGCCTAGTCTTCCGTGTAGAGTTTTTTGCCGTAAACGACCATATTGACAAGATAATCTATGTCCTCGTAGCCCAACTTTTCGTAAAAGGCGCGCGCTTCGTCGTTCTTTTGTCCGACAATGAGGTACAGTCCCTCGACATACATTTCTTTGAGTTTGGATTCCGCCGCTTGTAGCAACTGCGTGCCCAACCCTTGACGGCGGTGATCTTCCAAAACGTTGAGATACAGATGCGCCGTGTATCCTTGCCGCACGTAACGCTCGCACACTTTGGTTTCCGCGACAAAACGGAAGTAATCGCTGCCGGATATTTTGCGCACAAGAGGCAAATACAACTCCTGCATGCACTCCTGATATTGATCGAGATCCACCACGCAAAGCAAATATCCGACGGGAACGTCATTATCGTCCACGGCTACATAACAGTACTCGGGTTGAAAATCCAAGTAGTAGTCGCAATACATGGAGCAAAGCATGGCGCGGTTTGCGGGGGTATCGTCGTCGGCGAACTTGCTCGTCGCCACGCAAATATCCTGCACATAGCGAAAATCTTTTTTCTCATACGGTCTGATATTCATATATTTTCTCCTTGCGGACATAATATGCCATTTTGATAATCTACAATTTATGCTACCACTTTTGCCTTGTATTGTCAAGTATAATAAAGTTTATCACTATAATATATCTCCGCCGTGAAAAATATCCAACGATTTGCCCCGCAAAACAATATTGTTTGAGCGGCTCGAAGTCGTTTTTACGAGAAGTTTCGAAATTTGCGCGCGCTCCGAAACGCAACGATCGCGTTGCGCAAATTGCGAATTTTTCTACCCCAAGTGGCGATTTTGCACAGACGGGCGGGTGGAAAACGACAAAAGCGCAAACAAATACCCCGTCGGATCGTCCGACGGGGCGCGTTGACGGCTGATTGCCGTTTGTATGTGTTTGCCGTTACTCCAAACCGTCAAGCAGTTTGCGGATCTCCTCGATAAAGTCCTCGTCGCCGCCTTGACTGTTTTTGCGAATTTCCTCTATGCGCCTGATCAAATCGCCGTCGTTGGTGGCGGAATAGGGCGCGCGGGGAGCGGTTGGCTCCGCTTGCGCAACAGGCGTTTGTTCCGTCGGTTGCTCGACGGGTTTCGCAGGTTGTTCGGCTGTCTGCTCCGGGGAATTGCCGTGTATTTCCGCAATGCGTTCCAACAGCGATCTGGTTTCGTCCACTATGCTGGTATTTTGCGTATCTTGCGGAGTTTGCTCTGTTTGCGGACTAACGTCTTGATCGCGAGGTTGCTCGACGGGCTGTTCGGAAACCTGCTCGGGTTCGGGGATCGACACTTCGTCTTTCAGCCGTTCGATCTCCCTCAACAGTTCGTCGGTGCGGTCAAGACTCTCCGCGGTCGGCGACGGTTCTCCCGTTGCGGAACGATCGACAGCCGTTTGAGTACGTTTGGCGGGTTTGGACTGCGTTGTTTCGGGCAGTTTGAGTTCCAAAACAATGCCGAGGTCTATTACCTCGTCCACAAGGGCGCAACTTGCGTCGTCGGCGTTATCCAAAGCGATAATTCTGACGCCGCGCCCGCGAAGATAACTGTAAAGATACACCAGATCGGTGGGTTGCGCTATGATGCAAACCGCGTCGATTGCGGGAGTACGCGCAACGGCGTCCACCGCGTCCACAAATATACGCGGATCGAATTCCTTTCTGCCGCGACGTTTGACGCGCATGGGGCGTTCCACTTTGTAGCCGTGCAATTGAGCGTCGGCGTAGATCTCCTTGTGTTTGCGCTCGCCCGCGCCGTAAATTTTGCCGCAAAGTATCTTGCCCATTGCGGACAACTGTTCAATCACGTTGAAGTAATTTTCGCTTTTCAGTCCTACATTGTCCACGTCGATAAAAAACGCTATGTTGCAATCTTTGAGCATGACAGTACCTCCGAATGTCTATTGTTTATTGTACAGTATTTGCGCGGTTTTGTCCATACATTCTCTCAAAATAAAATAAATTATTTGTCGAGTTCTTTGGTTTCATTAGAACACATTTATTATCATTTGTAGCGGTAATTTTCCTAATTATTTCCGAACCATATTACCATAGTATCATTTACCCGCACCTAAAAACACTTGATATCATTTGTGCGGCGTGGACAAATCGTGGACAAAAATGTGCTTGCGTGATTTGTCCAAACCGTGCGCTTGCATATCTATTTACTTTTTGATATAATAAAAGGAGCATTATGAAATATTTTGTAGTTTCAGACCTACACGGATTTTTCTTCGAATTTAATACAGCCCTCTTGAACGCGGGTTTTGATATAGAAAACCCAGAGCACAAACTGATAGTATGCGGGGACTTGATGGACAGAGGCCAAGAGGCCGTCCTTATGCAACAGTATATAATGCAACTAATCTCCAAAGACAAAGTAATTCTAATTCGAGGAAACCATGAAGACTTAGTTCTTGAGCTTTTAGCAAATTATGAAAAATGGATTGACTATGGTATCGAATATACACACCATTTTTCAAACAGAACGTTTGATACGCTTCTTCAGCTCACTGGCTGTGACTACTGGACGGCGACGACGCAAACCAAGGCTTTTGCCAGAGCCTGCTACAATACACCATTTATCAAAACAATTATTCCCAAAATGGTTGACTACGTTGAAACCGAACATTATGTGTTTGTTCATGGATGGATTCCATGTAACACAACAAAGAAATTCGAAGGCGATATCCACAAGTTCGACCCAAATTGGCGAACTGCTGCTCAATCTCAATGGGAAGAAGCGCGATGGCTCAACGGAATGGATTGTGCGGTCAAGGATAACGTTGTTCTGCCTAACAAAACGATAATATGTGGGCATTGGCATTGTTCGTATGGGCACGAAAAATATGATGCCAACCCGACGAAAGGAAACTATAACCCATTTCGGGCACGTGGCATCATTGCCATTGATGCTTGCACCGCTCTTTCAAGAAAGGTAAATTGTATTGTTATCGAGGAATAAATATGTCGGAATTTTCTGCTTTTCTCGCCGGCTTAATTTTGGGAGATACATCCGCGCCGAGCGACCCGAAACATAAAAAGAATACGATAAAGAAAAACGTCGCCCTGCAGGATGTGGCATTTTGCCAAGCGTTGAGGAACACAATTGACAGACTTGATGACTTCGTTCGCGAAAAACATCCGAGCCCGCAGGATTTTATAACTTATCTGCTTCCTCAATATGATTTTGCAGAACCATATACAAGCAAGGAGCAAAAACTAATTGAGGAAAGAGAACAAGTTATCCAAAAATACGTCGCATGGATTGACGAGCGCGTCTCATGCGGAGAATTAACGGGCGAATCCTCGTGGGAAAACCTTACTGCAATCAAAATGATATGGCAAGACGAAACTCATACGCCAGATCCAGATCATCTCGATTTGCTATTCGGTACATGCGGAATAACAAAACCCATAAAAAGGGATGGACGTGTTTACGAATACGATACTTATTTTGAGCCCTTCAACGGAATAGCAAAAGGGTTCTTCTCCACTGTTGCCGCACACGTTATTCAGCCGCTCTGTATTGAAGCGGCAAGGTCCATCCTAGCACAAGAGGGTTTTGAATTGGATTACCGCAGATTGGAATATAATGCGTTTGCGGATAAGCGCAATTCTATGGAGGCATGGAAATTGCTTGAGCGACGTAAAGCTTATAATTTATTGCTCGAGAAACACAATGAGTTTTGCGGCGTCGCGTGGAGTGACGAAACGCGGAAGTTAAAGAAAGAGCGTGACGACAAATCTTTGAGAGACAAGTTGCCCGAAGATGAAATAAAGAGACGCAACTGCGAAATCAAGCTTGTTGTTAAAGCCATGACCAAAGACGAACGCAAGGCGTATGAAAACATAAACGCCAATGTCGTTCTCGGTCTAGCCATATTTTTTGCCATTGCCCTTGTGGTGAGCCTAATTGTACCATTTATTCTCTCCTTTGATGCCGACTTTGAACTCCGAGAAAAGCTGATCCATTTCACTGCGGTTATGCTATGTATAACAGTGGTCTATTTTATTTTGCTGTTTACTTGTCCGGCTGTATTCTTTATTGTATTCTATCCGCTAGTATTACTCGCTCGTCCTAGTGCAATAAGGGAGGCACTAATATCATTACAAACCGCCTATTACGAAAACCCCGATAGCCCCGGCGGACGCAAATACGCAGAACTCCTCTCCCGTATTAAAAAATAATTATTAAAAAGTATGTCTAAACCCTTGACATACTATTTAATATGTGATATTATATGACATAGATGAGGACATAACCCACCGCGCACATATTTGTTTTTATTATTATATATTGTATATACTTTATTTATCTATATTTTATTAAGGAGTAGTTTATGAGTTCTTATCTTTGCTTCAAAAAGGGCAACGCCGAGTTGTCCTCCCACAGTTCGGGAACCGAAATCTACGCTGCGTTTATTGACGTTCTAAAATTTACTGACGAGTGGCAACCTCTATCTCCCGCCGCCATATCTTCCGCGCTCCAAAATCTCAGGGAAAAAATCGAAAGCAAGGAGCGCGAGATTCGCATCCATAAAAATATGTGCGAACACCACTTGACTTACGAAGAGCTTTTCGAGGAAATTACTGCGATACAAGACATGGAAGATAATATCAAGCAAATCCAAATAGCCGCGGCGCAAATTATGCTCTACTTGGAAATTGCCAACGATGTCGAGATTTCCGACAACGAAGAACCTCAGCCGCTGATGTATGCCTATTTATAGGATGAATTAGAAAGTGTTATTTCGAGGTCTTGCAAGTCGCCGACAATACCCGTCTGCTTGCCGCAAACAAATTTACAAACCTATTTTAGCCCATTGCTTCCGTTTTTAATATTTGATAAAACAAACCTTTTATTCAAATAATTTATTGCGTTTTTAATCCAAAATTGATTAACCCAAAAGAGATAACCTTATGAAATGTGTATTAAGAAACCGATGCGAGGCATCATACCTCTGTTGCAACTTTTGCCAATCCAAAAAGTGCAGAGAGCGTTGCCAGGACAAGCACGAGAACTGTAAATACTTTTCCTCAGACTTATGTGATATCTACGACGAGGAAACCACAAATTCCCCGCCGGAGTTTATGATAAAACGCTCGGGGAAATTTAAGCGAGAACAACTCGCAATCCAAATCGCGGCAGAGCAAGCCGCAAAGACCGCCACAAATAAAGAAAAAAGAGGAGGGAAAAATGCCAACTGATAGTTTTGCGGAATTAGATTCGTGGCAAAGGAAGTTTCGTTTGGGATTGCATATAGACGAAATCAAGCAAGTCCCCACACCGCCGACCACGGGAGAAAAGGGAGTATTATATGTTACACCATATGGAAACTATCTGTTTAACTCTTGGGGACTGGAAAAGATTGAAGGCAACCTTGAAGTGCGAGAGGAGGGCGATGGTTTTATCTGTTTGGGAGAATTTGATTTTGCCGCAATTCCCACTTTGAGCACAGCTCCCGAGGAAGACAACGAAAACCTCTCTTGGGAGAAAGCGATATTAGAGGGAATTAAATAATACAAACAACATTACACAAATAAGTGAGAAACAACAACCGAAATAGGAGAAGATATGAGCGAAGACATAGGGGATTCCCTGCAAGGTCTTGTATGGAGATTAACTCAATGTGAGGAGTTGTTAGGCGCAACAGCCGCAACGACAAGGCGTCTAGTCACAACTTCATTAAATTCTTTGGAAGCGCGCCTGCAAAACCTTGATGGACAGATACAAAACCTAAAGGCTATAATAACCGCACTTGAGCGACGTTGCGACGAAATAAGTAAGGTGTTCAACTGGGAAAACGCCATATTAAATGGGGTAAATACATAAATCTATGCACGAAATCAAAACCCATCAAGGTGATTGCCTAGAAATAATGAAGATTATACCAGAACAATCTGTTGATATGGTCTTGTGTGATCTGCCATACGGAGTAACACAAAGCAAAGACGACATCCCAATTGATTTGCCTATCCTCTGGGAACACTACAAGAGAATTACAAAGCCCAATGCTTGCATTGCGCTATTTGCGCAAGGAAGGTTTTACATAGACCTTGTGAACAGCAATCCAAAAATGTTTCGCTACGATCTGGTTTGGGACAAATGTATTCCTACGGGCTTCCTTAACGCCAATAGGATGCCACTTCGCCGGCACGAGCAAATCGCCATCTTCTACAGGAAGATGCCCATATATCACCCTCAATTCACAGAAGGACAGCCCTTGCACAGCAAAGGCAAGGCATATATGGAAAAGGAAGTAATCAATCTCAACTACGGCGACTTTCATGTGGTCCCGGACAGTCGCGCGGGCGCAACCCTTAAATACCCAACAAGTGTGTTGAAGTATTCCAAACCACATCCCAGTGTCGCGCTTCATCGCACCGAGAAACCCGTAGCACTCCTTGAATGGCTGATTAAAACCTATACCGATGAGGGCGACGTTGTATTAGACAATTGCGCAGGTTCTATGAGCACGGCAATAGCCTGCCTAAATACTGGACGGCACGGAATAATGATTGAAAAAGATCCCACTTATTTTTGGGTCGGGGAATCTCGCATTAAAACTTACTTATCTCAAAAAACAACTTTGGTTGAAAAATTTTTATAAGGAGGGCATTAAATGCCAGACAACAACGACAATGTAACTGTAAAGCTCAATCTACATCAGAAATTGCTGAAAATTGCTGATGCTGCCGGAGTTCTGCAACGGAGCAAGCAGGCTTACGGCTATAAGTACGTTCCCGAAGAAGACATACAAGCGAAGGTCACGGCCGGTATGCAAAAATACGGTGTGATGCTTTATAGCGAAGTGACGCCAGGGACGACAAAAGTCTTGCCGCATACATATCAAAATAAAAAAGGCGAAACTGTCAACGAGGTTATAGTCCAGGCAGACACCGTGTTTACATGGGTAGACACCGAGAATCCATCCGACACGCTAAGAGTTCCTTGGACCTTGATCGGTCAAATGGATGATGCGGCTCAAGCCTTCGGTGCCGGAGCGACCTACTGCAATCGTTACTTCTTGATGAAAACATTGCAGCTCGCAACATCAGAGGCAGATCCCGATGGTTATCGCAGCAAACAGCGCGAGGCAGAAAACTACGAGAACGACAAGGCAGAGAAACAATTCAAAGAGGAACTCGGCAAGGTTATCAAACAAATCACTGCGCTGGGCTCACAACTCATCAAGGGCGGATTAAACAAAGATGACGTGTATGCCATCGTAAGCCAAAACAACGACGGCAATCCAAATCCGTCAAGTATCAAAACGCTAGAAACCGCCGACAAGGTGCTCAGTGCGCTTCAAAATGAAGAGAAAAAACAATGGGAGGCAAAGAAACAATGATTTTCTGCGACGCTACGAAAACATACGCTACCGTTTGGGACGTAAAGAAAAACGAAAAATACATAGACCTACAAGTTTCCACTTCGGAAAAGGACCCCGAGGGGAAATGGCTGAACTCAAGCTGGTATCCCCGCGCCATTGGACATGCGAACAACTCTCTTAAAGAAGTCAAAAGAGGAGATAGGATTTTGATCACCAAGGCCAAGTTTTCCAATGAGAGGTACGAAAATCCCGAAACCCACGAGAAGAAATCGCGCTTCCGCTTCTTGATCTTGGAGGCATCTATCGTCGGAAGTAATCAAAAACAGGAGGAAACCACCGCGCAACCAACCGCTCAGCCGCAGCCAATAACATCGCCAGAGTCGCAACAAGAGCAATCGTATGCTCAACCTTCTGGTGATACCGAGGAAGATTTTCCGTGGTAACAGTGACTACGGGGAAAGAGCGTTACAGTTTTTCCAAACTTTCTTCATTCCACACATGCAAATATGGTTACAAGCTAACTTATATTGACCATTTGAAAGGCGAAGGGAACTGCTTCAGTTCTTACGGATTGTTTGTTCACTCTATAATGGAGCGATATGCCAAGGGTGAATTAGACTTGTGGAGCCTTGCCGATATCTATAAATGGGAATTTGAAACAGCGGTTACAGAGGACTTCCCAAACACAAAATTTTGTCCTGATATGAAAAAGCTCTATTATGAGCAAGGCCTTGAATACTTACAGAATTTTTCAGGATACTCCAAATATGAAATACTCGAAGTTGAAAAACAATTCGATATAGATATAGACGATTGGGTATTTACGGGAATAATAGACCTTGTTTATCGAGATGACAACGGTAAGCTAGTCGTCCAAGACTATAAGTCAAAAAGTGGTTTCAAAAGCAAAAAAGAGCAGGCTGAGTACGCAAGGCAACTCTATCTTTACTCTTTGCACATCAAAGAAAAGTATGGGCAATATCCCGACCTACTCCGCTTTATGATGTTTCGGAAAAACAAACCAGTTGACATTTTATTCAATACCAAGGGAGTCGACGAGGCTCTTGGCTGGGCTAGAGATACAGTGAAGGAAATTCGCGAATGTTGGGACTTTAACCCATCGTGCGACGCGTTCTACAGCCAAAATTTATGCAACCATAGAGGATACTGCGAAAACAAATTATAGAGTGGGAGGTGTTGACCTATTCTTATCAGTAAAGAGCAAATACAAAAAGCAAAGCAAAAACTCGGTGACAAAAACGCCGAGTTAATTGCCAAGCTATTGAACCTAGAAAAATACGATCCCGCCAACAAAAGGGCTCTTTGCCCTTGGCATCTCGAAGACACGCCGAGCTTCATTTACAATCCCAAAACGTACAGTTGGCATTGTTTCGGCTGTTCGAGAAACACCGATATTATTGACGCATACATGCACACGGGACTTACATACTTAGAGGCACTTCAAAAACTATTTGAAGAAGCGAAAATGACGGTATCCTTCGGGGAGAAAAACGTCCGATCTAAACGGCAGTATCGTTACCCGAAAGAGGAACCGCTCAACGACAAAGCGCACGTTTATGAATACTTGGCAAAACGCGGCATTTCTAAGGAAACAGTTGACCGTGTTGACGTAAGGGAGGATGCCCACGGCAACATTGTGTTCAACTACTACGATGCCAACGACGTGCTTTGCCTCGTTAAGTATCGTCCCTCTCATAAAATCAACAAGGCGGCGGGCGAGATAAAAGCCTGGTGCCAAAAAGACGCCGACACCACCCCATTGCTATTCAATATGAACAGAGTCAACACCACCGCGCCACTTTTGGTCTGCGAGGGTGAGATAGATTGTATGGCTGCAATCGAGGCAGGCTTCACCAACGCCGTATCGGTTCCACTCGGTGCCAACAACTACGGGTGGATTGAGGAAAATTTCGATTGGCTTGAACAATTCGACTCAATCATAATCTGTGCTGACAACGACGAGGCGGGAATTAAGATGCAAAAAGAGTGCGTTTCGAGGCTTGGTTCGTGGCGAACAAAGTTTATCGACATTCCGCTTTACCACCACGATGCAGAAAAGGACAGAGATCTTCCAATGAAAGATTTGAACCACGTCCTCTACTGCGAAGGTAAGCAAGCAGTGTTGGACTTGATCGAAAATGCTCACGAGCAAGAGGTGCCATCAGTCGTTGACGTGTCCGATATCGAAGACTTGGAACTTGACGAAATGGATGGCATTTACACAGGATTACAGGGGCTTGACACGGAAATAATGAAACTGTTCTACGGGACGCTTACCGTCGTGTCAGGTATGCCTGGGGCTGGCAAGACTAGCTTTCTAAGCCAGCTTGTCTGTCAATCTCTGGAACAAGAAAAGCCCGTCTGGATGTTTAGCGGCGAGTTACCCAATCGAATGCAACGCGGCTGGTTCAAATACATAATGGCGGGTAATCAACATATCCAACAATACTTTGATCAAAATCACACCGACTTCTACAAGGTCGATGCCGATGCAACCGCAAAGATAAACGAGGCGTACAAAAAGCAGTGGTTCCTATACCGAGACGGTCTGAGCAACACCCTCGATGAGTTGTTGAAGTCAATGGAAGATTGCGTGCGCAAGTACGGAGTTAAATTACTGATACTTGACAACCTGATGACAATAGATTTGGGGGCGAACGAAAACAGTGAACTTCTAAAACAAACGGACTGCATCACACGCCTTATTCATTTTGCGATGAAGTATTCGGTTGCGGTTGTCCTTGTTGCTCACCCGCGCAAGATGCCACAGGGAGAAGATGTTGGGGTCTACGACATCAGCGGCACCTCCAACATTATCAACCTCGCCCACCGCACCATTGCCCTCAGACGCATCAACAAAGAGAAGGAACAGAACAACTACGATGTCTGCCTAACTATCGTAAAAGACAGGATGCGCGGCAGACAATGGCAAAAAGTAAATCTGTACTACGATGTGGGTTCCAGACGTTTTTACGGAAATGAAAAGGAATATGCGTTCCAATATAGTTGGGACAAAGAACAACACCCGCCGCTACAATATCCGCACTCTGAGGAATGCGAAGTTCTCGGTTCGTGCTACTCTAACGGAGGTAATACATAATGGCGTTAGCCTTTGAGAACTATCACAAACACAGTTGCTTTACCAATGTCCGCATTTCCGACAGTGCAGTTATGCAAGAGGAATATGCCAAACGAGCCGTTGCTCTTGGACACAAAACACTTTCCTCCGTCGAACACGGTTGGCAGGGAAATTATTGGGAAACTGTAAAACTTGCGCGAAAGTACGGTCTGAAACCCGTAATCGGCGCAGAAGCATACTGGGTCAAAGATCGAACGCAAAAAGATAGAAGCAACTGCCATATTTGCATTATAGCCAAGAACGAAAACGGCAGGCAGGCACTCAACGATGCCCTGTCCGAAGCCAATATAACGGGTTTCTACGGACAGCCAAGACTTGATGTGCCACTTATCTTGTCGTTGCCGGCGAGCGACGTTATTGTAACCACCGCTTGCTTAGCTTACTGGCGATACGAGGACATAGAGGAAATCACACAAAAATTTGCAGAGCATTTTGGCAAGAACTTCTTCCTCGAAGTGCAGTATCATAACACCAACAGCCAACGCAAGATAAACACCCAAATCCTCAAACTCCACCGCAAACTTGGCATCCCCTTGATTATGGGCTGTGACTCGCACTACATATCCGAGGACGGAAAGCAAATCAGAAGTGACTTCATCTACTCGAAAGGTATCGAATACCCCGATGAAGAAGGTTGGTATATGGACTATCCCGACGGCGACACGGCATACA
Source organism: uncultured Clostridia bacterium (assembly GCA_947625725.1). Lineage (GTDB taxonomy): Bacteria > Bacillota > Clostridia > Christensenellales > CAG-314 > Fimimonas. The sequence goes on along the minus strand of CANQPI010000001.1, from coordinate 92,631 downwards.
GACGATTCGCCAATCAGTGTGTCCTGTCACACGAAGAAATTCTGGAAGCAATCCAAAACACCAACGTTATGAACGACGTTGAGGAATACGATTGTCCCATTTTCAACTCCGACATCAAGATGCCTAGCCTCTATCCCACCTATACACAGGAACAAAAAGATGATGTATATAAAGATCTCGTTTGGCAAGGGTGGGAGAAGTACAAGGTAAATGTTCCCCAAGAACAGCACCAGCATTACATAGAAGAAATCAATAAGGAAATACAGACCGTCGTGGATACCCGCATGGCCGACTATTTCATTGACAATTATCACATAATCCGCAAAGGCAAAGAGAACGGCGGGTGGTTGACTAAGAGCGGTAGGGGTTCGGGTGTGTCATTCATCACAAATATGTTGCTCGGATTTACCGAAGTTGACAGAATTGCCGCGAAAATACACATGTATCCCGAGCGTTTTATGAGTACAACACGCATTCTAGAAAGTGGCTCGCTACCCGATATTGACTTCAACTGTGCTCCTGTAGAGCCTTTCGCGAGGGCGCAACAAGATATCCTTGGCAAAGACCACGCTTACCCGATGGTTGCGTATGGTACGATGCAGAAATCTGCTGCGTGGAAACTTTACGCAAAATCGCAAGGAATCTCGTTCGACATTGCCAATGCCGTGTCGGAGCAAATCAAAAAATACGAAACTGCAGTTAAACACGCTGCCGAAGACGACAAAGACGACATCAATGTACTCGATTTCATAAACAGAGATTTTCATGAAATCTATCAAAAGAGCAGAGATTACCTCGGCATAGTCACGTCGTGGAGTATCGCCCCTTGCAGTTACTTGCTATATCAAGGCAGTATCCGTAAAGAAATCGGATTGGTAAAAGTCAAAGACCATTTGTGTTGCATAATGGACGGTCACTGGGCTGAGGAGTGCCACTTTCTCAAAAACGACTTGCTAAAAGTGGCTGTCGTCGATCTCATATACCGCGCCTACCATCGCATCGGCAGAGAGCCACCGACAGTCGCCGAATTGTTGCGCATGTGCCCTTCTGACGACGATGCTTGGAAAATCTACTCAACGGGTTGCACGCTTGGCATCAACCAGTGCGAACAGCCAAACACCTCGCAAAAGGTAATAAAGTACAAACCAGCCAACATTACAGAACTTGGTGCCTTCATTGCGGCTGTGCGCCCGGGCTTTAAGTCTATGTATAAGACCTTCGAAGAACGCAAGCCGTTTACTTACGGAGTCAGAGCGTTCGACTCGTTAATACAAACCGACGAAATCCCCAGTAGTTTTTTGCTCTACCAAGAACAAGAGATGGCTGCACTTAACTACGCTGGCATTGATATGAGCGATTGTTACACCGCCATCAAAAATATTGCCAAAAAACGCAAAGAAAAGGTCTTGGAATACAAAGAGCGATTCATCAAAGGGTTTTCCTCATCTATCATTGAGGACGAATGTAAAACCCCGGAAGAGGCAAACGAATTGGCACAACGCTTATGGCAGTTAATCGAGGACTCGGCAAGTTACTCGTTCAACGCATCGCACTCCTACTGCGTTGCGCTTGACAGTCTATATTGTGCCTGGCTAAAAGCACATCACCCCCTCGAATTTTACGAAGTAATGTTGACGCTTGCAGAGCAAAAAGGCGACAAGGATAAAATGGCTGCCATCAAAGAGGAAGCTGAAAACTATTTCAAAATCAAGTTCCCGCCATTCCGCTTTGGGCAAGACAACCGCATCATCAAGGCAGATGTCGAAAAAAACTCCATAATCAATTCGATTTCCGCTATCAAAGGCTTCGGGGCTTCGGTCGGGGAGACGCTCTATGAATGTTCGCAAACTAATCCCAAGACTTTCATTGACGTGCTTGACTGTCTCGACTCACACGGGTTAAAAGCATCAAAGGTTCGCCCACTCATAACGATTGACTACTTCAAGCAATTTGGCAACATCAGCACGCTTCTCGCCATTCTCGATGTATGGGAGCTGTTCAAACAGGGTGATGTCAAACTGTTGCAAAAGGACAAAATTACGCAACCTCTTCTCCGCAAGATTGTGGATTACTATTGCGCCGGAACAAACAAGGACGGCACAGACAGTACCTCGTTCAAAATTGATGGCAAAGCACTGACGTGCCTTTACGCATATGAAACAGAGTTAAGACATAATCCTTTGCCCGACCCGACAATGCGCCAACGCATTGATTATTCATTGGAAGTTCTCGGATATGTCGATGTGATAACCAATAAAGAAGAGGATAGGCGCCGGCTGTTAGTAACAGATGTAACGCAACTAAGCAGTTTTTCATCGGGAGTCTGGGCATATCGAGTTGGAACAAGAAGTCTAGGTAGCGGGAAAACCGCCAGAGTCACGGTACGCACGGAACAATTCAAAGCAAAACCATTCAAGGTCGGTGACATAGTATATGCCGCAGACATTTGGAAGAATAACAGCGGATATTGGTATCTGGTGGGATATGCGGTAGAAAAATAAAAAAACCAAAAAAAAATCCCACCCCATGTCCTCAAAATCATATTTTTTGTCGTCATAGTACGACATCAGGAGGTATAGCGATATGATAACAATAAAACTTTACACCATCGGTTGTCCAAAGTGCGATGTGCTAAAAGAAAAGCTCGACGCCAAATCGTTGCGCTATGAAACGATAACCGACCAAGAAATAATGCGAGTAAAGGGCTACGACTTAATGCCCGTATTGGAAGTCAATGGCGAATCGATGGACTTCTCAAAAGCGATGCGCTGGATAAACGAGCAGTGAGGAATATGTTATGAAAATAGAAATCAAAATGGATAAAGACTTCGAGCGGGAGATGGCCGCCCTTAGCTACAAGTATGGCGAGGACTTTGAACGCCTCAATGGGTTCCACGAGAGCCAAACCAACTTCTCCGACTTTATGGACGCCTTCGTTGACAAGAACGTCGCAGACGTAACCATTGACCCGAACGCCAATGTCGGTACAAAAGATATACGCACTTTGCTCAGCGAAAAAGGCAAATCCTACGATAAGTTTTTCGCTTTCAGTAAAATCTTCCACGAAATCAAAAAAAAATACGGTCTTGCGACCGCAAAACAATGGCTGAAGGATGAATACAACGGAGCCTTTTATCTTCACGATGCGAGCACAACGACCTATTATCCGTACTGCTACGCTTATGATTTGACGCGTTTGGCGACCGAAGGGCTGTTCTTTCTGAAGAATTACAACAACCAAGCACCAAAACACCTCACCACCTTCCTCGATGACGTAATCGAATACATCAGCTATATGAGTAACAGAAGCTCGGGCGCAGTTGGCATACCCAATGTTCTCATTTGGACATATTATTTCTGGAAAAAAGATTGCCAAGACGGATATGCAATCAAGGACCCCGACTACTATATCAGACAATGCTTTCAAAAACTTATCTACCGCCTCAATCAACCTTTTATGCGCATCGATCAAACGGCATTTGTCAACGTTTCCATCTTCGATCGCAACTATTTAGAGTCGCTATTCGGCGGCGTTAAATACCCCGACGGCACCTATGTGATTGACCAAATCGAAGAAATCATCCAACACCAGAAGACGTTTATGGAAGTCGTTTCTGAGGTTCGCGGCAGCAACATGTTCACATTCCCTGTACTTACATATAGCCTGCTCTATCAAAACGGCAAATTTGTCGACGAAGAGTTCGCGCGTTGGTGCTCCGACCACAACACTAAGTGGAATGACAGCAATTTCTTCGTGAGTGGGGACGTCGGCACGCTATCAAACTGCTGCAGACTCTTGTCTGATACGCGCAAGCTCAATGCGTTCATTAACTCCATCGGCGGCACAGCTCTGTCTATCGGCAGCATAAAAGTAAACACCATCAATCTTATGCGGCTTGCTTACGAAACGCAAGACGGCGGCCTCAACACGGATCGGATTCTCGGCAAACTGCGTGACCGCGCCGTGCTGTGCTGCAAGGTTCTCGATACAGTGCGCCACATAATAAAGCGGAACATTGAAAAAGGTTTGCTACCCAACTATCAAGATGGTGCCGTTGAACTCGACAAGCAGTATTGCACCATTGGCATATTGGGAATGTTCGAACTCATTGAGGCTATGGGCTACACACGTACCGACAAGTTCGGGTGTGTCTACTACACGGTTGACGGCATAGAGTTTGCTTCGAAAATTTTCAAAGTTCTCAACGAAGTCAAAGACAACTTTACCGACGAGTATTCTTTTAATATCGAGAGCGTGCCTGCCGAACGAGCCGCCGTTATTCTCTGTCAAAAAGACAACCTCCTCTATGGCAAGCAAGACAAGTTTATATACAGCAACCAATGGATACCCTTGTCCGCTAAATGTACGCTTCAAGAAAAGTTGCGCGTCAGCGCAATCCTAGACAATAAATGCTCTGGCGGAAGTATCGCGCACATCAACTTGGAAGCCAACTTTCCAAACGCCGACAGCGCGTGGGATATGCTCAACGTAATTGCTAAATCTGGCGTCATTTACTTTGCGTTTAACACGCGCATCAACGAGTGCAAAAACCACCACGGGTTTGTCGGAACAAATGTTTGCCCAAATTGTGGCGAGCCTGTGTACGATACATATCAGCGCGTTGTTGGATATCTTGTACCAACCCGTAACTATTCTAAGGAAAGGTTAGCAGAGTTCAACACGCGCCAATGGTTCGAATATGCGGAGATGTTGCCGGAATGAAAATTACCACGCTAGTAGACGAAGATTTCGTCAATTACAAAGAACCATCAATGTTTATAGGATTCCCTTGTTGCACTATGAAGTGTGAAAAGGAAGCGGGTGTGAGGTGCTGTCAGAACAGCCACCTACTAACAGCCAGTCCGATTGACGTCACGCCTGAGGAAATTGTTGTTAGATATAAGGCCAATTCTATCACAAGAGCGATAGTTTGTGGCGGACTTGACCCGATGGATTCATTTTCCGATCTTCTCGCACTTATAAAAACACTTAGGCTGTACCATTGTAATGATCCAATCGTAATATACACAGGATACGATGATGATGAAATAACGCAATATATCAAGGAACTCAAGCAGTACCCAAACATAATCGTGAAGTTTGGAAGATACATTCCCAATCGCCGTAGCCGCATGGATAAAATCCTCGGCGTAAGGTTGGCAAGCAATAACCAACATGCAGTTAAAATCAGTTGAGAAAATATGCGGAAATTAAAGATAATTCTAAACAACGACTCCACTATGGTGGAAATAATCCGAGAACAAATCAAAGCAAATGATGGCTACTGTCCCTGCCGTCTCAACAAGACGCCTGACACAAAATGTATGTGCAAAGACTTCCGCAAGCAATCCTCTGAGGGAGAGTGCCACTGCGGTTTATACGTCAAGGTTTGGGTGGACGATTAAGCAATCGTCTCGCGAACAAAAAACCTGTCACGGGTCGCTATCGCCCTTTAATGGGCACAAAAGGAGGTAAAATGATTTACATAAACGAAACAATGCGAATAAGCAAGTTGGACGACAAAAATCTTCAACTCGAAATCTTGAAGCCAACCACCAACCGCAAAACAGGAGAAACGTCTTCCGAGTGGCAATGGGCTGGGTATTATACCCACCTTGAAGGAGCGTTGCTGGGTGCTTTTCGGAAGTTGATTGACTCAAACGTTGAAGCCGGGACTCCTTTGCAAAACCTCGCCGAGCAAATTCACAAAGCAGAGCGAACCATTGTAGACAAATTTGCAGATATATAATGAAAAAAAGAAGGGGTGAATTAAAATTGGAAGATTAAACAATGATAGAAAAATTTTGGGTGCCCATCTCGGGCACCCATTTTTTACTTTGGTTCGTAATCCATTTGGCATTTATCCGCCGCGACGCGAAACTATGCGCAATTATATTGTTTTGCGCTGTTTGAATTAAAGAATAGTTTTATATAAAGTGGTCTATATCTTAAAACCTATAATCCGAGTTCATCGTCAAAGTATTGGAGGGTGCAATAAATATATCTTTTACGTATGTACTCATTCACGTTCCCATTGCTTTCGCGATATTTAATATACCCTTTCAAATAACGCTCGAATCGCTTGCGGATAAAATAAAATTTTTTGAAGAGTTCTACATACTCATCTTGGTCCATCTTCACAGGTTTACCAATTAGGGATGCATCATTAACAATAACCGCTTTCGAAAAGTCAATACCAGTTGCGGAATCTGTTTCGCGACTAGTGTTTTTGAATTTATAGCAATAGTCGTGTCGAATATTGCTTCTGAGTGGCAATGCAAATTTGTTGCCATCAATATCAAAAAGCATAACAACATATGGACGCCCTGGTTTGTATTCTATTTCCGGATAGAATATCGATGGAAACTTGGAGTAAAAAGCCGCAGATAATACATTTACGCTAAAAGATTTTGCCATAAGTCGCCCTCATCTGTAAAAAAAAGTGCCCCCGTTTTCACGAGGGCACAATCTTCATTTGGGATTTCTTTTTTAGGTGTTACCCTCGCACCATATCTTCGTTTGGAATTTCTTTTAGGTGCTATCCTCGCACCGCATCTTCTTTTTAACTACCACTTATGGCGGTGGTACAGCCATTTGGAGCCGCGATTCGCTCCTTAGTGGTTATATTATAGCATTGGTTTCTGACCATGTCAATAGTTTTTGTCAATGTTTTCCCATAGCAATTTTACCCTTATATAATATGGTCGTATTGCGTATAGATTATACAACAAAAATCAAGGTTAAAGGCAACTGCCGGAATTTTATCCGATAGTTGCCTTTTTTATTTAGTCGGCTGACTTTCCCGCCGAATTTTTGAGATCGTAGATAACGCTCTCGATGGTGTTTTTCATCCACTGCTCAAACCCGCCGAAGTTCTTCTCGATGTAATCTTGAATGTCGCCGCTCAGTTGCTCTCTAACCAAGTCGCAGGCTTTTCCCAAAGCCTCTTTTTGAGCATCTGCTGTGAATGCGTTGGTCGGATCCTTTTTGAGCGTTTCTACGTATGTCTGATAAGTTGTCTTTACGGCGCGTGTCACTACCTCGACTGCGTCGGTCAAGTATTTAGCATATTTGGTATTGGATATTTTGGAGTTGATGAGAGCTATGAGCCGTTCGGTAGCCCAACTCACAAGTGCAGTCAGAACAATTCCAATCACCGATAAAACAATTGGTTGCCAATTCATAATTTTTCTCCTTATTTTCCGTTATCTAGTAATTCCGCCGAGTTTGTCCGCCCACCGCTCCGTATAAAACGAATAGTATGATACGCCTTTTCTTGCGCGATAGCGGTCAAAACAACCAGCCCATATAATAGAAGGCAGCCCTATAACCAAAAGATAGAGCCACCCCAAATAATGACTTTGAAGAGTGTGACCATACTCGTGTTTAACTGTCGTAGTCGCGTCCGTAGTATGTACAAAAATGAAATGCCCCAACGACAATCCACTGTAAAGCCCCCACTCGACAAAAATGCGATCATCCTGACAATGACAAGTCCGCTTTCTGATGCGGCATACAAGACAGATGATCGCCCCCAATAGGTCTTGTGGTAACTGCCACAAGACCATCAAAAAGGTTTTTATTACTTTCATATAACCTCCTAGCACAGACGATAGTCAAATAATTAAAATATTATGCTTTTAATGTTCGACTCGTTATATTTAATAATATCGTGCCAATATTCTCGCGTATCGAAACACTTGCTAACGTCAAATCAGAGCCTGGCTGCGCAGCAACTAATCTCATAAAATTTGTCTCAATCGTTATAAAGACTGGCAACAATGTGACCGCCTCTCTAGCAACTGCTCCACTTACGGGTAGCGTCGTTAAAAAGCCATTTAGTACACACCATTGCCCCAATTCATTGAATGTCGCTGCTGTTATTTTTTCATTACAAATAATGCTGAATGTAATATCAAAATTATACGTACTACTATCAGCACATCTCAAACGAATGGTATTTAATACTCTCGTCGGTTCTGGGCCAACAGGACCCTCGGGCCCCGTTAATACTGCGCATTTGTCGAATGGTTGAGTTTGCTTGACCTTAATAAGAAAAGTTCCGACAGCTGTATTCAATGTTTTACACGGTGCCCAGTACACCAGCCCGTTCGATTTAAGTTTTACTGGAACGTATATTGTACAACCTAAATACACGTTGCGCGGATCTACATAACCCACGCCCAAGGAATATTCCGGATAATCATCTTGTGCCCATTGCTCGGGTATTGGGTTTGACACATCATCGTACTCTTGTGCGGGGCCGCGATACGTCGCCGCATATTGTCCTTCTTGCCCAGACGCTCCATCAGCACCTCTTATACTTCCATATTTTGTGACCGTGTAAGCGGTACTTGTTACGGCCGTTATTTCACACAAATCACCGTTGGCGTTAATTATGGTATCGCCCTTAAGGGGAACAATGCCACCACTCGCTTTTACGGTGTTTGTTGCAATGCTTGTTGTGCTTGTCGACGTCGATCCAAATACACCGGCGCCCCGTACACGTCCAAGGTTTGTTTCCATTATTTCATCTCCTTATATTAGTAAGTGACGACCAATTCGCCATTACTGTTAATTGAAAATGCCACATCCGATGCTTTGATAAAACCCGTCAAGTCGGATTTCAAGGCATATGTGCTTGCCGCTCCGAACGCGTCTAACTTCGCCTTGTCCTCTTTCGACATTGTGCCACGGTGCGTTGATGTAGCGTTAAAAATGCCGTTTGGTTGTGTGGCTTCTGTTGTAATCGCTTTTTTGACCGCCGCAGGGGTAGCCCCACCGTTATCGCTCGAAAAGGATGTGCAATCAGCAGAGGTATGCAAATACGCAACACCTATCGTGCTTGTGTTCGCCGTAACGCCTTTGACTGTAATTGCCGTGCCGCTCTTGCTTGTCGTGATGCCGTTTGAGCCCGAGACGGACTGTACCGCCGTGCTCGCAGTCGCGCTTGCGCTATCCGCAGTGCTTTTGACTGTGGCTAGGTCTGCACTGGTAGCATAAGTGGCACCCTTTGTGACGGTTATTGTGTGTCCGCTTGCGGTTATAGAAGTCACCGCATTGCCGCTCCCACTATTTGTGATACCGATATTAGGTATAGTTGGTATGGTTGGTTTGTTTGTTAAGTCGTTATACGACCCGCTAAAACTGGACGTACCCGCGCCGATGTTGCTTCGCGCCTGTTTTTTTTTGATCGGCCGTCAAACTCTGCTCGGAATTGTACCGCACGGCGTTATTTGCAGTAGTCTGTGCTGCCGTCACCGCGTTTTGCGCGTTCGTAATCGCGGTATCTTGCGTGCCGTTCTTCGTTTCTACAGCGGCCATACGAGTTTTCAACTCCGATATATCTGTATCCTGAGTTGTATTTTTGCTCTCGATATTTCCCGCTCTTGTCTGTAAAGCCGCAATGGCATCTGCATTTGCTTTGCCCTTGCTGCCGGCATAGGCTGTTGTTGCTGTTTCGCCAAGTGCCAATGTCGTGTATCCCTTTCCTGTCACGAATTCTTCCGTAGCCAATTTTTTATCCTTGACATACGCGCCGTTGACGTTAACGAACAGGCTATTGGCTGCCGTCGAAGCGCTCCATTTAAGTGTCCCCGTGGGTGCTGTCGTATAAGAACCATTGTAGGTGTAAGTCGCTTGCATCACCTGAACGTTAATATCAAAAGCGAAGTAAGCGTTACATTTGAGATAGACTATCGTTCTGTTGTCGGTTTGACGATATAGCACGATATCCGTAATGCCTAGTGCCGAACTTGTGTTGTCGCCTAAGTCGACGAACGAACCTGTCTCGCCGCTTCGGTTTGACACGACGGCATTGATGTAAGACATATTAGTTTTTACCCATCCGCCGATTCGCCCCGTTATGACAACGCTTGCGTAGTTACCATCATTATCGACGGGTAATGTCGCAATGGGATAATACCAAAAGGTAGTACCACCACCCGTATAGGATTTGACGTTAATGCGTTTCAGGTCGTTATATGTTAAGTTAGTTATGCGGTCGCCCAAATCGGTCAACGACTTTGGAAGTCCGTCAATTTTGCTTTGCGCGATAGCGGCATTTGCGTTGATATCCGCATTGACGATTGTGCCATCGGTTATGTCGCCCGAAGCAATCGCCGACTTCGTTGCCAAGCCGCCGAGACCAAGATTGGTTCTCGCTTGCGCCTTCTGCGTGTCGGTCAGTGACTGCGCGGCATTATATCTAACAGCGTTGTTCGCCGTCGTCTGAGCCGCTGTGGCTGTTTCTTGGGCTTTGGTTATTGCGGTGTCTTGCGATGTGTTTTTGCCTTCCACCGCCGTCATCCTCGTCTGCAACGAAGCAATGTTGTCGGCATTTTTCTTTCCTTTGTCGCCCGCATATGCGGTGCTCGACGTTTCGCCTAATGCCAGGGACGAACCGATTTCAACGTAACCCGTGCCACTCCAACGGTAGGTAACATTGGTATCTTGAGCGACGTAGATCTTGCCACTCTCGCCTTGCGTGGGGAACTTGGTCTTATCGGCATACTCCTCAACATCATCTACATAAGACGGTAACTGCGCGGAGGGGACTTTGCCATCCGTTCCCAGCGTAGCAACACCACCCGCCTTGCCCATTTCCGAGCGTTTGACTTGCGCGTCATTAGTGACGTTGCCAAGCCCAATGTTTGTCTTGGTAATTTCGACCTGCCCGGTTCTATAACTCTCCTCGGCACCACCCTTGACGCCCGTTACGGACGATGTGGCGAGATTTTTTAGCGAGTCGAGCACCTTCTTATCAGTGGCAGAAAGTAATCCCGAAGCCGATTGTGTGGCCTCGGGGATCGTTGCGTCCGCCGAACCGTCGTAAACGGCCGTACCAAAATGGAGTTTGTGCTTTGTTCTTTCCGCAACCACGGATAGCTCAACAATTTCGCCGTTGGCATTAAGCTTTTTGTAAATTTGGAACTCCATAGTTGCACCCTCTCTTTACGCTTCCAGCGCTTTGAAGAATAGCCCGCCAACCGCGAGGTTTGCGCTTGGAGTTTCCTGTCCTGCCTGACCAACTTCTATTACCATGGCGCCAGCCGTTACCCTTCCTTTTGTGTCAACTGTTACCGCGGAATAACTTCCTGCTTCAACTCCCGTTGGCGAAAGTTCCACTTCTATGTCAACGTCAAGCGAGCCATCGAACGAATTACCACCCGTCGCATCGCCGCTAACGGAAATGTTGCGCGGGGTCGTTAGTTTGTCGGCGTTCTCGGCGGTTTTAGCCTTAGCCGCTGGCGTTGTGCCATCTTTAATAGCTGCGATGTCATCCGTGTTCTTTTGGATGCTCGTATCTTGCACTGTGTTTTTCTCCTCGATAGCCGATACTTGCGTTTTGAGCGCGTCGATATCTTCTCTATTCTTTTTGCCTTTCGCACCAGAATAGGCAGTTGACTCGGTTTCGCCAAGTGCAAGCGAGGAAGAAATCTCCACATAATCAGACTCTCCGTCCCACCTATATTGCTTGTTGGTTTCCTTGTCGATGTAGATTTTGCCGTCTTCGCCCGTCTCGGGGAAAGCCGCTCTATTGACATATGACTCGACATCATCTACAAAACCCGGCAATTGCGCGGCGGGAACCTTTCCTGTGCCGTCAAGAGTCGCGACACCGTTAGCCTCGCCCATTTCGGAGCGTTTTACCTGCGCATCATCTGTTACATTACCAAGTCCGATATTTCCCTTGGTTATTGTCACGTCGCCATGTCTGAAATCTCCCTCTTCGGCTTCGCCTTTGACGCCCGTAACGGCACCTTGTTTGATTTGTTCAATCTCTGTGCTGAGCGTATCGAGGGATTGCTTGGCAGATTCCGTTGAGCCGTCTTCTTTTGTTACGACAACGTTTTCCGCCGTAGTTTCGGGATGAAGTACGAGAAACTCGTCATCCCCAAGTTTTTGTATAATTTTATAATTCTTCTCTGTTGTTGCCATACTTGCTCCTTATTTTTTCTCCACAAACTGATATGCTCCCACCTCGGAAGCATGGTCGATCTCCCCCACGGTCTTGAAACCAAGTTCGACAGGAAGTTTGACTTTTTTGGCGCCATCATTACTCAGGGTCACTAAATACACTCCATCACGCCGAGCGTCGCCGATACTTTGTTCCTCGTACTCCTCCGCATTAAGCGGCAACAACTTCAAGTCTATTGCGCCCACGTTCCCAATGAGTTCGACACCATTTATCTTGGGATGATTTTTCAGTTTTTCGTAATCGCTCGCCAATAACGAAACCGAGGCACCCAACTTGATTTTAGGTCTTGGCGCCGGGCGAACATCAACCTTTTTCTTCATCTCGCACCTCGTTATCCGACTCGTCGTCGGGCTCATCATCATATATTGGATTGCGCTTTTTGAGAACGACAAACGGGGCGCTCGCAATGAGAGTTAATGTATTTGTGTCTGCAAGTTCGAGAGTGATGTCGTATGTGGCGATTGCGGGGAGCAATTTCCACGAATCCTCGGTATTTATCCGCAAGTAATATGCATTCTTGCTCTCCTCATAAGGAAGTTCGTAAAATAGTCCCAATTTTTCGCACGAAAAATACAGATTGTTAACCTGTTCGCGCTCAATTCCTTCGAGTTCAAAATATATTTCAACCACGTCTCCGCGTGGGAACATTATCCCTTGCGAATCCGTTGGAGAGTTATGTGGGGCGAAAGTCTTCAAAGAACATTTTGCTAGTACCATATTCCCTCCTTATTCCCACGAAATGACAAGTTCGCCATTATCATTGATAGATGCGGACACGGGGGTTTCCCCGTCCGTTCCGCAATAAGCAACGCTAACGCGAACCTTAGTTGTTTTATTCCCGTAGGTAGTTGTTACCTTCGTCCAAAAATATTTGCCTTGAACGGGAGATGGCATGTTTGTTGCCCATCCAGTTTCGGGCAGAGTTCCCGTGTCGGTTAGTTGATACTCAATCACCTCTGAAGTTATTGTTACATCGCTTGCCGCTTGCGCCGCGTCGTTTGCCGTTTTTGTTGCATCATTTGCCGCTTTTGCCGCGTCGTTTGCATTTTTCGTCGCCGTTTCCGCATTGGATTTCAGTGTATCAAACGCAGAGGAACGCTCTATCTCTGCATTTTGGCGAGCAGTTTCTTGGCTTTTGCGAGTATTCTCAGCGGATACTCGTGTCTGTTCGGCACTAGCCCTCGCGGACTCTGCCGTCGCTCGATCGCTTTCTGCCGTGGCTCGTTTGCTCTCGGCTGTCTCTCGTGCAGATTCATTGTTTTTGCGAGTTGTTTCGTTGCTATCTCTGGTCTTTTCTGCTGAGACACGAGCCGTTTCGGCGCTCGCTCTGCCAGCCTCGGCTGTATCACGCTTTGACTCAGCATCTACTCTGCCCTTTTCGGCTGCAACACGCTTTTCTTCCGCGCTTACACGACTGGCTTCGGCGGTTTCGCGGCTAGCCTCATTGGTGCCCCTGGTGTTCTCTGCGGCAACACGAGTGTCTTCGGCTTTCGATCTACCCGTTTCGGCAGCCTCGCGATTGGTTTCTGCCGACTCTCTTTGTGTTTCGGCATTAGCCCTATCGGATTCGTCAGACTTGCGCGCTTCTTCGTTAGAGTTACGAGTGCTTTCAGTATCGGCGCGTTCCTGTTCCGCTGCCTGACGAGCATTTTCGGCTTCAATACGATTTTGTTCATTAACAACGATATCGGCGAGTAACCCCGATTTATCCTGAGCAATGATTGCATCCTCACTTGCTTGCGAGGGTAGAACCATAACGTAAAACGTTTGACTCGTTAAAACAACCTTGTCGTCGTTTTCACCCGTCCAAAAGCAAATATCACACGCCACTCTGCCCTCTTGACATAAGATGTCAGAGGGGAGGGGACAAATCGCCCGATTCCTCGTGGAATCAATCTCGCCCGCGTATAACTCTTTGGTTTCGTCCGGCAGCGTGGCATTGAGAGTAACATTAGAATAGCCTGTTACGTCAATTGTGCCGCCATCATCGTAGAGTTGTACGCTAAAATAGCGCGACTGGGAGTCACCTTGTTGCGCCGAGATTATTTTTATAGTGCTACTTTCGTAGCTCACTGTGGGCAAGAGCAAGTGTTTGACTGCCTTACCTTTCAAATCTATAGACATTTACTTCTCCTCAACGATTAGTTCGTCAAGCGAGTAAACCTCCTGCGCAGATAATTTGAGTTCGCTTAGGTCATCAAGGGCGAAATGCATATTGGGAACATCCACTTCGGTGTTTTCCAATTCGGTGAATTTATTGCGATATTCGTCGACACGTTCGGGAATCAAAAGAATTTGATTCGGGTCGTCGGGTTTGCGCATTATTTCCCCGTTCTCATCTCGCTTTGCGTACTCATTGAGCAATTCTCTGTATTTGTCGTAGTAGAAGGTTTCCTCTTGCTCCGACTTCTTTAGGAATTTCATTATCCAATACGCCAGTTTGACGGATACCCGCTCGTTGGCGTGGTTTGCAAGCGTGTTTCTCGCTTCGATAAGATTGTGTAATTTCATTGTAATCTCCTTTTATTCCTTATTTTCGAATGGCCTATTAAGCGTTCACCGCGAATAGGCGAATGAAAATTGCAACACGTCTGCAATTTCTCGCAATGGGTGTTGCAATCTTCGCCCAAAAATGATAATATATTAAAAAATCACCTATGGAGGTAATTATGAAAAAGTTTGTTTGTGTAATTTTGTGCGCCGTATTGACGCTGGGATTAGGGGTATTGCTTGTGGGATGCAATGACAACAATGGTTGCCAATGCACGACCGAACAACTTCACGGCGACTACCTCGCCGATAAAGAAGTTGGTTACGAAGTGCCCGTGTATCCAAACTTTGAGTTTGACTACAAATTAGAAAGTGGGCGCACCATCCATATTTCAAGCATAAAAGTAACGCTTTGCTCAAAAAATGAGATAAAACCCGATGAACCCTTCAGTGGCACATTCTATCCTTACGCATATAAAATTCAGGCAAAAGGCTACACAAGATCCACCGTTTTGGCAGGCTCAAAGATAACGCTATTCATAAATTGCACTGACGCCAATACAACTTATGGTTCTGCCACCGTGCAACAAGACGGCACTCTGGAGTGGGAATGGAATTTTTTCCTCTATCGTGGACTGGCAGATCGAGTTATTTTTCATTCTTTGTCGTAGACAAACTATTTTCCAAAGCTATTAAGCGTTTTTTTAGCAACTGTATCTCTCTAATGGTCAATGGTATAAATTCCCCATACTTCAAAGACCTAGAAATGTTGCCCTTGCCCCTCACCCATTCTGCATATATTGCATAATCTTGCGGAATTAAACCGGCTTCATCCATCGCGCACTTGACATCCTGAGCGATTAAGCCAAGATGATATTTGCCACTATCGTCATCCTTGAGTTGGTATTTAACGGGAACCAAATTATCAAAAAAGCGTTCGTGTCTTTCGTCCAAACAAGAAATATTCTTTTTTAGGTTCCTGTCGCTTGAAGTGTTGCTATCTTGGTCGGTGAATATCTCTTTTGCGAATATCATCTTCCATTTGCGTTGTTCCGTTCCGAGATTGCTCTCACCATTACGAGACGGATATATGCCGCCGCCAAACAAGCCAATTCCTGGCGCCGCCTCATCCCATGCTCCATCTTCCATTTGGAATGAGGTCGTAGTTTTCCCGTTGGGAAATTGCGCCATTGTAATTTCGCCGAGGAGCGGTATAGTAATGTAGGCACTTCTTTGCCCCGCTACAATAGTCAAAGAAGTTGTTTTGACAAGATCGGAGGTCGTTGTTTTATATTCAATACCAAACCGGCAATCTCGTTGCGGCGGACTAAGCCCTCCATCAACGAACAGCATTATAGTATTTCCTGAGTACTCTAAATGCGCAGTATAGCGGTCGGTTGCACCGTCGTCGTAATCGTCGAAAAAGAAGCCACTCCCTCGCGTGCCTATGACTGTATCATCTGCATTGTCATCGCTTATTGAAAGAGCCCCGATGTTTATTTTGGCGCAATCCATCTCATGAACATGGGCTGTTCCCACTTGCAAATCGCTTGCCTCAACGAAGCCTTGCTCCTCATATGAAGAAATGTTGAAAGTTTTGTCTGGTGTCCTAACGACAGGATATCGTATTATTTTTGTCGTTTTGGTATAATATTTGACCTTGCACGTAGCAGTCAATCTATAAGCAAGAAGTAGCGTCGAGGTCTTCCCTTCTAACCACCCAGCCAACTCTATGTAAGTACCACAAATGGATTGCAACGTTATGCCCTCGTGGAGCTTAGAATTATTTTCAAGCTCTACCCCACAAATGGTTGCTCCTTCTATAGAAAGACCCGCCGCCTCTAGTAGGTCTTCTAGCGTCCAACGAACATCCCTGACACCGTATGTATACTGATAAATCATAGGTTTGCTATCATCAAGTGTTCCTATGGCACCGGCTGGAATTGTAGTTGAAACAATACAAGAAAATTCTTGTTGTTCGGTGTCTATTCTTGTGCCCTCAACCTCTTCTACATACAACGCTCCAATTCGTCCCGAATCTGATGTTATTTTGCCGCGGACTTCTATTCCGTTGCTATTGGCATATAAAACCGGGTCATCTTCCCCGCTTTGGTCGTAGAGTTTGAACCCATCGGCCGTCAAACTGTACCCAAACGTTTTCGAACTTGCTTCTTTGGGCGCATATGTATCTGAAACCGCTTGCGTAATCTCGGCTTTGACACCCTCGACGCTTGCCTCGAAAGTGGTTTTGACATCGTTCAAAGCGGCGTCAGTTGCGTAACCCGAAACACTAACAGTGCCGTCGGGAGTGGCTTGAAAATGTACGTTGCCATCGCTATCTTTGATGGTAATTCCATTCTCATCCAAAGTGATATTTCCACCATCGTTTTTGATATGAACTTGACTACCGAAAATCAGATCTCCTATTAGTACTTCCGCCGCGAGACCATACGCCGATGTACCGTCGGCAAGTATTATTTTACCCAGGGCAGTCGCTGTGCTTTTCCAATTATTCCGAGTAAATATTATTGTATTATTGGTAAGCCGCACTTGCTCGGGCAGAAACTCCTCCGAACCTTCTTCGTTGCGCCGTCTACCTAATATCCCCGTTTCGTCAACTGTAAATTCTTGATTTGCCACTGTATCATATACGGCGCGCAGCGACCTTTCCAAAGGTTTTGCCACTAATGTTGTAAGAGTTTCTTTGCTCCGCGAATAATCCGTTAATATCGACCAGTTGGATGAAATACTGCGGCTCGTTGAAGAAGACTCCTTTATTAAATCGCCAAAAGTTTTCGCAACCTCGCAATTTGTGCCCGCAGTTGAGAACGTAAGAGTAAACGTGTCGGGATTATCTAAACTGTATTCCACGGACATCAACACAGGTTCGTAGCGTGTTTCATCGTCCTTTTCTATCGTAATTGTTCTTCCCAACTCAAGTTGCCGCGTAAATTTGGCAAATTCAGGTATGCGAATAAAGTTGACTGCATCCACCGACATTTCAAAAGTCGGCTTGCTCACCTTCTCTAGCTCTTTTGTCCCCGCGCTCATAAGTTGCTCGGCAAGTTCTATTGTCTCGCTCATTGTTGTGTCATCAAGAGCCGCAAGGGTATCGTTCTCATAGTCACCTTCAATCCAATAATGGTCAAGCTCGTTGACAAGAGCCTCTCCTCCATTTTGGCGCGAGATAAATTTGCGCACCTCGCACCTATCGCTGATGTATTCTAAAAGAGCGTTGATGGTATCTATCTCCGTCTGCTTTGCTGCTTTGTCGCGGTTAAGCTTTGCAATGCGTTTTTCCCATAGCGTGCACCATCCGTCAAAACCTTCATAACCTGCCGCCGCCTGATATGTGCTGTACCGCTCAAATCCGTTGACATAGTAACAATGAATAGAGATGACGTTATCCGCACTTTTCGCAACCTTATAGCGGATTCCATTGTAGATAAAATATGAATTTGATGTGGATAGGTTCTTCGTAGACCCATCGGGACAACCCACCTTGAACGTGCTCGCCTGAGAGGTTACTGTAAATACCACGTCATCAAACGTTACAGTACCACTTCCGCTCGTTGTTGCTACACCATCGGAGTCCTTCGTCACTTCCACCCTTGCCGCTACCAGTATCTTGCAATAGCTTGTAGCGGGGTCGGTGTCTCCGAAATACATGTATGTGGCTGGTTCCGAGTCGTCGCCCGTCTCGTCATCTGTATATGCATCTATCATCTCAGATGCGGTGCCTTGTTTGCTTTCTCCCCCAAAGGTGAACACATAGCGACCATCGTCGTCCTTTGATACGGTTGGGGCGCTTTTGTAGCCTGTAACACGAGAACTTCCGTTAAAGGGTGCCTGCGCATATGGAGAGTTCGACAGTAGACTTCTGGTGTCGGTGCCCTCCACCTTTTCCGCCATTATGTAGCCTCCGCCATCGAGATCGACGCCTGCCTTGTCGTCCTTGTCTTTGTCATCAATAAATTGATCTCGCGCCGTACATAAATCTGTGAGCCACAAATTGCCCGCCGTGATCTGGGCCTCGATCTCTGAGAGTTCTTGGTAGCGTTTCTGTAGTTTACCTACCAAAGTTTGATATGATTCAGCGTGTCCTGTGCGGCTAGGGTCATCTCGTTGCCACTGCTCCCACTCTTGCTTCCACTGCTTTAATGCCTCTATAAGTTCTCGGGACATCCACGGATATGCAATCTTGCCGTCGTCGCTAACTTCCTTGGCGTAATAATCAAAGTTGACAAGATAGTTTGTGCCCATTGGGTTAACGGTGCGAATATCTAAATCCTTGCCGTTGCATGAAAGTACTGTTACAATGTCATCCGATTTTTCTTGGAGAGATAACTCCTTGAGTAGATTCTCGAAAGACAAGTAAATATCTGTTGGCTTGACAATCTCATCTATCGTTTTAACTTTAATCGCGTGATGCAAATAGTCAAACTCAAAGACAACTTCAAAGGCTGGTGACACGTCGTTGACCATAAAGTCATAGCCGTAGGTTGTATCGTTATCGGTAAAACTACGACAGATATTGACTGCTCCGTCGCGCGGTGTATACATCAAGTTTCCACCGCCCGCCGACTGAAATGTTAATTGTTTGGGAATATAAACCAGAGTCCATTCTCCGAAATCATCTACGATTTCCCTGTCGACGTTACTCACTCTAAGTTTTATGCCGAGTTGCCGATATAGTTGTCCAACAACCGAGGGCATCGCGCCGACATTGGAACTTTGATATTCACTATCTGTGGGATCGTTAGGATTGTAGAACATGTACACCCTATCTTCTCTTACGAAACCCTTGTTCTTGAAAACCACTTGCAATGACTGGGCAGTAACCTGCTTTGTGCGAGCAGCACCTCTTACACTTTCGGTCGCGGAAGAGATTTGAAACCACCCTATATTATCGACGTAAACCAGTCGCTTAGACTCTACCAGTCTATAGTATTTTTCCTTGCCCTCAAGGAGCGGAACGCTGAATGATATCTCTGAAATATCGTTAAACCTTAGAGTTGGGTTTCGGTCTAGTGCATCTAATATACACAACCGTTTGCCATCTGGATTACACAAGGAGATATCCACGCTCTCAAGTTTTTTGTAAAAATCAAAGTTACTTTGCATCGTTTCTCTCTCCTTACTTAAAATCTGATTTTGGCATATTCGGGATAACTGAATGTTGCCTGCCCATTAACTCTCACCGTCACGTAATTGACACCATGTCTGAGGCGAAGCCACTTCTTGTCAACAAAATTTTCGAGATAAAAATCCCCTTTGTTGCCGGTAATTAGTTTGCGTTCATTGTCCACGGTTAACGTCACGCCGCCGCCTGTATCAAGCCCAGCAAAAACGAACCTTCTCTCTTTGTCGTCAGTTGTGTTGATTATTTCTATGTTACAATTCGCCACTCCACCGTCGGAAGTAAATGTGCCATTCGAAGTGAATGTGACCACGGGGTACACGTAGTCATCTCTTATATCCGACCCGTTGTGCAAGCGCACCTCTTTTGGCGCAGCCCCGTCGCTGGTCACAATGACATTACGCGTTGCCTTCAAGTGATATGGCGAATCGAAAAGTATTGACAGATTGTAACCTATCACATTTCCCGCGTGATAGTGTATTCCCGCGATAGTAATAACGCAATTGTACGTATACTGATCCAGTCCGGGCTGCATAAATATTAGTGGGCGAAACCCACGTCTATTATCTAGCCACGCCATTATTTCTCGCTGCACCCCATCGGGAATCGGAGTAGGACTAATAATTGAAAAATTAAAAGTGGGAGGACTCTCATATTGTGAATCCGTGTAATAAAACCGTTTTTGGTTTGGCGATTTCGCCGTAGTTATATTCGGAGTAGCATAAGCGGTTTCGTCCATGTAACTTCCGTCAAGCGTGGCGATTTTTAATCCGTATAACCCAGAGTAAACGCCATCGTATGTGAACTCTGTTGCTTGTAACATTCCTCTTGTTCCTCCTGTTTATTGCAAAGGGTGGCAAGTTTTTGCCACCCCATGTTAATATTTTTTCTTGTAGCCCGTCCTGCCGAGCGCATCTTCCATACGACGGTACACCTCATCGGCAGCATCATCGACAAGCCGTCTTAATTGCGGCATAGTTTCGGGCGAAACCTCCCCACACCTTATTTCAACGAGGGGAGCGTTGTTGTTAATTGTCCCGCCCCCATTCGGAGTGTAGCCGATGAGCTTCGGCAAAGTCTTGCGCATAAAAGTGTCCATTTGAGCGGGAGTAGAGACATGCTCGCCCTTGAGAAGCTTAGCGAACTCTTCGTTGCTACGTAGAGATGTGATGTCTCCGACAAATCCGCCTGTATGATATATATGCCCATGTGTTTTAAGCAAATCTACAAGCAGCCCATAATCTTGTGGATTTTTGTTAGAAGGATCCATTGCGAAATAATCCACCGTTGAGCCGCCCTTCTCGTGTATAAACAATCGTCCGTCGTGAACGCCCGCGCTCATATCTGGCATGTTGCTTAACCCATTGCGTATTTCTTTCGAAGTCGCGTATCTCGCGAGTCTTGCAGAAAAGTCCTTCCCGCCAAAGTTGATAGTCACCCTTTGTCCTAAGGCCCAACTTGAGCCTCTCTTAACCGAAACACCACTCCAATCGACGCCATCGCCACCACTACCTGTGGGCTTTTGCTCTTTGTAGTTGTTCAAAAACTCCTTGGCGTCATTGTAGTATTGGTCTGCTTCAACCGAGTTACCGGCAGCTGCCGCGCTCATAAACTTTTGAACATTCCCATCAGCATCGGGGTTGTCGGCGTTAATAGGCTTATCATGCAAAGCACGATACAAATCGTTAATCTCCGTGGCAGAGGCATTGGTTGTTTGACCGGGGAGCGTAAATTCTTCTCCATTAGAATCCCCATTCAAGGCTTCCTGTAATACATCGCGTATGGTCTTTGCTAGTTCCTCAATCTGTGCAGAAATTCTATCCACCTCGCTGTTGATGAACGATTCGTACTCGGCGTATTGATCGTCAAGAGACTGCACGATGTCGCTGACGGCATCTTCAAGCACGTATTCGTCGAGCTCTTCCTGAGCCTCTTTGAGTTGTGCTTCTAATTCTCTGGCGCGTGCCTGCCCTTCAGCAGAATTATCCATACGAAGCAAAGAAAGCTGCGTACGAAGATTGCTCACATTCATCTGTTTCTTAGCAAGTTCTTTTTGGTGCTTGGTTTCTTCCTCGTATGTTTCAAGCAGGTCTTTCCGTATATCTACTAGGCTTTTGTAAAGGTCGAGTTGTTCCTCAAGGCGTTCTTTTTCTTCCTCTAAGCGTTCCTTTTCTTCCGCAATCTTAGCCTCGCGAAGTAATGACGCCCACTCGAGAGTCTTGTTGTTGAGGTTGTCTTGGGCGATGGCTACATTGCGTAAAGCCGTGGCATAGTCGTCGTCTTCAGGTTTTAACCCCGCCAAAATATCTTGCTGCTCTTTCAACTGCTTAGCATATTCTTTTACTGAGTCGACAGCCATTCCTTCTAAAATGTCGTATGAAGAGACGTTTTTGTACTCATCGCGCAACATATATCCATCATTTGTGTTGATAAAATATGTGCGAAGCAGCGTTGGATAATCTTTTGCCAGTTTAGCCAAGGTGTCGAGCGTCATTACACCAGTGGAATTTACCTCTTCAAGCGCATTACTCAAGGCCTCAAACTTGTCGGTCATCTGCTCGATATCGTCTGCAAGTGATAGCTGGGGAATCTGCTCCATTCCTGTTCGCAACGACCTTACGACCGTCGCGATTTGCTCCATGTTGGTGCCGTCCCACAGACCAACATCCTTAAGGTGTTCCAAAAACCCTTTTATTTCCCCGTCCTCATCGTAGAGGTTTTGGATTGTCTCTCCGGTGATTAACGCCGTATTTTTGAACGAATTAGCGAGATCGGTCAATTTGGTTATTGCTGTCTGGTATTGAAGTCTTGAAAAGACCGCTTCCCATGCCGCGGCATAATTGCCGGTCGCAACCGCATATTTTTCTTGGGCCCCATATGACTCATCAAGCATTTGGTTAACTGCCTTCTGCCAGTCTTCGAGCTCTTTGATATTACCATCGGCATCCACTTCAGGCATCTGATATTCATAGCCTTGCAGGAGTTCCTCTTGTTGCTGCATATACTCCAAGACCTGATTACGCTCTTCGTCTGTGGCGTTTTCCCAGTCTGAGAGTATACGATCCGTAGCCTCTGAAAGCGTTTCCTTAGCGGCGTCAGCCCCCGCCCATATAGCGTTGCCTATGCCGAGAGTGAAAAAGCCGACGACTGCCGCCCAACCAGGGTTGTCCCTTTGACCATTCTTAACTTTGCCGTTGAGAACGTCCATAGCATCGCGCGTTGCCGCCACACTTGACTTTTGGTACTGCTTTGCCGTCGCCTCTTGTATTTCTCGAAGCATTTTTAGCTGGGCTTCCTCTTGTTTAAGAGCGGCAAGTTGTTGCTCGTCAATAAATGTCAATGAATCCTTCGCGTTGAGTTCATCTATCTGCTTTGCTACTTCCTCAAGTTTATCTTTTGTTTCCTCGATAGCCTTTCCGGCTTCTTCCCAGGCTTCTTTTGCTTCTTTTGCTCTGTCTTTAAGCTCATCAAAAGAGGGATTGCACTCCTTGATTAAATCGGCGATTCCCTTTATCATCGCGACCACCGCAGTTAGGACGACTAAAACCCATCCTACTATGTTCGTTTCCAGAAAGTTCTTTATGGCTCCGTCTATTGTTTTTATTGCGGCAACGACTACGACCGTTAGTAAGGTAATAAACCCAACTATTAGCTCGACAGAGCCTTTCACTTTTCCCTCGAGGGTAGTCATTAGAGTGATGATTGTTGTAATAATTAACAATGGCCCATTTTTCGCCATGAAATCTTTTAAGGCCAAGCCAATGTCTAGTATCCAGCCCTTAAGCGCCGCTCCTTTGCCACCAAGTTGTGTCGCCATGTCCCTAATAGCTCTAAAATTCTCAATAAGCGTCGCTATGCGCGGGGTTAACTTGGTTAACATCGCCATGAGTCCTGCAAGTGCAGCAGCAATCAAACCAATTTTCGAAACTGCGCCATCTCCAAGTGAAATAATTCCATCCAAAACGCCCCCAATCCAATCGAGTAAGTCAACGAAAAATTTGACTATGGCACTATCTAGTAAATCCTGAGAAAATTGCTCCCAGGTTGCTTTAAGCCTTTGCGATTTGCCTTCAATGGAGTCAAGATATATCTCTTGCGATTTTTGGAGCGTCCCCGTCGCCAAAGAGGCATCCTTGACAACCCGCGTAGCATCTCCCCAGTTTTGCATTATGCTGTAAAATACGTTTTGTTGACGTGTTCCCGCTAGCATTTCCGCAATAGCCGCGCGCTCGGTATCTGTGTACTCTTCCCAGCGCTCAGACAAATCCGCCAAAATATCATATGTGGAACGCAACTCACCATTCGCCGTCGTAATTGCAACACCTAGTGCCCTCATTTCGCTATCGAGCTTAGCAGTCGAGTATACATCGCCGACATCCTCTCCCAATTCGTCAAGTTCAGTAAGGCTTCGAGAAATACGCGCGGCAATTGTGCGCACGCCCGTAGAAGATTTACTTACGTTTTGGACGGTTACGTTGGCTGCCGTCAAAATACCAATAGCTTCTTGTAATGTGTTTCCGTTGGCGGCAAGTGCACTCGCAGCATTGTTCATGCCCTCGCCAATTTCCGCGGAGCTTATTGCAAAGTGATTGCCAACGTATACAAGTTGGTCTAATACATCCTCAACACTGCTTGCCTCGATGCCAAAAGCCTTTATAATGGCGGTGATATTTGTGGTTGCATCCCCCACGCTCGTGCTGGCAACATTGCTATAAATTGTTGTAGCCTTTGCTAACGTAGCAGCCTCTTTGAGAGAGTAGCCCAACCTCGCATAAACCGTAGTGGAATTGATAAGATCAGTTATACTTGCACCAATTTCTTGCGCAGACTTCGCAATATCATCCGCAAAATCACGATACGCCTTCGCGCTATCCCTTGTAACAATTTTAAGCTGCGTCATTGCATCGTCGATTTCTTTAACATTAGTGTATACTTGACGAAGTGCTTGAGCAATAAACATCAGTGCGATATTCGCAATACGCTGTAAAGCCTTGCTCGCAAATGTTTCTTTGAATTTATTCCCTAGGGTGTCCGTTTGAGTTCCACATTCTTTAACCTTAGCACTAACTTCAACAATGCGTTGACTTAATGCGCGTAGCTCATCCTTCGGTAACTGATCTCTCTTGCCTAGAGCTGCCGTGACATCCCTTTTTAAGTCGTCAACAAGCCCCTTAGCCTCAGGGCTTCGTGCAAGAACATCAGCGTTTTGCGTGTAAAGCGACTCCATTCTGTCGCTAAGTTTTGCACGCTCCATCCCATTGGCGAAAGCTTTCTGCGCCTTAAGTTCCTCGGTCAATTGGCGAGCAACTCCGAGACGCTCTTCTTCAGATTTTAGCGCTATATCCAGCTGGCTATTATAACTCTCGAGGGATGCCTTTTGCTCATCGCTCAACCCTTGATAGCCTTTTTGGACGCTTTCTTCAAGTTGTTTAAGTTGATTTCTTGTTTGCACCGAGGCAATAGAATCACCCTCGCCTTTGCTCTGTAATTTATATATTTTGAGACGAAGAGCATATATTCGTTCAAGTGTCTTTTCAACCTGGGCATCTGCCGCTTTACTGCCGGCACTATTGCCGCCATTGCTGTTGCCTCCCGAATTTTTTGTATTAGCGGTTGGGTTAATTTGCAGAGGCAACGTCCCAAGTTGCTTTTCTATTTCCTTTTTGATGCCCGATAGTTGTTTGGCGAAATAGCTTTTATCTACTTGTATCTTAATGCCGAAGGGCTTTGCATTTATCTGTGCGACTATCTCTTTCAGTTGCCGCTTGATCAATGCGCCCGAGCTGTTTCCTACGATACTTCCATTACCGTAGACCTTAAACATTATGCCAATCGCTTCGTTTGGCGTATTACTTGTTTGTGGCACGATTAGCCCTCCTTTTGAAATTTATTAAAACTCGCACCTGGCGAGCGAATACTCTTAGTTAGTTTCGGAAGCCTTCTTGTATTCTCCAAGGAGCAATGCCGTGGCAATGCCGCCACCTTCCGTAGCATTAAATTCCTTGACAGCATCCAACAAAAAACTATTGGCCGGTCTGTCTTGCCTACTCTTAACGTGGATGTAGTTTGGATTCTCTGCCGAGCCAACGTTCCACATACCTTCAACCTGCATACTGGCGTGATAGCCCTTTGCGAAAAGTAAGACGATATTGTTTATACCGCGGCTCAGTTCATCATATATCAAGGACTTCCTTCTCAAGCTACCCTTGCGAAATGCTAGTTTAATGCCCCAAACTCCATTTATCATCTGCGGCGGTTGGACTATAATATCATCTGCTGTTATTGAGTGAATTAGCGGCACAATATGTTTTAGCAAAACAATCTTCATCTTTTCTCCATACGCAATCAAGTCGCGCTCTGGGTGCTCGCTATAAACCCATCCTGTTTTCTCTCGAATCTTTTTTCTTCCTGCGGGGGACACGGCATACTTCTGCACGAGTTCCATAATTGCCCGCTCACTAATCATATTGCTCATACATGTCCCCCTCCGGAAAAATATTATTGATTTTTAGTGACTTCCCACTGGTCTTGTATCTCAGCCCAAATCTTATCGACAAAAGAGTTGCCACCGAGTTTTTTGTATTGTTGATATAGCCTGTCAAGGTTGTCGTAATCATATTGGGGTATCTTTTGTGTCGTGTGGTATTTGTAATAAATGTGCGTTATCCTGTCACGAAGCAGACACTTATCCGTCTCGCGACCGCGATAGCGCTCTAAAAACCAATTACGAAACGGCTTGCATAAAGCCACCAATCCGATGAAAAGGCTGTTGGTTACACCAATGATTAGACTTATTATTTGAAGTGTTTGTAACATTCTGTTGCTCCCTTTCAGAACGAGCTTCTGGGAGCGCCGTCCTGAGATTATTCTGTTTTATTTCCTTGCATCCCTTGCGCCTGTGTCACCGCTTTCACCAACGCTTCCGGCGAAAAATCAGACATTTGCTTAACTACATCCAATAGTTTCTGGATGTCGTCTTTGGAGAATTGAGATGCTACCTCTCCAAACTTATCTGCCGCGGCAGTAAGCAATTTCGTTATTTCCGTTTTGTGTACAATGTTTTCCTTACGCGCCTCAATCAAACAATCTGCGTCTTTGAATATCTCGAGTACCTGCCACTCCCCGACGTAGCGCACAACTGTATCGTAAATAGACGTATACATTAAAATTGGCCATATGTCCTCAACGTTTTCCGGCAATGCAAAATCGGTAAACGCCTTTACAATTTCGTAACGCTGTTCAAACTGCAATGTCGCCGGCGCATATTCTTCAATGCTTTCCGCATCGTGGGGGAAAACAGTTTCCGCTATGCGTTCTGCCGCTTGCATTCTCGTCTTGATGTCTATTTGCGGATAGATTGTAATGTAGGTTCCCTCTTGTTCATCGTTAGGTTTATAGAGCACACGAATGGGTTCTTTTACCAAAAACGCGATGGGTTGTACGGATTCTTGCGCGTTTGTTTCTTGATTGTTCATAAATCCTTGTTCTCCTTTTTTGAATTTTCCTTTTTGGCTTTTCTTCGTATTGACCGATTATGTTGAACTGCATCATAATCCATCCATCCCCCGTCGATGCGGGAATAAGCTGCCCACAAATAATCTATATCGGGGTATCTAAACCAAAACATTTTTCTCTTGATTAGTGCTTTCGGGTCTGCACACCCTTTGGTGTCCACGACCTGTTCGCGTCCATCGGCAAATACTACATAGAAGTCAGCGACATAAGTGATTGGCAATACGCGCTTACCCCTATACGTAAATCCGTCTTGCAAGATGTATTTTTTTTGACGTTCCCAGTAGGCAATATCACCTGCCGCCATGCCCGGCTCAATTACTTCGCGCAAATACTTGATTTCAAGTGCGCTATCGTAGATCACGCCATTGTATGTACGTTTAGTGATATCTCCTGTGTTGTATTTGGATTTCCGTACCATAAATAAAGAAGATACCGCCACAGGTCTCCCCGTGGCGATATCAAGATTTTGTAGTCAACAGACTATTCCGCAGTGGGCTCCTCGGTTTCATCTGCGCGCTCAAGCGTAAGAACCTGCTCTTTGTCGTCGGCGGCAAGTTGAAATTCGATGTCGATGCTTTGAGGATCGCCTTCCCCGGTGTAGCTCATACTGTAAGACGGGCTGACCATTGCTTTGTGAGCAATGAGTTTCTCGTAAACGACTTCCCCACCTTCTCCTTTGTAAACGGTGTAGCCCCTGATTTCAAAGTAGTTGTTGGTGTCGTCGGTGTTCTTAAACACGTGGCTACGACCGGCTTCAGAACCGTCGCCGCCCGTAAGAATGTCAAGCAACACGTCGTTGGTGATTTGCGTAGAAATGGTCATCGTTCCCTCGTAGGGATCTCTGAAACCAATCAGACGCTTATGTCCGCGGCCGCCAGTTGCCCAAACCAAGTCGCCGCTCAGCTCAAAGGAAATTTCGTTTGCGAAATCGATAACGGCAAGCGCTTTGCTAGGGTCGGTGTAATCGTTTTCGGCCGCGCCATACTTGTAAAAATACAAGTTCAAGCCATATCTGTTGGCAAGTTTCGTCTTGTTTGTAGATGGCATTTTTATTTCTCCTTATTTTTTTAGAATTGGATCCAACCAGTTTTCAAACTTAAAGTCTTTTCCTCCGTGTATTGAATAGGCGCGCTCGCTTAAGTCCATCGCGCGAATGTATCCGTACTGGAAGAATTGATCATAAAGTTGAAATACGGTTAAATCGTATATATTCAACAAAGTATAGCCGCTTGGAACGGCGCAAAGCTTTGACACAATGTTGCCAAGTTCCATTCTTTTCTCTTTGATTGACTTGGCCTTCGAAGCCTGCAAATGCTTCTGCGCTTGCTCCCAAAGTTCTTTTGCCTTGCGAGATGTAAACTTGGTCGGTTTGGCTGCCTCTTCTCCCAACCCTATATAGTTCATCTGCAACATCAAGTGTCTAACTTCGTCAAAATTATCACGGGTTATTTGCCCGATAATGGAACCGTCCTCTTTGAGATGTACTTCAAATAGTCGCTGTTCCTTGTTCCACACCATTTCCTCTTTTGGGTCTAAAAAAAAAGACATTGCTTCAAGCAAAAGTCCCCTCGTTGTTTCGACCAGTGTGGCAACGTCGAAAGCATTAAGTTTTTCGTTTTGGAGTGCCTTGGAATTTCTCCCGAGGGAAAAAAAGTCTGCTTTCAAGATACTCTCTTTATCCCACTCCAGCACGTTCAAATAAATGTTGTATCGCCAAGTGCCGATTCCCTTGGTCGGCATCAATTCCCTTAGGTATGGAGACCGAATATGTCCCACACCCTCGACTGGAATGACGTCGCCACTCATTAAATCTTCATATAGAAGTTTCATCAGTTTAGTGGCACCTGATTAAAATCTGGCGTTATGTATGTGAGTTCCTTCACCGTAAACCCGTTAATCGGCGCACAGGTATTCACGGACTTCAAAGACAATCTTCCAATGCCCAGAAACTCCGAATCGTTGAGCAACACGTCTATACGCCGAGCAAGGTTATCTCGCCTGTTGCCCATCATCCCCTTGAAAACTTTTGTCTCAAGTTTCATATAGGATTTGTGACAAGCAATGGTCACGTAGACTCTCAAATCCTTGATGTGTTTATTCTCCACGTCGCCCACGTCAACCTCTACCCAGACGTATGCGGTAGATGTTTGCGTCGTGGAATCTACGTACTGGTAGTCAAAGAGATGTTCGTCGAGCACGGCATCGCGATCGGTGTCGTCTACCGTAGATGGTGCCTTATTGACAAGTAACCCCACGCATGTATCGTCAGAAGCAATTCTGTTAATAATTTCCGCGGGGTATGTAACAAGTTGGTCAAGATATGAATTAGCCATAGATAATCACCACCTCTTTCGTAGCCGAGGCTATTTTCCCGGACGCGTCTTCTGCTTTCAGCCTAATTACTTCGCCAACGAGAACTTCGTTGTTGGAAACGCCCAAAAGACACGACGCCCCTTGAGGGGTTATCGTCACGCCATCGACTGTTGTGTCGAGCGTCCACGAAATTTCCTCTGGTAACTCCACATCGGTCTCAGAATCGCCAAAAGCACTAACCGTGTATGTTCTCTCTGTACCAAGGCGCATTTCGTCCCTTCCGCTTATCTCAAAATGTCCCGCGACTGGCTCATCGCTGTCACCGCCAATGTCGGGGGTATCACTTTGGGGCTCGACATAATCGCAAATCATCTCGGCAATATTGTCGTGTTCCTCGTTGTACGGATCGTCAATGAGGCCGAAAACCATTAGATGGCTTCCCTCGCCGTAGTTGTGGCTTCTTGTATCTATCCAGGAAATCTTGCCGACTTCCAATATATCACGTCCGCGCCCATCGACAATTTCGTCAATCGCAAGACGCTTGTCCACAAATAGAGCTCTGCTTTCATCGTCAAGTGAGATGTAGCACCTATAATAGTTATCCGTAATTGGTAAAGCCTTGTCGGTTCCTTTTGTGTAGGAGCCATCGTCGATAATGGCGTCTTTGTGAATTATATTTTTGTCGTGGTCTTGGTAATGGAAAACGTGGTTACACATCCAAAGCTCCCCATATTTCATACCATACTCGTCGATGTATAACTCAATACAAAGCCAATTTTCGCCAAACACGGTTATAAGGTCGCCGATATGCATATCATCGCCCGGGGCAACAGTGAAACGAGCCTTGCGGGTATTTTCTCTGGTTACACTCATAGGCTGCGACTCGCCATTGCGCAAAGCATCTTCTTGATATGACGGAGAGTTTTTAATGTCTTCCTCGAATGTTTCTTGCGCAAGGAGCTTGGCTTGCTCAGTGTTCGCCTTACGTTCTTCGTTGAGCCAATAACGATATACGCTCATCCAATCATTTGCCTTTGACATCTTTGACACCTCCGTACAACACATACAGATTGTCTATGCTCTGCGTGGAGTTCAATACTATCTGTCGCCATCGCTTAAACCTGATTGGCTGTTTGTTAAGGTATTGGATGTTGTTTATCACATACAAAAATTGTTTTTGGTCGGCGAGAATCGGGTATGTAGTAGTTGCGCCACTCACGTTGGCCACGAGTGTTTCGAGATAATCACCGAGATGGTTATCTATTCCCATCATTTCTGCTTCTCTCATCGGGAGCAACTTCCAGATGTCACCGCGCAAATGTTCAAGGTAATGCAAAAGTTGTTTTTCCATTTGCACCTCCCTAAACCTTACGGTTTGCAATATCAGCGTGTCTTACCGAATACCCATTTATCTTGCCGCGATATTCTTGCGCGTACTCCTCCCTAAGGCTACGCATCTCCCCGAGCAAATTGCCTGGAGAATATGAGGTGTAATCCTTATTATGGAGTAGGTTGCGCATATGTTCTTTGCTTAGAATCTGCCCGCTTAGCCAGTGATACGCAATGCCCAACGCAAGAATTTCAATGATTTCGTTGCTGAGATCCTGGTTGAATTGTTCTTGATCTAAATCAATATCTTCCAAATCCACATCGCAAACATATGCGAAATCAGCAACCGCAGACAGTAAATACTGTTGCAATATAGCCTCTTTGTAATCGGGAATAATTTTCAAAAAACTATAATCCTTGAACTTAAAGACGGCTCTATCATAGATTGTTGAAAACTTGGTTGCCATTTGTCACTCCTTTATTTTGTCAACGCGCAACCAAGAGCCTTTTCAAATGCCGCAATCTTACGCAGCGAATCGAGTTTGCCGCTCGCAATATATCCGTTCAGCGTGGCGACCAGATTAGTCTTTGCCCCATCGCTAAGCACGGCGACTCTTTCGGCAATTGTTTTCTCATCCCAATCGCAGATATTTGTCATTGCCGCGGGTTCGAGATATCCCTTGTAATATTGGTCTACCGCCAAAGCGTGGCAAATTTCATCGGCGCTAGCCTTGCACGCTTCACCATCGCCCACTCCAACAATCAATACCCATTGATTTTGGAAAAACGCCGGAGCCGTATTCTTCATTCTTACAAGTTCATCAAATTCAACGAGCTGAATGTCGCCACTTGCCAACCACACAATACGATATCCGTTATACGGGTTGACATAATGAAGCGAGCCATACACATTGCTACGAACTTTGATGAGTGTTCTGCCATTGATTTTGACATTTCTCTTGATTTCTTGCTCGTTTGTAGTTTGAGATGTCATTTCCTTATTCTCCTTTTATTCAAATTTCTTGACAACGTCAAGACACCCAATGGGCACCGTGGGCAATTTATTTGCCCACGGTAAAACGATGCCTTAATTAAGCGAGCGTCCAAACACCCATTTTAGCAGAGCAGATAACGCCGACGCCGACGTTTTGACCATAGATGTATTCCTGAGTCAGGTCGTTGTTCGCCGTGGGATCTCTCTCTATGATGAGGCCTTCGCCCTCGTTAACAACCTTGATAGGAGCATCGCCGGCAGCGATGATGTACAGTTTGTTGTTATTCAAAGCGAACGTGGACGTGCCTGGCTTATGGCTTTGACGCATTTGAACCAACTCGGTGCCATTGAACATGCCGTAGTAACCGAGATGATACTTGTCGCTCTTTGCTTCCTCAGAAACCTCGGCGGTTGTGATTTTGCGCAGCGCAGACTTGGTTCCGTAAATACGAGCCTTCATGCCCGTCGCGGCCTCAACATGTTCAACAAGTTCTACGAGCGCAGCCTCGTCAAAACTACCACTCTTTACGTAATCAGAGCCAAGATTGAAAGTATCCGCAGAGATCGCATCAAGAGCGGCGAAAGCGTCGTTCATGATAGTTTGCTTGAAAGACTTAGCCACATTCTCAACGAACGTGTCGAAGTTTACTTTGCCGGTGAGCAAACGAGAAAGTTCCTCGTACACACGCACGATTTTGAAGGAAGTGTTAACAGTAATGGTTTGACGATCGTCAATGCGTTGACGTCTAACACCCTGAATACCCAGAGCGGCATCAGCTACAACGAACAAGGAATCACCATCGACCACGAATTCGATCTGATCGCCATCCTTGATGTTGCGGTACTCTACCAACTTGAAGATTTCATCAGTGTCTTTGAAACCTTCGTCAATGAGTGTGGGAATCAACTCTTGCACAAGGTCAAACAGTTGAGTGCCCCGATAGAAATTTTTGCGAGACAGTTTTGTGCTGCCGCCGTTTACCTCAACGAGGGCTTGACGGACGGCGGTAGATCTGTCTTCCTTGCTGTAGTTTTCAACGCCAACGCCTTTAATTACGTTGATGATTTTTTCCAAAACTTGCATTTGTAGTTCTCCTTTTAGTTTATAGATGTTTAATGCGAATCAAATGTCGCTTTTGTGAAGTTGAGTTTTACAACTTCATTCCCATCGACCTCAATACTCCAAACGGTATTTTGTCCGTCAACGCGAAGTATTAAGTTTGGGTCATATTTCATTCCAGTCTTTTCCTCTTTGGCTACACCATCTTTCTTGAGTGTCATTTTGCTTCCACTACCTGTGAGGCGCACGGGGAAGAAATACCCTTCCTGCTCGTCCGGATTGCTTTCGTTAAAGCCCACGTAGTCCGTCACGTAATGTATCGTACCCACAACCGAGCCATCGCTCAATATTTTGGTGTCTGGACTAATCAACTCGCTTATTTCTTTGCCGAGATGATTTTCAGAACCGCCTATGGGCTTTGCATTGGACGAGACGTGGGCCTTCTTCATTGGCGGGCTACTTCGATAACCGTGTAGTCGCCTTCGATGGCAAGAATTTTGCCGACAAGAGTGCTACCCTCTGTGTTGGACTCAACCACTTTGAACTTGGTGCTGTCATCGGCAGCTTCTACAAAGTAATCAACAGTGGGTTGTCCGTCGAGCACCTCTTTCGTTACAGCAAAGGTGCTGCCTGGGGTGAGTCTGTAGCAACGGATGGGATTGCCAGCTTTATTGATAAAGTCGCCGAGAGAGTAATAAGTCTTGTCCTTTATTACTTCAGGGGTGGCGACAAGGGCGAGGTCAAAGATGGCCGTGTCCTTTTTGGGAGCGGTAGCTTTGCGAATTTCTCTCTCTCCTTCGAGAAGAGCACCGATGGCAACAAGGCTGCCGTTTTCGATATCCTTAGGATCGGATTCGACGAAGTATTTCGCGGAAACGAGATCTTTTCCGACTTGAGTGCCCGACATGTTGTCAGTTCTTACACGTGCATACATTGTGTTTAGTTCTCCTTATTATTGTTTTTTTGTTACACCCATAAGGATGTTAATTTGCCCGACGAGGGCAATATCTGTTCATAAACTCTTCCATCTCGTTTTGACCCTTATGGGCTTCGACGCCCACGGGAATACGAATGTCGGAGGGGCTTTGGCTCGAAGGTTTGCTGGCAAACAAATTGTATTTGCCCCGCAGCGCATACATTTTCTCACAAAGTGCATCAGGACTCTCGAATGTCGCAACGTTACTAACAACGGCACGATATTCATCGAGATCTTGCAACTCGGGAAATTCTGCAAGAACTGCGGCAAACTCTCTGTTGCGCTCTTCTTCGAGTTTCGCTTGTTTATATTCGGTCAACTCGCGCAGTTGATTTTCTTGAGCAGCCAACTTCTCTTCGTCGGCTTTAGTCAACCACACAAGACGCACCGGTTCTTGATTTGTCGTATCAAGGGTGCACCCGCCATCTGCGTCGACACTGTACGGAATGCGATATGTTTCATTGCGCTCCTCACCATCTCTGTTGCAATAAAAAAGGTTCGCATAAACATACTCACTATCGAAATCAATGAGGTAATAGTGCTGACAGATGGCATCAGTTGAAACGCCCAGTTTGCTCAGAGCCTCATCGAGAGCCTCAGCCTTTTCGCGATATGTACGCTCTGCGGCATACGCAAGAGGCTCATTCGCCGGAGCATCGTCTTCTACTGTTTCTGTTTCCTGTTTCGCAAAATTTGCTGTGTCTTGCGCCTCTGTAGAAGTATCTTCGGTGGACACTAACTGCCCGTTATCGATTACAGGGACATCTGGATTGCTCACGACCGCGGCTGTTTCTTCTTGGTTTGCCGCCCCAAATGTTTCTTGCAACTTGGCTCTAAATTCTTCCTCGCTCATTCCGTCCGCAACCTCAAAAGGCAAATTGGAATCTGCCCCCAGACCGAATTCAAGCATTATTTGAATAATTTGTTCTTTGTTCAATGCTGGTTTTCCTCCTTCCTCATCGTGGGCTACCGAATATGCCCGCGCCAACTCAGTTTTGAATTCCTCAAAACGTTTCGTCCATTCATCAGAAGCGCAAAAGTCATAGGGCTCGACGCATGCCGACTCAAAACAGGGCTCGACATTATGTTCGTCGTCGCTCTTGCACAACAAGCAAAGAGCTGAGAATTGAAACTTGTCGATAACCAAATATCCATTCTCTCTCTTCGCAGCGGTCGGTGTAATTTCCATGCTTTGAGAAAAGTACATATCTTTGCTGTAAACCGCTTTCATCAACTCTGGATATTTGCCCGTCCAAAGGATTACATCTGCAACCATATAGGTGCGCGTAACACCATCAGACTCGGTAACTTCTTCGTAATGAACGTTGTCTTGTTGAGGAACCACGCCGTATGGGACGGTAAGTGTGCGGAATCTGTAGACTCCATCCGCACCCTTCTCGATGACTTGGTCGTGTCCGCCCATCCAAACCTTACCGTCCTTATCGACATAAAGATGTCCGACAACGGGGATATTGTATAGGGAGGATAGCGCATCATCGGCGGCTTCCTTTGAGATACTTGTCTTTTTTCGATTTTTTCCAAGCGCCAAGACATAGCACTTGCACAGTGTCATCTGTTCGTTGATGGGTTTCACGGGGACAACTTGACTTGTAAATGGAATAAAAAGTTTTTCGTTCATTTTGTCCTCCTAAAAAAGCAACGTCGAATCATCCACACATATCACATTCTGATACTTGTCTCCGCACAGAACTTCGTTCAGGGCAGCCATAAGTTCGTCGGAGCGTTCAAATACATAGAGTGTCTGACCTTCGTTGATTTTTTCTTGCATATATGAAAAGCCGCGGTCACTCAACGCGACTGCGACACTTTCATCGATAAATTTGATAAACATTTTTGTGCACATAGCATATCACCTCACTTGTTAGCGTTGGTGTCGTTATCTCGGGTGTTTTCGCCTGACGGCGTGAGATCAGTGTCTGGCGATGCAGGACGCCCGCCATCACCACTTGCGCTTTCCGTATAGGTGCTCTTTAAGGGCTTTAATTCGGCGAATGGTAAGATGTCGGTTTCGATGCAGTTCATGCCCGCAATATCCGATGGGTCAATGCCCAGCGCCGCAGCATAATACATCTTCCCGATCCCGAGAGTTGCAGCTTCTTTGTACTGCTGAATTTTCTCCTCTTGGTTGAAAATAGTTATGGGCAATATCGAAATCCTAAATTTTGCCTTTCCCCCAAAACCGGACTTCAGATAACGGTTGATTACCGCTTCAAATTGCTGAACAATCCCCCACACGTAACTTTCATCATTCTTGATGGCGAGTTTAGTAACGCCCGCAGTATCATTCGTTTTGCCGTGAAGCAAGCCGGAACTTCCCGCTGTTGACCAGAACGCATCCTCTGCTTTGGCGACATCATCGATATCCGTTATCCCCGCCTTGTTGTCAAAAGTTAGCGCCTCTAACTTAAATGGGGACAGAGCAAGCCCAACGCGAACACCAAGCGCGTTAGCAATGTGATCGTAATATTTGTCCACGATAGGGTCGGGGATAAGGACGTTCCCCTTGTCGTCATAAGGAATTTGCCCCGCCAACATTTTATAGTTGCGAATTTCTGCAGCAGTTTCCTGCAATTCCTTTGTGTTGGCAATCGTATATAAGTCGGGCAACACGGCGGCAAACTGCGGAATGACATAATCCACAAGGCTCTCGTCACTCTTTATGCATACCGAACAGTCCAACGGCACTTCTTGCCACTTATTGCCAGTCCGCAAATACTCTTGGTACATCGCGGTGAATTCGGTAGGATAAAATTCCAATTTGCCGGTCAATTTCGTCATGTCGACGGCATATAAAAATGTGTCGTCGCATATAGCTACTATCTTGCAATAGTCTGGATCGATGCGGAAAATATTGCATGAATTCGTATCGCTTACCCGTATCCCATAAAACACCCCATCGCGCAATGCGTAGTCTATAATTGTGGACATCTTGCTTGGAATTTTCATTGAAGAGAGTATTGTACAAACCTTGCGATACTGCTTGTCGAAATTACTGGGTATCGATTTAGAATCAAAACCCACGGGCAAAACCACATAACTACCCACATAAAGTTTCGAGTAGTAGCGAATCAACCTGTTGTAATGCATAGAGGCAATATACATGTAGTTTGATGCGTCTCGCAAACTCTTCTCACTTGCCGACGGCGATTGCAACCACTTTAGGACATTTTCCTTTGTATATCCACCATAGGAGTACGTTTTTTTTGAAGAAGTTACATTGGGGTTATATGTTTTTATGCGCATCAATTCGCGGGAAAATAGCTGAAGCAATTCGCTCTGGCTGGGCGCATTGTGAGCCTTTGGAGCTACATATGTGCCACCGCGATTTTTCTGCTTATTTTTTTTGGACATCAATAACCTCCTTTATTTTTGTATAATTGGGGCACGCGCCAACGGATTCGCGCCTCCGAAATATTTTGTCTTGTAGATTGAGCCAATGAACGCTCAACGGCATTAGAGACGTAAACGTTGTAGCTCAAACTACTATATCTGTCTTTACGCCGCCCGGGCTTTTCCTTTACCCGGATGACGTTGTTTCTCGTTTCATATTCCAGGTCAACCAATTCCTTGACCAAAAGGGTTGTATGTACATACGGAAGCTGTAATGTTGCCTGCTCGGCAGGTGTCAACGATGAATACCCTTTGAGTTCCCTTAAGGTATTTTCAATCTCAATGTCCGTATCCAATAAGTGCAATCGCCCCTGCTTAAACTCCTCTCTCAGTGCCAGCGCGCATTGTGAGTTGAACTCTGGCGACCCTTGCACCGCCCAAATTTTTTTGGGCGCATCCGCTATCGCACACCTTTGAGCAATAGTATCGTCGTTACAACAGCTGAGAGCAGGATATGTAATGCCAGAACTTGCATCATATATATCCCCCATCAATGCGTCCACCACGCCAATACCCAGGCCCTTGACGTCAATTACCAAATAATCACAATCGAATTCGTCAAACAAGCGACGAATTACCAGTGCTTGAACCTCTGTTCGGAGTCCCTCGTTGTTAGTTGCGTAAACTATATTCTTAGAATACCGTCCGTTGTACAATGGCTGCATTTGGTTGATGAAAATAGATGTGGCGTCGTTTTTGCTTTTGGTCGAAGCCATCAATGCAATATCGGCAGAAAGAATTCGAATTTCCTCGGGGCGTTTTGGTGGTATGTGTACCCTCTTATCTGGGACGTGCATCACCTCTTCTCTGGGGTAAAATGCATACTCCAGAACGCGCGTTTTGTTGATATCATCAAAGTTATAAAGCCCGCCTTCGCCTTGACGCCAGAACAATGACTCCATTTCCATTGTAAATGTCATGGAGTTGAACGTCGACTCAGACATATCGTCCTCGATGCGTTCGCGCTCCAAGATATGTTCTTTTATCGCCAACTGATATGGCAGAGAGCAGCAAAAGTAACTCCTGCCGCGCATCATGTTGGAGATGTAAGATTTGACTAACTCATAAGACCAGTGCGATTCATACCAACAGCTGCTGCCATAAAGTTCCTTCGTTCTCTCCCTGGGATAGTCTGCATATTGCGGTTTGCGCAAATAGCCCGGCATACGCGATGATGTCAAAAACTTTTTCAACACGGTGTCAATCGTATTTTTGTCAACCATACGAAACTCATCGATAATCAATACGGTCGCACGATTGTGACGCCCGTTATCAGATGAAGTGACCACCTTGACGACCGATCCATTACGGAATGTAATGCTGGCTTCTCTCTCGTTCCGTTTTATTTCAACAATCTCAGAGCGAAGGTTCGGAGATTCCACCATGAGCAACTGCACCTTATCTATTACCTCAGCGGCTTGCCCTCTTGTTTTTGAGGCAATGCAAATAGTTGTTCCGGGGTACAGGATGCAATATCCCGAGCAAAAAACCCCAAATAAAAAAGTCTTGCCT
Source organism: uncultured Clostridia bacterium (assembly GCA_947625725.1). Lineage (GTDB taxonomy): Bacteria > Bacillota > Clostridia > Christensenellales > CAG-314 > Fimimonas. The sequence continues at coordinate 53,910 of CANQPI010000001.1, read as the reverse complement.
ATACCGCGACAGGCAAGGAGGACTGTGTTCACCTTCTCGAACATCTCTTTGATTATTATTTGTTGAAACGGGTAAAGTTTAACTCCCAGATAGTCCCTAACGAACCTATGTGGGTTTGCCCTATAAAAGGAAACCCACTTGGCTACCGCACGCATCGTCTTTTGGTGCTTTTCTCGTATAATCTCGGCATCGGTCTGTACCATTGCCGACGCGACCGCCTCAGGTTGGCTCATTTGTTGCCGCCCCCTTTGGTGGCAAGTTTATCAACGAGGGATGTGTCATCGATACTATCTCCGTCCCCTTCATAGGAGGGCGGCGTTACAGTATACTTCTCCATCTCTTTGCGATAAGCCTCTTCGTTCGCATTGGGTAAGTGCGCAAGATTTGCCAAATGCCCATAGAGGTAGACATCAACATACCGCTGAATACCATCTACGTCTTTCCATTCTTCGTCGGGCTCAGGAATTGGCTCTTCTTCTTCCCATTTTTTTATAAGTGTACCAAGTGTAACTTGGTTCTTGTCGTCATCAACTGCATTTTGCTTCGGCAGCACGTTATATGCGGACAACAAGTCTACATATGTTTTCTGAGCTGTTGCTACATCTGCAGACTTGCCGCTGAGCTGTGCCACGCGGATTTGAAGCTGCGCAAGACAAATTGAGCGTATGAGTTGCTCTTGGGGTTTTGTTTTGCACTCTACCCTTGACCGCCAGTCAGCCTCTTCGACTTCTAGGTATTGGTAGTCCCTGGGTTGATAGCCGTAGCCCCATTTAGCAATCATTTCGTCGGTTACAACAAACTCTCCGGATTCCCCGTTTACTTTTGAAGACTCAACGTGAGCCTGCATATCTTCATCGTCTCTTATTACGTGCCTGTTAGCAACATCTGCCCGTATCGTATCTAAGTAGGTCTGTCCCCGTTGAGCGACCTGCCTTGTATTGACTTTAGACGGATATAACGCTATGCGCGGCTGACCAAGGTGAGTGTCCTTTAATGTCATTGCCGAGGCCGCTTCGTCGTAGAACAAATCGAAAATCTGGCACATTCTTTCGAGTGCGTGTTCCTCATTACCTTCAAAAAAATCTACGAACGAATTGTATATAGCCTTAACGCAAGTTTTGCATACCGGTATATAACCGTTGTTGCCCTGCCAAAGTATGGAGTTCTTGGCAGCAATAAAGTTGCCCTGTTGTGCCGTATAAGATTTGCCACAGCATGTACAATAGTACTTGCGCTGAGAGTCAACTTCCTGCTGCTGAATATGGGGATATGAGAAATCTTTGGCTATTCTTTGGGGCCTTTTGCGTAAATTTATTGTTTGCTCAAGCAAGTTTTCGCCCTGAAGGGCGGTTCGCTCGAAATTATTTGGCTTCATATGCCCTCCTTTTATTCCTTGATAAGCCGATACCATCACATATAGCAGTATCGACTAAAACAAATCACCTACATCGTCATCGTCTTCCTTAACGATATAGTAATTAAGCGTCGTGCTTTGGTCTTCGTGTCCAAGTAGTTGGCGCACCGCCTCTACATCTTTCCCGTCTTCCACGACGGCTTGCGTGGCCCTGCTCGCTCTGAGGGTGTGGGGATGAACGGAGCGTCCGACTATCTGCGAAATCGTATTGGTGAACCAAGCGTTGAACGTGGTTTCGCTCACTTGCTTGGTAACGCCGCCATATTTAGACACAAACATATAGGGGCAATCGTCATCTCCGCGGACGTCAAGCCACTCTTTGAGAGCAATCATCGCTTCCTCTCCAAAGGTCAATCGCCTTATCTTAGCCCCTTTGCATCGGATGGGTTTTGTGTGGTACAGCCGAATTTCCTTGTCGACGGAGTTCCCCTCATCATCTATCACCGAGCGACGAGCGATAATTGGGTTTGCCGCGACCACATCTTTTGTGAGTTGGCGGCTTTCCTCTCTGCGGCATCCTGTGTCAAATGTGAATAGTACATATGCCACCATTTGATATTCGCCCCGCTTTCGCAACTCATCCACCAGATGCCGAAACTCCGCTTTCGTTAATGGTATCTTCTCTCGCACGACCTTTGTTGGCGGGCGCTTGATAGATTTGTTGATAAAGTTGCGAAACATGGGATATGTGTCGTGAAAATAAATCTCGATGTATCCGTTCAGAGAAGAAATTGCGGCTCTTTTGTTGTTAACGTCGGCTGATGAACAGCCTCTGTTTACCATCCAATTCTGAAATCTTTTGTAATCCAAAGGTTTAATGTCAATTTGTGACTTGTTGCCGAGGTTGTTCTTTACCCAGACAAACCATATTTTAAGATTTGACTCATAGGCTCGTTTGGACTTTTCCGAAAGTTCCACCGAGTCACATAGGAACGACTCCAACAATTGTTTGTTAAAGTCGCACACCTCACCCCATTCGGCACTTGTGATCGCATCAAGTTTCTTCATTGCGCCCACCTATTCTGCGTAAGTTATTGTCCGCGCTTCCGACTCGTTGAACTTGATGTAAATGCGCTCGGGGACACGAATTATTTCTCCCGTTGCCGGATGTCTGGTATTCTTTTCCTTGGCAATCTTGTGCTTGAACGAACCGACGCCATAGATGCTAACATCTTCACCCCGTTCGTATAAAACTTCCCCCAACATCGAGAATACTGTGTCCGTAATTTCCTTTGCGTGCTGATATGTAATGCCTCTGCTTTCTGCAAGCAGACGGCTAAATTGTGTTGCGTTAAGCATTTTATCCCTCCTACTTTCCGACGGGCGTGTTGCCGTCATTCAATTTCAAGTTCCTCTGTTCCACTATGCCCTTGCCCTCTTCCACAAAGAACATCAGCGCGCCAGGGTTTGAGGTCTTTCCAAGCGACATTGCATAGTCATCTATGCCTATTACAGATGGAACACTGATGACCTCCTTATCACGCCCCACCGTTTCCATACTGAGATGGTGTTTGTGTGCACCCACAAGAATGTCAATCATAACTCCGTATGTGTTGGTGAAAGTGGTCAGCGCCATTCCAAGGTTTTTGACCTCACCATGTATTCCGAGAACGTTATATCCGCATATGTTGTTGTAAATCAAGCCTGTTTCGTTGTGATGGAATGTGAAGTTCGCGTTGTCCGCAAGGCGCGTTTTGATGAACTCGTTAATGACCATTGTCATGTTGTCCTCTGTAAACGTTCCCTTGGGTTGACCAAGCATCCGAAGTTCAGTGTGATTGCCGCAAACCGAATAGAAATCTACGTGAACGTGCTTCGTCAATTCATTGAGCCAATTGCTGATGTACTCGGCGTATTGGATTGTGGACTCAACGACGCCATGTCTGAGTTTCATGAGTTGCGATACCCGAAGTATGCCGTCGATTTCATCTCCCAGGGAGAAAACATGTAGTCTGGTTAGCCCCTTTTCCTCGATTATGCGTATAGCTTGGCACAGCAAGTTAAACATTCTTTCGCCGAATATCTCGGGGCTATAACGGTTCAATACATTGCCGAACAGACCTTTAATCTCGAACTCCGTTCCATAGTGGGTATCGGCGAAACACAAAACTGCCTCCGTGTTTCTCGGCTCGCATGGTATCAGTGCGGGAAACTCCACAGGAGGGAGGGCTTTGACTTCATCGCATATCTTCTCGCAGATGAGTTCGTCGCGCGCTTGCTGGCGCATCCACCTATTGAGTTCTAACTTTTCGTCGCGCACCTTCTGCTTTTCCATTTTGAGGCTGCGCGTTTGTTCTTGCATAATTTTGATATATGCTTCTGCCGTTAGGTCCTTAAAGACGCCCGCTTCATAGAACCTTTTGGCTTGTTGATACGGCTTCCGATAAGCCGACTCGTTGCGGTACTCACTTTCGTCTTCGCGACACTCCTTGTTGATGATATCTGCGATTTCCTCCCATTCAAGGTCAAGCTCACCGCAGTCCTTTGCTCTGCCCAGTCGCCAAATAAATTGTTCTTCGCTTTCGTTGGGCATCTTTGTAAGTTGTATCATAATATCAGTTGGTCTCCTTTGATAAAAATTCAAACCGTCCGCACCCTGCCGTCGGGCAAAATGAAGGCTGTCGGAGCACGCCGCAATCACGCTCTCGGCGACCTCCTGGTCGTCTCTCTCCATATACGGCAATTAAGCGAGGGTTGCATTTTGCTCTGAAACACCCCTGCTATAGGGGGGGGTTCAAAATTTTCTGGAAAAATTTTTTAAGGGTTTCGGACAAAAATTGGGGTAAAATTGCAAAAAATGGTCGAAATATTTTATCTAAATTTTGAAAAATGAAATAGAAATGTTATGAAAATTTACACCTATGCAGCGACTTTCCCGAAGTTAAAATCGTATAATTTTATGTCGCCATCATTGCTTTCTTCAAGGCGATATAGAGGCTCTTTACTGCGCTCGATCATTGTGAAAAAGGCTTGGTTTGGTTCACCGAACAACACCTCAAACATAAATCTGTACACGTCTCTGGTTTCCTTCGCATCCAACTCTTTGAGAATTGAGTACATCAGGAACTCGTCTTGGGATATTCTGTCGATGGCGTCGATGCAATCTTGCTTGCGCTCGGCAGCTCGTGCCCAAACAAACATTCTATCCTCATCACTTTTTGTGTCGTAGTCGGCGTATAGGATTCTAATATCCTCTTTTGCTGTACGCACAATGTCGATGATTAAGTCGCGCCGCAAACTATATGAACCACCGGATAAGTTGCCCTCAGGGCGGCGTACTATGTCCATAAATGGCACAGGCTTGATGGCATACTTGCGGGCCTGGCGGAAATTCGTTTTGGCAATGATTTGTTGCAAGTAATCCATTGTAGTGGCGAAATACCTGTAATGCACCTTGTCGCTGAGTTCGAATCCGTTTTCCAAGGTTATCATCTTGAAAAACATTGGCTTGACCTGCTTGTCGTCTTGGATGAGTTTGTACTTAGATTTGAGCCGCTCTATCTCGTTGGCACTGTTAATGACATATTCACGCTTAGCCTTGTCAATTTCAATACCAGATAGCACTGCTAGTTTGCATATATCATTGTAGAGTTCTTCGCACTCGCCGAACGTATGCCCTTCGTTGATATGTTCCCAAAACAAGCTGTTAAGTTGCTGTGACAGATTGACTATCTCGCCTATTTTGTTGACACTCGTCTTGACATCAAGGTCTGCTTTGTGCTCGTCGTTATAATATCTGTTAGTTTTTTGCGACTCAACAAAGCAGGTCGGCACCTTGAACAAGCGATAGTTTTTCTGCGCCGCATCTATGAGTATTTCATTATCCGTCAACAGGATACTGTCGCTATCGTAGTCACACCCATTGAGGCGTTGCTGAATGTTCTCGTCGATGGCGTTGATATAAACTATCTCATTGGTTAGGTTAAAATATCTGTCAATCTGCTCGTTCGCCACATTGCGCGCCAGATAGATATTGCCCATCGTGATGTGAGGACTCCGCGAAGCCAAAATTGTTGCACCGTAGTTGAACTTCGTGCTATGAATACACCCCGGCTCAATGACACCGTATCCGCGGAACTCCCCTATTGCTTGCTGCAACATTTCTACGCCATTGCCTAACAACGTCGAATAGTTGCCGTGCAAAAGTAGGTGCCCCTGTTTTAGGTTGCGCATGAACCCTTTTACGATGTCGTTGCGAAATTCCTTGTACAGTTGCGTCTTGGCGAAATCATTGTTGATGCCAAGCATCTTGAATACTATGTCGTTCTTGGACTTCAAAGGGTTGAGTTCGCCATCTTCTTGCTCGGCTCGGAATGGATATCCGATATGGTAGCGCAACACATCGGGATCGCTTCTTACCTGCCCGATATACTCCAATGAGGGACGTAGCAGTCGTTCCACTTCGTCATATGATAATTGCAATGTATTGAGAAGTTGATAATGGCATTGAACCATTCGACCGTCAAAATAGTGAGTTTCTTTTTCGTACTTTACTATTCCAAATATCGGCTCTATGTTTTCGAGCCATTGCTCTATTGTTCCAAACTTCAAATACTTTATGCTATTTGGCGTTGTTATAAGTTTGATTTGGCTAATATCCGTCGCCAATGTAAACCCATTTAATTGCTTTACGCTGGTTATGCCGTTGTCCTCAAACCACTTTTGAATGTTGGTGTTGAACGCACAAGTTTTGAAGAAGCGATTACGTAGCAATAACATTCCCTTGTCAGAATAGGAACCGAACATACTGATATCCAACAAAGACTCGCCGTCCCAAATGCTGTTAGAAAATTCAACCGTCTTTCGTTGCGATGCGAGCTTGCCATCTTTAGATGTCACCATTACGACATCGTCTTTGAACTTGCTTGAATAGTCATCAATAACCAAAATACTGTTTGCGGGAATTTCAAGAGTGTCTATGATGCTGCTCATGGACAATGCCGTATACGCCTCAAAGGATGCGAGATCAATTTGCTGATTGTCTTTAATGTCTAGACCGCACAAATCCCATTTGTGAATGTCTTTGTACAGTACCTCATTGATAAACAAGCATTTCCCAACACGACTTGCTCCCGCAGAACGTTTGTATCGTACATACCTTATGCCATCGCAAACAAACCCATTGGCATACAAATACGAGCGCAGTGCTGCTCTGTCCATGGCAACGGGTATATTTCCAATCTGCTCGTAATGCCCATCGACGAACGCGAAGTACTTACCAAGTATGGCCCTGTCCACAGGCTCCGCCACCTCTACGTTGGTTTGAATCCCAATCAGCTCGCCGTCCTTAATATATACGCCGTCTTGGAAATCGCAGTCGCTGTAATTGTAGCCTAGTTTGACATAGGTGTTTTTGCCACATAAGTTGTATATCTTGGCGCTGTACTTGAACGTGACGTTGATAATCTGTTGAGTGTACTTATGGCGACCAATTTGTACAGCGAACCTATCATTCCGATATTTACGCCGATATATTTCCAACAGTTTAATGAGATCCAAGGAGTAATCATACGTGTTGGTAAACCGCGATAACCTAAGCAAACCCGACTTGTCTCGGATTTTATACTGCGCATCGTCCGCCCGTATCATTACGTTGTAAAGGTCTTTGGCTTCAACCGACATTAACCTTATTGAGTTACTCATTCACTATCTCCTCACGAGTTTTGGTCATTTATTGTATCTTCGTCTTCCTGTGCCATTTGTTTCAGATACGCGTTGTATTCATGCAATGCATCCGTATCTGCTCCTTCAATGGGGTCATAGAACTCACATCTCGCCGCGTGGTCGCATTTGTCGTACCACAGGCAGTTATTGCAAGTTTTCATTTGGCTCCCTCCTTTTTAGTCTTGCTCGCCTTGGTTAAGGCGTATCCCGCTTCATTTAATTTTGTTGCTTTCTTTACATCAAATTTGATTTCGCGCAGATCCTCTCCCCGCGCCAAGTTTTGAATCCATTCGTGGAGCAAATATCTCATCCGTTTGCTCGGTATGTAAATCCATACATCCTCCCCTTTGCGCACAGCGGAGCGGAAGAGCCATTGTATGAGAACCGACAGGGCATACATGTCTTGATTAACGTCAGGCGCGCCGAGCCGCACAAGATAGTTTTTCATCCAGGGCATCATATACACGTTGACGCAATATGCCAAATAGTGCTTATCCGAATAATCATTTGTCGCCCGCTTGTTGAAAGTTATGAACCCATTTGAATACCCTTTCCCTTTGAGGTATCCCCTGTACTTGTTTAGGGTAGTCCACAGTTTGTCATCTGCCCCCGCCTTCATCTGTCGGAACACATTGTAAATATTGGACTTGAGAACTCGTAGGTTGGGTTGGTTAGGCTCTTTTTGCGAACGCATAAACCATTTCGATGATAAAGAATAGCATTTATTTCCAATTTCGTTGTATTTTTCGTTGTAAACAATGTGAATTTTATTGCGAAGATCGCGTTGCCTACGCATTTCGCTCATATCACAAAACTCATATCGGCCGTTGCTGAGCCTCGTTCCAATTAGTTTGTATTCGACGTGATTAACGTCAAAGAAATATCGTAAAAGTTGGTATTCAAACAAATAGGTTAAAACGTAAACTTCCTTAAAACATTTGAAAACATCGATAGGCAAAGACCAGAAATAGAAACTACCGTCGTAATCGACCATATTCTTTGACTGCGATATCCGCATCACTTCATTGAACGCTTCTCCCGTATATTTATCGTCACTCCACACAACGTTGTCGCCATCACGCTTGGCGATCTTATTCCGAGTCAGAAACTCCACATCTCCAATATCAATGTCGACCGGTTGGAACAAATCTATCACTTCGTCAAGCACTAGGATATAATTGCTGCCCCGAATGAGGTCTTTTATCTCTTCGTTATAGCAGGAGAACAGCGCGTGGGTGCTGGCTATATTTTCACCATCACGGAGCAACTGCGGCAAATCGCGGAGTTTAGAATAACCATTGCTTGCCTTCCTTTCCGGAGATATGAAATGCCGTTCAGAACAACCTTTGCGTATGCGCTCCACCTCGTCAAGGTACGGCGTGATGAAGATGTATTTGTTCTCTGTATCCGCGTTCATCATGTTGATGCAACTCATAGTCTTGCCAGCACCGCAGAGCGCATCACAGACTTTAACTTCCATCATCCACCTCGCCAAAATTTACGCGCGCCGTATTCTCCCACTCGCAAGGTGGCACCTTGAAACAAGCAACACATACCGGTGCTATGGGGCAACTTCCACAGGGTACCGCAAGGTTAGTTGTCATGCGTTCCTTGCAAACGCGCGCTGCCTCCGTGAACGAACAATCGGGCTGAATAATTTTCATTTATGGTACCCCGCCGATGCTAGTGAATAGAGAACCGCACTGAGCAGTTCGCCGTTATTTTGAATGTCGCGTTCCATAACACAACCATTGGGCATCATAATGTCTTGAAGCATTTGCTTTAGTATTTTTGTTGTTTCCTTGATCATCAAATAACTCCTTAATTATCGCAATCTATGATTTGTCTCGCCTGGGATGATGGCTCTCATTTCTTCCATTGAGGACCAACGCACATATCTGGTTTCTTGCAATATCCGCCCATTCCGTCGTAAACAAACCACCTGCACAACGGACAAACCGTACCTGCTTTATTGCTCATCGTTCTGCCTCCGCTTGTTTCAAAAAGAATTCCTGCCAACATATGGTGCAGTCTTTGCCTACACACTTCCATTCTCGGTCTGGACAATCACACCTTGCCGCGACCTCGCTTGCCAACGCCAATGCCTTTTTATACTTTTCAAGTTCCGCAATAGCCCTTTGCACAATAGCAACGTTTTTTGGCATACCGTCAATTCTATCCACAGAACCCCAATTTAATTCTAACCCAACCTCGTTTAGTTCTTTAACAATATCGTTCATACTTTCACCTCATTTTTACAAATTGTTACCATTTTATGCAAGCAAGCACTATACCGCCTACGCCAATAGCAAACAATATCAAGCTAATGATAATACTAAGGCTTTTGGGTATTTCCTGCGAAGTGTCGCGCCAAGTGTCTATTTCAGCAAAAAACATAACTAATGCACAACACACAAAAAGTGCTGAAATAATACCCAATACAATCTTTACTCCAATCATTTTATGTCTCCCTGTGTTCGGCTTGGAGCCACTTCAACCGTCCATCGCAACAAGTGCTGTCCTTGTCTGCGCAATTGTCTATGTCGTCATAAATACAACAAGTACACCCGCCTATCACTATGGCCAATTCCTCATCGCTCAAACTTTCGAGCCACTCTCTGTTAGTCATATCATCAACCTCCCGTTCTATATCCACCCGACAGTGGGTTCTCCTTTATAACCTTTCTCCCAAATATACCAAGCGTAGGCAACCGCATTACTGCCACCTTGTTTATAAGCCTTAAAGTCACCGTTCTTTGCGCACTGTACTCTTTCTGAGAAGACCAAAATTCTTTTTGGCGGGTATCTCTTAAACAACTCCCGTCTCGCTTTGCTTTCTAAGAACGTCAACTTCAGAAACATTGCCACCTTCCGCCCGTTATCGACAATATCTAGTGCATGCTCCACAAACTCTTTCGCGTATTTGTACGGTGGGTTGGTGATTATATCGAAATCGGAGTGTTCCGTTGAGAGAAAGTCAATCTCTTCCATTGAATCCGTTCCTCCCCGATTGACTATATCGGAGGCAATCACGTTGTAGCCGCTCTCCTGCAAGGCTCGCACCATATGTCCGCCTCCGCATGCACATTCCCAAACGGTGTCGGTGAATTTCTCGACTTCACACAACTTTTGCGTCGCCTTGGGCTCAGTTGCGTAGTAATCGTCGCATTGTCGCTCGCTATCGCTATGATTGCTCGCACCGTTGCACACGAATATGCTTTTGACATTGCCCGTCCAGTCTTTTGTTGGCATTGCCCTTGAACTCATTCCTTAACTCTCCTTAGTGTTTCTCCGCAATTTGGGCACCGATGAGGACACAGTTTTAGCAACTCCACCGGCACAGACGGTGCATACCAATCGGTGTAATGGGCGAGTTCCGCATTACAAGCAGGACAATACGCTGTTCCGATGTAGGCGCCGTTTGAACATCCCAACATATACTGGATATTCCATGTCGCATCAGTCGCGGGTTCGTACACGCGCCCCGAATCCATCTCTATTGACTCTGTAATGTTAACGAATTTTATTCTGCCCGCCGCAATAAGTTCTTGCGCATCCCGCCAACTCGCAAGAAACCCGCTCCGCGCCGTTCTCTCGCTGCGATAAGTCTTTATGGCTGTATCGCCGATGGAGACAAAATGCTTGAATTGATAGTTGCGCGCAAGCCCACAGAATATTTCCGAGTCGTCCTTTATGATCACCCAACGTTTTCTGTAAATTAACATTTTTCCTCCTCACTACCCTTATTACCGCCCCTTATTACTACCCGACTCCTCTCGCGAGGTGAACATCCTGTAATTTCCGTTCTCGCCGCAACGGTATCTAACGCAGGCCTCACGCAAACCGTCCGCCCCGTGATAAGCGAACGCCGAGGCTGTATTCTCATAGTCGTGTAGAACGCAATAGCCAACATTGTTTTTATACGCACGCGCGCAGTCATCAAATTTATCGCAATGGTAACTACAACAAGCGTCAGAAATCTCAATCTTACTTTTATTCATAAATAAACTCCTTCTAATTAAACAAAACCCAAAGTCCGTAGCAAAACCACTCAAATAAAACTTGTACGAGATGTATACTCTGATCGTCAACCAAGTTGATTACGCGCCGATTCGCTTTCGCGTGATCTACCACCGCATGTATAACCGCATTTACGAGAATGAACAAGTACATCCAAGATGGGGGATTGAAAGCCGTCGCGAAAAAGATAGGAAGAGTGACCATAATAGACCAGCTGACGGCGTGGACGATAAGAGCCGCTACGTAATCAAACCGATACATATCGCCCGGAGTGTGCTTCCTCCACCAGTCGCGCTGCTTCATCTGAGCCAATACGCCCTGAAGATAAAAGTCATCAATAACGTGGAATAAAATCATTAAAAACAGAACAGAAAAAATCGACATTTTGGCCTCCAAAATAGCCCGTAGAAAATAAAAAATGCAACCAGGGGGGTTGCACTTTTGAAAATTTGCGCCCTATAGTAGGGGGAAATTTTTTCTTCCCTAAAAAGGAAAGGTATCCTAAAACGTACTTTTTGTACTTAGATAGAGAGGAGGTTACGCTCAAACAACTTAGGTGCTCGCTCCGCTCGCAAACTCCGTGTGGGTACGAAGCATACAAGGGTACTTAGGATGCAGTTAGCAACCCGCCCGTAAGGCGGCGGTAATAGCGAATACTCTCTATCCAATATCTTGATTCTCTATTCTACCTGTACATATTATACGACATAATTGAGTACTTGTCAATAGTTTTTTAATAATTTATTTGAAAAATTTATATTTTTTTTCTAATATTTATCTAATATTAAATAGTTTATTAGTAAACATAATATAAGTACGCGTATTTAGCTATTAGTTATATACGCATATCTTGTGTACTATATGTTTACTGATGTAAATCTTTCTTTTATTTTTTTTATTTTAATTGTACTCTCTGTTTAGTGTGTACTATTATTTGTACTCTCTGTTACTTGGGTACTCTAATATACTAATATATAGTTTACCCCTGTGTAGATAGCTTATACTTTACCCCTATAGTAGATAGTTTTACTGTCGTAAATAAGCATAACTTATATCTATATAAAAGGGGCTTTTTTTGTCGTCTTCGACAACTTGTCCTACTGTGCGGGCTTTTGTGTAATTGTACCCCGGGGTATTTGATAACGAGGGCAATTTGCATGAGAGCAAACTTTCCCTAGTGTACGATAGATCTCCGAACGGAGTTTCGAGGAAAATTGGGGTAAAAATGTCGGGGATTTTTTGGTGGGATGGAAGGAGAACTGACATATTGTTTTGGTGTATTTATATAATAAATTTATGTGTAAAATAGCCCCTGCCCTGCGATATTATCTACGCTAAAAAGATAATATCAACCGCCACGCAGGGAGGCAAGCCCCCCGAATTATTTATTTTTATATATACTATTTCCCCGCGAGTTCGGTGGCAAAGTGCCACCGCCAGAGAGCAAACAAGCAACTACCACACCGCCAACCCCACGACGGCAAACCCTCTTGTATCTTTGATTTCCACTAAGTATTTTATAATACCCTCAACCCCCTACCCCCAAGAGCGACAGGCAACCCACGTCCACGTTACTTCCCAAACAAAATATCCAAGAAATAATAAACCTTAAGTGCGCGCCCGCACGTGTGCGCGCGACAAGGATAGACGCCCGCCCGCGCCCGCGCGAGAGTTAGTTATTAGCGTGCAAGCGCCCGCCCGCCCGCGAAGTGGGATATTAGCGTGCCTAGGCGTATGCACTCGCGAAGTGAGTTATCGCGCCCGTCACGGGATTTGCTCTGCAAATCCGTTGCGCCATTCCGCCGTCGGCGTGGTACAATGGTGGCAAGGTGGGAGCCAGCCCACCGAGCCAACCGCTACCCCAAAGGGGTACGCAAGCCACGGACGGTTGGTTGCCCCGTAGGGGCAAAGGAGCAAAAATGAAACACAGCCAACAAACAAACGCAATCGCCAATGACGAAGTCATTGCAACCCTCGCAGACGACAGCCTCACGGACGAAGTCCGTGAGAGCCACCTGCAAGCCGAACTCAGCCGCCTCGTTGAACTCGCCAAGACTTTTAGTCTTGAGTGCTACCCAATCGACGACCTAACCTACCTCGTAGAGGTAGGTTACTTCGGGCATCTCGACTTCCTGCACTATGCCGCCGCCGTCGCAAGCAAGCACGCAACGCTCGCACGCAACGCATACCTGCCCTACGACCTCGTGGACAGTGCCCGTAAGTTCGTAGAACTTACGAATGAGGTGCAAGAATGGCGCGAGGACTTCGTCCTCGCGGTGTGCGAGGCTGTCAGGGACGGCAACGTCGCGCACGCAATCACGCGAGGGTTCGAGGCGATTGCTAAAGCAATCGACAGCCGTGACGACTACAAGAGCCGTGACCGCAAAACTCTTCCGAAGGAAGAGGTTTGCGACCGTGACCTTAGGTTCGCCACTCAGCAAATTTGCTCGCTCAACCCCGAAGGGGTTGAACCCGAACAGGACGAATGCTCTTTGCCCCCTTTAGGGGCAAAGAAATACTTCTCCACGCCAAAGCAGGGCAACGCGCTCGTCGCCGCGTTTGACGAAGTCAAACGCAAGCACCCCTACGCTACCGCCAAACGCTGGAAGTGCTTTGAGTACGTAGTACTCAAAAAGCCAACGGCTGAAACCGCCAAATTGCTTGCTATAAGCAAGCAACGCGTATCAGCGATGGCAAGCGAGGTACGCACTTGGATACGCACCGAGATTGAAAATCTCGGTGGAACCGACAAAACGAACTTGCCACGCATCAACCCCTAAAGGGGTTGAAACGCAGTCCCGCAGGGTGCAAAATCCCTGCGGGATTTTTTTTACGCACACATATACACACGCGAGCGTGTGCGTACGTCGGTGGGGGATAGGGTGCAGGGGAAGGGGGCGACCAGAACACCCACCACCGCGAGCGTGTGCGTACGTCGGTGGGGGATAGGGTGCAGGGGAAGGGGGCGACCAGAACACCCACCACCGCGAGCAACCTAACCCCTAAAGGGGTTGACGGCTCGTCCCTTATAGTGGCAACCGTCCAACGGCAACCGAACGGCAACCACGACGGCGCCCGCCTATGTGGGCAGGCTGTGCCGACACCCCTCGCGTGTGTGGGGGGGGTGCCGCAACCTAACCCCTAAAGGGGTTGACGGCTCGTCCCTTATAGTGGCAACCGTCCAACGGCAACCGAACGGCGTGACGATTGACCAACATTCCAGGAGGATAACGAATGACCATTGCCCAACAGATTAGGGCGCGGCAGGATACCAAGGAGATGACACGGCGTGCCATTCGGGCATTGCTTGCAATCAATCCCGATGATGCCGAAGGCATAGCCTTGCGTGATGACTTCGAGCGCACATACAACGAAACTTTGTAACCATACGAGCGTCATCGCCGCATAGTGCGGCGGTGACTTATGCCCTGCGTAGCAACGCCTCCCAGTGGCGTAGGGCGGGCAACGAATAGGTCAGAAGTTCGACTATTTTAATAGCACGATACCTATTCGGCAAGTTGCTATAGCCAACTATGGTTGGCGATAGAATTACCATAGCGTAACCTTAAACGCAATAAGGCGACGGTTCAGCCGCATAGGTGTAGACTTGCGGCGTGTCGGTTAGTGAAAACGGCAACAGGTAGCGATAGCCTAAACGCGGCTTGCGGACATTGCCGGTCTTAGAAGTACATTGCGTAACATCTACCCTTTTAGCCGTTATACACATAGTATTCAAGCAATGCTATGGCGTGGCGGTTATCAAAATCTGCCAGCAGGGGAACTACGCACTTGCCCAAGGGGCATTGCGTACATTTTGATGTTTTAGATAATGTATATGTATAGACTTCAAACAACACATAATCAAACAATTCCTTCCGCATTTCATCAATGCGGGTATATTGGGAGCCGCGTGTCGCTTATGATATGCGGCTCTTGCCCACAATGGCAAGCCTCCCTGTGGCGTGGGTGGATGGCGTTATAGTCAACTGATTGCCTTACAACAAGGGGATCGGATTATGTTAAAACAAAGAGCGACGTATTTGTTCATCAATAAATGTACGGGCAAAAAGTCATCAAAATTCTCTACCGCCAAGCAATGGTATTTGTTTGGTGATGAAGTGACCATATTGCGTAACGGTCAATACTGTGCCACTTGGGCATAGCCTTTTCATTTTTTCCTCCTTTGGGCTTGCTATATGCAAGCCTCGCGCCCACAGGCAAGCCTCCCAGCGGCGGGCGTGGATGGCATAGCAGCCAACTGATTGCCTAATACATTCAAGGAGTGTTTTATTATGGAACAAATCACAATGGAAACGGTCGAGGCGAAATTGCGTGATGCTGTCAAAGAGGTCAACGCTATACTTGGCAAAAAACCAGTCGACAGCGCGGCATACAGTACATCTATGGACAACCTTGTTGCCTTAGAGAAGCAGTATGGCGAGATGGCTGCCAATGCGTTTTATGACAAGTTCATAGGCACCGAAAATGCCGTGCCTGATGTTATCAAGGCATACGCATACAAGACATTTGGGCATCACGAATCCCACGACAAGACAAACGCCAATGCGGTCATTTCGGTCGAATTGGTCGACAAAGAGCGTCAAATCAACCTGCTTGCATTTTGCAAGAGGGCAAAAATCGATACGGAATGGGCGCATTCCGTAAGCAAACTTAACCAATTGCTATGCTTGCGTGCCGCTAAATCGTTGGGCATACCCGCGAAGGATATTGCAACAACATACTACTTGCGCGAAGCAGCACAGAAAATCGAAATGGGCGGGACGCCCGATAGCAATACCAAAGTAGTCAAACTGCTTCAGGGCATACTTGACGACATACTGCCCGAGGGTTGTGCTTTGACTAGATGCAACACCCACGACGTCGCGTATCTCGATGACCTATATGGTAAAAAGAGCAACAAGGCGCGCTTGACGGTTCGCGTGTCGAATGACACCTACTTGCTTCGCATCCTAGTTGATGTCGCATATCGCCTGCTTACAAACGGCAAATATGGAATTGACGGCTTCAGAAGGGTGAAAAAATAATAGTCCCCAAGCCTCTGTCTTGGAATAATGTTTTTTTGATTGACTTTTCCAAAACGGAGTGATATATTTATAATGCGTAACGCCCATCTGGCTGAGGGCGTAGCGTTGCGCCGCTGGCTTGGCGCATTTGGTTGTGTACTCGTTTTTACGAGTTGCTTCCACTGGGGTGGTGCGATATGCACCACCCGCTCCTTTTTAACGGGTTGTTTGCTTATTTGAGTGGCTGATAGCCGCTGCGCAGTTTAATATTATATTTGCGCAGGGGGCTATCGATTGTCCTCTGTGCGTCAGGAGGACATATGACCGAAGAAGAATTCAACGAACTATTAGGCGAGGCGTATTTAGAGCATCTCGCCAAACGTAGAGAAGGGAACTATATTGTAGACCCAGAAAAAGCGTCAGTTGTGATACAAGTTCTCGATTACTGTCAAACGCTTGCAGATAAAAATGAGGGCGCTATTGAATATAGCGTTGTCCGCGAAGGCGAAGAATTTGTTGAGATAGCGCTGCGGTTCGCCAACGACCTGATAATTGGAGATGAAAAGAATAACATGAAAAGTTTCATTTCTACATTATCACAATGCAAAGCGATTAACATAAACGGTACTGGACTAGAGGATGGGTCGTTTTTAATCTCGTTCTTTATTGACAACCCTTACCAAAAAGTAGAGGAGAACCACATTTACACAGACAAATAATGAGGCAATCATTCTGTGTCCATCGCGTTACACACCGCCTCACAAGTAACACATTTGACAACCAAGTACCCTTGACGGGGTGCTTTTTTAATGCAAAAAACAAGGAGAGTAACTATGGATAACAGAACAGCTGAAATTATTGGGCGTAAGGCTAAGGCGCTCAAGCACGTAACGCAACTTATCAAAAAAATCGACCGCGTTGGGCACGTCGACATCAAGCTCAACTGCACCGGCGCCACCATTCCCTGCGACAAGGAAGATGCAACATATCTCACCTTGGTTGCAAGCAAAGCCGCCCTCGCGGCTGAGATCGCATCCATTGAGGTCGTCAATGCGGCATCTTTGACGGCACCCGTCAGACGTCTTGTCCCCGCTCCTTCGGGGGCTGCGCCAACCGCCGAGGAAATCTTGGCGGAGCAAAGGCGTAAGCGTGCCGAATATCAACACCGTTGGTACGCGAAAATGAAAGCTCGCAAAGCCAAAGAAAATTCTTAAAAAAACTTTCAAAAAAACGCTTGACAACTCCACATCTGTGTCATATAATACAATTACACGACACGTTTGGGGACTGTAAAGCAATTCACAATCGCATTTCTACCTTGTAGAACCTTGGACAACGTTCAGGGCATCGAGAAGTGAAGGCGGGAAGCCGCCTGAGGGATACCATCTGGTCACTTTCATCGGAACCCTAAGCCCCTTGAGCGGTTCGAATGAGCGTTCGCGACCATCTCTTAAATACTCGAACCTTTCTCTTAGGATAAAAACCCATTCACTTTTCAGAATTATTGTTGATTAAAACCATTAAACAACCATTAAACCAACAAACTCCTCACACGCCAGAAGCACCTCGAATGCGTCTCCTTCCTTCGCTGGATTAACATTCTGTCGCGTTAGGATTGTGAAACTATAATAGGAGTTATTATGAGAAAACTTTTAAGAAGTATCGCCAGATACAATATGCAGACGGCAGGCATTGACCGCCTGAATAAGCCAATGCGCGACGGCAAGGGAAACCGCGTCAGCAAATTTTCTTGCAATTGGAGAAAATGGATTGTACCGCGAATGCCCCGCGCTCGTCGCAAACGTAAATCAAAAGCGTAAAAAATGGGTGCCACGAAGCAACAAGGAGAAGCAAGACGCTTGGATCGTCGGGAAGCTTGCCTGAGAGTAATAGGAGCTGTGGTAAATGGAGTTCGATGAACAGCCCGCGAATGCCCCGCGCTTTGGGGTGACAATTTTCACAATAATATCGGTCTCGTCGCGAGAGAAGCCGACGCGGTGTCTTGCCGCGCTCGTCGCCTCCCTGACTGATGTCAGGCTAGCTATGTCAGAGAGGTAATAAAAGGACGGCAAAAAACTGCCTATTAGCTGAGTGTCAGCCTCCCCGAAAGGTAGAAGGGCAGCAACGCCTCGGGGACAATATTGTATGGGTTCATAGTTTAAGCAGAAAAACATCGGGCGACCGAAGATGGCGGAGCATTTCCGACCAAACCCACCAAAGGCAACAGATTGAAAGTCAGGTGCTAACCACACCAACTATTTGACGGAAGGTTGCATAAAAACCGTACGAAGCAAAGACGTTAAGCCATGCATTTGGCTGCCTCGCTTGTTGGGCAGATGACAAGCCGCTCTTTCCTCCGAACTGCGAGATGTGAACGGATTATTATTTTGGGCTACAACGTAATAACCCGATAGCTTCGCTACTTTAATTAAACCGGCGTGGTGCCATTGCGACAATAAATTTGATAGTTGTTGGTTCGTAATCAAGGAAACTAATACGGGAGAGTTCCTGCCATAGTGGAAGCCAAAAAAACTATTATTAGTTTGCAATTACGTATCAAGTTTCCGAGTGAGAAAGCGAAGTCCGAGTAATGTCGACTAGTGATATCTCTGGTTGCCGCAGCAAATTTCGCCCCACTTCCATCCGCAATTCAAGCGATTTGATGGTGGGTGGAACTGGGGCTTTTATTAAAATATAAAACGGAGGGCGTTGATGAAAACACTTATCATGATTTCCGCAGAGGTTGCGGACGATATCAACTTCAAAAATTTGGTTTGTCACAGTGACTGCAGGGGTGGCGTTTGTATCGCGGCATCTAGTGCTGACGCCGAAATATCAAACGCTAAAATCGTGAATGTGCAAATTGATCCGGTAGCATACTGGCTTCGAATTGCAAGCCTTCCTTATGGCAAAATAAAATCGGAAGAGATGCGGGAACTCTATCTCCAGTACGGACCTTTTATGGCAGAGGGAAAAATCCCGAGAAGACAAGCCGATATGGTTGAGCGAATCAAGAAACTCTACGGGAGCTATGTTTCGCTTGAATCTTGGGTAAAAAGTTGGGTTAATGAATGTTGCGCTTATTTAGAGGGAAACGACGAAGAAGTAATCCGTAGCACCGCACTTTTGGATGTCTTTTACGACATGAAATGCGATGTGGAGAATGGTCCCTATGACACGCACTTAAAAGACGAGTACGATGATTTCGATGATTGGTACGACGAGGTGTTTTTCCGAAGGGTTGCACCGCTCCTCGCTCTGCAAGGGTTTGATACAAGCGACGAAGATAACGAAGAATTGCGGGACGCGATTATTTTATGGGCAAGGAATATGTATCCTCTCGTTAACGACGAAGAACACACGGAATACATCGACGGCGCGAATCACCGCACATTCATCTACAATAAAGTAAGCGACAACTCGATTCTCGTAGAAAGGTAATTTCGAAGAGTTATCTGAAACTTTTGAAAATAAAAAATAAAAGGAGATATTTGTATGTCTAAGCCTCTTAAACCGTATTTCGTTACGCTCTCAATCAATGGGGGTTACAGCAGTTCTATAATCGCACCAACAAAGAAAGAAGCGAAACTCAAAATGTTGAAAGAGATCCTCGAACACGATAAAACGCTCAGAATGTTAGCAGACCTTTACCCCAGTCTCTCCCAGAAACTTCTAAGAAACATGACTGCCGAAAACAGGGCTCCCTGTAAGGAGTTGTCATACATTCTGAAAGTGATGAAGAATAGTTTATAACACCTCGCCCAAATACGTGCCCAAAGAGACGCGCAACATCTTATAATTTTCTGGTCGGGTTAAAGGAGAATCAATTGTGAAATTTATAGTTTGGATACAAGAAACAGTCACCGATGGATTTACTGTCGAAGCTAAAAACGAAGAGGAAGCGTTGGAAATTGCCCAAGAGAAATACAGAAAAGGAGAGTTTGTCCTTGAGCCGGGCGAACTCCTTGAGAAACAAATATGTGCCGTGTCTCCCGATGGCAAGTGCACCGATTGGCAAGAATTTTGATTACAAAGGGGGCTTTTATGAACATCACAAGTGAACAATTAAATCAAATAAAAGAATTTTTGGAAGAGCACAATATTGTTGACTTATCCAAAACCACCGGAAACGCAGAACCCGTAAGGTTTTACCAAATCTGTTATTCTTCGGATGGCGCCGCCAACACCTTGACTCTATTCCTTGATTCATACCCGGGAGATGGATCTTGGCAAGAAAATCAGCATTTGGTTTCCGAGCTTATTCGAAAATTCTTTAATGGATATCAGGTGGGCATAGATATCCCATACCCAAAGATGTGCCCAGACGTATATGTGTTCCCCCTCGATGAGATTGCACATCAAAATATTCTCACGTCGTGGTAAACAAGAGGGGCAATACAGTACTCTGCACAATTCAATCAAAGGAGTCTTTTATGAACAATCAGGAAGCGTCAAATCACACGTTTTGCCTCATTTTTGAGTGGGCATACGATGGCAACCATGGTGTCGAAGTAACACCTTTCACCAATGAGAACAAAGCCCGTACTGCGTTCAAGGAACTCGTCGAACGCGAAAAGCGTGAGTCGTGGATAGCGGACGAACAAGCATCCACAGACGCTGACGGCAACCCTGAAGAAGGTTCACTGATCATCGACAAGGATACCGATACAGACTTCGACGCCTTTATTCAAGGCTGGGAAAGTGATCAGCACACAAGCATTAAGTTAGCAATAGTTTGACAAACGGAGGAACAATAATGGAAACGAGAGAAAACGAATTGCACGAGCCGATAATAAGACCAAGACCGGAAGCAGGCGAAGGAATAGTCGTAGCGAAATGCTCGGTATGTGGTTATTTCCTTGCATTTGCGCAAGGGGAAAATATTGAAGAAGCAACAGAGAGGGTGAAAGAAAGACTGAAAGAAAAATTTGGTCTTAACTACTGCCCGGAATGTGGCGCACGGTTAAGAGAGGACTTCGGCTTTGATTGTCCCTTCGGCGGCGACGAAACCGATGACTGCGCTGATTGCGCTTATTCGGGAGATTACCACTTTGTTGATGGCGAATGCGTTGAGCGAGAGCCAAACGAAAAATAAATTTTGTTAATTATGGAGAGTTACGCAAGCGATTAAGCAGGGGACGCGAACTCCCTGGTAGGCTTGGCGCCATACGTCCTACCGCGGTGGTTTGACTCCACCACTCTCCACCAATGGAACGGAGCGTCTTTTCGTCAAGATGCCTCTACCATCTTCTTTCTTTAAGCATAAAGCGACCTTTCTTTTTTGTCGCAGTAGAGAAACGCGGATACTTTCTACTACCTCTTTTGTTTTTATTTTCTTCTTATACATTGAGGCGTTCCGTTCCATATTTATTGTATCAAACTCTTTCGAGTGATGATAAAAAAAATACATGAAAAGGAGAAACAAACTATGCAAATTCAAATCGTTGCAAACACTTTTGTGGTGACATCCGCGATTAAAGTCGAGGACATCAAGCTTCTGCAAAAGTACAATCCCAATGGGCTCGCAATCACAACCAAGGAAGGCGATATCGAGCGCGACGTATTCCGTATTGCCTATGAAGAAGGCAAAGACACGGTTAGCGGATTCGGAATGGTATTTGGCGGAACTTCTCGCGGCACAGAAGGCTTTGCTACATTCACAGGCACCTTGGAAACTGGTCTTAGCGACGACAAGGCTAAGGACTATGTGGCTGAGAAACTTGGCGGCGTTATTGGCTACGTTAAGACGCTCGAAACAAGCGTGCCCCGGGCTGCGAAAGCAATCCGTGACGCAAAGGCTGACCTCGTCAGCAAAATCAGCGTTGTGGGCGTAGTGACCGAGACACCTGCTCGCCGCGGCTAACCACAAACGGGGCGCTTAACCGCGCCCCCTCTAAAACAAAATAATAAACAAGGAGAAACAAACATGATTAAAGTCAGCGTAAAAACTAATACAACTCGTAGAGAAATCACTGTTCAGCCCAGCACAACTCCTTTGGAGATATTCGCTCAGGTTGGAGCCAACGTCGGCGGCTGTTCCGTCAACATCAATGGCAAAACCCTGACTAACACGGAGCTCAACAGCACCCTCGAAAACTTGGGTTACAAGTCCGGCGACGAAATTGCCCTTGGCGCCATCGTGAAGGCAGACGGAGCAAGATAACATCAATACATAGGAGTGTCTGCAATGGATAGGTTAACAACTATACTTACAGGCCCCAGCGCAAACGCTTATTTTAGCCAACAACCTCTCGAGTTCGACGGTAGCGTCGAGCTCGAAGCGGTGTTGAGGTATATTGTTCTCAAGCACCACCATGGTGATATATCGACGCTACAACTCATAAAACCGCATGCACAAGTTGTTCGCGGCGCCGATGGGAATCCATTCATATCCCAAACAAACGATTGCGATTTATTTATAGGAACGGCGGCACGTCAAGACGAGGCTCTTCCTACAATTTTTGCAGAGGGGTGGGTAGCACTTGATTCAAAGCCCTACCCAGTAAACCAATATTTGGGAACGGCGGAAGAAACAAAAGTATACGTCAACAACGAACTTAAAAAGAGCATTATCTTTGTTCGTAAAATTACATTGCGCTGGGTACGCCTTTTGTGCTCAACACTGTTCCGTGTTTTCCCGTGGTTTTATCCCACCAATCCCGAAGGGGAGGAACTTCAAATATACAAAAGTTTCGGAGCAGTTCATCGTTCCTCGAGCAAGGTTGATTTTGACTTGATCGCAAGCATCATAAACGACGCATGTCAAGGCATAGATTTCGCGAATCTTGCGACAATTAAACTGCTCACGGACTACAACAAAACTTACATCAAAAATCGCATTAAGAACCTTGAAGGCAACGAGGAGTCTTTGATTAGCGACGTAAGGGAGTATGAGGAACGCATCGACGGCTGTTTGCAAACCTTGGACAAGATAAGGCAGGAGTTATACTGTTGGAAGTCAGCTCCGGAAAGCAAAGCAAACGAAATTGTGAATTTCTTCCAATCGAGAAGACACCTGAGAATTAACGAAGTAACGGCATCTGGTTCGGGTGCCATAGACTTCGGCATTGTAGAGACATTGGAATATTATGACGAAAATATTATTGACAACGTTCTCGAAAATGCCTCTTATTTCGAGGATTTCCCATTTGCTCAAAAAGTATGCGACTATATATTCCGTCGACACAAGGGCGTGTTCGTTGTGGAAAGCAAATTTACACTCAAAGGGTTGTCAGCATTAACCCCAGTGAGATGCGAGAGACATTGCATTAACGATCCGGAAGCAATGCCTCACCCGCACCTCTGTTACTATGGGTGTCTTGGCGGCAATAAAGCATATATAGACAACTATCTGATGTCGGGAGATTGGCAGAGTGCAATCGATCAAGCGGTTGCCGCGACCAAGAATATAAATTTCTCTGATACAACGGTTATGGGACGCTTTATCGAAGACATCGAAGATTTTGCCTTTTCGCGCAAGTGCATTCTTCTTGATGACGGTCGCCGCATGACTCCCGACGAGTTCGTCAATTACATCGAAAGATCACAAGACGAGGAGAACGAATAATGGCTAAAAAAATTCTACGTGATACATCTCCCGAACTTGCGGAGAAACTCCTTGGGGACTTCAAGGCTTTTCTTGAATCAAAGAGAAAAGAGCGTCTGCAACTTACAGACATTCCTCAATTCAACTTCTCTTTTTCTCTTGGGGACAACGGCTTTGATGATCGGCGAGCAACTCTCCGGTTCACTCCGAAGGCTTATGCAAAAATGTACGCTTTAGTAATCACCTATAATACAGAAGTGCAATGGCATGGGCTCGTTACGCGAACGGCAGAGAGGGAATTTCTTGTCGAGGACATCCTTACATTTCCCCACGAGGTATCGGAAGCGACAGTCACATCTGACCAAGGCGAGTATAACCAATGGCTCGACAGTTTGCCCGACGACATTTTCAATAAAGTGCGCCTACACGGACATAGCCACGTCAATATGGGATGTACCCCCTCGGCAGTCGACACCGCCTACCAGAAAAAGATACTTAACCTTTTCGAAACCCCCAACGAAAACAACGACGTTTTCTACATATTCATGATAGTCAACAAGAGGGGCGAAGTGACAAGTTTAATATACGATCTTCAATACAATGCCTTGTACAATACTAACGAAATAACAATAAGCGTAGAGTTTGAGGACGGCGAAACCCTTGAGAACTTCATTAAAGAAACAGGCAAAAAAGTGACTGTTCCTACTCCACGCCCACTTTATCCGCTGGGAGTGAACTCCACAAAGAAGACGAAAGGAAAGGCACAACAGTATAGTCCCCAAACAAGCATGAACTATATGGATGCTCCTGCGCGCGACGACGAAGAACCCGATGAATGGGATTATAGCCCCTATAATAAGTGGAGATACCCAAGGAGGTGAGATTACCAATGGATCTTGTCAAATCTATAGACTACTTCAACCCAACAAAAATCAGGGAGCGCTGCCACATTATTGGTTGCGGCTCCGTAGGCTCTACCATCGCCGAACTGCTCGTTAGACTGGGTCTTACGAAAATCACACTCTACGATTTTGATAGAGTCGTCGCACATAATATCGCAAACCAAATGTTTGTCAACTCGGACATTGGAGCCCCGAAAGTCGAGGCAGTCAAAAAGATGTTAGTCGCAATCAATCCCGACTGCGAAAACAACGTTGAAATTTGCTCTCAGGGCTGGGAGCCAAAAGTGAGGCTTAACGGTTATGTCTTTCTCTGCGTAGACAACATCGACTTGCGACGCCAAATTGCCACGGAAAATAAATTCAATCGCGCGATCAAGGCGATGTTTGACTTCCGAACGAGACTAGAAGATGCCCAACACTACGCTGCCGACTGGAACAACCCAAGGGATATAGATGGATTTATCAGTACCATGGACTTTACCCACGAGGAAGCAAAAGAAACAACTCCCGTGACCGCTTGCAACGTTGAAATGGGAGTAGCTCCAACCGTACGCGTTATTTGCGCGCTTGGAATAACCAACTTTATGAACTTTGTTCGTCAAGGGGCACTGACTCATATAGCCGTTGCTAATCCATTTACATTCGCAATCGACACATTTTAACTAATAAAGCATTCTTATATAAGGCTTTTAATGACATTAAAAGTACCGCATTGTGAACGCGACAATCCGACCCGAAGAAGAGACTTCTGCATCGCGGCGTCTTCCTTAGCTCTCTCCAAGACCCGTTGATGTTATCCAACAACAAAAACTGATTCAATTAGCCAATTTTCGTAGCGGATTTCAGCAAAAACGTGCAAATCGGACGACTGAACGTCGCCCCCACCCCAGCTTCCTCCGGAGCAGTCTGATCTGAGGGAAACCGTTTTCCATACTGTAGTTTATTAGGAGATACAAAATGCCGTATATTACATATTATATTCAACCTCGCGAAGTGCAAGTTTCATTTGACGATTTGCTACAAGGTGTTAATTCAAATTGCTTTGAAACGTCCTCTAAAGATACAAGAGACACGCGAACCATATATCGAGAAATAACTCCGCAACGCTTAATTAACAAGGTCGACGTCAATGAACTCATTCGAAAACTCATGGGGTTCAACAGCCACTTCAAAAAATTTATTGATGCCGAGGACAAATCAGTTTTTTACCACTCGTTCCCCATACCCAAAAAGACCGGCGGCTTGAGACGAATCGATGCGCCAAATGACGACCTCATGGAGGCACAACGAACGTTGGCATATTTGCTGAAGACTTCGTTCTTTGCAAACTACCACACTTCTGCTTTTGCTTATATCCCAAACCGCTCCCCGATTGATGCGCTACGGCGACATCAAGCCAACAACTCGCGTTGGTTTCTCAAAACTGATTTCCACGATTTCTTTGGAAGCATAACGATGGATTTTGCAATCAAGATGCTTTCTCTCATCTATCCATTTAACCTTGTTCTGGGAAAAGAAGAGGGGCGCGAACAGTTGCAAAAAGCCTTGTCGATTTGTTTCTTGAACGGCGGACTACCACAAGGAACACCGATAAGTCCGATGCTTACAAATCTTCTCATGATTCCGATCGACCATTCCATTGCCAAGTTTGCAAGAGATCACCAGCCGCACTTGATTTATACAAGGTTCGCAGACGACATCCAATTATCGAGTCAATTCGACTTTGAAAATTACGCAATACAACGAATTATGTCCCACGCAAGGATTGTCGAGAGCCTGAAGTATGTAAAAAATCCCGATGAAAATGGATACGTTCCTTACCCCATATTCAAAATTTCGGTAGACAACGTGCCCGTAATTTATCGAGATAAGCAAGAGGCGGCGACCGCATCGCTCAAGCGTTTCAAAGAAAATCATCCTAGCAGCGTAGTTACAATGGAAACAATCCAAATCACCAAGGACAGCGCGCCTAAATTCAGGAACATTCTAAACGCAATGATTGAAGAAGATAAACATCACACTAAAGTTTTGTGTGGATTGCTTGAAATCCTGCAAAAAGCCGGTGCTCCTTTCACGTTTAGCAACAAGAAAATTCGCTATGGTTCATCTGCTGGACGCAACTGGAACCTCGGATTGATGCTCAACCAAGATAATAACATCACGGTTGGATACAAGCGTAAAAAGCATCTCAAAACTGCGTTGTTCGCACTGGGTACAGACTACAAAAACGGACGCACTTGGGACAGCAAAGATATACAAGCTCTCGCGGGAGAGATTTCCTATTGTCATTCTATTGAGCCTGATACGATAGATTCGTACATTGCTCACTATACGTCCAAGTGTCAAATAGACATTAGACGCTTGTTAAACAAAGGTAACATATAAAATTGGATGGGAATACTGAATCATCAGGTGTTTGATTACATTAAACATATCTTCCTACACGAGGATTAGCGCTTTGACGCCACCCAATCAAACGCGTCGGATGCATATGCGGAAAGCCTTCCGTGCCGTCGGCTTTCCGCATACACATCCTTCCGCGTTTGTGAGCATCTAATTTTACAACAATAATAAATTTCGCAATCGCTGTTTCTAATTTCCATTAGAGCCTCGAATGAAATTCAAGGTAACGCGAAGTGACAGCGGGAGCCAACCGGACGCTGCTATGGGCACTTACTGATCACCTGTAGACATTCCCGCACGTAGCCCCCAAAAAGCCCCAAAGTCGCCAATGCCTTCAACACCACACCCAAACTATTAGTAATTTGGCTACATTGAGTATTACAAATAGCATTTCGTCACCGCGAAACTACTCCCCGTACTCAAATGCCATTCAGAGCTCACAGAATGAGACCAAGCGCTAATAGCGAGGATTGCGTAAAGGAGATTAAAATGCATCAAGAAGTCGCCATTTACACCGATGGAGCCTGCTCCGGGAACCCCGGCGTTGGCGGATGGGGTGCTGTTCTAATATGCGGCACTCACAAAAAAGAATTGTACGGAGCAGAACCAAATACCACTTCCAACAGAATGGAACTAACAGCGGTCATAAAGGCACTCTCCGCGTTGAAACATAATTGCATTGTTACCATATATAGTGATTCGGCATATGTGGTCAACGCATTTAATTGTGGCTGGATTGCTGCTTGGCGACAATCTAACTGGAAAAATAGCAGTAAAAAGCCCGTTCAAAATAAGGATTTATGGACACAGCTCATTGAGCTAATAGAAATGCACTCGGTGCGTTTCGTAAAAGTCAAAGGACATGCAGACAACAAATATAATAACCGTTGCGACAAATTGGCGACGGACGCAATTAAATATTGGAAGAATATTAGATAGGAGTAATAACAATGGAAGGAAACTGTAATTACTGCGAACTGTTAGGAACGAAGCCTCACTGCGGGAATTGTCGTATTATGCGCGTCCAATCCGTTGAATGCCGCGTCCCGAGGCAGGTTGACTGTTCTCTTGGCGAAATGCTTGAATACATAGCGACATCAGAATATCCCGATGAGCGCTTTATGGTTGGAGATTATGCTATTGTCCAGTCATGCGCTGGTATTAAGGGGAAGTTAAAAGTAATTCTTGCAGATTTCAATCACGACATCGACGAGAACGGTGCTACGAGCCCCGCAACATTTATCATTATAGGAATTGACGGGGGATGGAACTTCGGTTTGGCGTCTAACAAGTGGGAAACGAGTGAACTGCACAATAGATTGCCGTTGTTCGAAAAAATGCTGCCTAAAGAAATCTCCGAATATGCTGCGGTTACAGCAAAGAAAACAGCAACGAGCGGGCAAAATTCTACTCTGGTTGACACTTACAACAAACTTTTCCCGCTATCCGAGATAGAGGTTTGTGGAGGAAATTACTACTCGTTCCCGGGAGAAGGGGAGCAATATGCACTTTTTAACAATCAACGAGCACGGAGTCTTGGCTTCAGTTGGTGGTTGCGTTCTCCTTTCAAAAACTACGGGAGTTATAGTTGCTATATCAATAGCGAGACTGGCTACGCCTACTCTCTTGTTGAAAAGGAGTATCGTGCTGTGCTCGGGTTTTCGGTTAAATCCAAACTTCAATAAGCGCTGACTCTTTGGGAGTCACATATGTAAACATCTTTAATTTGGATAAAAGATCTCTTTTATAGAGTTTCGCGGTTTTGCAAACAGTTAAAATAGAAACGAGGAGATTGTTATGAGTACACATAGTTTCATTTGTAAAGAAAAAGCAGACCATACATACACAGGAATTTATTGCCATTGGGATGGATATCCCAGCTACAACGGAAGAATGCTTGTGAAACACTACAATACCCCGCAAAGCGTCGACGCGCTCTTGGCTCTCGGCGATCTCTCTTCGTTGGGACCACGGCTTGCGCCAAAGAAAGGGCAAAAACACACATTTGATACACCTGCGGATGGCGTTTGTGTAGCATATCATAGAGATCGCGGCGAGGAATATTGTCCGCCATCGCAGATCGCCATTTGGGAATTTCAAAACAGCGACTGCGAATATATGTATGTATTTGGTCTTGACCATAAATGGCGATATTTCAAGAAAATATATAATCCCGACGAAACCGACCCCGTGCCGGAGATAAAAACATTCACAGAGGATTGGGCTGAGGGATACTATGGCGCCCCTATCACATTTGACACAATTCTCGATGGCATCCCCGAAGGAACGGAGTCTAATTAAAGGAGAAAATCATTATGAGGAACAATCAGTTTTGGGACGAATGCAATTCTGGGTCCTTGCGTCAAGCTGTCGCGGACTTTTTGGAACACCACCCTTTGCTATCACGCTTTAAGGGCGAAGAATACTACGAGATTGAAGACGCTATTGTGGCATTCATTGAACAAATTCGTCAAAAAGTATGTGATGAAGTCGACAGAGAGTACAAGAGACTAGATATCGCAACCAAAGTTGTGGACGATGTTTGTCGGGTTCCGAAATTGTGGGAGCAATTCTATGAAACATTCCCCGCGCGGATGCTTGACGAACTCATCGAAGAAATAGATGAAGAACTAGAAAACAACGACGCGTATTGGGACGCATATTGGGGTTCTTTCCACAGTGTATTGGAGAAGTACAAAGAATACTTCACCGCTTGGTTTGATTCACCATCACTAACACTCTTTTCGCCGAAGGAGTGGCTTAAAAAACGAGGAGAAGACAAATGAAATTTTTACCGCAAAACAAACAACCTAAACCCGAAACATTACATGATCATACGTTTATCGGAGTCTTTAACTTTGGGGATGGTTATGTTGACGTTACAGATCCTTGTTACGACACAGATACTTGGTGTGCCATGTGGGAGCGTAAAGTTAAACCGGGTGTCTATAACGCATTTATAGATATGAAGAATTTTCCTTCTTTGTACAGGGACGAAGACGATCCCTTGAATCCCGATGAAATTAAGCGGATGGATGACATTCGAATTACTTCATTGTATATTCAACACGCTTCTTATGGGAAACGGAAAATCAATGGTTGGGACATTATCGGGGGCGTTGGAGTAGATGCAGGACTATGTGGGTTCTATAGTCACAAGCCATCATTCGATGACGCAGAAGATAGGCTGTGGAATGGCTTTTGGAGAAGCCTTTCCAAAATCGAAGGTGACAACACTTGCGATATTGGGAAGTATGGCGTAACAGTTTCTTCCGGTTATGGCGACGGATACTACCCCGTCTATGCCCGCAAAGAAGGCAACGAGATAGTTGGGCTCAGACTTCGTTTCATATAGGAGGCAACTATGAGTACTTATATTCCAATAACGCTCTCTCTTAAGGTAACGGATGAGGATATCGACGACATCATTGAGAAGGAGTTGACACACGATATTGTCTCCACTTGGTGTTCAAAAATACAACCTTCGGGAGAATATCTGGGTGCGGATCGTCAGCAAATCTCTCTTGGAGGGACGTTAATCTTTGTGGGGAAAGACGACGATGATGATAAATATGAACTCACAAAGGAAAAATTGATAAATGGTATATATCAGTATGTTTGCGAGGCGACCGATTACTCATTTATGGAAATAGATGAGTTTGCAGAATTGCATATTGATACCACGCAAATCGACTCGCCCGATGCCGATGCAATTATCCAATACGCCCTATTTGGAGAAATTATTTATGGCTAAATTCACAATGCTTGTCGGATTGCCCGCTTCCGGCAAAACCACCATTGCCCCTCAACTTGCCAAGCTCGTGGTTGGAGCCAATCCGAAAATACTCTCTTCTGACGGTATTCGCGAGGAATTATACGGTGATGCAGCGGCACAGGATAATCCCGCAAGAGTGTTTGATTTGATGCGTGATCGCACCATATCCGCCCTAAAAGGCGGGATAAACGTGGTCTATGACGCTACCAATCTTAGCCGCAAAAGGCGCAAGGCTTTATTGTCGCAACTGCCGTCATGCGAAAAGACGGCAATCATTGTCTGGGCTAAATACGGCGTTTGTGCGTACAGGGATGCAAAGCGCGAGCGGGGCGTCGGGGATGCGGTATTGAGAAGAATGTCCGAACAATTTCAACCGCCATACTACGACGAAGGATGGGACCATATATACATCATACATACCTCCGACCTTTACACCAGAGAAGACTGGGACTCTTGGATGAAGTGTGAACACGACAATCCCCATCACCAAAATACAGTCGGCGAACATACTCAAAATGTTGTGCGCGTTTTCCAAAACTACTGTTTTTCGCACCCAATTCGCTCCTTCAGATTTACCAATGTTCTGTATCATGCAATTATGCTTCATGATTCGGGGAAGGCTATGACCAAGACCTACGAAAACTTTCGCGGAGATGTTAGCGACAAAGCGCATTACTACAACCATCAACACATCGGAAGTTACCTTTCTCTTGGGTTTGCGCCAATCTTGCTTCAACATAGCAATCTCGGGTCGCTTCGCGAGACACCCATCACCCCCCATCCGCAGCAAGACATTCGCGAGTTGCTATTACTCTCATGGCTTATAGATTGTCATATGGATCCTTTCCTTAACACCAAGTACTATCGCGCACTCAAGGATTGTCCAGAGAAATGTCTGCTTGATATTTTACATAAGTGCGATGTCGAGGGAGCATAGGGAAAACGATTTATTAAAAATGGAGAAATATAAATGGCGTGTAAAAATATGAGTGTGCAGAGCCGCGGGTTACGTATCCGCAAACGACTTAAAGAACACTACGATGAAACTCTTGGGCTTGGACTCGAGGTGTTCGCCATAGTGTTGCAGGGCAGCCAAAACTATAACCTCGACATATGCAGCGACGACTATGAGAGCGACGTAGACACAAAAGCAATTATACTTCCTTCTTTCGATGAGTTTTGCGCAGGACGCCAACCGCTTTCCACAACGCATATTCGCAGCAACGACGAACATATAGACCTGAAAGACATTCGGTTAATGTTCGATACGTTCAAAAAGCAAAATGTAAATTTCGTTGAAATATTATTTTCTGACTTTTATATCGTACCACCCGAATATACAAAATTTTGGGAGAGGCTCCGAGAACTCGCGGAAGATTTGACGCATTGCCATCCAGCACAAACGCTGCGCACACTGGTTGGAATGAGTTGCGAAAAGAGGAAGGCGCTTTGTCACCCATATCCCACCATTTTGTGGAAGATACAAAAATGGGGCTATGATGGCAAGCAGTTGCACCACATTATCCGTATAAACGAATTCATTAACAACTACATCAGCGGCATGTCATTCAAGGAGTGTTTGACCACCCACTCGGACGAAACTTTGAACTTGCTACTTAGCGCCAAACTAAATCATTTCACTCTTGATGATGCACTACAAATAGCGGACTATTACGATGCGGCAAACCGTACCATATTTGATAAATATCTAAAAGAACATGGTGACGCCTGCGATGGACGCCCATATGAGGAATTAACGAAAATAAAAACTCAAATTCTTCGCCAATGGTTTGGAGAAGAAATCAACAAAAAGCAAACAAGGAGATGTTATGCAAGCAGTTAAAGATTGGAACATCGAAGCACTAACTGGTTACACGCCGATTACGACCTACTATGTGGACTTCGGCATTGCCGAACGTTTCGGAGAAACAGCCATACGAGATACTTATCGTAAGGCTAAAAAGGAGTGGGAAAACAACGTAGAATACTTCACTGAAATTGTTATGGTTCTCAACTGGAAAATATGGGAGCACTACGAAACCAACCGCAAAATTGCAGATTTATACAACTCGCTTTGGGAAGAGGCTGAGGACTACGCAATGAATCACTTTAAGGGCGAGGATTTGGATTACTTCCTACGCACCACCGACTAGGAGAGCTACAATGCAAACAATCGAAGAATACAAAAATGCAATCAAGGTGGCAACGACCAAAAAAGAATTAGACGACATCGGCTATCAGGCATTTCTGCAAGACAGTGCCCCCATGGCAATCCTTCCTAATTTTACCGCCAAACCCAAAACCTTCAGGGAAAGAGTGCATCGGCTTATCGATAAAAGACTACACGAGTTGGGCTTGCTCGAAGATGATGACTATGTTCCTACGGACGACAACGGCAATTATACGGACAGAGAACGTCTCAAATCGAAGGAGGCACAATTTTACAACTACATGCGCAACCTGTGTGCCGAATTGCCAGGCCTATAAGCATTCGCGACGAGGAGATTTTACATCATGGATTATTGCACCACCGACATTACATTTTATTCGACTGACAAACGGGCAGTGGATAGAATGCACAAAGAGTTTTTTGAAATATTTACACGTTGCGTGGATAGCGCATCGGGGTATCCGTATCGCATTGACTTCGAGAAGAACTACTTCCCTGAGCATACAGATTCCACACCACGGGCTCGCGGATTGATTACATATGTCTCTGACGACGCGTCACAGAGAGAACAGTATTGGTATTTCACGATGTCGACTGAGACGGACTATGTCGCGGGGATTGGGCTATGGAACGCCATTGTTAAGAAGCATTTCCCAACAATTGACATCGCCTATATTGCCTACGAAACCACGTGGGAAAACTATCACAAGTGGGACAAAACAGATAACGAAATATTTTTCCCAGAAAAATATTATCTTGACTACTGCTTGCCGGCAGAAGGCGGTGGGGAGAGATATGCCGACAACAATCTGTACGTTAGTCTCGATGACATCGAAGATGAACTTGCCAGCACGTGGCTTGGTCGGCAACTTCGCGAAGATGTCCGCACCTCGACTGCGGACATAGATACCGCAGTACGCGAGCTTAGCCTTAATTGTTTCGTCGACTTCGGGGAGTTTATTGAAGTGGCACCAGAGACTTTTGAATTAGACGAGTAGGAGGAATTATGGAAAAAGAAAACATTATCACTATTTTTCTCGCGCCATTACCAAGCGCAGACGTTAACGTCGTGAGGTCCACGATAGCCGACTACCTCGCTCAGAATTGGTTCCTCGGGGAGAGTTTTTTGAATCTCCAAGAGGATGGATTATTAAAATTCATTGTGCACCAAAATGCAGATTCACAAGATATGCGCAACATTGAAATCATCCTTAGCGACGGGGGATATGATAATCCATCTCGACCTCAGGTCTTGGCTACCCAAATAAATAAAGCGCTGAGACCGTGGAAAATCTCCAACATAAAAGCGGATATACACCCGAGGTCGCAACCTATTCACAATTGCGATTGACAATGGGCAACGCTTGCTCAAGTCATTAAAAGTGAGCAAAGCGATGGTCGTCAGTAAGTCCTGCCTAAGGCGCCACATAACGTCGGTAAGCACGGTCTAAACGTGCCGCCGGCAGGCAAACGACCACTTTCGCCACGTAGACAAAATGGATAAAGTCACCAGGCTTTCAATCTGGAATCTCCGGGTTCAAACCCCGGCGCGGCGTGATGTTTATTTTTTGCCAAACAGCAGAAACGGCAAGTGCGAAGTTATCGCCAACAAGTGGGACAACGCAGATTTATTGGAGGGCAAAAATGGATAAGGAAAAAGAGATTGACAGAAATCTCGGAGATTGATGATGAGGAGCTGTACTTCACAATCGAAAAATATGAGGAAGTCGCGCCGCTTGACTTTTCATTTTTGATATAATTTCCTCCAAAGTTCTCCCCCCTCCCCGCTGCCGCCGCTGGGAGGCGTCGTGGAGACCATCGGGACATAGCGCAGCTTGGTAGCGCACTTGCCTTGGGAGCAAGGAGTCGCAGGTTCAAATCCTGCTGTTCCAACCAAAGCCCTAATGAGCAGATTTTAGAAATGGGCGTTACGCCGACCGCTCCTGTTGCGGATCGGGGAAGAAAGAAAACAGCCGCGTGGCTTCTATGCCCAGCCAGGTACGCGGGATCAAAAGCCTGGCATTGCTTCTAAATTAAACGTTGGCGGTTTACGCCAACCTCAAAAGCCAATAAAAGGAGAACCGTATGGCACAAAAAGTTTTGGTCGTAGTAGATATGCAAAACGATTTTATCGACGGTGCGCTAGCCAACGAGGCGGCACAAGCAATTGTTCCCAAAATTGCAGATTACATAAGTCGTTTTAAGGGACTCGTTGTCTTCACGAGAGATACGCACCACAAGAATTACCTCGATACACGAGAAGGAAAACATTTGCCAATTCCGCACTGTATTGCTCGAACACAAGGGTGGCAAGTCAATGCCGAAATTCTTAAAGCGGCGCAAGATAACCCCAAGGTGTGCACTATTTTCGTTGACAAACAAAGTTTCTCAGCAGGAACAGATCTTTTTAGAGCGATTTCCAACAGATGGGGCGAAGACATTGAATCTATTGAGTTGTGTGGTACTTGCACCGATATTTGCGTAATTTCCAACGCACTTGAACTAATAGGAGACTTCCGCGACGGAGAAATCATCGTACACGAAAGCATGTGCGCTGGACTTACGAAGGAAAAACACGAGGCGGCACTTGAAGTGATGCGCAGCTGCCAAATTGGGGTTGTTGAATGATAAAGATCGATAACAAGGAAATCCAAAGAGATGTTTTTGGCGACGGGACATTGAAATGCAATGTTGTTGTGTTGGAGCGAGAGAAAACATTCGTCAATATAACCTGGTGCTATGATGATGACGGCGAATTGTTTTTCCTTTGGTGCTTAGTTAGACATATCCGGGAACAGTATCCAGATATGAAAATCAACCTGGCACTTCCATACATCCCAAACGCGAGGCAAGACAGAAAAGTAAGTAACCGCATTTTCACCCTAAAGTATTTTGCGGAGGTAATCAACGATATGGGGTTCAATAAAGTATTCGTGCTGGATCCACACAGCGACGTCTCGCTAGCACTAATTGATCGCGTTGAGGAAATGGAACTCCCCTTCCAAGTCGCCCCGAACGGTGCAACATATATGTTTCCCGATGCTGGTGCTGCAAAGAAATACAGTCCGCACTATCATTTGGAACCCACCGACAACCCGTTCATCATAGGCAACAAACATCGCAATGCCGAGGGGCGCATTTGCGAATACGAACTGCTGAACTTTACGGAAGGCACCAGGAGAGTTATCATCAGGGACGACATTTGTAGTTACGGCGGCACGTTCGTTGCAGCGGCTAAGGAACTTCGGAAGCGTGGCGTTGAAGATATAACGCTTATTATCTCTCACTGCGAAAACAATATCCTTAAGGGAGAGATTTTTAACAATATCGACCGCGTGTTTACAACGGATAGCATCTGCACCGTTGAGCACCCAAAACTCATTGTAACAAAAAAATACAGAAATTGAGGAGACTGAATGGCGATGTACAAAATCAATCCACTACTTGAAAGCGACTTTTATAAACAGGTTCATTGGAATCAATACCCCAGGGACGTGACTAAGGTTGTAAGCTACTTCACGCCACGCATGACACGCATCAAGGGGCAAGACCACTTGATTATGTTCGGCTTGCAGAGTTTTATCAAGGAGTTTTTAATTGACTGTTTCAACGAAAACTTCTTCTCGCGCCCGAAAGAAGAAATCCTTGCCGAGTACAAGCATCTGCTTGACAACACGTTGGGCGAAGGGCTGTACGGGCTGGAACGTATAGGCGAACTTCACGACCTCGGATATCTTCCCATCGAAATCAAAGCGTTGCCAGAGGGAACGCGAGTTCCAATCGGCGTGCCGATGTTTGAGATTAGCAACACACATCCTAAATTCGCGTGGCTGACGAACGCACTTGAGTCTGTTATCAGTTGCGAGATGTGGCACGCTATGATTTCTGCAAATGTCGGCTATATGTACAGGCAAATCGTGGACAAATACTATGATTTGACCTGTGATGATAACATTCCTCACCGCAAGGCACTTGGCGACTTCTCGATGCGAGGACAAGAGTCCAAACGGAGCGCGTATAAGTCATCCGCCGCCTGGTTGCTGTCCTTCGTGAACACGGCGACAGTCCCCGCTATCGCTTATCTGGAGAGATACTACAACTGCGACTGTGCAAAAGAAGAAGTCGGCTTCGGTGCCGTCTCTACGGAGCACTCCGTCATGTGCAGCAACTACGCCGTGGACGGCGACGAAATTACAATGGTCAAGCGGCTGCTGACGGAAATTTATCCTCACACTTCTTTCAGCATGGTCAGCGACAGCTATGACTACTGGAACCTCGTGGATAACATCTTGCCTCAATGCAGAGAGGAAATCCTCAATCACGACGGCTGCCTACTCGTCAGGGGCGACTCGGGCGACCCCGTTCAGGTCGTCACCCAAACTGTTTTCCATCTGTGGAATATGTTCGGCGGCACTGTGAACTCGAAGGGATACAAAGTCCTCGATAAGCACGTCAAGGCACTCTACGGAGACAGCATCACGCCGCAGCGCGCGGAAATGATTTACGACATTCTCTACAAGAATGGGTTTGCCTGCTCTAACGTTTCGCTGGGGGTAGGCTCGTTCTCAATGCAATGTCTCGAAGTCGGAACGGGCGACGATCTCCACTACTCTCCCTATACAAGAGACACCTTCGGCATTGCAATCAAAGCGACTTATGCCGAAGATAAAGATGGAAATCCTATTCCGATTTTCAAGGCACCAAAAGAAGCGTCGTTCAAAAAGTCCCACAAAGGCTGTGTCGTCGTGATATCGAGCGATGACGGCACTTTAAGGTGCGAAGACGAACACACTTTCGGCGAGACATATTGTGGCGCTAACGCCTTGATAACGGTGTTCAGGGACGGCGTGATGACGAAGGAATATTCGCTCAAAGAAATCAGAGCGCGGCTATATGGAGATAGATTTTGATGATAATATTCTTGCAAATCATCAAGATTATAAACTTAATGGAGGATATTTATGCTTGAAAATGTAGAAGAAGGAATATCAGAAATTCTTTCTTGGCTTCAAAAGTACAAAGAACATACAGGTTGCCGTGGCGTCGTTATTGGACTGAGCGGTGGCAAGGATAGCACAACGGTCGCTATGCTATGTAAGAAGGTTTGGGGAGACAATATCTTTGCGGTTTTGATGCCGCACGGGGATCAAGTAGACCTAGATGACGCACACGCAATCGCAAAAACACTTCGACTGAAACACATTACTGTCTTTATAAACGACGCCTATCGCGCAATCGTTGACGGTATTAGCAACTCCCACATCATAGATAGAAACGGAGACACACATTTGGAATATGTTGCGCTTTCGGACAAGGCAGAAACCAACATCCCACCTCGCCTTCGTATGACCATTTTGTACGCAATAGCACAATCGTTTGGCTATCAGGTGGTCGGCACGGGCAACGCAAGCGAATCGTATGTCGGCTGGTGTACCAAGTGGGGTGACTGTGCGTGCGACTTCAATCCCATTGCTCACTTAACATGCACGGAAGTCGTTCAAGTGGGAAAGCATCTTGCCAAAGAATTTGGGTTGGACGAGAAGTATATCATAAAGACTCCTGCGGACGGCTTGACCGGCAGGAGCGATGAGGACAACTTCGGGTTCACGTACGAAACGCTTGACGGCTACATCAATGGAGAAATTCACCCCGATCCGGCAATCGTACAAAAGATTGAGGCAATGCACTGGGCAAGTGTCCATAAACGCGTCCATCCGGCATCAATCGATAACTATTAGTTTGCGCAGGGTGACGCATTTCTTCTACGCTTCTTCTCTGGCGTCACCTTCTTAGCCGTAAAAGTAAGAAACAACGCTCCTTGTATTTGAACTAATTGGGTATTTCGTTACATAATGAGCATTTAACCATGTTGGGTGCACCGCTTTGCTACGGCGAAAAGCTTTGAAAAAGTGTCGCTGTAGCGACACTTTTTAACAACAAATTGTTACCACAATTTGGAGCAATTAGTTTGTAACTATTTTTACTTTACACCACCGCCCCAAAGAGGCAGGTCATAACTGAATATTTCCTCTCTTTGGGCAATCCAATTGGAGGCAATATTCGAATGTCAGTAAAAATTTCTACAACCAACAGCAAACTTGGTTTGATTCCGTCGGTAAATCTACCGCCGGTTTTGACCTGCCGTCGCAATTGCCCTTGTGCAAAAGACTGCTACGCCCTCAAAGGACGCTATCGGTTCCAAAACGTTAAAGATTCGCTTATCAACAATTATCAGATTTATTTGGAAAATTCCGAGAAATATTTTGCCGAGGTCAAAAATGCTATAAACAACGGAATGGTATCATACTCCTACTTTCGCTGGCATGCTGCAGGAGATTTCGTAGACGATAAATATTTCGAGGGCGTTGTCAAAGTCGCAGTTGATCTGCCAAACACATCATTCCTTGCGTTTACAAAAAAGTTTGAAATCGTAAACGAATTTATACATAATGGCGGCACAATACCATCTAATCTGCACATTGTATTTAGTGCGTGGGGCGACGACTTTACGGTTGACAACCCCTTCCACTTCCCCACAGCTTATGTGCGTTTCAAAGATGACGAAAACAAATCAATACCTACTTACGCATCCGAGTGCTCTGGCGATTGTACCAACTGCTTACAGTGCTGGAACATAAAAAGCGGACAAGCAGTCGTATTCAATAAACATTAACATAAAAACGGAGGATTATATAAATGGTTTTTAGTTTAATAACTGGACTAATTTTTGCAGCAATCTTGGTTGGCGGCATCGCGTTGGCCTGTGTGTTTGCATATAAGCAATACGACACCGATTCAAGGGTTTATGGCATAGCGAAGTTCGCAATGATTCCCGTAGTCGTTGTAGGAGCCATTTTGCTTCTACTGATTCCCGGTTCGTTTCATACAGTAGATGCCGGCGAAATTGCCGTAGTCAAACATCTCGGAGATATATCGGCCACAAGATCAGCCGGTACATATTTTGATTTTTGGATGACGGATAATTATGAAACCTATGATGCAAAAGTCCAGAACGTAGACATTACTACGCAAGCCTATTCAAAAGACGCCCAGACAATGGACATCGCAATGACGGTACAGTTTCAAATCCAACCGGATAAAGTCGTAGATATTGCCACGCAATACGGTAGCCTTGATGCGCTTGAAACGCGAATTCAAAATGTCGTTGTCGAAAGAACGAAAGCAGTGCTATCAAAGTATTCCGCGATGGATATTATCGAAACGCGAGCTGCCATTTCGCCCGAAGTTGAAGAGTTTGTCAAAGATGCTATTGACGGCAGCTACTACGTCAATATAACAACAGTTGTACTTTCCAACATAGACTTCTCTGACACGTTTGAGCAAACCGTTGAAGACAAGATGGTAGCGGAACAAAAGAAACTGCAAGCGGAATATGAAAAGGAAACGGCAATTATCAAAGCCGAGCAAGAATTGGAAGTAGCAAAACTTGCTGCACAAGCGCGTATTGCACAAGCCGAGGGCGATGCGGAAGCACAACTGGTGATGGCGCAGGCAGAGGCGAACGCCATCAAAGCGAAGTCGATTGAGATTGCGCGAGCATTAGGATTTACAATTGATGAAACGCCCCTCCTTTCCGACGATGGGGAAACGCAGATTGGAGTCGAGTACACAATTAACTTTGATGGCAAAACACCAGAGGAAATCCAACTAATAGCAGATTATATGAAGTACCTTGAATATTTATCCAAATGGAATGGCGAATTGCCCGATGTTGTCACAGGGGAATCTGCAACTGTTGTTCTCCCATTGCAACCATAATTCCTATGGGGATGAACAAAACAAATGGAATTATTTATCGTTGTAACGGATGCCAACAAGTATATATTGGAGGTAAATAAATGAGAAAACTTGCTCATGTCGAAAAAATCGAGTGGAAACGCCCTATTGAGGGAGCCGACCGCATCGAACTTGTCGGCGTCTTGGGCTGGCAATGTATCGCAAAGAAAGACGAATTTAACGTCGGCGATCTGTGCGTGTATATCGAAATCGACAGCATTGTCGATAAGGACAATCCAGACTTCGCGTTCCTTGAACCGAAGCACTATCGGATTAAGACGCAAAAGATGCGCGGCGTCTTGTCACAGGGCATTGTATTCCCGATGGACATCTTACATATGACCAAGAAATATGCCATTGGCGACGATGTTACTTCCCTTTTGAAAATCACCGAGGTGGAAGACGACATTCCAAAGCAACAGCCGGCGGACAAGTTGCAATCAATCAAACAACGCCACAAGAAGCTCTTTAAGAACAAGGTCTTCAAGTGGTTTATGAAGTTTAAGTGGTTCAGAGCGATTGTCCTTAAGCTGCTCTTGCCAAAGAAAAAGCCGAAGCAGTTCCCCGATTGGATTGTGAAAACGGACGAAATCCGCTTACAAAATATGCCCCATGTTCTTGAGACATACGCCGGCAAGCCGATGGTAGTTACCGAGAAAATCGACGGCACTTCCACCAGCTTTGGTCTAAGAAAAGAAAAGAAAAGAAAATATGACTTCGCCGTTTGTTCTCGCAACGTCAGGCAGGCGGACATTAACCAGAAGTGTTTCTACGATGACAACGTATATCATGAAATTGCAATCAAGTACAACATCAAGAACGTGCTTATGAAGCTTATGGAACGCTTCAACGCAACGACCGTCGTTCTCCAAGGCGAAACAATCGGAGAGGCAATTCAAAAGAATAAGTATGGGCTGATGGGTCGCGATTTCTATGCCTTTAACCTCGTCATCGACGAGCATAAGATTGACAGTGCTATCGCTACAGATATCGTAAAAGAGTACGGCATCAAGTGGGTACCAATTTTGGACACGGAATTTAAGTTACTGCAGACCGTGGATGAAATGCTCTCATATGCGGACGGACAGTCTACAATCGCCAACACGCTGCGCGAGGGATTGGTCATCAGAGACCATGACAATACCGTCAGTTTCAAATGCATAAGCAACCAGTTTTTGCTAAAACATAATTTATAAAGGAGAATAACGATGTGAACAAGCAGCGACGAGAACAAATTAAAGAGATAGTTGACAAACTAACAGATTGCCACGACCGCCTCGAAGAAGTCAAATACGAAGAGGAAGAGTGCCGCGACAACATACCAGAGAACCTGCAGAATACTTCCAACTACCAAAACTCAGAGGATGCCGATGAGAAAATGGACTCCGCGCTCGATAGTATCCAAGAGGCAATAGATTCGCTGGAAGAAATAACTTAAACAAGGTATACTACTATGGAAGAAATGCACCGAGGCGAAATATATTTAGTGGATTTGAGTGAAAATTGTGTTGGTTCAGAGCAGGCGGGCGTTCGCCCCGCGGTAATCGTTCAAAATGAGATGGGGAATGCCCACTCGCCCACCACAATAATTTGTCCCTTGACCACCCGTGATAAGGTGCCCTTGGATACTC
This sequence comes from uncultured Clostridia bacterium, assembly GCA_947625725.1. Taxonomy (GTDB): domain Bacteria; phylum Bacillota; class Clostridia; order Christensenellales; family CAG-314; genus Fimimonas. The sequence continues at coordinate 11,564 of CANQPI010000001.1, read as the reverse complement.
ACGTTACACTTTTACCGGAGGACTGTGGGATACTCCGTATTTCCACGGTTTTGTGCGAACAAGTGCGCGTTATAGACAAATCGCGGCTCGGAAGAAAACTTGGTCGAGTTTGCAACCAACAAAAAATTGAGGACATCAATAAAAAATTGATGATATCCATTGGAGTAGGAGCATAAAAAATGAGCCAACAAATAATATATCAACCACTCACCACTACGAAGCAAAATGCGGACGGAAGCCAAGAGGCTGTCTGCCGCTTCCACGGCACCGAACAGTGCCGCGCCATACATACGCCCTTGGGGTGCACGACTTGCCCCGTATTCAAAGCAATTCTCGCTCAGCTCAATGCGTTCGAGCAAATATATTTGGAGGCAGAGGATGAACATGGAGCATGATTATATCTATAGAGATACTTCCGCATCAAAAACGTCTCGCACATCAATTTTTGAAACTGACGCAGAAAAAGTCGATAGACTACAACGCGACAACGCCGCCCTTACGGTAGAACTCGCCACAGAACGTAGTCGTCGCAAAGATGCCGAGGAGAGGGTGACTACCCTTGAACAACAATTGAACGATGCGCTATCGCGCAAACGTAGAACAAAAGCCGAAATGGCAACCGCCACAAATGAATACAACCCCTTAAAATCCGACGGAAAACCCAAAGCAAAACCCGCAGAACCAATAAGATCTTACGAGGATTTTGCGGCAATCCAAAATTATTTCTGGAGCCGCGGCAAGATGCGCGATTGGGCGTTGTGGACAATTGGCGTAAGTCTCGGCCTAAGAATTTCCGACCTATTATCACTCAAAATTTCTGCTTTCCTTGACGAAAACAGCAAGATTAGACCGCGCGTCGTAATCATCGAACAGAAAACACATAAGCTGAACAACTGTTTAATAACCCCCTCTGTGGTTGATGCGCTGATGAAATATTTCGATTCTATCGATTGGAAAATATCACGCGACGATTATTTATTCCCAAGTGGTAAAACCAAAGGAAAGATGTATGAGGAATATGGGTGGAAAATATTATCCGACGCGGGTAAAGCATTAGGTCTGCCTATAAATATAGGTTCGCACACGATGCGCAAGAGCTTCGCTAACATTGCCGCGTGCGTCGACAAACAAACAATCGACATGAACGCAATCACCAAAATTCAAGGGTTGCTAAACCACTCCAATCAGCAGGTTACAATGCGCTACTTGAACGTATATCAGGAAATGTTTGACCGAGCGCGTCTTGCAGTAAGCGACTTTGTTCTGGGAAAGACCAACGTGAACATCCTGGCGGCGGGTAATGGAGTTACTCTCGATGACATCATATCGAGGCTTGACGAAATAGATTCCCGCTTACCTCAAACAGACTAACAAAAGGAGTATAGATATGCAATTTACAAGCACAAAAACCGTCAAAGGGCAGAAAATTACAAGTTCATTTAACTTCGACCCTTCACTCGTTTACGGCACTAAGCGCGAAGTTGAAGGTGATGTATTTACCATTAACCTTGCCACTGCGGGCTTGGGTAATCCGACGGGATTGCCGTTCGCGACAAAATACACTACACTTGTTGCACGAGTTACTGCCGACGACATATACATAAACGCACTTTGTTGCGTAGATTACGACGACGAAAGCGTCAAACCGTACAGAGGCTATATGGAAGATGACCTCATTACATTCACAGTCCAGCCGGAGGAAATCGAGCGGCGCAGACTGCTGTTGACACTTTTGAGACACCTGGCATAATTATAAACGCCACCTCCGCCCATATTCCCTATACATACAAACTACCGGGCTCCTTGACATTGCCCACGAAGTGTTGTATAATTTTTTGAACGAGGTGGTCATATGATTGACATTAACGGATTTCTCCAAAAATATTACCCAAATTGCAGCGAAGCCGCAGAAAGAGACACCAGAAGTTTTTTGGCGGCGGTTGAAAGGCAACGTGGGGACACAGAGTTGAGCGCCTGCTTGAGAGACAAACAATTTCTTTGCAAATGTATGTATATGCTACAAGAGAAAGGATTGTCTGCTACAACATACGGAAAGCGCAAAACCTGTTTAGCAAATCTCTGCGATTTCCTGCATATTGCAGATTATGAGTTGCCCCTCTACGATGAGGTCCTCGCAAGCCAAAACGTTGAGTATTTGTTTGCCGACTTAGATTCGCTACTAAAATTTGTAGACGACGTTGGCTATGCAGTCATCAAGAGATACGACCCTTCAACCGATTTAATGCACATTAAAGGTATCGCCATCCTCGGTTGGTATGGAGGCAACATTGACGATATTGCGCAAGCCGAGAACAAAGACCTCGAGCGCGACGAACAACTATACTTTGTAAACATACCCACCCGTGGCAAAACATCAATTCGGCGACAGGACTACGAAATTCTATCCGCGTTGTCTAAAATAGACCAATATCACGGGATGCCTTCGGGGCGCTTGCAATATCTCAAACCAAGCAATTTGCTGTTTCGTAGCATACACGAAGGTACCAGCAGAAATCGAATAGTCCAACTGCTAAAGAGGTTTAACCAAAATGTTCCGACAAATTGTGATTCAAGACTTGTCTTTACATACCTCTACCGCAATGCTAAGTTTGTTGAGATACACAACGACAAGAGCGAAATGCCGCTAATAAAGAAAATGGTCAGCCACCTTGGGTGTCCAACCAATCACGCATATATGATACGAATACAATATGCTCTTTGGGTGAAGCGTTTCTTTGGAGAAACCGTTTGTTAGATTTATTTTAATATTGTTTGTTTATGTTATCGGGGCGCTAAGCCCCGACCCATCAGATTTTTCCGAGTTATTATTTGAGAGATGAATAATTTGATTACATACTACCGCCACGACACTCCTTGGGGGATACATATCTTATGAAAAGCATCAGCGATTATGGCGCGGTTCTTTACACCGTAAAAGAAGTAGCCACTTTGCTAAAAACAAATGTAGACTACGTGCATAAACTGCGCAAAGCTGGTCTGTTGCCATTTATCAAACTTGGTCAATACAAGGTGCGGCATCAGGCTCTTTGCGACTTTCTAGCACACTACGAAGGCAAAGATTTAACTGATCCTTTTCAAATAAAGGAGTTAAGCGAAAGTGGCAAAGATTAACATTAGAGATAGGAACAAAGGCACCGGGAAGAAACCAAACTGGGAGTATCGTTTTGAGGCGGCATCTACCGGCGGTAAACGCCACCACATTTCAAAGTCGGGGTTTAGAACAAAAAAGGATGCGCTTGAAGCAGGCACAAAGGCTCTCGCAGATTACAATGCTACGGGAGTACGCTTTGAACCATCACAAATGAGCGTGGAAGATTACCTAAATCTGTGGTTTGAAAAATACTGTCAAGCAAATATTGCCTACACATCCCAAGCAACGTATAAGACATTGCTCAACATTATCGCAGCGCGGATTGGGCATTATAGACTCGGCTCATTACGCCCTACAACTTTGCAAGATTTAATCAATGGTCTTGCAAAGGACGGCTATTCCCACAACACTATTACGAACGCCTGTGGCGTACTGAAATCGTCATTAAGTTACGCCGTCTTACCTTTAGAACTCATTCCAACTAATCCGGCTTTATACATCAAAGTTCCACCATCCTCAAAACCGCCAAAAAAATATAAAACCTTCACCCAAGAACAAATGAAAAATATTCTTGCGGCTTGCACAAGCAAACTCTACAGGCTGCTTATTCTCCTCGGGTGGAGTTGTGGTATGAGAATGGGTGAAGCCCTTGGCTTAACATGGGATAAAGTAGACTTTGAAGGTAACACCATAACAATCGATCAGCAACTCAGAACGATGGCTGTGGACGATATTATCGTCGCAACTCTTGCTCCGCCGAAGTATGATTCAGTCCGCCAAATAACAATACCAAATTCCCTTGTCGAACTTTTGAGAGAAACAAAACAAAAGCAGGATGATTTCGCGCGAAAAAATCCGAGCTATGTGGTTTATGATGTAGACAAAACCGAGATAATGCCAAATGGCAAACAACAATTAGTTCTCTGCGAAAGGTTTGCGAACGAGCAGCCCTCGAGCAAAGAAACCCGAAGTTTTGTTTGCGCGGATAAGTTTGGACACTTCCTGAAAGAGAATAATGCCGAAAGTTATGTGCGCACACTTAGCAAAAAGGTTGGAATAAAATTCGTCTTTCACACATTGCGCCATAGTCACGCGACTATGCTAATCGATAACAAGGTTCCGCCCAAAATAGTACAACAACGTTTGGGACACAAAACCCTCTCGACGACACTGTCTATCTATGTTCACAACACTGATGGGTTAGATAAAAGCGTAGCCGATCTCTTGGAAGATACAATCACAAAATAAAGAGATAAAAGCGTGGACAAACCGTGGACAAATTTCCCGTTCAATAAAAGTCAACACAACATATTGTGGTTTTAAGGCAGAAAGAAATACTATATGTTGTGTGTTTTCACTCCTTATGGTGAATTCTCTCAAAATAAAATAAATATTGTTGACACAAACCCGCGTCCTCGCCGAACAAATTGCAGAAAAAAGTCGATATTTCCGAGTCTTTGTGTCCCTGCTCGAAATAGTTGTGATAGACTTTTTTGAGCCAGGTATCCACGGGGAAAACGTCGCCGCGTTTCAGCCCGAAAAGCAATATGCAATCGGCGACCTTGGGACCGACTCCCGCAAAAGCAAGCAGTTCCTTGCGCGCGGAGGGGCTGTCCAATGCGCTCAGCGCGCTCAGATCGTAGCCTTGCAGTTTGCGCGCCGTAGCGACGAGGTATTTGTCGCGATAGCCCGCGCCCAGCGAGGCAAACAACTCGACGGGGCTTGCCGCAATGGAGTCTACCGTCGGGAACGCCCTGCCGTTTTCCGTAGGTTCTCCCAAGGCGTTGCAAATACGTTCGATAATCAGTTGTATGCGCTTGATGTTGTTGTTTGCGGAAATGATAAAACTGAATATCATCTCGGTGAGGTCTTGATTGAGAATACGTATGCCCTTGCCGCAAGACGCCGCCCGTTGCATTATCGGCGACAAAGCGGAAATGCGTCGCACCTTGGCGGCGTAGTCGCAATCCAAGTCGAAAAAACGCCAAAAATATTGTTTGTCGCGCGCGTACACCTCCACCGTTTTGTCCTTAGTAACAACTTCGGCGTACTTGTCGCGAGAAAACACGGCGTATCGGTCGTCGCTCAACTTTTTGTAACGAAAAATTTGTCCGCATTCCAAAGTGTCGCGGACGTTGAAGTAATCGCTGTCGTAAGTAAATGCCAAAGGTAGATCCATATCCGCTCCGCTCAACATCTTGTCGGCTTGCGCCGACGTATGCGCAAAAATCGTTTGGCGGCAAAACTTGCCGTCGCTTGCGCCGCGCCGATCAAATTCCCGAATTCGTTAACGCGCACGCGATACTGCAATTTTTAACTTGCACTGTCGCCAAATCCCACTACAAAAAACGAGATTGCTTCAAATTCGGCAATCTCGTTTTGAAAAACTTGTTTTACTTTGCAACGGGGTAGACGGAAACTTGTCTTTGGGTCTTGGTGCGTTCAAACTTTACCACGCCGTCAATCAAAGCGAAAAGGGTGTCGTCCTTGCCGATACCTACGTTGTTGCCGGGATGAAAGTGCGTTCCGCGTTGACGTACAAGAATGTTTCCGGCGAGAGCAAATTCTCCGTCGGCACGTTTTGCGCCGAGGCGTTTACTTTCGCTGTCACGTCCGTTTTTGGTGCTGCCCATACCTTTTTTGTGGGCGAACAACTGTAACTTTATGAACATCATTTCAAATTACCTCCAAATTGATAAAGTCGGAATACTCTGTGTAAAAATCCTGCAAACCGCACAACATTGTGTTTAGAATAATGTCGGCGTCATGCCGCTCCTCTGCCGTGAGGTCTTGGGGAAGAGTTATCCGAATAGAACCTTGCTCCTCGTTGACGCGATACTTGACGTTGATCTTTGCCACCTGCAACAAACCGAGCAAAGCCGATTGCAACAGGGTGGAAACGCCCGCGCACACTATGTCCTCGCCGCTTTCGCCGTAGCCGGTGTGACCGCTTGCCGAAACGTCAACTATGGAGTTGTTTTTGCGTGTGACCGTGATGTCTGTCATTAGCCGATAGTAATGCTCGTAACTTTGAGTTTGGTGTAGGGCTGTCTGTGACCTTGACGCTTGCGAACGTTTTTCTTTGCTTTGTAAGTAAAGATGTTGATCTTTCTTCCCTTGCCGTGTTCCACTACCGTTGCGATAACTTTGACGTTCGCGGCGTCCGCGCCCGTGACTACTTTGTCGCCGTCCGCTGCCAACACTACGTCAAGTTCCACTGCGGAATTGACTTCGGCGTTCAACAGTTCCGTTTCGAAAACAAGACCTTCCGTTACCTTGTACTGTTTGCCGCCTGTTTTTACAATTGCGTACATTAAACTCTTTTTACCTCCTGTCAAGACTCGCTAATAGGGTGACGTTCGGACTTGCAAGTCTGAACTCTTTGCCCGAAAACGCGCTTGAAAAAATGACCCTTTTTATGCGGCTGAAATATATATTACAATATAAAGGGAAAAAAGTCAAACGAAAACGCGCGCTTTTCTCGCAAAATTTGACGGTTGCAAAGTTTTGTTCTTGTTTGCAGGTGAAGTTTCCTCCGCAAATCTTTTTTTGGACAGAAAACTATTTTTATTTTACGTTGGTTTGCATAGTTACAGGAGGTGCGACAAAGACAAGACCGCGACCATATTTGCGCGCTTTGCGCCAATACGCTTGTGCGCGCAAAAAAGTTTGTCAACAGCCCGACTCCCTGCGACAGCCCGACTCCCTGCGACGACGCGTTTTTCCATTGTCGTTCAAACCTTGTTTCTCGGCAAAAAAACGCCCCATACCGTCAAAAATGGCGATATGGGGTGGAAAAACAATGCGGTAACGTCAGGTTGAAACCTTTTTCCAAATTTTATCGTAATAGGTGTCGGTGAGGTACGCGGCGTTTTGCGAGGGATTTGACAAGACGACATCTTGCGCCGTAGACGAGTCCATGCCGTTGTTGTACACTTTCCAATTTGACGGATCTTCAAAAACCGCCGAAACAAGGTCTTTGCACTCCTGAAACGCCCAGCAAGAAATTTGCTTTAACGATTGAGGAAAAGTTATCCTCGTCAGACCCGTGCGAGCAAAGGCGTAGGAGTCAATGTACGCAAGTCCGCTCGGCAACTCGACACTTTGCAGATTTGCACACCCGTCAAAGGCGCCATATCCTATATTCACAACGCTTTGGGGAATCGTTATTTTCGTCAGACTTTCGTTGAACGCCAAGGCGTATTCGCTCAGGAATTTGACGCCGACAGGGATCTCTCCCGTGCTGTTGGATAGATACAAGACTTCGCCGTCCTTGGACAAAATGCAGTTGTTTTGCGATTTGTAACACTCGTTGGACGCGCTTACCGTAACGGACGTGACGGTACGCGGAAAGTATCTGCCTATGCCGAGTATTCCGTGTTCGCTGCCCACCTGTTGGCGCGCCACGCTTGCGCCGACATGAAATTTTCTCAAATTGGCGCAATGACAGCAAATATCCATATAACCGTTGTACGTTCCCAAACTTGTTACGCTATCGGGAATGACAAGTTCCGTTATGCCAGTCGCGTCAAAGGCATGGGCGCCTATCTTTTGGAGTCCGCTTGGCAAATTTATCGCTGTCAAGCCGCTAATGCAACCGAAAGCCCCTTCGCGAATCTCCTCCGTATCGGTTAGTATCGTCACTTCGCCCGTCAACTTGTAGGGGACAAAAATCAAAACTTTGGTCTGTTTGTTGTACAGTATGCCGTGTTCGTCCGTGCCGTACTTGGCGTTGTCGGGAGAAACTTCGTATCGCTCAAAGGAAAACGTCGGGTGTATTTCTTCGTGTGAGTTCGGTGGTCCGTCGAAATTATATCCCACGTCGAAACCGCCGAACAACTTTGTTTCCAGACTGTTGACCGTAGAGCCGAGGTAAACCATCTGTATTTTGTCGGAATTGTAAAACGGGTAGTCGGGATAGTCCCACCACCAATGCTCTTCCGAGATATCGTGTTTCTTTCTCGCTATCTCGCGCACGCCCTCGTCAAAGCGCACCTCGGTAAGACTGTGACAGTGCGAAAAGCACGCCCAGTCCAAGAACACGCTCTCGTTACGGAAAATTACTCGCTCAATACCCGAGGCATAAAACGCCTTTTCGCCGACGACCGTAACTTTTGCGCCCTCGTGCGTGGCGGGTATCTCGACGTAGGTGGCTATGCCGATATTTGTTGCGCCGCTGACCGACCAAGTACCGTCCTCCAAAAGTTCAAACGTAAGTTCGGCGGCGACTTCGGCATTCTGATCGAAGTTGCAAACGCCGCATTTGCCGTTGGAAAATTCGTGATCGTCCATATCCACAGACTGCCCGCAACGCGAACACTCTTTCCAATGGAAAAACGCGTCAAATTGCCACTCGCCCGTTTGATGTCCCAACGCGGGAATAACCTCGGTAACAGTCTGTTGGCACACTTCGCACTTGCCGCTTTTTTCTCCATTGTCGGTGCAATTTGCTTGCTTTGTTTCTGTCATAAACGGCACGGTGTGACCCTTGGCGGCAATCTCGGGGACGGAGTTTAGTTCGCTCTTGCCCTCGCTGTCGGAAAACATCTTGCCGCAATCGTCGCACTTCCAATACGCCTCGTGACCTTTTTCGGTGCAGGTCGCCTCTTGCCTTTCCACCGCCGTCATCTTGTGAGTGTGTGTAGGCGTGCTGGGATTATTCGGATCGTCGGGTGCGCCTTTGGGCAGACACAGCACCAAGATCAACACAAGCACGGCAACCGCCACGACCGCCGCAACAACGCCTATGATAATTTTCTTCTTGGAAGATTTCTTTTGTTCGTCGCTCATATTTTCTCCTTTGGCAAAACTGCTCTTTTTGCGCCTTGCCGAAAACCTCGGCAAGGGCGCACAATAAAATTGCAAAATTTTTTATGTTTACTTTATATTTTATAACGAAATTTTGAAAAATTAAATACCCAAATTTTTATTTAGATATTTTTTTTCAGAAATATGCAATCGGATCACAACGTTAGCCACAAAGCGGGGACAACACCAATATCATAGTTATCAAGATTTGCCGCATAGATCATACCGTCGCCATAGACACATGATGTCGCCATAGGAGTTTGATTGTAAGGAGAGCGAAGCCACCACGGACCGCACCCATCTTCCGTTAATACGCCTTGGCATTGCGCATAATCTGTGGTTTTTCTTTGTCGTGCACTACAACTTGCAGAATTGTTTTCAAAACCGTACGCAACGTCTTTTACATCCTTGTAACTTAGCAAAAACATATAGTCATTTGTGTTTTCGCAAACATATCTGTTGTCGCTTCTGTCGGTTGTGTTTGCGCTGTTGTCCACCTCGGTTTGAGAAATGAATCCCTTGCTTAATTCGTCAAAGGCAGTGTTGTAAAAATCTTCATTGAGCCAAGCGCGTATTTCGCTTTCTTTGTAATTGTTAGCCCATATAAAATAAGGTTCAACTTCAATAAAACGATCTTCTTCACTGTTGTGATAGTACTGCTGACAATCTATGATCCAATCTGACATAACAAGCAATTTGTTATCATCGGTAGTCAAAACGCGCCATGTGATAGGCTCCCATTTGAACCAATAAACGTTGCTCGTTTCGTAGCCGTTGTCGTACTGACGACTCCACCCGTCAGGATCGCCTTCCATATCCCAAGTATGAAACGGACGGTAAAGCGTAAAGTACACTCCGCGATATTTTGCGCCTTGATAGTTTACATCAATATACCAAGTGTAACTTGTTATTTGTCCGTTAACGTAGTACTCGTAGTCCGTCCAACCGTTAAATTCCTCCGCAGTGGGAGTTTTGTTTTGAATTGCGGCGTTGAGCATAGACTGCAATGCGGCGTCCTCCACTTTGCTCTGCGGATAGTTGCCAAACGTCAACGTGCTGCCGTCCTCGGATAGCGTGTAGGGTTTGCTCGCCTTTTTTGCGCCGCAGTCCGTACATTCGTCGCCCTCGAAATTGTGCGGTTCCGCCACACCCTCCGTATAGTCGCAACGAGTGCATTTCTTTATATGAGTCTGCTCGTCAACGGAAGTCCACACCGTGTTATGTCCCAAAGCGGGAATTACCTCGGTAACGGTTTGTTGACACACTTCGCACTTGCCGCTCTTTTCTCCCTCGTCGGTGCAATTTGCTTGCTTTGTTTCCGTCATGTCGGGTACGCTGTGACCCTTGGCGGCAATTTCGGGGACGGAGTTTAGTTCGCTCTTGCCCTCGCTGTCGGAAAACATCTTGCCGCATTCGTCGCACTTCCAATACGCCTCGTAACCCTTTTCGGTGCAGGTCGCGTCCTGCTTTGCCACTTGCGTCAAAGCGTGTTTGTGTACGCGCTCGCACGCAGACAAACCCAACGCCAACAGCGCAACCGCCGCCAATGCAACTATGCAAACGATTTTGATCAGTTGCAACTTTTTTGCTTTTGTCATTTTAATATTTCCTCCTAATTTATTTTGTTAGGTATTACCTAACTATGTTATATTATAATTAGGTACTGCCTAACTGTCAAGCATAAAACTTAGGTATTACCTAATATTATTATTACTATGAGATCTCTTGACGAACAAATAAGTGAAAATCTGCGCAGAGAAATCGTAACGTCAGGCAAAAGCAAAACGGAAATTGCCAAGGCGATAGGCGTATCCAAGCCCACCGTATCGCAGTACGTTTCGGGACGGATACAGCCCACGTTGGCGACTCTTTCCAAACTGTGCAGTTACCTCGACTGTTCCGCAGACGACATACTCAACATAAAAAAATAGCCCCGACGGACGTTTTTCCTTCGGGGCTAATATTTGATTTGAATTGCTTTGCGATCTATCGGCGCGTACCGAAATTGACAAAACACTTGCAACAGTAGTTTGCCATTTGTTCGGGAGTTTCCCTCATGTTGTCGTGCAGCCAATGCGACACCGCGTTGATGATGCCGCCACACCAAAACAGCAACAGGTACACGTTTTCGTCGGAAAGTTCCGTGTGGCGAAGTATGTACGAATTGACCAATTGCAGATATTTTTCTCTGTAACCGGCATTGAAAATGGGTTGCAAAACGTTAGATTTTTCCTCGACGTATTCAAACAGTTGCACATACCAATTTACGTTGGGCGCTTGGCGCAGAGGACTGCCCACTCGGGACATCAATTCGAGGTGCAACTCCGATACGATTTGACGGAAAATATCGTCCTTGTTGTCAAAGTTGCCGTAAAAAGCCATGCGCGAAACGCCCGCCTTGCGACAAAGTTCCGTTACCGTGATGGAGTCGTAGGGCTTTTTTGTTATCAACAAAAGCAACGCTTGCTGCAAACTCTCCACCACAAGTTTGTTTACTTCTTCGCTGTGGCGGCGAAGCCCTGCCAATCGTTCTGCGCTACTGTTTTTGACCGTTTTCGTTTCCTTTTCCATGAGATCTTCTCCGTTGGGCAAGCATACCTCACCATTATTACAACTGTAATTACCGTTAGTATAGCACAAAAAC